>NZ_JABMLI010000002.1:0-425572 GCF_013205045.1 Curtobacterium sp. VKM Ac-2852
AGAGTAGGACGCCGCCGGACTTAACGTAGAAGAACCAGGGAACCCCTGACCATTCGTGGTCAGGGGTTTTCTGCGTTTCCGGCCCGTTCTGGGTCCTTGTCGACGGGGCCCGGTCAGGCCGTAGGATCAGCCGACGACGGAGGAACGATGACCGAAGCCTGGCCGGCCCTGCCCGACGGCTCCCGACTGGCGCTGCGGGAGATCCTCATCCACGGGGTGCTCTCCCGCGCCGAGATCGCTCGGTCACTCGGGCTCTCACGGGCGAGCCTCACGCGGGCGATGCGCATCCTCGTGTCACAGCGGCTCGTGGTCGAGGTCGGCACTGATGTGCGCGGCGCCACCGGCCGGCCGTCGGAGCTCCTGCAGGTGAGCAGCGGGCAGTGGGAGTTCCTCGGCATCAAGCTCACGAAGGACCGCCTGTACGCCGCGGTCACGGACCTGGGTGGACGGGTCCTCGCCCTGCACGAAGAAGGCATCGACGACACCGCCGCCGAGTCGCTCGCGGAGCAGATCACGGTGGTGCTCGGCCGACTCCGTGCTGCGCATCCAGCCATCTGCGCGATCGGGGTCTCGCTGCCCGGTGACGTCATGGTCCGCGCCGGGGAGTCCGTCGTCGCGGCGTCGGTGTTCCTCGGGTGGCACGAGGTGCCGTTCGCCCGGATGCTCGAGGAGCGGACGGGGATCGCCACGTTCACCGCGAACGACGTCCACGCGCTCACCGCGAAGGAGCACTGGTTCGGTGCGGGTGCCGGTCGCGGGTCCATGGTCCTCGTGACGGTCGGTGAGGGCCTGGGCCTCGGGCTCATCGCGAACGGGCAGGTCTCCACCGGGGAGCACGGACGGCTGGGGCGCATCGGCCACCTTCCCGTCCTCGGGGGCGGTCCGGACTGTGGCCTCGGTCACGCCGGGTGTGCCTCGAGCTACCTGCCCAGCCCGGTCATCGTGCGGAACGCCGGGCACGAGGGGAAGACCTACGACCAGGTGGTCGAGCTCGCCCGGGACGGCGACGAGGCAGCCCTCGCTGCGTTCGAGGATGCCGGCCGTGCCCTCGGGGTCCTGCTCGCCACCGCGGTGCACATTGCCGACCCCGCAGCGATCGTGCTGACGGGCGACGGGCTGCCCGTGTACGACCTGGCGCGGGCGACCGTCGACGAGTCGATGCGGGCCGCCCTGGCGCCGTACACCGAGCCGGTCACGGTGGAGGTACAGCCGTTCGAGTTCTCGGAGTGGGCACGCGCCGGGGCGGTCCTCGCCATCCGTCGGCTGCTGGGGGAGTGATCGGCCGAGGGAGCCGGTAGAGGTGTCGCGACGTTAGTTACACACGTTGACAAACGCGGACGCAGACGGGAGGCTTGAGCGGTCCACACCATCGAAGGAGATGCCGTGACCGCTGCCCCCACCGTCCCGTGGCCGACCGACGGCCTGTCGTTCGGCGGCGACTACAGCCCCGAGCAGTGGCCCCGGGAGACCTGGCTCGAGGACGTTCGCCTGATGCGTGAGGCCGGCGTGAACCTGGTCACCGTCGGGGTGTTCTCGTGGGCACTGCTCGAGCGGTCGCCGGGGGACTTCACGTGGGAGTGGCTCGACGACGTGCTCGCGCTGCTGCACGAGCACGGCATCGCGGTGGACCTCGCGACGCCGACCGCTGCCCCACCGAACTGGCTGCTGACCGCACACCCGGAGATCCTGCCCGTGGACGCCACGGAGCGTCGGGAACGACCGGGTGGGCGACTCGGGTGGTGCCCGGCCTCCGAGCTGTTCCGGGAACAGGCGCTCCGCATGGTCGACGCGCTGGCCGAGCGGTACGGCCGACACCCGGCGGTGCGGCTCTGGCACGTGAGCAACGAGCTCGGCGGCGGCAACGGCCGGTGCTACTGCGAGGAGTCGGCAGCGGACTTCCGGCACTGGCTCGTCTCGGAGTACGGCGACGTCGAGGCCGCGAACGACGCGTGGGGCACGGCCTTCTGGGGGCACACCTACACCTCGTTCGACGAGGTCTCGCCGCCGCGCGGTGTGGGTGGTGCGCCGAACCCCGGGCTCGCGCTGGACTTCGAGCGGTACTCGTCCGACGCCCTGCTCCGCCAGTACGACGCTGAGAAAGCCGTCATCGAGCAGCACTCGGACGTGCCGGTCACGACGAACTTCATGGTGGGCGCCGGGTCGCAGGTCGTCGACTACGCCGGGTGGGCGAAGCACGTGGCGATCGTCGCGAACGACCACTACACGCTCGTCCACGACGCCCGCCGCGAGCAGGACCTCGCGCTGGCCGGTGACCGGATGCGCGGGATGTCGGCGGAACGCCGTCCCTGGCTGCTCATGGAGCACTCGACGGGCGGCCCGAGCTGGCAGCAGCGCAACCGCGCCAAGGAACCCGCGGAGCTCGTCCGGAACGCCCTGGCGCACGTCGCGCACGGGTCCGACGGGGCGCTGTTCTTCCAGTGGCGGGCCTCCACCGCGGGCGCGGAGCAGTTCCACTCGGCGATGCTCCCGCACGCCGGCACCCGCACACGCATCTGGCGCGAGATCCTCGCCCTCGGCCGGGCGCTGCAGGACCTCGCACCCGTGCAGGGCACCCGAGTCGAGCCGGCCCGGGTCGCGATCGTCGTGGACGAGGCCTCCGGGTGGGCCGTGCAGTCAGGGCTCAAGCCGCACCGGGGCCTGCGCTACGGCCGGGAGCTCCGCGCCTGGCACCGCGCGTTCCACGACCGGCAGGTGCTCACGGACGTGGTCCCCGCCGACGCCGACCTGGACGGCTACGACGTGGTCGTCGTGCCGACGATGCTCATCGTCGACGACGCGACCGCCGCGCGGTTGTCCGCCGTGGTGGACCGCGGCGCCACCCTGGTCGTCACGTACCTGTCCGGCGTCGCCGACGAGACCGCGCGCATCCGCACCGGGGGCTACCCGGGAGCGTTCCGCCAGGTGCTCGGCGCCTGGAGCGAGGAGTTCACCCCGCTGCAGCGCGACGAACGCTGGACCCTCGACGACGGCGAGGTCGTCACCGACTGGGCCGAAGCGGTCGTGCTCGAGGACGCCGAGTCCGTGCTCCGGTACACCGACGGCCCGCTCGCGGGCCGGCCCGCCGTCACGCGCCGCGCCGTCGGCGGCGGCGCCTGGTACGTGTCCGCGATGCTCGCGGACGACAGCATCCAACGGCTCGTGGACGGGGTGATCGCGGAGCGGGGGATCCTGCGGACGGTCACCGGGCCTCCCGGCCTGGAGGCGGTGCGTCGCGTCGGCGACGACGGTTCCGCCTTCCTGTTCCTCGTCAACCACCGTGCTGACGACGTCACGGTCGTCGCGTCCGGGACGGACCTGCTCGACGGGTCCGGCCACGGGCCGGACACCGTCGTGCCGGCCGGACGCGTCCGCGTGCTGCGCGAGGAGCGGGCCTCGTGACCGTCGTGGAGCGCGAGTCGACAGCCGTCGGTGCAGGCGATCGACGGGTGCACGTGCTGCGATCAGCCGGGGTGTCGCTGGTGCTGGCCTCCGCGGCGGACGGGCTGCCCGAGGTGCTGCACTGGGGTCGGGACGTCGGGCCCGTCGCGCCGGACGAGACGGCCGACCTGCTGCTCGCACTCGGCCGGCCGCTCGGACCGAGTGCGCTCGACGCGCGGTGGCCCCTCACGGTGCTGCCGACCGAGCGCGACGGGTGGGAGGGTCGACCGGGGATCGCGGGGCACGTGGACGGGCTGCCGTTGGTGCCGCGGTGGCGTGAGGTCGCCACGGCTGTCGTCTCCGTCGCGGACGAACAGCGGATCGTCGTGACCGCCGAGTCGGACTCGGTGGCGCTCCGGAGCGAGTTCGCACTCGACACCGCCGGGGTGCTGCGGGTGCGGCACACGGTGACGAACACGCACGCCGGACCCGTGCACGTGCAGGCGCTCGAGGCGACGCTGCCGGTGGGAGAGCGGATCACCGAGGTGCTCGACCTGGGCGGACGGTGGACCCGTGAGCGCACCCCGCAGCGCCGGGCAGCGACCGCCGGGAGCCACGCGCGCGAGAGCCGTCGCGGGCGGACCGGACACGACTCGCCGACGTTGCTCGTGCTCGGGACGCCCGGGTTCTCGGATGCCGAGGGCGAGCTGTGGGCGGTGCACCTGGCCTGGAGCGCCGACTCCGTGTACCGGTACGACCAGCTCGCCGAGGCGCGACCGCTGCTCGGTGCCGGGGAACTGCTGCGCGCCGGCGAGGTCGTGCTCGGCGAGGGGGAGTCGTTCACCGCCCCCGACGCCGTGTTCGTGTGGAGCGACACCGGGATCGACGGGCTGTCCGACCGCCTGCACGACTCGTTGCGCAGCCGTCCGGGGCACCCGCGACGACCCCGGCCCGTGGTGCTGAACACGTGGGAGGCCGTCTACTACCGGCAGGAGCTCGAGCCCCTGGTGGCACTGGCGGAGACGGCGGCCGACATCGGGGTCGAGCGGTTCGTGCTCGACGACGGGTGGTTCCTCGGCCGGCGGTCGGATGCGACCTCGCTCGGGGACTGGCGCGTCGACCCGACGGTGTGGCCGGACGGGCTGGCACCGCTCGTCGACCGGGTGCGTGCGCTCGGCATGGAGTTCGGCCTGTGGTTCGAGCCCGAGATGGTCAGCCCGGTCTCCGAGCTGGCGGAGGCCCACCCCGAGTGGATGCTGCAGCGCCCTGAGGACGACGTCCGCACGTGGCGGAACCAGTACGTGCTCGACATGGCGAACCCGCTGGCCCGGCACCACGTGCTCGAGAGCATGTCCCGCGTGATCGGTGCGCACCACGTCGACTTCGTGAAGTGGGACCAGAACCGGGACATCGTGCACGCGGTGCACGCGGGTCGCGCCGGCATCGACGCGCACACCCGCGGCGTGTACGCCTTGATGGACGAGCTGCGTGCGCGGCACCCGTGGCTCGAGATCGAGGCGTGCGCGAGCGGCGGTGCCCGGATCGACCTCGGCGTGCTCGAGCGGACCGACCGGGTGTGGCCGTCGGACTCGAACGACGCCTTCGAGCGACTGCCGATCCAGCGCTGGACCGAGGTGCTGCTGCCACTCGAGCTGATCGGTTCGCACGTCGGGCCGGAGATCTCGCACACCACGGGCCGGCACCTCGACCTGGACTTCCGGATGGCGGTGTCGCTGTTCGGCTCGGCCGGCATCGAGACCGACATCACGAAGCTGTCACCCGAGGAGCTCGACCGGCTCCGGGCCTGGACGGCGCTGTACCGACGGGAGCGAGGGCTGCTTCACTCCGGGCGGCTGCGGCACCTGGACCTCGGGGACCCGGGGACGGTGGCGACGTCGGTCGTGGCCACCGACCGTTCGCGGGCGCTGGTGCGGGTGGCGCGGACGGAGACGGGGCCGAGGTCGTTGCCGGTGCCGCTCCGGGTGCGCGGACTCGACCGGTCGCGGCGCTACCGGCTCGCCCCGGTGGCCGGGCTCGCCGTGCCGCACGGGCTCGACATGGTGCCGCCGGAGTGGCTCGTGCGCGGGCACCTGGAACTGACGGGCGCCGTGTTCGAGGACGTCGGCGCACGGCTCCCGCTGCTCGCCCCCGCGACCGCGATCGTGCTGGAGCTCCGCGCCCTCGACTGAGCACGTTCGACCGACGGTTCCGGTTCGCGAACCCGGGGGATCGTGAACCGGAACCGTCAGCGCGACGCCCCGTTCAGGGCAGGAGCGAACCCGCGTGGCGGAGGACGAGCGGGTGGACGAGCTCCTGTGCGGCGATGCCCGGCGCACCCGTCACCGTGAAGGTCACCGACTCGCCGGGGAGCAGGGACACCAACCCGTCGTCAACGCGGGCGGCCGCATCCACGCGGTCGGGGAACAGCGAGACGTCGCGCGCGTACGCCGTCGCCGTCACGGTGACCGTCGCGCCGTCGTCCGTCGCCGACACGACCGTCGACAGGGGCGAGGGCTCGAGCGCCTGGTCGACGACCTCGGCGAAGTCGTGCACCGTGCGGGTGCCGGCTCCCGTGACGACGAGGACCTCGGAACCGGGGTCGCCCGGTACCGCGAGCGACGACGGCAGCTGCACCCGGGCGGCATCGGCGGGGTCGGCCGCGAGCGTGAACGACGACGACTCGAGCACGGTGCCGTCGAAGGCGACGCGGGAGACCGTGACCTCGTCGGCGACCGACGCCCCGGACGCGTTGACGAGGACGACGTCGAGCCCACCCTGGCCGCCGGACGACGGCTGCACGGTGAGCAGCACGGGCTGGTAGGCCTGCCGGACGGCGTACCACACGGGCTTCCGGATGCCGGCGTGGTCGACGAGGGCCCAGGACACCACGGGCCAGTCGTCGTTGAGCTGCCAGACGACCATGCCGGTGTTGTCGGGCGTGCGGGAGCGGAACCACTCCATGCCGAAGCGGATCGCGTGCGCCTGGTTGAGCTGCGCGGCGAAGTGCCAGTCCTCGATGGAGGCCGGCTCGGGCAGGTGCCCGCGCATGCCGTCGGCGAGCTTCCGGTTGCCCTGGTCGGCCTTCTGGTGCACGAGCATCTCGTGGCCGTCCGGGTCGAGGGGCTCGTCGTGCACCACCGCGGTCAGGGTCGACCACGCCGGCGGGCCCTGGAACCCGAACTCGGCGACGAACCGCGGCTCCCAGTCGGCGTATGCGCGGTAGTCGAGCCGGTTCCAGACGTCCCAGATGTGCACGCTGCCGTTCCGCTGGTCGTTCGGCGTCAGGTACTCGTCGAACGAGAACGGGCTGCCCGGCGTGTACGGCCGGGTCGGGTCCAGCTCGGCGACGATCGACGGGAGCAGGGAACGGTAGTAGCCGTTGCCCCAGGTCCGGCCGACGAGCGACGGCCGCCAGCCCCACTCGGCGTAGGCGACGAGGTTCTCGTTGTTGCCGTTCCACACCACGAGCGACGGGTGCGGGCTGAGGCGGGTGACGGCCTCGCGGACCTCGGGCTCGACCTCGTCGGCGAGCCAGGGCTCCTCGGCGTAGGCGGCACAGGCGAACAGGAAGTCCTGCCACACCAGGACGCCGAGCTCGTCGCACCGGTCGTACAGGTCGTCGGACTCGTAGATCCCGCCGCCCCAGATGCGGAGCAGGTTCATGTTCGCGTCGATCGCGTCCTGGATCCGGTCCGCGTAGCGCTCGGGCGTCATCTCGGTCAGGTAGGCGTGGTCGGGGATCCAGTTCGCCCCGCGCACCATGACCGGACGGCCGTTGACGCGCAGCAGGAACGGCGCGCCGCCGGCGTCGGCGGCGGTGTCGAGCGTGACGGTGCGGAAGCCCACGCGGCCGGTCCACACGTCGTCGCCGACCTCGACCCGGACGTCGTACAGCGGCTGGTCGCCCTCGCCGCGGGGCCACCAGACGGCGACGTCGGGGACCTCGAGGCGGACGGTCGCCGCGCCGTCGACGACGGGGCGCGCGCCGACCACCCGGCCGGCGGTGTCGGAACCCGGGTGCCCTGCGGACGCGGGGTGCGGGGCCAGGGTGATCCGGGCCTCCAGGCCGCTGCCCGCAGAACCGTCCGCGGACGCGACGGGCGCGCTGCCGATCGCCTGTGAGAAGGAGCCGGTGGAACCGGCGTGCTCGACGTCGACGTGGGCCGACAGCACACCGGTGGTGCCGTCGAGGTCGACGAGCGGGCGGACGGCCGCGATGCGGACGCCGCTCCAGGACTCGATGCCGATCGACTTCCAGATGCCGCTCGTGGCGACGTCGACGCCCCAGTCCCACCCGAAGTTCGACGCGTTCTTGCGGAGCGCGTTGTAGGGGTGGTGGTTGACGTGGGGCAGCTCGCCGCCGTGCAGTGCGGACAGACGCTCGGCTGCGGGGACGGGCGCGTCGAACGTGACGACGAGCTCGTTCGTGCCCGGTCGGAGCAGGTGCCCGACGGGGAACCGGTACGAGCGGTGCTGGTTGGCGGTGGTCGCGACGACGATGCCGTTGAGCTCGATCGTGGCGAGGGTGTCGAGGCCCTCGGCGACGAGGTCGTGGCGGGTCTCGTCCGGCGCGGTCCAGTCGAACGTGCGGCGGTAGCGCCAGACGGTGTCGCCGATCCACTGGGTGGCGGCCTCGCCGTCGCCGTCGAACGGGTCAGGGATCCGGCCGGCCCGCAGCAGGTCGGTGTGCACGCAGCCGGGGACCTGCGCCTCGACCGGTTCGCGGTGCTCCGCCGACTGCTCGGGCCCGGTCACCGCCTCGAGGGTCCACGTGCCGTCCAGGGTGGTCCGCTCCATTGCGTCTCCTCATCGTTACGGGGCCGTGACCCGACCCCTTGACCGCCTTAGTTTACGCGTGTAACAATCACGCTCACAACGTGGACCCTGCGACGACGCAGACCGAGAGGACAACGATGTTCAACCCAACCCGTTCACGGCTCGCCATCGGCGGCGCCGTTCTCCTCGCAGCCGGCCTCGCGCTCAGCGGCTGCAGCTCCAGCGGCACCGCCAGCACGAACGACGCCGCTGCCTCGACCCTGGTGGCGTACACCGGCCAGTCCGGCGACTACCAGATCAACTTCAACCCGTGGTCGCCGTCCAACATCGGCGGCGTCGGCACGATCTACGAGTCGCTCTTCTTCATCACCAACGTCAACACGAAGGACCCGAAGCCGCTGCTCGGCAAGTCCTACGAGTGGAACGACGACGGCACGCAGCTCACCATCACGCTGCGCGACGGGGCCACCTGGAGCGACGGCGAACCCTTCACCTCGAAGGACGTCGTGTTCACGCTCGACATGCTCAAGAAGCAGAAGGCCCTGAACTCGATCGGCTACGACGGCACCGCGAAGGCCGACGGCGACGACAAGGTGGTCGTCTCGTTCGACAAGCCGTCGTTCGTGCTCGGCCCGAACCTGCTCGGCAAGACCTGGATCGTGCCCGAGCACCTGTGGAAGGACATCGACCCGACCACCGACGTCGTGCGCGAGCCCGTCGGCACCGGCCCGTACACGCTCGGCACCTTCAAGGCGCAGGCGTTCACCCTCGAGGCGAACAAGAAGTACTGGGACGGCGCCCCGGCCGTGAAGACCATCCGCTACCTGTCGCTCTCCGGCAACACCGCCGGCGCCGACGCACTGAAGCAGGGGTCGATCGACTGGCAGACCGGCCCGGTGCCGAACATGGACGACATCCCCGCCAACTACAACGGCTACGACGGCATCACCGTCGGCCAGAACCAGATGGCCCTGCTGACCTGCGCGAACACCGACCTGGGCTGCGCCGGCCCGCAGACCGACCCGGCCGTCCGCCACGCCATCGCCGACGCCATCAACCGCAAGCAGCTCAACTCGCTGGCGTTCGAGAACACCGCGAGCGAGATCTCGCCGACCTTCGCGCTCACCACGACGCAGAAGGACACCATCTCGAAGGACATCGAGCCGGCCGTGATGCCGGAGACCGCCGACACCGACGCGGCCGCCTCGACCCTCGAGGACGCCGGGTGGAAGAAGGGCTCCGACGGCATCTACGCCAAGGACGGCAAGAAGCTGTCCCTGACGGTCGAGGTCGTCACCGGGTGGACCGACTACATCACCGCGATCGACACGATGACGCAGCAGCTCAAGGCCGCGGGTATCGAGCTCAAGGCGCAGCAGTCGTCGTGGAACGAGTGGACCGACAAGAAGACCAAGGGCAACTTCGAGCTCGCGATCGACTCGCTCGGCCAGGGCCCGACGGCGAACCCGTACTACCTGTACAACAACTACTTCACGACGGCCAACACCGCGAAGGTCGGTGCAGCGGCCCCGATGAACATCTCGCGGTACAGCAACCCCGACGTCGACAAGGCCATCGCGAAGCTCGCCACGATCAACCCCGAGGACACCGCGGCGACCCAGCCCGAGCTCGACACGATCCAGGAGCACATCGTCGAGGACCTGCCCTACATCCCCGTGATGACCGGCGGCACGACGAGCGAGTTCCACGCGGCGAAGTTCACCGGCTGGCCGACGAAGGACGACCTGTACGCGTTCCCGGCGGTCTGGGCGAGCCCGGACAACGCCGAGATCTTCAAGGCGCTCAAGCCGGCGAAGGGCTGACACCGATGGGATCGCGACCGAGGGGCACTCGACGATGACCTACTTCCTGCGCAAGATCGGCTTCTACGTCGTCGCACTGTGGGCGGCCCTGACGCTGAACTTCATCATCCCCAGGCTCCTGCCCGGCAACCCGGTGGACATCCTGCTCGCCAAGCTCCAGCAGCGCGGCGGGCAGGTGACCCCGGCGACCCGGGAGGCGTACGAGCTGCTCCTCGGTGGCGATTCCTCGGAGCCGCTCATCTCCCAGTACGGCCACTACCTGGTCAACGTGTTCCGCGGTGACCTCGGCGTGTCCGTCAGTTACTTCCCGGCACCCGTCACCGAGGTGATCGGCAGTTCGCTGCCGTGGACCATCGCCCTGGTCGGCATCGCCACCATCGTGGCCGCGATCATCGGCGTCGGCCTCGGGGCCTTCGTCGGGTGGCGGCCCGGCACCTGGCTGGACTCGTTCGTGCCGGCCACCACCCTGCTCGCCGCGGTGCCGTACTTCTGGCTCGCGCTGATCCTGGTGTACTTCTTCGCCACCGGGCTCCACCTGTTCCCGGCGCAGGGCGGCTACGACGTCATCCTGACACCCGGGTTCAACTGGGACTTCATCGTCTCGGCGGTGCAGTACGGGGTGCTGCCGGCGGTGACGATCGTGCTCGCGTCGCTCGGCGGCTGGCTGCTCGGCATGCGGAACATGATGGTGTCGACGCTGTCCGAGGACTACATCACCACCGCGCAGGCGAAGGGCCTGTCCGACGGCAAGATCCTGCGGAACTACGCCGCCCGGAACGCCGTGCTGCCGTCCGTCGCCGGGTTCGCGATCTCCCTCGGGTTCATCGTGTCCGGGTCCGTCGTCACCGAGCAGGTGTTCTCGTACCCGGGCATCGGGTCGAAGCTGCTGTCCGCCGTGACGAACAACGACTACGCGCTCATGCAGGGCATCTTCCTGTTCATCACCCTGGCGGTCCTCGGCGCGAACCTCGTCGTCGACCTGCTGTACGGACTGATCGACCCGCGCACGCGGGCCCGGAGCTAGGGGAGGAGACGACCATGACCAACATCCAGCAGGAGACCGAGCCCACCATCGGCGCGCTGACCGAGGAGGCCGACAGCACCACGTCGATCGCCACCCGGCGCGCGTCGAAGGGCGGCATCCGCAGGTTCTTGCCGACCCTCACCCCGTGGCTCGTCACGGGCATCGCGCTCGTCGCCGGCGTCACGCTGTTCGGGGTGATCGGGCCGCTGCTCGTCGGCGACCCCACCACCATCCGCGACACCGGGCTGCAGGGACCGAGCGGCTCGAACGTCCTCGGCACCACCCAGACCGGTCAGGACGTCCTGGCGCAGCTCGCCTTCGCCACCCGGGGCAGCCTGCAGATCGGGCTCATCGTCGGCGTCCTCGCCACGGTGCTGTCCGCGTTCTTCGGCATCCTCGGCGCCTACCTGGGCGGGATCATGGACGAGGCGTTCTCGCTGTTCTCGAACGTGTTCCTCGTCATCCCCGGCCTGCCGCTCGTCATCGTCATCTCCGGCCTGGTGCCGCGTGAGGCCCGCGGGCTCTGGACCATCGCGGTCGTCCTGGCGATCACGTCGTGGGCCGGGTCCGCCCGGGTGCTGCGGGCGCAGACGATGTCGATCCGCAACCGCGACTACGTGTCCGCTGCCCGGGTCGCCGGCGAACGGCCCTGGCGGGTCATCGCCGTCGAGATCCTGCCGAACCTGCTGCCGGTGCTCGCGTCGCAGTTCGTGTTCGCGGTGATCGCCGCGATCCTCGGGGAGGCGGGGCTGTCGTTCCTCGGGCTCGGGGCGTCGAACTCGTCGACGCTCGGCACGATGCTCTTCTACGCCCAGAACGGCTTCGCGTTGGCGAACGGCGCCTGGTGGTGGTTCGTGCCGCCCGGCCTGCTCATCGCCCTGCTCGGCATGGGCCTGTCCCTGGTGAACTTCTCGATCGACGAGGTCATCAACCCGCGACTCGCGAACGTGCGTGCGCAGCGACGGCGCGACCGTCGTGCGAAGCGTGCGGCCCGCTCGGGAGGCCCGGCCCGCGTCGCCACCGCCGGTCACGACACGAAGGGGGTCGCCCGATGAGTGCCACCGACACCGCACGACCGGTCACCTCCGACGCCACGGGGGACGGCCGCCGGCCGGCCGTGCTGACCATCGACCACCTCGACGTGGTCTACGAGACCGAGCACCCCGTGCACGCCGTCAAGGACGTCTCGCTCACCCTGGCGCCCGGCGAGATCCTCGGACTCGCGGGGGAGTCGGGCTGCGGCAAGACGACGCTGGCGTACGCCATCACCCGGCTGCACCGGCCGCCGGCGAAGGTCACGTCGGGCAGCATCACGTTCCACGACCGCGACGGCACCGACGTCGACCTGCTCGGCCTGCCGCACGAGCAGCTCCGGGCCGTGCGGTGGTCGAAACTGTCGATGGTGTTCCAGGGGGCGATGAACGCGCTCAACCCGGTCACCACGATCCGTGCCCAGCTCGACGACGCCCTGGTCGAACACCGCAAGGGCCTGCCCCGCAAGGAACGTCGGGCCATCGCCGAGGACGCCCTGCGCCGCGTCGGCGTCGACCCGTCCCGCATCACCGCGTACCCGCACGAACTGTCGGGCGGCATGCGGCAGCGCGTCATGATCGCGATGGCGATGCTGCTCGAACCGCAGATCATGATCATGGACGAGCCGACCACCGCGCTCGACGTCGTGGTGCAGCGGGAGATCCTGCGCGAGATCGTCCGACTGCGCGACGAGCTCGGGTTCGCCGTCGTGTTCATCACCCACGACCTGCCGCTGCTGCTCGAGATCAGCGACCGGATCGCGATCATGCTCCGCGGCGAGGTCGTCGAGTGCGACCGCGCCAGCGTGATCCAGCACGACCCGCAGCACCCGTACACGCGGAAGCTGCTGCAGTCGTTCCCGAGCCTGTCCGGAGCCCGCGGCGCGTTCATCCGCACCGGGGTCGAGGACGGCGCCGAACCCGAGACCGACACCCGGGCCGTCGTGGTCCAGGCAGCACAGGAGACGGACCGATGACCAGTGTGACCGTCAGCCACCTCGGCAAGGACTTCCACACCCGCAAGGGCCTGAAGCGCACCACCCTGCGGGCCGTCGACGACGTGTCGTTCGACCTGCTGCCCGGCCGCACCGTCGCGCTGGTGGGGGAGTCCGGCTCGGGCAAGTCCACCATCGCGCGGATGCTCGCCAAGCTCGAGACCAGGACGCGCGGCTCGATCGACGTGCGGCTCGAGGACGGCACCCCCGTCGAGGGCAGCATGTACCGGCGGCACGTGCAGATGGTGTTCCAGGACCCGTTCGCCTCGCTCAACCCGTTCCACTCGATCGAGCACCACATCGCCCGGCCGCTGCAGCTGCACCACCGGGCTCGCGGCGCCGACGAGACCGCCGACAAGGTGCGGGAACTGCTCGGTCGGGTGAACCTCGACGAGGACTTCGCGTCGCGACGGCCGCACGAGCTCTCCGGCGGGCAGCGGCAGCGCGTCGCCATCGCCCGCGCACTCGCCCCGGGCGCCCAGGTGCTCATCGCCGATGAACCCGTGTCGATGCTCGACGTCTCGATCCGCCTGAGCGTCCTCAACCTGCTCGGCCGCCTGCAGCGCGAGGACCACCTGGCCGTGCTCTACATCACGCACGACTTGGCGACCGCGCGGCACTTCTCCGACGAGATCCTCGTGCTCTACCGCGGCCGGGTCGTCGAGCGGGGTCCGTCGGACGCCGTCATCCTCGACCCGCACCACGACTACACCCGGCTGCTCGCCGAGGCCGCCCCCGACCCGGAGCGCACCGAGCGCCGGATCACCGCGGGGCCGCCGCTCGACCGGACGAAGATCGACAACACCACCTGCTACGACCACACGATCGGGGACTGGGTGTCGAGCGAGCCCGCACCGGTCGGGGCGCGATGAGCAACGGGCCGACGTTCGTCGACTGGGTCACCGACGGGTTCGCCTCACGGTTCCGGGTCGGTGCGGACCAGCCAGCGGCGCTCGTGTCGTTCGTGCCGGCCGGCGGAGCGTCGGCTGGCAGAGCGCTCGCCGACGGGCCGGACGACCCGCAGCCGCTCGTCGAGCTGACGACGATCGGGCACGGCCGGTTCCCGGGCGGGTTCCGGCACGTGGACTCCACCATCGGGGCGCGACTGCGCCCCGTGTCGCACCACGTGCACGACGACGGGACCGACCTGTGGTTCCGGATCGTGCAGGCGGACGCAGCCACGGGCCTCCAGGCCGAGTCGGTGTTCCGGGCGCGCGCCGGCGTGCCCGCGTTCCAGACGTGGACCGAGGTGTCGGCCGAGCACGGTGAGCACGTCGTCGACTTCGTCTCGTCGTTCGCGACCGGGGCGTTCCTGGCCGACTCGGGCGCCACCGTCGACGAGCTCGCCCTCGTGCACGCCGACAACGACTGGGCAGCGGAGAGCCGTTGGCGGACCGATCCGCTGCGGTCGATCGGGCTCGCGGCGATCGACCGGGAGGCCCAGCACCACCCGCCCCGCAGCCGCGCCGTCGTGCAGAACCGCGGTTCGTGGTCGACGGGCGAGGCGCTGCCGATCGGGGTGCTGCGGGCGGAGGACGCTGTGTCGCTTCCGTACGCGCTCGTCTGGCAGGTCGAGCACAACGGGCCGTGGCTGTACGAGCTCGGCGAGACCCGGCGGCACGCGTACCTGCTGCTGAGCGGCCCCACCGACCAGGAACACCAGTGGACCACCGTCGTCACGCCCGAGCAGCCGTTCACCTCGGTGCCGGTGTCCGTCGGCATCGCCGGGTCGATCGACGACGCCTTCGGGGTGCTCACCCGGCAGCGTCGGGCGTTCCGGCACGTGCGGGAGGCCGACCGCGCCCTGCCCCTGGTGTTCAACGACTACATGAACACGCTCATGGGCGACCCGACCACCGAGAAGCTCCTGCCGCTCATCGACGCGGCAGCCGACGCCGGAGCGGACCTGTTCTGCATCGACGCCGGCTGGTACGCCGAGGGGCACTGGTGGGACACCGTCGGAGCGTGGGAGGAAGCGGCGTCGCGGTTCCCGACGGGACTCGGGGCCGTCATCGACCACATCCGTGCGCGCGGCATGCAGGCCGGCCTCTGGCTCGAACCCGAGGTCATCGGCATCCACTCGCCGCTGGCCTCGACCCTGCCGCCGTCCGCGTTCGTCGAGCACCACGGGGTCCGGGTCTCGGAGCACGGGCGGCACCTGCTCGACCTGCGCTCGCCGGAGGCCCGCGCGCACCTCGACGCGGTGGTCGACCGGCTCGTCGGGGAGCTCGGGGTGACGTTCTTCAAGATGGACAACAACACCATGACGGGGCCGTTCGCCGGGATGCTCGACCACCAGCGGGCGCTGCTCGACTGGCTCGACGCGGTGCAGGAGCGGTACCCGGCACTGCTCATCGAGAACTGCGCCTCGGGAGCGATGCGCGCCGACTGGGCCGTGTTGTCCCGCCTGCACATGCAGTCGACGTCGGACCAGCAGGACCCGGTGTTGTCCGCCACGATCGCCGCCGCCGCTCCCGCCGCGATGCTGCCCGAGCAGGCGGGGAACTGGGCGTACCCGGCGCCGACGATGGACCCGGAGCTGTTCACGCTGTCGCTCGTCAACGGGGTGCTCGGGCGGATGTACCTGTCCGGGTACCTCAACGAGATGACGTCGTCGCAGCGCGCGGTGGTCGGTGACGCCATCGCGGCACACCGGCAGGTCCTCGACGTCGTCGAGGGGTCCGTCCCGGTCTGGCCCCTCGGGCTGCCCGCCTGGGAGGACCCGTGGGTCGCACTCGGCCTGCACACCGCCTCGGGCGACCTGTACCTGTCGGTGTGGTCGCTGCCCGGTGCGTCGGCGTCGGTGTCGTTGCCGCTGCCGGCGTTCGCCGGGCAGGCGGTGGTCGTCGAGCCGCTGTTCCCGACGGCACTCGGGTCGTGGTCCGTGGCGTGGGACGCCGCTTCGGGCTCGCTCGAGGTCGCGAACGGCGGATCGGCCCCCACAGCGCGGGTGCTCCGCGTCCGGTCGCAGGAGGCGGACGCGGGGGCCTGAGCGGGCGCGCGTCGCGATGGCAGGGCGCGCGCCGGAGCGGACGGGAGGCACGGTGCGGGCAGGCACCGTGCCTCCCGTTTCGTCGGTGGTCGCGTCCACGGCGCGGGGCACGCGGGTTCGTGTCCGCGCGGTGACGGTTCCGGTTCAGGATCCTCGGGGATCGTGAACCAGAACCGTCAGGAGCGCTGCAGGACGGGGTCTCCGGTCACGCCTGCTCCTCGTCGTCGGGGCGTCGCGGAGCGCGGACGCGCAGGGTGGCGCCGAGGCCGATGACCAGGAAGCCGGCGGCGGAGAACGCGGCGGCGCGGGTGCCGTCGGAGAACGCGTCGGCGGCGTCGGCACGGGTGGCCCCGTCGAGGCCGGAGATGGCTCCGCCGGAGGACTGCACCACGGCGTCGGCGATCTTCGTCGCGGTGGCGGCCGGGGTGCCCGCGTCCTGCAGACGGTGCTCCAGGATGCTGCCGGTCGAGGTGAACAGGACGGTGCCGAGGACGGCGATGCCGAGCGCCGAGCCGATCTGGCGCGCGGTGCTCTGGGCCCCGGACGCCTCACCGCTGCGTTCGACCGGGACGTCCTGCAGTACGACACCGGTGAGCTGGGCCGTCGCGAGCCCGACGCCGAACCCGTAGACGAACAGGCACGGCACGATCGCCCACCACGGCGTCGACGACGTCACGACGAACCCGATCGCGGCGACCCCGACGATCTCGGCGCCGATGCCCATCCGGACGATCGGCAGTGCTCCGACGCGTTGCCCGACCGTGGCGGCGAACCCACTCGCGACGAACGACCCGATCGCCAGTGCGAGCAGCACGAAGCCGGTCTGCAGGGCGGAGTACCCGAGCACGTTCTGCAGCCAGAGCGGCAGCGACAGGATGATGCCGAACTCGCCGAGCGACACGATGAGCGCTGCGACGGAACCGTTCCGGAACGAGCCGATGCGGAACAGGTCGAGTGCGATCAGGGTCGAGCGTCCGGCCCGCTGCCGGCGCAGGGAACGGACCACGAAGGCGACTCCGGCGAGGACGGCCACGACGAACGCGACGGGGATCGGGGAGATCGGGCCGTCCCACGACCACGAGCCGATGGTGAGCGACGTCGAGGACGGGGTCCACCAGCCGTAGGTGCGGCCCTCGATGAGCCCGAACACCAGGGCGGCACTCGCGATCACGGACAGCAGCGCTCCGACGAGGTCGATGCGGCCGGTGTGCCGGGCGTCTCGCGACTCCCGTACGGCGACGGCGAGCCCGACGAGGATGACCGCGACGATCGGGACGTTGATGCCGAAGGCCCACCGCCACGAGAAGTCCGTCGTCAGCCAGCCGCCGAGCAGGGGGCCGACCGCGACCATGCCGCCGATCGTCGAGCCCCACACGGCGAAGGCGATGCCACGCTCCCGGCCGGTGAACGTCGCGTTGAGGATCGAGAGCGTGGTGGGGAGGACCATCGCGCCGCCGATGCCCTGCAGCACGCGGGACACGACGAGGAGCTCACCGGTCGGCGAGAGCGCGGCGAGCACCGACGCCACCGCGAACACGATGACGCCGGTGGTGAGCAGGCGTCGGCGGCCGAACCGGTCGGCCACGGACCCGAAGACGAGCAGCAGGGCGGCGAACACGAGCGTGTAGCTCTCCTGCACCCACTGCACCAGGGTCGAGCCGATGTCGAGGTCGGCGACGATGCTCGGGATCGCGACGTTGACGATCGTGGAGTCGACGATGATGAGCGCCACGGCGAGGCTGATCACGACCAGGCCGAGCCAGCGACGACGGTCCGGCGTGGTGAGTGGTGCTGCGGCGGGAGCGCTCATTCCAGTGGTTCCTCTCAGATGGTCAGCATGCTGACGACCTGACGGTACACCCGCTTCCGGTGACGGGCGGACCGGGGACTCGCGGCAGGAGCTGGAGCTCCATCGCGCGGCCGATCGCCGGGTTGCTGTTGCCCCGTGCGGTGGCCCGGACGCCGGCGAGGATCTCGGACTCGGGGGCGGCCTTGAGCAGGTAGCCGGTGGCGCCGGCCTCGATGGCGGCGAGGATCTGGTCGTCGGACTCGTACGTGGTCAGGATCAGGACGATGCCGCCTTCCGATCGACCGTGCAATGGAGGACATCGGCCTTGCAAGACGGGGAGTCACGTGAACGCGGACGGTGTCCTCTGGATGATCCCGGGGACGACCAGCGGTGAGCGACAGAAGCTCGCCCGCGCGCGCCGGACTCGTTATCGTGGACGGGCATCACGACAGGGGGAGCAGAACGTGACTGATGGTTGGCGAATCGACCCGGGACCCGCGCGCGGTGCCATCGACAACGCGGAAGGGGAGACCCAGGAGTTCCCGACCCTCGAGACGGACCTCGTGTCGGCCTTGAGCGACGCCCTCGCGGCGCTCGGCGGACACGGGCCCTCGACCGCGGCGAAGCTCGCGTCGATCCAGTCGAACCCGTTCGAGATCGACCTGCTCGCCGCCCAGCAGCACATCGAGCGGGCGATCAGTGCCACGCGACAAGCCATCGGCGCCTACGAGGCCGGCGACGAGCAGATGGCGGCGACCTACGAGAACGGTATCCCGCAGTGATCTCCACGAGCGACCTGCAGGAACTGCCCGACCCTGCTGCACTCGAATCGGCGGCCACCGCGCTCGGTACCTTCGGATCACACGTCGTCGCGCGGGTCGAGGCGGTGTCGACCGAGTGGAAGGGACTCGCCGCCGCCGACGTCTACCAGACGCCCGAACGTGACATCGTGCTCGACGCGATGAACAACCCTGCACTCATCGCCGAGATGATCAAGCAGAACGCGGACTTCGCGGCGACGGCGTTGCAGACCTACGCGTCGACCGTGTCCGGGCTGCAGACCCGACGGGCCTCGATCCTCACGGACATCGCCGATGCCAACGAGGCGGAGCGGCAAGCGGCGCAGCAGCCCGATTCGAACAGCGCGGAACCCACACCGTCCCCGACCCCCGGCCCGGATCCCGCGACGTCGTCGAGTCACGTCCGAGAGCTCATCGCGACCTTCAACGCGAACGCGCAGCAGGCCGACCAGGACTGCGCCGACGCACTCGGTCGGCTCGAGAAGTACAGCAAGACCGCCGTGCAGTCCTTCGTCGACGTCGTCGGCGGATCCGGTGTCGTCGGCACCGGTGTCGGTGTCGGATCGTCGGTCGCGGAGGGCGCGCTCGAGCGGTGGCGGCGCATCCACGTCGTGCCGGAATCGTCGATCAACGTGCAGCTGACGATCCCCATGTGGGACGAGATGGAGAACGGCGTCAAGTACTGGAAGACGCCGAGCGGTGTGCTTTCGCCGCATCCTCCGACGCCGCCCGAACTCCGGCTCACCGGACCGACGTCGAGTCACAGCACGTTCGTCACCGATCCCGAGGTGTCGCGCGGTGCGCTCCCGACCTGGGCGAAGCACCTCGGAAAAGCGCTCGGTATCGGGGGCGCCGCGCTCACCCTCTACTCCGCCGGCCAGGAGCAGTGGGTCGAGGACGAGGAAGAACACCCGGAGTGGTCGACCTCACAGCGCATCGAGAGCAGCCTCGAGAACGTCGTCATCGTCGGCGGGCCCTCGGTCATCCTCGGAACCATCGGCGCGTCCGTCGGCGCATCGGTCGGTGCCGCTGCCGGTGCGGCAGTGGGAGCGGGCGGGGGCACGGTCGTCCTGCCGGTCATCGGGACGATCGGTGTGGGCGCGCTCGGTGGAGCCGTCGGCGGGGTCGTCGGCGGTGCTGCCGGAGGTTGGGCGGGCGGCGAAGCAGGCGAAGCACTCGGCACCTGGGGCAAGGAGAACTTCTACGATGGGTCCGAAGCCCAGCGATGGGTGCGAGACACGTGGAAGAAGGTGTTCGGATGACCCCGCTCGGGTTCGTCGTCGTGCTGTTCGCCATCGGGCTCCTCTTCGGCGGCCTCGGAGCGCTGGCCTACGCCGGCGTCTGGCGTTCGTGGATCGGTCGGCTCCACCAGAACGTCGTCTTCGGGTGGTTCTGGTTGGGACTCGCGGTGCTGTCGATGGGACTCGCGGCGAGCTTCATCCGAACGCCGGTCTTCGGGTTCTCCTTCGTGTTCGCGGTCGCCGCCGCCGTGACCGGTGCGCTCGGCCTGTGGATCCTGCTGTCCGGCGTTCCGCGACGGCTTCAGCCCCGCTGGTACCGCGTGGAGCGTGAACGGTGAGCGCTCCGACCGAGGTCGGGCCGCTGAGCCTGCCATCGCCGTCGAACTGGGAACGGATCGAGTCGTCCGACAACGTCGTCGTCCTCGCCGCGCCTGAGGTCCCCGATGCGAGGTTCCGCCCCAACATCGTGCTGACCACGGAGCTCGCCGAGGCCCCACTGCACGTGGTGTCGTCGAACGCGATCGCGTCGATCCTCGCGCTGCAGCCTCGCGCACAGGTGTTCGCGGTCGAACCGAACGACCTCGACGACGTGCTCGGCGTGCCGTCCCGGACCGTCGAGTGGGGCTACGAAGCGGAGCACACCACGGTGCTGGTGCGCCAGTGGATCGCCGTGATCGGTCGACACCAGGTGCACGTCACCGGCAGCTGTGCGGTCGAGGAGTTCATCGACTTCGTCCCGTTCTTCCGGAGTGTGCTGGCGGCGGCATCGATCGCCGACACCGGGACGGACGACGACGACCCGCCGACCGGACGCATCGACCACTCCGACGTCCCCGACGACAACCCGTCGGCGTCGCCACGGATCGATCCGGGCGCATCGGACCGGATCGGCGCGACACTCGAAGCCCTCGACGGTGTCGTCCTCGCCCAGCCCCGCCCGGTGGGCCGCTGGATGCTCAGCGACGAAGCGCTCCAGCACCTGTGGTCGCTGCGGGGCCGGGGCATCATCTCGCGCGGGAAGCGCCGGTCGCCCGAGGGCGTCGAACTCGCCGAGGCAGGTCTCACCGGCGCGCTCGGTGCGCTCGTCGGCGACGGGCAGCGGATCGCGAACTTGCTCGAACGACCCGGCTACCGGTACGGAGCCGCGGCGGACCACGCTGGTCGCTCGGTCGAGTGGAGCATGTGGCTCGGCGGCGACACCGCGCTGGTGCGCGCACGAGGCAACGTCGCCGACCTGGTCGACGACCGGCTGCGTGACGACACCATCGCGCAGTACGACGTGGTGCCCGCGGGCCGCGCCGTCGGGCACCTGCTCGCCTGGGCGCGGGTCTCGCCGGCCTGGGCGATCGCCAGCGACGACGAACTCGTCCTGCCGGCGCAGGTCGTCGACGCACGGATCGCGTCAATCGGGATGCCCGACGGTGCCGCCCCGATCTCCGGGTTCGTGGCAGATCGCCTGTGGCGTGAGCCCGTCTGGATCCGCCTCCGTCTGTGGGGAGACCGGACGCCGTACGGGCTGGACGTCATCGCTGCCGGTGCTGCTGGATGGTTCCGCCGCGATGTGCTGGACGACGGACGGGTGCGTCTGGAGCCGATGCCGTCCGGGTCCGTCCTCCGATCCGTGCTGGCGGTCTTCAGCGCGCCGGACGGGTCGAAGGCTCAGTAGTCCGGGCGGATTCTCGCCGTTCGAACTCAGCTTCGTCAAGAGCGAATAGATCGACGAGGTGTCAGCGGAGCAGACCGAGCTCCATCGCGCGGGTCACCGCGCGCGTGCGGTCGTTCACGCCGAGCTTCTCGAACACGTGCCCGAGGTGCGTCTTCACCGTGGCCTCGCTGAGGAACAGCGCGCGGCCGATCGCCGGGTTGCTGTTGCCCTGGGCGACGAGGCGCAGGACGTCGAGTTCGCGCGGGGTCAGCGACGGGCCGGCGGCGGCGGGGAGCGCGCCTGTCGCTCGGCGGACGAGCGCTGCGGCCGCGGAGGGCGCGAGCGCGGTCTCGCCCCGTGCGGTCGCCCGGACGCCGGCGAGGATCTCGGACTCCGGGGCGGCCTTGAGCAGGTAGCCGGTGGCGCCGGCCTCGATGGCCGCGAGGATCTGGTCGTCGGACTCGTACGTGGTCAGGATCAGGACGCGGACGCCGGGGTCGGCGGCGAGGATCTGCGCCGTCGCCGCATCGCCGTCGAGCACGGGCATCCGGAGGTCCATGAGCACGACGTCGGGGCGTTCGGCCAGCGCCACCGTCACCGCGGCGCGGCCGTCGCTGGCCTGGCCGACGACCTCGACGTCGTCGGCGTCCTGCAGCAGGGCCACGATGCCCGACCGGACGATCGGGTGGTCGTCGGCGACCACGACGCGGATCACCGGTTCACCTCCGCCACGGGGTGACGATCGACGGCCGGGAGGCCCGGCTCGGCTCCGGTGGACAGGCTCGCGTCGACGACGGTGCCGCCGCCAGGGCTGCTCGTGATCGTGCAGGCACCGCCGGAGAGCGACAACCGTTCGTGGAGGCCCCGGAGACCGTGCCCGGCTGTCGGGACGCCGGTGTCGAACCCGACGCCGTCGTCGGTCACACGGACGCCGACCTGTTCGGGCGCGTGCTGCAGGACGATGCGGACGGAGCCGGCATCGGCGTGCGCACGGATGTTCGCGAGGGACTCCTGGACGACCCGGAGCAGCACGACCTGGGCGTCGCGGTCGAGCGGGCCGTCGGTCGCGTCGACGGCGACGGGCGTGCCGGTCTCGCGGGTGTAGCGCTCCGCCAGACGGTGCAGGGCCCCGGCCAGGCTGCCGCTCGTGGCACCGGCGACCCCGGCGGCGATGAGGGCGCGGGAATCCTCGAGGGCGGCACGCGCGGACTCTTCGAGGACCACCAGTCGTTCGTCGAGCGCGGCACCGCGGTCGTTCGCCAGGTCCTTGCGGGCACGTTCGGTGAGCATGACGATGCCGGCGAGGTTCTGCGCGACGGTGTCGTGGATCTCGCGGGCCAGGCGCTCCCGTTCGCTCGCGACACCCGCGCTGCGGTGGGCATCGGCGAGGGACTGCTGGGTGGCGCGGAGTTCGTCGAGGAGCTGGCGGCGCTCCTCGGACAGGCCGGCGACGCTCGAGATCCACACGCCCATCGCGCAGGCACCGATCACGCTGATGCCCTCGATGAGCACGGTGCTGACGAGGGCGTCCGGGCCGCCGGAGACCTGCAGGCCGATGCCGCTCGCGACGCCGACCGCGACCGAGAGCAGGACGGCGGTCCGGACCCGTTCGGACTGCACCCAGACCAGCGGGAACGCGATGCACTGCACGAACGCGGTGCTCGGCACGACGGCGGGCAGCACCAGGGCGGCGACGAGGACCAGCGGCAGGAAGGCCGCTGCGGCACGGGGGCTGTCGTAGCCGCGGTGGCCGAACACGACGTAGGCGACGAGGAGCACCACGACCGCGGTGAAGGCCGGCCAGCGGGTACCCCACGGGGACCACCCGAACACGGTGATCACGGCGGTGAGGAGCATCGTGCCCGCGAAGAAGACGTGCAACCACCGGTTGCGCATCCACGTCTCACCGCTCATGTGCCCAGCATCCCACCAGCGGGGCGCCATCAGGCGTCCTTGCGGTTCCACCGGAACGTCAGCAGGCAGGCCACCGTGCCCAGGACCAGCCACGCTGCCAACACGAGGGCTCCGAGGCCGAGGTGCCACGCGCCTCCCGGCTCACCCGACTCGAACGCACCGGGCAGGAAGACGGACCGCATGCCGGACGCCATCCAGCGCAGGGGGAAGACGGAGGCGACGTCCTGCAACCAGGTGGGGAGCTGCGTGAAGGGCAGGTAGACGCCGGAGATGAACTGCAGCACCAGGACGATCGGGACGATGGTGGCGGTGGCGCGCCGGCCCTCGCGGGGGAGCGCCGAGACCGCGATGCCGAGGACGCAGCTGGTGGCGATGCCGAGGACCATCACCCCGGCGAAGACACCCCAGTTGCTCGCGTCGGTCGGCAGGTCGACGCCGAACACCAGGCTCGCGATCGCCAGCAGCAGGGCCGTCTGCACGAGCGTGGTGACGAGGACCATCCCGATCTTGCCGACGAAGTACGACAGGACGGGCAGCGGTGTGCCGCCGAGGCGCTTCAACGTGCCGTCGCTGCGCTCGGTGGCGATGTCGACGCCGAGCGACTGCGTGCCGGAGAGCAGGATGCCCGTCGCCACCAGGCCGGGCAGGTAGTAGGTGGCGTAGTCGACGCTGACGTCCGGACCGGCCTGGATGTCAGCGGCGCCGGAGAACGCCACCGAGAACAGCGCCAGCATGATGATCGGGAACAGGAAGGTGAAGAAGACCGCGTCGGGGGCGCGGAAGTAGGTGCGGATCTCGTACGAGATGCGGCTCGTCGCTGTCTTCATTTCTGTCCCACCATGTCGAGGTAGACGTCCTCGAGGGACGGACGGATGACTTCGAGGTCGTGCATGGGTGTGGTGCTGCTGCGGATGAGCGCCGTCGGGTCGGTCGTGCGCTCGTCGTGGTGTCCGCCGTCGTCGTCACGCCAGCGGACCCGGGGCATGCGGTCCTCGGCGCCGCCGATCTCGTCGATGGGTGCGAGGTCGAGGAGCTTCCCGTCGGCGATGACCGCCGCCCGGTCGGCGAGCTGGGCGGCTTCGTCGAGGTAGTGCGTGGTGAGCAGGATCGTCGTGCCCTCGTGCTGCACCCGGCGCAGGAGATCCCAGAACTGCCGACGGGCCTCGGGGTCGAAGCCCGTGGTCGGTTCGTCGAGGAACAGGACCTCCGGGCGGCCGATGATGCCGAGGGCGACGTCGACGCGGCGGCGCTGGCCACCCGACAAGCGGCTGATGCGGGTGTTGCGCTGCGTTTCGAGCCCAGTCGCGGTGAGGAGCTCCTCGACGCTGCGGTGCTTCGGGTACAGCGTCGCGAAGTGGTTCAGCTGCTCGGCGACGGTGACGTTCGGGGACTCCGCGCTGGTCTGCAGGACGATGCCGATGCGTGCGTTGTGGCTGCGGCTCGTCCGTGTCGGGTCGTGACCGAGGACGCGGACCTCTCCGGCGGTGCGGGAGCGGTACCCCTCGAGGATCTCGACCGTCGTGGACTTGCCGGCACCGTTGGGGCCGAGGAGCGCGAAGGTCTCGCCCCGGTCGATCGTGAAGGAGACGTCGTCCACGGCACGTTTGCCGGTGGCGTACTGCTTGCCGAGGTGCTGGACCTCGATGGCGGGGGACTCGGGCATGGGTCCAGCTTCGCCGCCCGGTGGCCGTGGGGGATCGGTCGGGGCGGTGGTCTCGGCATCGTCCGATCGGGGGATGGTGCCGGCGGGGGAGGTGGTTCGGTTTCCGGCCGCTGACGGTTCTGGTTCGCGATCGTCGGGGATCGTGAACCGAAACCGTCACCGTCTCAGTACTGCGGCCGGACCCAGTCCGTCGGCTGCACGAAGCGGGCGCGGGGCAGGACTTCGTCCGGCTCGGCGGTCCGCACGCTCGTGATGATCGTGTCCTCGCCGTACTCCGACAAGCGGCGGGCGATGCCGTCGCGCTCGTCGACCACCAGTGTCGCGCGGGTCGCCGGGTCCCCGCGGTGCTCGAAGGTCACCAGGATCGAGTGTTCGCCGATGTGCTGGACCAGGATCGGGTGGAAGCTCTCGGGGCCGCGACCCCATCGGAGCATCAGGTCGGGCACGGCCATCCGGACGACGGGATCGGAGACCATGCTCCGGGCGAACGAGATCTCGTCCGGGCCGTCGTCGGGGTCGTGCAGCACGCCGTCGCGGTAGGAGACCGGCTTGGCCCGCTGGCGCACGAGGGTCCAGGTCTGCGCGGCCTCGTCGATGTCGACGCGGAACTGCCAGTACTTCTGCCGGGACTCCTGGTGGATGCCCTCGAGGACGTACCGGGCGGGTCGGCGAAGAGCGCCGAGCTCCTCGGCGATCGCGGGACCGTCGGACCGGGTGAGGAGTTCGTCGAGACGCACGGTGCCAGCATGGCGCACCACGTGCCGTGGACCGCACCCCCTGACGGGCGGGAGGCGCGGGGCGGGTTGATGCCGGGCCTCCAGGCCGTGGGGTGGTCGCGTCAGGTTGCGTCAAGCAACGTGCGCGTAGACCGGGAGGATGCAGGTCGTCGGAGTCGAACAGTTCGGAGGGCCCGAGGCCCTCGCCGTCCACGAGGTGCCGGAGCCGCACGCCGGTGCGGGATCCGTGCGGATCCGGGTGCAGGCGTTCGCCGTGAACCCGACCGACACGGGGGTGCGTGCCGGGCAGCGGGACAGCTCGCAGGCCTCGCCGCCGTACGTGCCGGGGATGGACGCCGCCGGCGTCATCGACGAGGTCGGGCCCGACGTCACCGGATGGCAGGTCGGCGACGAGGTCATGGCGATGGCGCTGCCGCTCAGCGCCCACGGTGGCGCCTACGTGCAGGAGCTCGTCGCGCCGGTGGGGTCGTTCACGCGGATCCCTCGCGGGACGTCTCTTCCGCTCGCCTCCACGGTGCCGATGAACGGGCTGACGGCGTTGCAGATCCTGTCGCACGCCTCGCTCGCGCCGGGGCAGACGCTCGCCGTGACCGGGGCCGCGGGGCTGCTCGGGAACTACGTGGTGCAGCTGGCGAAGGCCGCCGGGCTGACCGTCATCGCAGATGCTGCTCCGGCCGATGAAGCACTCGTCCGGTCGCTCGGGCCGGACCACGTGGTGCCGCGAGGAGCTTCCTTCGCCTCCGCTGTCCGTGAACTCGTGCCGGGCGGGGTCGATGCGCTCGCCGATGCTGCCGTGCAGCGCGACGAGGTCGTCGACGCCGTTCGTGACGGGGGAGTCTTCTTCGACGTGCGGGGGTGGCAGGGCAACGGGGCTCGGGGGATCGCATTCGTGCAGGTGATGGTGTTCTCGGAGTACCGGTCGTTCGACAAGCTCGAGCAGCTGCGGCATGCGGCGGAGAGTGGGACCTTGACGCCGCGGGTCGCTGAGGTGCTTCCGGCTGCGCGGGCTGTGGAGGCGCATGAGCGGTTGGAGGCCGGGGGGACGCGGGGGCGGTTCGTGCTCACTTGGTGAGTTGACGACGTGATGATCGACGGGAGGCGCGGTGCCGGTTGGTGCCGCGCCTTCCGTTTGTCTTGCCTCGACCCATCAGGTCGTCGGCTGCACGCCGCGTCCGGCCTGGGACTCTCACCCGCTCATTCGATCGGCTCTTGGCGACTCAGTTCGCACCAATGCTGAGCGATGAGTTACGGACCGGCTTCTGCTTAGGAAGACGGTACGTTCTTGTGTGACCGCTGAAACATCCCATACATAGCGTGGTCAACGAGGAGGCGAAGTGGGTGAGACTGACAAGGCGTTCCGCAGCCCGGCGGACCGCGGCGCCGCGATCGGGGCGCTTTTCATATTTGCCCCAGTCGGGGTTATGTGCACTGCGGGGGCTGCGGCACACGGGTTCGGCGCCTGGTCGCTCATCGGTCTCGCTCTCGTCCTCGCGGGAGTCCTCTGGGCCATGGTGCTCGTCACGCGAGCGGCTGCCTTCGTCGAGTGCTCGCTGGAGTGGATCACGGTGGGATTATCCCCGTTCTGAAGGACACGGCTGCTTCGTCATGACCTCATTCAGATCACCGTCGTCCGGATCGACGCCTACGCCGATTTCGGCGGATGGGGGATCAAGGGGTCGGCCCGGAACTCGAAGGGACGGCTGTACTCGGTGGGCGGAGAGATAGGTGTGCGGATTGAGGTGCGGGACGGGCGAACGTTCGTCGTCGCGTTCAATGAGCCGGCGACGGCGGAGTCTACCCTGCAAGCGCTGCAGGGACCGGTCTGACCGTGCTCAGCGCCGCGCATCACTCCGCTACGCGCGTCAACCCACAGGCCGTTGCGTGTCCGGGTCATCCCGAGGTGGAGCTCCCGGCGCCCTCGCTCTTGTTCGATTCACGATGGGTTGGCCGGAGTTGCGTTCAAGAGCCACGGATCGACGTGCGCCAGGAGTACTCGTTCTGGTGGATCGCGTCGTCACCATTGGCTGCGATTGCGATGCCCTTCCATAGGCTGAGCGCATGCCAGCAACGCAGCTACCATTCGAGCCCTCAGAGCTCACCGTCCGCCAGCTGCTCGCTTCGTACGTTGGTGTCCTCGACGAGCTCCTCCGCCGCGGACTCGTCAGAACTCGCAATTCCCCGCTCGGTGACCTCGCCGAGTCACTCGCGCTGCGCGCGTACGGCGGTGCGCTCGCGCCGAATTCGGAGAAGAGCTACGACCTGCGACGACCTGACGGGCACCGTGTTCAAGTGAAGGCAAGAGTTATCAATCCTCTCGATAGACGAACGCAAGCATTCTCCGCGTTTCGGTCATGGGAGTTCGAAGAAGCGCTCTTCCTGCTCTTCGACGCCGCGACCTACGACCTGATCTGGGCGCGAGAATTGAGTCGCGACGAGACCATTAGCATCGGGCGCAGAGTGGAGCACACGAATTCCTCCACAGTGCATGTTCGCAATGTGCTGCGCGCTGGCCTAGACGTGACGGACCTGATTCGAGATGCCTACGAGCGCATAGACGAGCCAGCGTCGGAGTCAACTACGGGTTCGACCTTCGACGCTCGCTGATCGACCAGATTCCGGATGACCTTCACGAGCGTCGGGCTGTAGTCCTGCCAGGCCTCGTCGATCCTTGAGATATCAACCTTGCCGGTATGGATGCCCTCGCACAGCCGCATCCATCCTTCACCGGCTGCGGCCGTGAGTGCTGCGGCGACGGATGCGCTGACCACCGAGCCCGCTCCCGGTAGGAGCTTGATGAAGCTGCGCGCCAACGCGCGTCCAGCGAGTTGCGCGCTGAGCTGAGCCACAGTGGAAACCGACATCATCGTCTTGAAATCCAGATCGTAGATCGCGGCGATCCGGCCCATCATCGTGAGCTGAATCGGCGCGAGTGTGAGCGCGTCAGTTATTGGGATCGGGACCGCGGCCGCCGCGGCAGCAGCGGACGCAGACGCGGCGATAACCGGTCGGGCCAGCTGGCGTTTCCAAGGAAGATTGAGTCGCTGAGCGACACGAAACGCATCCTTGGTGTCATCGGGTGATAGTGCAAGTGTCTCGACGAGCAGATCACCGAGCCCGTGGCCCGCACCCTTCCCGTGTTTCCCGACAACGGACGTGAGTACGACGCTCTTGACGGGCAAATCAACCTCTCGCCCGTCCGCATCAGTAGGCGCTTCGAGCCAGGCCTGGAACTCCTGCACACCTTCCGGCGCCTTGAATTTACCAGTGACCGTTTTCCTCCAGTCGACCTTCGTCAGTACGAGTATGACTGGGAGGCCAGCGGTGTCCAACTCACGGATGATCTCGATGTCGGCGTGTGTGAGCCGGTCCGCAGTCGAATTCACGCAAAACCACACCACTGAAATCTGTTCCTTGGTGGGCTTGCTGGCAACGATCTTGAGGTGGTCGCGCAGTGAACCTGCCGGCGACTTGGACGAGCCGATCTCGAACCCCTCGAAGTCCCATACCCCGAGCGCCTCATCAGAGTAGTAGTGCACACCCTCTGTGACTGGGAGTCCTTTGCCGACTTTCGCGAGATCACGGCCGAAGATCGCGTTTACAAGGGAAGATTTGCCTACGCCAGTGCCCCCGACCACGGCGAGGTTGAACCGTCCGTACCGACCCTTCGCTTTTGCATTTGCTGTCAGGAACGGTTCACTATCGATCGCCCGCTCGTGGTCGGCGTCGCCTGGGGACTTCGGGAGCATGAACGTGTGTCCTTTCGATCCAGCGGGGTCGTGGCCGGAGTTTTGGTCTAGTGCGAATCTAGTGCTGGGTGACAGACTCTTGTGTTCGACGCCCCTCGTGCAGACGCCAAAGATCGTCAAGCCTGCGGCCGTCGGGAAGAGTCCACTTACGCCACCCATCCACGGTGGGAACCTGGGCTGCCTCGCGAGCCGCCCGGGAGGGAGTGTCGAACGTCCGACCGTCAGGCAGCTCGAAGGAGCCGTCTGCCTGAACGACGGCGCTGTACTGGTCGCCGACTCTCGGTCGTTCCCACACGAGGGTCGCACCAGCTTCGATTAGCCCCGCGGCGATGAGATCTCGAACGGTTGTCCTCGGCCGTCCTGGCCCTGTGCGGACGGTCGGGGCAGAGAGGGCGAACTCGTCGAGGTCGACGAGCGACGTGCCGTCTTCAGTGCGCTCTATATCCCAGGCAGCCGCGAGCTTGAGGAGCAACTCTCTCTGGCGTTCCTCCAACCGCTCGGGCGTCCAGACCGGCTCATTCAAGACCCCGACCGTGATTGCAAAGGTCGTGACACCGCTTGCTGACTTGAAATACCGCTTCTTCTTGGTCTCGAACTCGTAGTTCTGCGCCTCAGAGTTCTTCTTGCGGTCGAGGAGCACCAGGTTCGCAAGCCGATGCGTCCAGTGGTCGCGGAGCTCGTCGTCGAACAGCTCGCTCCAGATCGAGCCCTCTGCTGGCGACTGCGGAAGAACATGCTCGACGGTAATGATCTTCGGATTGAATTGCATGCTCGTGCTACTGAGCAGGTCGTTCAGGCGGAGCAGAACATAGCGACGGACCGGCGCAGACTTGTAGATCGGTCCGCGCAGTTGAGCAAGAGTCTCTCGCCGCTCGTCGTCCGAAAGTTCGTACTCCGGGGAGTCGATTCCGAGCCCAGCGGTGAGGCTCCGGAGGAGGTTGGCATATCGGGTCCCGCGCGGGGTCGCGTACTCCCGGCGGATGAGCATCGAGGCAGCCAATCGTTCGAGTCGAGAGAGATGCTCGATAAGCTGGATGGGGTCCTCCGAGTGCCGCTTCAACAGCCACAGAGCGACAGGGCGCCAGTCGCCGGTGTCGAGTTGGTTAAGGGTACGAAGCCAGTTATTGACGACTTCGGCGTCGTGCGGCCAGGAGTAGTTCTCGTTGTCGATGATCGCGGAGGCGTCTGCATAGGGCAGCAGAACGTCGTCGATGAACGTCGACCCGTCGCCGGGCAGGAACCGCCGAAGCACCTGCTCCGGAAACTCCTGAAGTAGCTCTCTGGTGGGCCGCGTCATCGAGTAGATCGTTCGAATGTGTGCGAAGAGGTCTTGGAACGATGCTCGACCGAGGTCGATCTCCGCCTCTTCCCACTTGTTGGCGAAGACGCTTCTCGATTCGGGTGGCAGACTGCCGATCACGTCTGATTTGAAAATGTCAGCGGCCGACAGGTCAAGACCGCGCGAGTTCATCACACTGAAAATCCGGTGCGCACTCGCGATGTCTGGGGTCGTTACGACGACGAGGTAAGTGCGGGAGCTGATGAGCTTCGAGAGCGCCACACGACGTCCATCCTCCCAATCCCGGAGGACCTCGTGAAGGAGACGCGCGTTGTCACGGATGTTCTTCTGCGCGTCGGTTGCGAGGGCTCCATCCGGTGTGGACATCAGTCCTGCGAGATCGGAGGCCTGCTGGACCCTGGTTTGGAAGAATTCGGCGTCGCGGTCGCGAATACGCAGCCGCGGCTTCGGCTCGAGGTCGAGCAAGCTGTTTCCCGGTTCGATCACTAGGGCGCTCAGTGCAGATGCGAAATCCCCAGTTGACAGTGCACGGAGCACCGACAGCAAGATCGTTAGTGTCGTGAGTCGCTGCTGCCCGTCGATCACTTCGGCGAACGGCGAATCATCGCTCTTGATAAGAACGAGCGACCCGAGGAAGTACGGCTCGGTTGCGGTCTCTCGAGCGAGCGCATCGCTGAGATCGTCGAGCAGCTGACGAGCCTGCGCTCCTCCCCAAGAGTACGGCCGCTGATATTCCGGAATTTGGAACTGATAATCAGAGCTGAAAATCTTCGAGACGGACATTTCATGAGCACTGAGCTGGGCCAAGCTGTTCCCCTTCAACTTCATGAACGCGGGCTTTCGGCACACGCTAGCGATGATCGTAGTCGCTATGAAATGCCGTCATGGCGACTCTCGTCTCCGGATCGCGGCTTCGCGCCACGATGTTGCGGCAACGATCGCTCGATCGCCGCACCGCGGCTACCTCCTCCTCGGCAGCATGGTCAGCCAGAGCTCGTCCGACCCGGTGTCCCGGGCACCCTCGCCTGTCCCTCGTGTATGCGCTGCGAAACATTCGCCTTCACGTCAGTCTGCGCTAACGGGCCTCGCCACCGCTTTACGCCGCTGAAACTCTAGATCAGCTCGCAGATGTGTGGCAAAGGCCCGAGGAGGACCCTAGAACCACAGGCGCACAGCTAGCCGCGACTGTGGCGCTGGGGTATACCCAAACGTTACGTACCGACTGAATATTGTCGGGCTCCCGGCCGTGGGCCAGTACCTCTTCAAACGAGTAATAGCGCTCTCCGCAGTTGAGGGGGTAGCTGCGGTGTCTGTGGTGGGCGCGTCGGTGGCGGGGTGAGGGTCGAGGTCTCCCGATGATGGAGGTTCCTATGCCAGCCACTGCCGGAAGACCTCGACGTGGTCCCACGCTACCTTCGTCACCCCTGACCTGACTTCGTTCTGCCGCCTCGATGAACTCGGCTTGACCGCAGTCGGGCAATGCCTCGACCTCGACCGGGCGGTGATCGAATGCCGGCGGTCGGTCCTGGATCCCTGGTGCCACCGGTGCGGCGCGGAAGGGACATCGCGCGGACACTCACGCGTCGGCTGGCGCACGAACCGTTCGGACATCGCCCCACCACGCTGCTGGTTCGGGTGCGCCGGTATCGGTGCGGGCACTGCGGGCACTGTGGACGCAGTTGGCGAGAGGACACGAGCCAGGCGGCGCCAGAACGAGCGAAGCTCTCCCGGGCCGGGCCGGGCCGGGGCGGGGCGGGGCGGGGCGGGGTGCGGTGGGCACTAGCCAGCGTCGTGATCGACCATCTCACCGTGTCCCGGGTCGCTGCCGGGCTCGGGGTGTCCTGGGACACCGCGAACAACGCCGTCCTGACGGAGGGCAGACGGGTCCTGATCGATGATTCTGCCCGCTTCGACGGCATCACCACGATCGGCGTCGACGAGCACGTCTGGCGGCACACCCGTTACGGTGACAAATACGTCACCGTCATCATCGACCTCACCCCGAACCGCACCAACACCGGGCCAGCCAGGCTGCTCGACATGGTTCCCGGCCGCTCGAAGCAGGCGTTCAAAGACTGGCTCGCGAACCGCCCGCAGGCTTGGCGGGACGGCGTCAATGTCGTCGCGATGGATGGGTTCACCGGGTTCAAGACCGCCGCCGCCGAAGAGTTGCCCGACGCGATAGCGGTGATGGACCCGTTCCACGTCGTCCGCCTCGCAGGCGATGCGTTGGAACAGTGCCGGCGACGGGTGCAGCAGACGTTGCACGGCCACCGTGGTCGAGCCGGGGACCCGCTCTACCGTGCACGTCGGACCCTGCACACCGGTGCTGACTTCCTCACCGACCGACAGCACGCCCGCCTGCACGCCGTGTTCAGCGTTGAGCAGCATGTCGAGGTCGAAGCGACCTGGGGGATCTACCGGCGCATGATCGCTGCCTACCGGCGCCCCGACAAGAACACCGGGAAGCAGCTCCTGCAAGCTGTCATCGACTCCATCGCACACGGTGTCCCGGCATCGTTGGTCGAGCTCCGACGGCTCGGCCGCACTCTTACCCAGCGCGCCACCGACGTGCTCGCGTTCTTCGACCGGCCCGGCACCTCAAACGGGCCCACCGAGGCGATCAACGGGCGCCTGGAGCATCTCAGCGGCAGTGCGCTCGGGTTCCGGAACCTCACGAACTACATCGCCAGATCCCTGCTCAAATCCGGCGGCTTCAGAGCCCGCCTACCCCCACAAATGCGATGAGCCAGTAATGGGGTATCGCGGGCTGCACGGATACGGTTAGCGATCCGGTCATAGTGCCTTCTTCTCGCGTCACGACTGATCGGTACAGTAGCTGTCTGCTAGACAAGGCATATATACCTGCGGGAGAGGGCGGGGCGGCGTGCGAAAGTTAGGCCATCGGCTTCAGACGCGACTCGATGAATTCAATCTCGACGTGATCGAGGTCGTACTTGGCGTACAGCTGCTGGTCGATGTCCGGGATCGGCTTTGACCAGTCGATGTCTGAGGTTTCCGTGAAATCCTGGCGTGGAACATACTTCCAGTTGTTTGCCGGGTTGTGCTGGGTGACTTTAAGTACGCCAAGCATCGCCCGTGCGAACTTGGACTTCACATATTTCAAGCAAGCCTCGGCCTCGGCCTCGGTGTCGAAGGCGCCAATGGTGATGAAGGTCTGAGTAACCGCAACTCGTGGTTCCGCAAGCAAAGGTGCGCCGAGGATGAGCGCGGGTTCCCCGCCAAACTGTCCGAGGTGCCCCCGGGATGCAGGCGCGACAACCTTGAACATGTCGAAGTTCTTCGGCCCTGTGACGTACTCACTACGGATCCAACGCGACGCGCGCTTCTTCCCGTCGAGTCCCAGAACCCGCACGTACTGCTGGCCGTCATTGGGGTGCTCGACGCGGTAGAGGAAGGAGAACTGATTGAACGCATTAGTGCTGATCAGCGCTTCGTTCCCTGCGGGCCGAAGCTCGCGCGCCTCCGGATTGTCGTCATACAGCTTCGCCGTGTATCGGTACGAGCGAGAACTCGTGATGTGCGAGTCCAACGAGACGATGCCGGACTCGACCACCTTGTGGAGGATCGTGTTGAGCTCCGGGTAATGCGTGAAGGTACCGATGGGCTCACCTTCGTGATTCTCATCGCGATACGTGACCGCGATCCCGCCGTTGATGTTCGTGCCGGGAAACAGTTCGTCGCTGTTGGGTGTGTAATGCGGGACGGTCAGGTGAGGGTCAGCGAGCATCTTCTGGTTCCACGCCTTCGGAGTGAATCCGGCGTTGAAGAGGAAGCGCGCCGGCGTGATGAGCACGGCCTTGCTTGCGACCTCGTAAGCGGCATTCATGAACTGGTGGTACACGGGCGTATCACGTGTGCCACCGCCCTGCGCTTCCTCCTGGTAGGGAGGGTTGCCGATCACTACATCGAACTTTTTTCCCACGGTCAGTTGCCTTCCGTCAGCATGTCGTCGATTGTCTGCTTGCGCTGTGCGCTGGTCATCTTCGCGAGGTTGCCGACTCTGAAGTGGCCGGACTTCTTGAGCCACTTCTTGCGCTCCGGCACCCCGCCGGAGACGGCCTCAAGGGTGATCTCGTGGAGGATCTCGTTGTGGCTCATCTCGAACAGCTGCGAGGTCAGGATGTGCTTGAGTCGCTCGTCCTGGTCCTGGATCTGGTCCGAAAGGCCGGTGTCTAGACGACGCACGAGCTCCATCAGGAAGAGCCCTGCAGTGGAGAACAAGTCGGCGAAGGTCTTCTCGGGGTCCGCGAAGATCCCGGGGTTTTCGGCCTCGAGAATGTCGACCATCTGCTTGACGACCGGCTGCGGAGTGAAGACGAGGGAGGTGTTCTGCTGCGGGATGTAGGCGAAGATGCTTTCCGTCTGCGCGTCGTCGAAGTAGTCTGCGAGCGCTTGCTTCTTGTCGAGGAACTCCTGGATCGACTGGTCAAACACCGCCTGATCGAAGAGCCCGGGGATCCTGGAAACGGTGCCGTCTTCCTCGGTCACCTCCTGCCCGTCGCGCAGCAGGCGGAACTCCGTCTCGCTGATGCCGGTGATCTCCTCGAAGACGTCGTCGGGGGTGTAGTCGTCGAAGTTCGACAGGTGGATGTCCCGGTTGCCATAGGCCATGAGGAACATCGGGATCGTACGAGCGAAGCCACGGAGGTGTGAACGTGCGTCGTCCATGGTCTGGTCGGCGCGCCTCTGCTCCTTCTTCCTCTCCTCGCGCTCGACGACGGTCCGGGTGACCGCCTCGGTCGTCTCCATCAAGATCTCGGCGATGCTTTCCTGGAAGGCCTTCTCCTGCTCGGCCTTCTTCGCGACCAGCACGGCGGCGTCGGCCTCGGTGGGGGCCTCGGCCAGCTCGTCGGTGAGGTGCTTCGAGGTGATCTCGTGCTCGACACGCACGCGTTCATACTTGCGAACGACCTCTGACTCGGTGGCCTTCTCGTCGCGCTCGACCTGCTTGTTCGTCAGGCCATATTCGGCCTGGAGCTTGTCGCGGGTGTCGCGCGTCTTCCCGGTGACTAGCTTCGCGAGCTTAGTCGCCACCTCGGCTGTAGGAGCCTGCGGGTCGGTCGTCGGGATCTCCTCGACGCGCCACACCGGAGCGCCCAGCTCGGCGATCTTGGGATTGATGACGGTCTCGATGTCGACCTCGGCGTTGCCGTCGCGGTCGACGTTCGGCAGCGGTTCGGGAAGGTCGAGCTCTTTCTTTTTGAGCTTGCCCTGCTCGGCGGTCGGGAGCTTGTCGAGGATTTCCTTGACGTGCTCGGAATAGCGAAAGATCCCGGCGACGTTCGCGAACAGCAGGTTCGACAGGAACCCGCGGCGCACAACCTCTCGGGCCTTGAAGACCTTCGGGAATGTGAGGACCTGCGAGGCGTCGAGCTCGACCATTCGACCCTCGGCGTCCTCGCCGAGCACCGGAAAGAAGTTCAGCAGCGTGCGGATATTCTCCTGCCGCACGGCCGGGTCGCCCGAAGGGTTCGTGTGAAGATTGTTCGCGAACTCGTCGAAGATCGTCAGCGTGCGCTCGGGAGCGAAGTCGAAGATGTAGGCGTTCTTCTTTTGGAAGACCTTGTCGCCACGTTCGAAGGTGCACGGGTTTTGCGCCCGGAAGGCTGCCTGCATGTACAGCGCCGGCGAAGTCACGTTCGAGAGCATCACGACCGCCGTCCACTCGGGGACGGTCACACCCGTGGTAAGCTGACCGACCGAGAGCGTGATCGTCCTACCGCCGGTCTTCTCGGCCTCTGCGATGGTCTCGCGAACGTTCGTCAGAGATGCCCTCGTGGCCACCAAATCGCTGTCGTCGTCAGCGCCGCGCCCATCGCCGGCGGCCAGGACGACTTTGTAACCCTTGAACACCGGGTGCTTGTTCAGCAGACGCTGCAGCGCCTTCGCCGACGCCACGCGGTCGAGCAGCCAGAACGAGTGCCGGATCTCGTCACGCAGCTCGGGCGTTGAGAACGGGTACTTTTCATTTGCAGACAGTCGGTCGAGGAACACTTGCACGTCCGCCTCGTGCTCAAAGAACCCGTTGTCCTTTGTGCGGAAGAACTCACCCAGGTCGAAGGCGTAGTCGATGTTCGCCTCGTCCTCGGCGATCGCCACGCCCTCAGCGAGACGGTCGCTAATCATCCGCGAAACCTGGTAAGTGAGCAAGTTGAGCGTAGGTAGCGCCTCGTAGGGATTCTCTTGGTTCGGGTCGTCCCACCTGGCGCGTGCGACCTGCTCGTCCTCGTAGGTCCAGTTGAAGATCTGGTCCTCGTCGAACCTTCCAGAGGCGAGAGCCTTGAACGGCGTGCCAGACAGGTGCAGCGTCCACTTACGCGTGATTTGGTCGAAAGCAACGTCGGTCTTCGTTGTGTTGACACCTTCGTGAGCCTCATCGATGACGAGAAGGTCCCAATTGAACTGCGCGATGTGCTTGAGCTTGTCGAAGCTTCCGCCGAAGTACATCGAACCCTTCAGATCCTGCAGCGAGAGAAACTCAACGACGCGGGGGTCCTGATCGAGGTGCTCGCGAGCGTAGGAGCGCCATTGCTCCCTCGTCATCGTCGGACGGCCGTTCAGCGACGTGGACTCGGACACGAAGTGGTAGGTCGTCTGGTGGCCGACGAAGCGTAGGAAGTCGTCGAGCCACGAGTTCGCGACCGCCGGACGATTCGTCACGATAAGCACCCGGCGCGCATCGAGCTCGCGCATGAGGTCGTAGGTGGTGAGGGTTTTGCCGAAGCGCGGTTTGGCGTTCCACAGCACCTCGGCCTTCCCGGCACCGAACGCCTCGAGCGCCTGGGCGACAGCGTCCTTCTGCTCCGGGCGGAGCTCGTAGTCCTGCGCTACGACGCCTGGGGTGTCGATCTCGAAGTTGCCCGAGGCGAAGTCGAGGAAGTACTCGCGCGAGCTCTTCGGAGCATCGTTGAAACGGTGCCACTCGGTGCGCTTCGGCCGGCCTTCGGTCGCCGGGACGCCGTCGCGCTCGATGCCTTGCTGCTTGAGGAATGCGTGGAAGTCGTGATCGGTGAACCTCCCGCCGTCGGGCGTCATGTAGGTCGCCTTGAATACCCACTCGATCTTTTTGCTGATCGACAGCTGCGAGGCCTGCTGAGCGATGCGCGCCTGTGCGCCACCCTCCTGCTCCGTGTAGCCGATCTTTTCCCAGCCGCCGTACTTGGGTAGGTCGGTCGTGCTCCACGAGTAGATCTGCGGCGTGATCTCCCGGAACGTACTGATCGTCGGGTTAGGCATGTGCGTTCGCTTTCTTGTGAACGTGGTGGACCGGGCAAGGCTCGTAGGCGGCGTACACGGCGAAGTCGAAAGCACCGTCCTCGCGCAGCGAGTTGAGAGTGAACGGCTCTCTTTTGACCTTTGAGGGGTCGTCCGCCTGGCGGGTCCACCATGAGAACTCGATTTCGTCGCCGTCGGGCGTGCGACCGGTCAGGGTGTTGCCGCGCAGGACGTTCGTCTCAACGAGGAAGACCGCAGCGCGAAAGAGGTCGGTGCGCGGTGAGCAGGGCGTGCCGCACGAGGTGTGGAACTTCACGAACTCGCTCACCAGCGCAGCCTGCGCGTCCCGGTGGTTGTCCTCAAGTAGCTCGATCGCATAGATGGACGCGACCGCGAACAGCGATTCTCTTTGCCAGGTGGACGGGTCTAGATGCTCTTCGACCGCGGCGAGCTTGCGCTGCAGGATCGCGACGAGGAAATTTCCATCGCCGGCCGCTGGTTCGAGGAAGGTCCTGTCGATGAAACCCTCACCGCGTTCGAGATCGTCGCTGACGAGATCGAGCATCTGATCCACCATTGAGCGCGGGGTGAACACCTCGCCGTAGGCCTTGACGCGGTGCCGCGACTTGACGAACAGGCGGTCGGCGTCGTCTTTGCTCATGGCGATCTTCCGTCGGTAGGAGGTCAGCGCCCCGGAAGCGTCGTCGCGCAAGGGAGAATCGTCTGGTGTGGCTTCCTCGAAGGTTACGAGAGGGTTGGCGCTGCGGCGCGACTCGTGACCCGGTTCCGCCGCAGGGAGAGCTGTTGCGGGGGCGGTAGGAGTCATGAAGCCTCTTCGTCGGGGGGGGGGGGGGGCGAGACGTCGTGTCTTTGTCCAAAGCCTCTACATCATATTCGAGGGGGGGCAGGGCCAGAAGCAACAGAGGAGTACCATACGGGCGCGAACGAGAACAGCCGACCACCACGGGGCGGTCGACTGTTCTGGCTGTTTTGTCTGTTCTGTGTGGGGAGCGGCGTCAGAGCGCGGCTTCGTACGGGTCGCGGACGGCCTGGCTGATGCGGCCGCGCGAGGAGCCTTCGTGGCCGTTCGCGTCCGCCCACTCGCGGGTCTTCGCGAGTTCGTCGGAGTTGCCACCCTTGGCGCTCTACCGGCGCCTGCGCCACCGGAGCCTCCGCTGACCTTTCGGGCGGCGGCGACGTAGTCCGAGAACGCTTCGCGCATGGCGTCGAGCATGCGCCATGCACGCGCTCGCGCCCGACCGCATCAACGCGAAGCCGCCGCCCGAGCGAAACTGACACCCGCCGTGGCAGGACCCGCGGCACCGGCTGCAGGAGGCGCATCGGTCGCGTCCGCCGGCACGGCCGACGATACGAGGTCGAGCGGTGCGCCGGGAGCGGACTGCTCCTCGAGGTCAGCCTTGACCGACGCGGACACCCCGAACAACAACGTCGCCGCGAACCCCACGACATAGGCCACCACGAGCCCCGACCCGTACCCGAGCAACGCCCACCCGTATCCCGACGACCCGTTCAGCAGCGGGATGAGCGACAGGTCCGAGGCCCCGATGGCGATCGCCCCGACGGAGTGCCCGAGCTGGTCGAACAGCCCGACGACACCGCCACCGAACGCCCCACCGATGCATGCGGTGATGAACGGCCGGCCGAGGGGGAGCGTCACGCCGTAGATCAGGGGCTCACCGACGCCGAGGAACCCGGCCGGCAGTGCACCACGGATGGTCCGCACCAGCGAGGCGTTCGACCGGAACCGCACCCACAGCGCGATGCACGCACCGATCTGCCCGGCACCACCCATCGCCAGCACGGGCAGCAGCACGGTCCACCCGGTCTGGTCGATCAGGGTGGTGTGGATCGGGATGAGTCCCTGGTGCATGCCGGTCATGACGAGGGGCAGGAACAGGCCTCCGAGCACGAAGCCGGCGAAGGCCCCGCCGTTCGCGAGCAGCCAGGTGGCAGCGGTCCCGATCGCGACGGAGACGACACCGGCGACGGACATCAGGACGCCGAGGGTGATGGAGCCGGCGACCAGGACAGTGACGGTCGGCACGACGATGAGCGCGATGACGTCCGGCGTGACCCGGCGCATGAAGCGCTCGACGTAGGCGGCGAGGATGCCACCGGCCAGTGCGCCGAGCACTCCGCCCTGCCCGGGAGCCAGTGTCTCGCCGAACACGGTGACGTTCGCGACACCGGCCGCGACGATGATGCCGCCGACGGCACCGCCGAGGATGGGCGTGCCGCCGAACTCCTTCGCGGCGTTCATCCCGACGAACACGGCGAGCAGCGACAGGAACCCGGACGAGAGCACGCCGAGGAACGGCGTCAGCGCAGGCACCCACCCCAGGTTCGTCAGGATCCCGTTGATCCCGGCGATCAGCCCGCAGGCGATCAGCGCGGGGATGAGCGGGATGAAGATCGCGGAGATCTTCCGGATCGCGCGCATGGTGCGGCCGTCGGAACGGGACCGCGCGCTCGCCTTGATGGACGCACCGCGAGCAGCGAGCTCCTCAGGCGACGCACCAGAGCCGCCAGCCGCAGCCGGCGGGGCGGCCGCGCGCAGGGCCTCCAGGCCGTCGGCCACGCGGTCGACGAGACCCGGGCCGAGCACGATCTGCAGGTTCGAGCCGGCCGCGATGGCGGCCATGACGCCGTCGGTGGCCTTGAGGTCCTCGAGCGCGACGGAGGAGTCGGACACGACCTCGACCCGCAAGCGGGTCATGCAGTTCTCGACGTCGGCGATGTTCGCGGAACCGCCGACGGCGTCGAGGATCTGCTGGGCGAGTTGCTGTGCATCGGGCATGGCGTGCTCCTCGGGGGAAAGGAAACGGAAAAGGGGGAACGGGGGTCTACAGCACGGCGCGCAACGAGCCAGCTGCAGCATCGAGGCGCTCGCGGGCATCGGTAGCCGAGGCGCCGGTCAGGATCACGGCGATGGCGGTCTTGACCTCGCCGTCCGAGGCATCGAGTGCCGCCTCGACCTCGGCGGAGGCAGCGCCGGTGACGTCCTGCACGAGCGAGAACGCCCGCGCGACGAGCTTCGCGTTCGTCGCCCGCACGTCGACCATGCGGTTGCCGTACGTCTTGTGGCTGCGCACCATCGCGAGCGTGGTGAGCATGTTGAGCACGAGCTTCTGCGCGGTGCCCGCCTTCAGGCGGGTCGATCCGGCGATGAACTCGGGGCCGACGACGACGTCGATGGCGATGTCGGCCTCCCGCCCCGCGGCCGAGTCGGGGTTGCACGCGACGGAGACCGACAGGGCGGAGCGGCGCCGGGCCTCCAGGATGGCTGCGATGACGTAGGGCGTCCTGCCGGACGCGCTGATCCCGACGACCACGTCGTCGGCCGTCAGGCCGAGCGCGTCGAGGTCGCGGACGGCGGCTGCTTCGTCGTCCTCGGCGCCCTCCACCGCGGTGGTCAGGGCGGGGTCGCCGCCGGCGATCACGCCGACCACCTGGCTCGGGTCGGTGCCGAAGGTGGGCGGGCATTCGCTGGCGTCGAGGACGCCGAGCCGGCCCGGCGTGCCGGCGCCGACGTAGACGAGTCGGCCACCACGCGCGAACGCTGCGGCGATCGAGTCTGCCGCCAGTGCGATGGCCGGGAGGCACGGCTCCAGTGCCGCAGGCACGCTGCGGTCTCCGGCGTTCATGCGCTGAGCAGCTTCCAGCGTGGAGATCGTGTCGATGTCGTCCAGCGCGTGGTCGGTCGCCTCGGTGGTGAGGGCGGCGAGTTCGTCGCGGAGGGCGTCGTGGGTTTCGTGCGTCTGGTTCATGGTGGTGCTCAGTTCCGGTGGTGGGTGCGGACGGCGTCGCGGCTGCGGGCGAGGAGCGGCTGGGAGCGCTCGTCGGTGCGCTGCGCGACGACGATGAACAGGGTGTCGACGATGGCGAGCTGGCTCATCCGGCTGCCCATGGCCGCGGGGCGCAGGGCGCTCTCGGCACCGGCGACACCGAGCAGGACGTGGTCGGCGGTGGTGGCGAGTGGGGCGGCGGCGTGGCCGGTGATCGCGATGATCGTGGCGTGCTGGGCTCGGGCGGCGTGGGCGACCTCGAGGGTCTCGACGGTGGAGCCCGAGTGGCTGACGAGCACCAGGACGTCGTGCTCGCCGATGACGCTCGCCAGTGTCAGGGCGTTGTGCGGGTCGTCGGCGATGGAGCTCACGATGCCGATGCGTTCGAGCTTGAGGTGCAGGTCGCGGGCGACGATGCCGCTCGCTCCCACGCCGTACAGGACGACGCGGCGGGCATTGGCTAGTTTTCGTGCTGATTCGTCGAGTGCGTGCGGGTCGAGCGCGGCACGGGTGTCGGCCATCACCGCTCGGACGTCCTCGGTGACCTTCGCGATCACGGTGGCGACGTCGTCGTCGACCGCGACCCCGGCGTGGATCTCGGTGGACTCACGCTCGTGGATCCCGCGTTCGACAGCACGGGTCATGCTGCGCTGCAGGGCGGCGAAGTTCGCGAAGCCCAGGTGCTGGGCGAACCGGGAGACGGTGGCGGGGGAGACCCCGGCTCGGCCGGCGAGGTCGGTGGCGTTGGTGGAGGCCGCGGCTGCCGGGTCGTCGAGGACGGCGTCGGCGATGGCGCGCATGCTCGACGGCATGCTCGCCGACTGGGTGCGGACGAGGGCGAAGGCGTCGGCGCGCTCGGACCGCTCGGTGATCGTCATCCCGCCATGAAAGCGTCTTTCGTGAGCGAGCGCCAGTACTGAAAGTAAATTGCACGTTACAGGGTGCGGGTGGTGCGGGCGGTCGTGCTCGTCAGGCCTGCTGGGTCGGGGATGCCACGACGGTCGACGCCTGCAGGTACCGTCGCGATCGACGTACCGCTCGCAGCAGGATCGGCGTCATGATCAGTGCGGTGATGAGCAGTGCCGCGCAGAGGAACCGGGCGAACGCCGAGCCGAAGACGTCGTCGTCCGCGAGCCTCGGGAACTGGATGCCGGCGATGCCGATGTAGAGCAGCAGGAACTGGGCGAGGGCGAGCGGCTGGTAGGTGCAGAGCAGTCGTGCGTGCTCGCGTGCTCGGAGGGCGAGGTCGGATTCGCGCGGCTGGATCGGACTGCCGGTCTTGATCGCTTGCGTCACCATGCGCTTGCCGGCAGGGGAGAGTCCAGCCGTCGTGGCCTGCATCGCGGTCGACATCCCGATCGTCGTTGCGAGGATCGAGAAGGTGCCGGCCAGGCCACCGACGGACGCGCCGAAGCCGATGACGGTGAGGACTGCGACGGCACCCGACTCGGTCGTGGCCAGCAGCCAGCCGATGACGGCGCCCACGACGGCTCCGATCAGCGCGAGTAAGGTCGTCCGTCGCCAGGCGCGCCGTGCTGTCAGTTCGAGTTCCCCCATGCCCCCACCCTACGAGCGGATCGCCCGACGGTGATGCCGGCCCAGGCGGCAGGGCGATCGTGAACGACTTGTCGTGGGGGAGCCTTCGCCGTCACAAACCAAAGTCACCTCGAACCGTGCAATCGCGCGGCGCGAGGAGATTCTGGTTGTTCGCAGGGCAGTGGGCGCGACCGAACTCGCGGCGCGGGCGGCGGGGCGGAGGTGAGGCGGGCCTCCAGGCCGGACGCCGTCAGGCGACGCCGCGTCGCGGACGGAAGACCCCTGCGCGCACCAGCCACACGTAGAGCAGGCAGCCGATGCAGACGTCGAAGACGGCGTTGAGGAACGCGGCGACCAGGGCGACCGCGGCACCGATGGGGGCGGCGTACGGCACGCCGAGCAGTGCGAGGAGCAGCGCGACCGCGGTCACGAACAGGCCGACCTGCTGGGCGAAGGTCGGGGGTTCCGGGGCCTCGAGTTCGGCGGGCGGGGCAAGGCGTGGGCGGACGACCCGTCGGAAGAGTGCGCCGTAGGGGTGGCGGCGGATGCCGGCTATGCCTCCGACGGCGAACAGCACGACGATGACCGCGAGCAGCACGATGCCGGCGACCCACGTCTCGGGGATCAGCGTGAGGACGATCGTCGCGGCGAGGAGCACCGTGGTGATGGCGGCGCCGAAGCGTGGGGAGCGCGGGTCGACGCCGCGTTCGGTGTCGTTCGTGGTGGTCATCGGGACTCCTGGGTGCCGGTGGTGCCTGGGGTGCCTGTGCTGCGTGTGGTGACTGTGCTGCGTGTGGTGACTGTGCTGCGTGTGGTGACTGTGCTGCCTGCAGTCAGGACGGCGTCGAGGGCTGCGGTGAGCTCGGGTGGGCGGGGTGGGCCTCCGAAGCGGGTGTGGACCGAGCGGTCGGCGTCGAGCAGCAGGACCGTCGGCGTCTGCATCACGTCGAAGCGGCGAGCGAGTTCGGGGTGCTCGGCGAGGTCGATCTCGATGCGTCGGACGCCCTCGTGTTGGTCTGCGACGGAGGCGAGCTGACGCCGGGTGGCTGGGCACCGCGCACAAGTCGGCGTGGAGAACTGGACGAACGTGGCGGCGGTGCCGTAATCGGTGTCGAGCGCGAGGCCGTCTGCGTCCTGCCTCGTCGACGCGGCGCTGCCCGCCGACCGGGCTCGACCGGTCCGGTGGCGGAGCAGGAGACCGAGGACCGTCGCGAGCGCGAGGACCCCCACGAGCACGGCCACTGCGGTTCCGAAGGTCACACGGCGACGGTACGCGCAGCCGACGAACTGCTGTCGAACGTGACCGGATGTGACGCCGAGCTGTGCACGTCGCGCCGGGCTCGGCGGGGGCTCAGTCCTCGGGAAGCGTGCGGACCCACTGCTCGAACGCGGCGGCGTCGTCATCGCTGAAGACGGCGGAAGGCCGCGACTCGTCCTTCGCCGAGTGCAGGAACAGCGTGCCGTCGGCCATCCCCGGCGTCGCGTCGTCGAGGATGGACGACTTCGCAGCGACGCCCTTCCTGGTGAGGAAGGTCAGCTGTTCACCGTTCGCCGATTCTGCGATCGCCGCTTCACCGTCGAAGAACGAGGCGAACTCCATCACCAGGAACGCGGTGGTCCCGTCCTGCGTGGTGAGGGCGACGGCCGGCTTCGTCCGACCCTTGCCGAAGGGGCGCTCGACGGCCGTGGCCCTGACTCCCGAGCCGGTCCATGGTCGCACCTCGGTCAGGGGGAGCCTGGCGACGACCCGCGCCGCGTGTCGTTTCGGCGGGAGGGCAGCCTGGAACAGCAACGTCCCGATCACGACCGCGAGGAACCAGGCGTACGGCGAGAACGTCTTCGTCGCGATGAGGCCGAGGAAGCCACCGAGGAATCCCGCCGCGACCAGATTCGGCCACCACCTCGACTCCTGACGCAGGCCGAGCGGCCACACCACGGCGCCGTACACGAGTCCGACGACCGTGGGGACCCAGAAGGCCGAGGGGCGGATGACGCCGGCGTGGAAGTGCAGCCAGACGTCCGCGACCGCCATGACGACTGCCATGACGACGAAGAAGACACGCTGTGCGCGACGGTCCCGCTCGCGCGTGCTCAATGTGGTCATGTCGTTCCCCCGTGGTGCTCGTTCCCCGTGCTGCTCAGTCAAGCAGAACGCGCGGTCATGGCCCCACCGCTCGGGCCGTACCCTCGGTCGGGTGACTGACGACGTGACCGCGGGCCGCTACCGGCACTTCAAGGGCAACGACTACGAGGTGCTGCTCGTCGCTCGTGACGTGGAAACCGAGGAGCCCGTGGTCGTGTACCAGGCGCTGTACGGCGAGCGGGGGCACTGGGTTCGCACGCTCGCCGACTTCACGGCACACGTGACACGTGACGGGTACGACGGGCCGCGGTTCGTGCGTGTCGAGACCGTACAGGTCTGAGCGCCCCAAAGACGTTCCTGCAGTTCAGTTGACTGGGTCGAGGCCGTGCTTTCGCATGTATTCGAGCGCTCGCTCGATCGCCAAGATTTTCCGCTGCAGCTCTTTGAGTGACGGTGCCGAAGGGTCCGAGAACTCATCGAGACGTTCGTGTTCTCGACGGACTTGACGCTCCGTCTCTGCGAGCGCTCGCCAGACCGCGGGATCTTGCTCGAGTCCGGCTTTTTGTCGGAGGACCACCGCGGTGAGCTGTCGGGTGACGATGGATTCGAGCGCCTCAGCGGAGGTGTCAGGGCTGGCGAGTCCGGCGGCGAGGCTGCTGCTGCCGACCGCGATGCCTCCGCCACCAGCTGCGATGAGGCTTCCAGCGGTGACGAGGCCGCCGATCATGCCGCCGGGGCCGAACGCGGCGAGGGCGCTCGTGACAGCGGCCGCTCCGACGACACCGGGCGCAGCCGCGAGTGCCAGCCCGCCAGTTGCGACCACCAGCGCTGCCGCACCGACGCCGATTGCGCCGAGCTTCCACCAGGCAGCACCACGGCCAGGGTTGAGCACGTTCTGAGCGGTTGTGGTGGCCTCGAGCACGAGATCTCCGAACGGACTCCCCAGACCTGACTCCGCAGCGAGGTCGCGCATCGCCTGTTGGCGGACCTTCTTCGAAACATCAATCTCGAACGGCCGCAGGACGTTTCCCGAAGCGAGCACGATGAGCGGGACGACCGCCGCGCTCCGGTCACGCAACGTGACGACGGGAGGCTCCGGAACGGCAGCGTGCACGTCGGCCAAGTCGAACGTGAGCTCAGTGATGCGCGCGGGGGCGGGGCGACCTTCGGCTGCGCGACGGGTCAACATGCCCTGCGCGACCGTGGATTGCACATGACGAAGGGCACCTTCGAAACGCTCGCGGTCGTCGCCGTCGAGCCCGTTCCGGAGATGCGTGGCGTACCGCAATGCGAGCAGGCCGAGCAGTTCAGTCTCATCGACCGGGGTGTCCACTCCGCGGGCAGCCGGCACGAGCTCCTGCGAGTGGGAACCGAAGAGTCCGAAGCCGATGGCAGTCGCGACGGCGGGGTCGCTCAGGTACTCGACCGCATCGTGGACGTGCACATTCGCTGCCGTCACGACTTGGTGGTCGAGGAGCCACGGGAACACCGATGACAGACCGCGGTGTGAGGCCACCGGGTCCAGGCGGTTCCAGAAGTTCACCCACCACCCCAGGTTCGTCGGCGGCTCGTCCATCGCATTGGTGAGGTCGTCGATCGAAAAACGTCGGCTCGCCAAGGGGCTGCCGATCGTCACCATCCCGACGACCTCGATCGCCGGCGGAAGCCGTCTGACGATGTCTGCTGCCACCACTGATCCCAAGCTGTGCCCGAGAATCAGCAGCCGTCCTGTCTCGGGGAGCGCTTTGAGTACTCGGACGAGAACGCTTGCGCGGATGTCGTCATGCTCCAGGTAGTTCCTGGCCTGTTTGAACTGCGGCAGCTCGGTCGCAGCACCGATGACCGCCTCCGCCTGGTCGTAGCCCGTTCCGAGATCGTTCTGACCGACGCGGAACTCCATCGCCGCAGTTCGGCCTTCGAATTCTCGCCGGTTCCTCCGCGCATCCTCGCGCCGGAGTGGCTTGCTCGTGATCGGCGGGACACGATCGGCGTCGTCAGTGCCGTTCAGGAGGTGCGCGTACCGCGGCGCAACGAAGGCGTCCGCTCCGATCGCTGGGTAGCCGAGGCGCACCAGTGCGCCCGAGAGGGCCACGCGCCAAGCGCCGTCAGGGTCTCCCTTCCCGACACCGTGGAGGAAGAGCAGGGTCGGGCGTTCTGGCATCTGTGTCCTCCGCGGTCGTGGCTAACCGCGGTCAGCCTACGGAGTCAGGAGCGTCCGTCGGTGCGACAGCGTCCCGTCGGAAGACGTACACGCCGACGACTCGCCCGCTCGAGAACACCTGATCGAGCTGGTTCTGCGTGTTGCTGAGTGACGAGATCGACACCTCATGGACGTAACCGGTGTGCTGCAGCCGCCAACCGATCGCCTCGATATCGCTGAGCGTTCGGCCGTCGTCACTCTCGACGGGCAAGGAGAGCTCGAACAAGGCCTTCCCTGCGGCGAGTGCGAGTTCTGCGCGTCCGATCGGAGATTCGTCGTGACGTCGCTGTGCGGCTCGCTCCGCGTCCGTAGCCTTCTTCGCGACAGCCTGCGCTCGGGCTCGCTCCTTCTCCTCTGCGGTCTTGAACAACCCCACCGTTCAACCCTTCGGTCCGTCGCGACGCCACCTGTCGTCAGCGGGACAGTAGCAGCAGCCCGCTCGTCGTTCGTGACGTCGATCGCCGACCTGTCGGCGGCCGCCCCTAGGCTCGCAGGGCACCACACGAGACGGGGGAGCAGGATGCAGATCACGAGTGACGGCGGCGTCGTCCTCAGCCCCAGCGACCTGTCGACGTGGTCGGCCTGCGAGTGGGCGTTCCTGCGCCGCCTCGACGCCAAGCTCGGTCGCGGGGAAGCCCTGCCCGACGTGCACGACGACATGCTCGAGCGCACCGCACGGCTGGGGGACCAGCACGAGCTCGACTACCTCGACATCCTCAAGCAGACCCGCGACGTCGTCGAGTTCGACCGCCCCGCCCCGCCGGACTACGCACGCGCCGCAGCCGAAGCACGACAGGCCTTCGCCGACGGTGCCGACGTGCTGTACCAGCCGACGTTCCACGCAGCACCGACCGCAGACGCCCCCGGCTTCATCGGCTTCGCGGACTTCATCATCCGCAACGACCGCGGCGAGTACGAGGTCTACGACACCAAGCTCGCCCGGCACGCCAAGATCAGCGCCCTGCTGCAGCTCGCCGCGTACGCCGAACAGATGCAGGCGCACGGCATCCCGACCGGGCAGCAGGTGCACCTGGTGCTCGGCGACCGGACGACCACCACGCACGACCTCGCCGACATCGCGCCGGTGTACCGCACGCAGCGCGCCGAACTGCAGCGGGTCATCGCCGAGCGCATCGCCGCCGACGAGTCACTGCAGTGGGGCGACCCGCGCTACTCATCCTGTGGCCGATGCGCCGTCTGCTCGACCCAGGTCGCCGAGCACCGCGAGCTCGTCCTCGTCGCGGGCATGCGTCTGGACCAACGGGCGAAGCTGATCAAGCACGAGGTGCGGACGATCGACGACCTGGCGGTCCGAACCCGGGCAGTGCCGGGCTTGTCCCGCGCGACGCAGGATCGGCTGGTGCGTCAGGCGAGCCTCCAGATCGAGTCGGAAGACGCCCGACGGAAGGGCGCCGACGGGCCGGGCCAGCCCGTGAAGCCGCGCTTCGAGGTGCTCGACGCCCGTGCGCTCGACGCGATCCCGGCACCCGACCAGGGCGACGTGTTCTTCGACTTCGAGGGCGACCCGCTGCACACCGAGGACGGCGTGCACTGGGGCCTCGACTACCTGTTCGGCCTGGTCGACGACCGCGCCGAGTTCACCGCGTTCTGGGCACACACCATCCGCGACGAACGAGTTGCGCTGGAGCAGTTCCTCGCGTTCATCGAAGCCCGGCGGCAGCAGTACCCGGGCATGCACATCTACCACTACGCGGCCTACGAGCGGACGCACCTGCTGTCACTCGCCGCCCGGCACGGCGTGGGCGAGGACGCCGTCGACGACCTGCTGCGAGCCGGGGTCCTGGTCGACCTGTACCCGATCGTCCGCAAGGCCCTGGTCGTCGGCAGCCACAGCTACTCCATCAAGAAGCTCGAACCGCTGTACATGGGGTCGGACCTGCGCGAGAGCGACGTCACGAACGCCGCGGACAGCATCACCGCCTACGTCGATGCGATCGACGAGCTCCGGAACGGCGACGCGGCCGAAGGGCAGAGGATGCTCGACCAGGTCGCCGACTACAACGCCTACGACTGCCGCTCGACCCTGCGCCTGCGCGACTGGCTCCGCTCGCTGCGCACCGACGACCTCGATGCGGCCGACCCGGCGCTCGAGCTCGAGGTCCCACCGATCCCCGTCGAGCGCGAGCCCAATCCGGTGTCCGTCGCGCTGGCCGCGCAGCTCGAGGACGTCGACGCCCTCGACCGCACCCCTGACCAGACCGCGTTGGCGCTCGCCGCGGCCGCGATCGACTACCACCGCCGCGAGGCCAAGACCTTCTGGCAGGACCACTTCGACCGCCTGCGGAACCCGGTCGACGACTGGGCCGACACGCGTGACGTCCTGGTCGTGGAGCGGGCGTCCGTCGAGCGCGACTGGGACACGCTGCCGCGTGCCCGGTCGCAGTCGCGGGAACTCCGGTTGTCAGGGACGCTCGCGCCCGGTTCGCGGCTCCGGCCTGGAGGCACGCCCCACCTGGTCTACGACGACCCACTTCCGCCATCGGTCGCCTCCCCGGCCCCCGGGTCGAAGGGCGCTTCGTCGCGCGCCGTGATCGTGGACGTCCGGGACGACGGCGATGCCGTCGAGGTCCTCGTGAAAGAAGGACTGCCCGTCGGCGGCGAGCCGCACCACGAGTTCCCCGTGGCGCTTGCCCCGTCGGCGCCGCCCCGCGCGAAGCCCCAGCCCGAGGCGATCGCGTGGTGGGGTCAGGCCGTACTCGACGAGCTGCCCGAGATGCTGCCCGACCCCGCGCTCGACCTGCTGCGCCGGGTGCCCCCGCGTGGCCCGATCGTGCCGGTGCAGGGCGACGACACGGTGTCGGCCGTCGTCGCGACCCTGCTCGACCTCGACCGGTCGTACCTGGCGATCCAGGGCCCTCCCGGCACGGGCAAGACCTACGTCGGCTCGAACGTCGTCGCCCGACTCGTCCGCGAGTACGGCTGGCGCGTCGGGGTCGTCGGGCAGTCCCACGCGACGTCGGAGAACTTCCTGGCCTCGGTCGTGAACGCCGGCGTCCCCGCGGACCGGGTCGTGAAGGTGCCGAAGTCCGGCGCAACCGAGGACGAGCTCGAGTCCGCAGCCTGGACCCCCGTGAAGAACGGCGCCGCGGTCGCCGCGTTCCTGTCCTCGTGCGAGGCCTCGGGCGCCGGCGGTGTCGTGGGTGGCACGGCGTGGACGTTCGCGAACGAGTCCACGATCGAGCGCCGTTTCCTCGACCTGCTCGTCGTCGACGAGGCCGGGCAGTTTTCCCTCGCCCCGACCATCGCCTCGTCGGTCGCTGCGACCCGGCTCCTGCTGCTCGGTGACCCCCAGCAGCTGCCCCAGGTGTCGCAGGGGTCGCACCCCGAGCCCGTCGACGAGTCCGCGCTCGGCTGGCTCGCCGACGGACAACACGTCCTGCCGCCGGAGTTCGGGTACTTCCTCGCTCGCACCCGCCGCATGGAGCCCGCGCTGACCGAGTCCGTCTCGGCCCTGTCCTACGACGGGCAGCTCGCCTCGATGGTCTCCGGCCGGCACCTCGACGGCATCGCCGCGGGTGTGCACCCCGTGCCGGTCGTGCACGCGGGCAACACGACGTCCGCTGCTGAAGAGGCCGCCCGGGTCGTCGCCCTCGTCGGTGACGTCGTCGGCCGCACCTGGACCGACGGCTCCGACACCCGTGCCCTGACCGACGAGGACGTCATCGTGGTGGCGCCGTACAACGCACAGGGAGCACTGATCCGGCAGGAGCTCGACCGCGCGGGCTTCACCGGCACCCAGGTCGGCACGGTCGACCTGTTCCAGGGCCGAGAGGCCGTCGTGTCGATCGTGTCCCTCGCAGCGTCGAGTGCGGCGGACATTCCACGCGGCCTCGACTTCCTGCTCATGCCGAACCGGTTGAACGTGGCGATCTCGCGGGCGAAGTGGGCGGCGTACCTCGTGCACTCACCGGCGCTGACCACCGGACTGCCCCCGTCGATCGCGGGCTTGTCCCTGTTGTCCCGCTTCATCGAGCTCGTCGACCCGCCTCGCTGACCGAGGCGACGCCGAGTCCTCTAGGCTGCAGGCGGCCGAGGGGGCCAGAGGAGTGGGGGACGATGTCTGCAGGAGCGCAAGGACCGCTGCCGGCCGGAAGACCAGCGCCGGACCCGGTCGGGGCACCGAAGCCGAACGCGGCGTGGACGGTCGACCTCGTCGTCACCATCGCCCTGTTCGTGGTCATCGCGATGCTCAGCGGCTTCGCGGTGCTGTTCGGCTGGGTCCTCGGGACGATGTCGCAGTACGGGTGCGACTGGGAGTCCTCGACGCGCGTGTGCAACCGATCGATGGGGGTCCAGACCGCAGTGGTCGAGGCGATCGTCCTCATCGTCGTGTGCACGGGAGGCGGGGTCCTCGCAGCGAAGGTCCGTTGGAAGCGGCCGCTCGGGTGGCTCGTCGCACTCGGGACGGCTGCAGCGGTAGCGATCGCTCTCGCACTGACGCTCGCGGTGATCGGGGCGGCGTCGGGTTCCTGACACCCGCCTGTCGGTTTCGGTTCACGAATCCCGAGGATCGCGAACCATAACCGTCACCCAGCGGAAATGCTCCGCACTCGCCCGGAGCGGACGGTGAGACGGAGCGGGTCAGCCGTCGCTGGTCGGCACGCCACCCTGCATCTGCGCCCGCATCTCGGCGAGGACATCAGCGTGCAGGAAGTTCGCCTCGGCCGCACTCGTGGGGTCGACCACGATGCCGAACTCCTCGGGCAGCGCGGACACGAGTTCGGACATCGGTACCGGACGCCCCTCGGCGTCGGGCAGTCCGGCGGCGAGTTCGTCCGGGTCGGTGAAGACGGGCACGAACGGCTTGTCGCGGATCATGACGTGGGCGACGCTGCCGGCCTCCGGAGTGCCCGCCGCCTTCCAGGGGACCCACGCCGCGCTCCGCAGGAAGCCCGCGGGCGAGGCGGCCATCTTCCGTCGCAGTTCGGCGGCCGCGGTCGGCGGGGCCTTGTCGACGCCTCGGCCGAAGGCTGATCCGTTCGTCTCATCGGTACTCACGCCAACCATGCTGTCACGGTCGGCGGACACGGCGGGGCCGAGCCGCGCCTCCAGGCCGAGGCCCGGCGCACGCGGACGTGGGCCGGGCGTCGGAGGTGACGGACTCAGTACGCGGCCGACTGCCCGCCGTCGATCGGGACGACCGTCGCGTTGACGTAGGACGCGTCGTCGGACAGCAGGAAGGCGACGACGGCGGCGATCTCGGGGGCCTCGCCGTAGCGCTTGGTCGGGTTGATCTGGATGAACTCCTCGGCGGCCTTGCGCGGGTTCTCCGCGTCGAGCTGCTTCATCGAGTTCTCGACCATGGGCGTCCAGATGGCTCCGGGGGCGATGGCGTTGATGCGGATGCCGTAGCGGCCGTACTCGACGGCCGAGTTGCGGGTGAGGCCGACGACGCCGTGCTTGGCTGCCGCGTACCCGGACTGGTTGCCGATGCCGCGGATGCCGCCGACGCTCGCCGTGTTCACGACCATGCCGGAGCCCTGCTCGCGCATGACCTTGAGCACCTTCTCGAGCCCGAGGAACACGCCGCGCAAGTTGATCGACACGACGCGGTCGAACTCGGCGGCGGTGAAGGACTCGGTGGGGTTCTGCTTGCCCTCGATGCCGGCGTTGTTGAAGAAGCCGTCGATGCGGCCGAAGCGCTCGGTCGTGGCGGTGACGTAGGCGTCGGCCTGGGCCTCGTCGGACACGTCGGCGACGGTCGTCAGGACCTGCGCGTCCGGGGTGGCCTCGAGCACGGCGGTCTTCGTCGCCTCGAGTCCCTGCTCGGAGACGTCGACCAGGGAGAGCGCAGCGCCCTCGGCGGCCAGGCGGACGGCGGTCGCGCGGCCGAGGCCGGAGCCGCCGCCGGTGATGAGGACGACGCGGTCGGCGAAGCGGGCGGTGACGGTGCTGGTTTCGGGCATGGTGGGAGGCCTCCTGAGGTCTTCGACGGTGAAGGGCTCGGGGTCCGCGGTGGGGCAGCGAGTCCGATCGATGCATCTGCATCCATATAGCTAGACTACACCTGTCGTTTAACAACGGGGTCAGCACGCGTCCAGCACCCGCACCATTGCGCTGCCTGCCTCAGCTCGTGACGATCGAGGTCGTCGTCGCCATGGTCGCCGCCATGATCACGACCATCGTCGCGGCCTCGATCTCCTCGAGTACCGCTTTCACCGCCGGGCTCGCCCAGGTGCCCGAGGTGATCTCCTTGACCAGGTTCTTGTCGACGGCGCCGAACTGCTTGCGCAGGGTGTTCGTCGCGTCGAGCAGGCCGATGACCGCGGCAGAGAACGGCGTGGGTCCTGCGCGGCCGGCCAGCACGTCCGCGATGCCGGATCGCAGCAGCGCCTCCGGGGCTCCGTCCCGCTCCGGGTGCTTCGTGGTGGGGAAGAGGCCGAGCACCTTGCCCTGCTCGACGCTGATGACGCCGCGCTCGACGAGTCCGGCGAACACGTCGTCGCGCAGCTGGCGCTTGCCGAGTCGGCTCACCCACCACTTCGCCTTGCGCGGTGCACCGGCCGCCGCGATGGAGCCGACCACGCCGTCGAGCACGGGGTCGCCCGTTGCGGCGCCGTTCACGACGGCGACGAGTCCGTCCTGCAGCGAGACCGCACCGCGCAGCGCGAGGTCGGCGAGGACCGCTCCCGCGAGACCGGTGTCGAGCGTCGAACCATCGAGCGCGTGGCGTCCGTCGGGCTCGACCTGCAGGAGCGCGAACGCCTGTGGGACCGTGATTTGCTCAGCCATGCCCGCAGCCTGCCACGCGGGGCGGAGGTGCGCCGGGCCTCCGAGCCGACACCCAGCGGCGCCGGACCGCCCGACGTCAGCAGGCGTCCAGCACCCGCACCATCGCGTCCCGCTCCGCCGGAGCCACCCACAGGCGGTACTTCGCCTTCACCGTGACCTGGTGCTCGATGTAGGTGCAGCGGAACGCCTTGTTCGCGGGCAGCCAGGTCGCCGCGTCGCCGGAGCCCTTCTGCGAGTTGGACCGGCCGTCGACGGCGAACAGGTTCACCGGGTCGTTCGCCAGCGCCTGCCGTTCGGTCTCGGTGAGCCGCTGCGCCCCGGTGCGCCAGGCGTTCTCGAGCGCGACGACGTGGTCGATCTGGACGAGCGTCGACGTCGTGTTGCCGCGCATGAAGTCCACCGTCGCGCCGGTGTACGGCGAGACGAGGGTGCCGGTGAGGACCTTGCAGCGGCCCTCGCGGGTGATGCCGGCGAGGTCGCGGGCGAGGACGTCGTTCCGGGTGTCGCACCCGTTGTGGTCGACGTCGAGCCAGGCGCTGCCGAAGTCGCCGGTGCGGTCGTAGCCGGTGCCGGCTGCCTTGCCCTTGACGGGCAGGTCGGCGAGCTGGGTGCGTGCGCGGACCGCGTCGGCGTCGGTTCCGCGGCTGACGGTCGGACTGGAGGCGGGGGTCGCCCCCGACGACGCCTGCTGCGGTCCGATGGTGGTCGTCTCCCCGGCCGTGGGGCCGCCCGCCGCGGTCGTGCCCGCCGCGTCGGCGTCCGGCCCGAGGACGCCGGACGCGTCGAGGGCGTAGCCGCCGACGGCGAGGGCCAGGACGACGAGGACGGAGGTCAGGGTGATGCGGCTGCGGCGTCGGCGGGACGTCATGCGGTGGGACTCCAGGTGGTGCGGGGCGGAACGGTGGTGCGGGCGGAACGGTGGTGCGGCGGTGTGCGCAGCGGCTCAGGTCAGCAGGGAGCGGATGTCGTCGGCGGTCAGGTCGTCGGCGAACAGGGCGTCGTCGTCGATCATCGTGGCGAACAGCTCGGCCTTGCGGGCGGCGAGGGCGAGGACCTTCTCCTCGATGGTGTCCTCGGCGATGAACCGTTGGACGCTGACCGACCGGGTCTGCCCGATGCGGTGCGTGCGGTCGACGGCCTGGGACTCGGCGGCGGGGTTCCACCACGGGTCGAGCACGAACACGGTGTCCGCCTCGGTCAGGGTGAGCCCGAACCCGCCGGCCTTCAACGAGATGAGGAACGCCGGGGCGGTGCCCTGCCGGAAGCGCTCGATGACCTCCGGGCGCTTGCGGGTGGAGCCGTCGAGGTACTCGTAGCCGATGCCGCGAGCGTCGAGGGCGTCGGACACCATCCGCAGGAACGAGGTGAACTGGCTGAACACCAGGGCGCGACGGCCCTCTGCCGCGAGCTGTTCGAGTTCGTCGAGCAGCAGGTCGAGCTTGGCCGAGGGGATCTGAGGTGCGGAAACATCCGAGTCGCTCGCAGGCGTCGACACCAGCGCCGGCGACAGCGCGAGCATCCGCAGCAGCGTCAGCGACCGGAACACGATCATCCGGTTCTTCGACAGGTCGTCGATCAGGTCGAGGACCTTCAGGCGCTCCCGGTTCAGGGTGCGCTCGTACAGCTCCCGGTGCGCGGGGTCGAGCGTGACCCGGACGACCTGTTCCTGCTTCTGTGGCAGGTCGGCCGCGACGGCTTCCTTGGTGCGGCGGAGCATGAGCGGCCGGATCCGTCGGCGCAGCCGCCCGGTGAGTTCCTGCCGGGCCTCGCCGCGGAGCTCGGGCGAGGCGAGGGGCTTCACGTAGTCGTCGCCGAACCGGGTCCAGGTGGACAGCAGCCCGGGCGCGACGATGTGGAACAGTGCCCACAGGTCCGTCAGCCCGTTCTCGAGCGGGGTGCCGGTGATCGCGAACTTCACCGGTGCCTGCAGCTCCGAGGCCACACGGTGGGTCTGGGACTGCGGGTTCTTCACGAACTGGGCCTCGTCGAGCACCAGCGCCGACCACGGCAGGTCGGTCCAGGCACGGGCGTCGAGCCGCAGCAGCGCGTACGAGGTGACGACGACGTCCGACGCAGCGGCGGTCCGGGCGACGAGCGCCGGGTCCTTCAGCGACGTCGAGGTCACCGTCGCGACCCGCAGCGACGGCACGAACTTGGCGGCCTCGGCGGCCCAGTTGCCGACGACCGAGGTCGGTGCGACGACCAGGAACGGCGGCGCGTCGGGCTCCGCGGCACGACGGGCAGCGACCATCGCGAGCACCTGCAGCGTCTTGCCGAGCCCCATGTCGTCGGCGAGCACCCCGCCGATGCCGTGCGTCACCAGGAACGACAGCCACGCGTACCCGGCGTGCTGGTACGGCCGCAGGTCGGCGTGCACGGTGTCCGGCACGGGGACGTCACCCGGGGGAGTCGCCCCGAGCAGCCCCGAGGCGATCGCCTGCCACCGCTCGTCGTGCGAGGTCTCGTCGGCCAGCAGGTCGAACTCCGACCACAGCCCGGCGTGCAGGGGCGTGACGGCGATCGGCTGGTCGGGCTCCCACTCGTCCAGGTCGCGGGCCTCGTCGATGAGCTCCTTGAGCCGGTCGAACGCGGGGTCGGCCAGCGACAGGTACGAGTTGTCGACGAGCTTGAGCCGTCGCTGCCGACCCGCCAGCGCGGTGAGCAGCGGCGTGAAGGGGATCTGCTTGCCGTTGACGCTGACGATGATGCCGAGGTCGAACCAGTCGTGCTTGTCCGACGGCATCGTCGTGACACGGATGTGCGGCCGCCCGCTCAACCGCTCGTAGTCGAGGCGCTCGCCCTGCACGAGGGTGCGGATGCCGAGCGACGGCAGCTCGGGCAGGAACTCGTTCGCGAACACCGCGACGTCGGCCCCGTCGATGGTGCCGTCCTGGAACCAGTCCAGCCCGCCACCGGGTCCGGTAGGGCGGACGGGAGGCCCGGCCTGCGTCGCGTCGTCGGCCGGCGTCATCGCCGTGGTCGGCTCCACCGCCGCGGCCGGGTCCGCCACGGGGGCGCCGTTGGTACTGGCCGGGACGTCGGTGCTGTCGGGGCTGTCGGTGCCGGCAGGATCGTCGGCGGCACGGAGCCCGGACAGGTCGGGGAGCGGGCCGTGCAGGGATACCGGGTCCTTCCGGCCGTCGACGTGCCAGCGCCAGTGCAGGTGCACGCGGTCGTCGGTGCGCGGCGCCCGGGCCGGCTCGAAGGTCGCGGTGAGCACGAGCTCCGGCGGGGTGCGCTCCGGCAGCTCCACCGAGCCGTCGGAGCTGACCAGGCCGAGGGCGCCGCGCAACCGGGGCGACCAGTCGGCCAGGAACTCGTCGACCTCGGCGGTCGGCACGGTGATCCGGGTGCCCTCGACGAGCATGCGGCGCTGGTCCTCGGGCACCGGCGCCGGGGTCGGGGCGACGGCGACCGTGAACTCGGGGCTCTCGCGGAACACGTAGACGCCGTGGTCGCCGATCATCCGCGCTGCTCCGGGTACCACGGGCCGGCCGTCGAGCACGGCACTCGCGCCGATCACCACGGCGTCGTCGTGCCGGGCGACGTCGAGCAGCACCTGGGCCTGCTTGCCGAGCACCGCACCGCCCTCGCGCTTGCCGGTGACGAACGCGATGTCGAGCGCCGCGGCCTGCTGCAGGAGCGGCCAGAGCAGGGGGCTCCGGAAGTCGTCGAGGTGCAGCCAGTCGCTCTCACCGGGCAGGCCCGCGAGCTGCCCGGCGCGGTGCAGGGCGGCGAGCTGCAGGAACCAGGCGTGCTGCTCGGCACCGACCCCGAGCCGGTTCTGCGAGTAGGGGAGCGTGCCCCAGGTCAGCTGCCCGCGCACCCAGTTGCCGGCGTCGCTGCGGGTCACCGGCCGGACCCCGAGCCGAACGCTGCGGGACGGCGCGGGCAGGGCGCGGCCGGCGGCACGGGCTCGCGAGGCGAGCTTGGCGGGGACCGCGTCACGCAACTCGAACTGCAGTCCCATCCGGGTGCCCTGCGGGGTGGGTGCCCGCTCGTCGTCACCGGCGAGGCGGGCGAGGTCGTGCCTCCAGTCCGAGGGCGGCGGAGCCGGCGTTTCCGGGCGTGGGCCGGCGTTCGCGGCGAGGGCGCGGGCGTTGATGGTGAGGAGCGCGGCCGCGACGTGCTTGCAGTCGCCGCCGAGCGGGCAGCTGCAGGTGCTGCGGACCGGGCGGACGAAGTCGCCGCGCGCCGGGGTGGTGTCGACGCGGAGTTCGTACGGGTCGTCGGCGGTGCCGGACACGACCGCGGTGACCGTGCCGTCGTCGTCGTGCCAGGTGGCATCGTCGACCAGGCCGGCGCGGACGACGTCGCGTGCGCGGCCGAAGGTCTGCGGCCCGACGAAGCGGATGACGTCGACGGCGTCGATCATCGGGGCAGCAGGCACGGGACCATCGTGCCAGTCACCACCGACGATCCCCGCCGCCACCCTGTGCGACGGACATCTGACAGGACTACCGTCCAACGCGGAGCGCGGCGACAGCGGTCCACGGAATCGATTGGAACCTCATGCCGGACCGACTGCGGTGGGTACGCGACTCAGCCGACCACTGGAACGGGTGGATCGACGCCGAGGTCGTGTGCGACATCACCCGGACCGACACGTACACCGTCGATTCCCCGGACCACTCGTTGACCGGCGGGCACTCGTCCTTCGAGAGCGCGGCCGCTCAGGTGCACGGCTGGGTTCGCTGGACCGGCCGTTAGGCCGCAGAGCGCAACCCGGTTGTACGACCACCCGCTGCTCCCTAGCGTGAGAGGGCAGGCCGGGGACCACCCGGAGGTGACCACACCGCTCTGCTCCAGGAGAGAGAGGTGTTCCGATGACCGACACGACCGAGTCGCAGGCGCCCGCTCCGGGTTCCGATCCTGCTGCACGCCCCACCTCGCCGCGTTCGCTCGTCGCCGTGGCTGGTCAGGACACCGACGAGGCCATCAGCTCGCTCGCCGGCCTGTACGCGGGCAAGGCCTGGTACTCCCGAGCCCTCGACCAGGACTACTGGTTCAAGTACGTCGGTGTCGGTGACGAACGGCTGAGTGTCCGCCGTTCCCAGATGCACGGGTACCTGCGGGGTGACGTCGCCACCGAGGGCGAGGTCGTCGTGCAGTGGCTCGAACGCGGCGAGGCCCGCGTCGACGTCGGCCGCGACGAGGTCCGCATGCAGCCCGGCGTCCCGACGCTGTTCCCCGTCGAGCGCCGGTTCGAGATGGAGTACCAGGACTGGGACCAGCGCCTGGTGCACCTGCGTCGTGACCTGGTGCTCGACGTCGCCGCCGAAGACCACCTGGTCGACGGCACCATGGCGTTCGACACCACGACGACGCCTGACTCCGCAGCTCTGGGCCAGTGGCGGACCGCCGTGTCCGGCGCGCTCCGTGCGCTGCGCGAGGAGGGCGACGAGTCCCTCGCCTGGCACGAGGCGCAGCGTGACGTCGCCCGCGCCCTGTTCCGCATGTACCCGCTGCAGGCCGAGCGGTTCCCCGCGGGCTACGGCACCCGCAGCGACGGACGACTCCGGGCCGCGGTCGAGTTCATCCAGGCGCACGCCCACCAGCCGCTCACCGTCGCCGACATCGCGCAGGCCGCGGGGCTGAGCATCCGGGGGATCCAGGAGTCGTTCCAGCGGGCGTTCGAGCGCTCGCCGATGACGTACCTGCGCGAGGTACGGCTCGGACGGGTGCACGAGGAACTGCGGATCCTCGACCCGCAGGCGACCTCGGTGGCGGACGTCGCCCGGCGGTGGGGCTTCGCGCACATGGGGCGGTTCGCCTCGGTGTACGCGAACCGGTTCGGGGAGTACCCGCGGGAGACGTTGCGGCGCTGAGCGGCGCGGGCGCTGCCGGCGTCGGCGGAGCATCGGCGGTCGCTGAGGGCCAGCCGCTCGTCGGCACGTCCAGCTTGCTTGGAGTCGCTCAGCCGCGACCTGCGGGGGATCCGCGATTAGGAGGGCCGCCCGAAACGGTCGACGATTGCTACAACTGCCTCACGTTCGGCTGGTGCTGGTCAGCGACCATGTCCTGCGTGCGTAGCCGTAAGTCAGCCACGAGCTGCGGTTGAGGTGCCTCCAGTTCGTCGTCAGGCGCATCCTCGTCGAGGATTGGAACGCCGAGGCTGAGCAAGATGCTCGTTTGCGCGGCCAACCATTCGAATCGACGGTAAGCACTTCCACGGGGCGCTGAGCCTCCAAGCCCGCCCGCTTGCCTTTACCGCGGTAGCTGATGGGCGGGCGACCACCGGGCCCGTATGGGTTATGTTGACGCGGGCAGCCTCCAAAGGGGACCACCATGTCAGTGGAACCAAACCACGTGGCCGATAGCTCATCCCAAGGCGGTAAATGTGAGAAGCCCCGACCGGCGACGATCGGGGCTTCTCGATGAGATCTCTGATTGAGGGGCTTGACTCAGGACCGGGAAAGCCAAAACGTCGCCGCATACAGCCGGAAGACGGACTGGCCAAGCAGTAAGACCTGGTATGCCGTAAGGCCGACGCAGGCCGCGAGAAGATTGTCGGTAACCGGCTTCAGGAAGGAATCGATAGCCAGACACAGGATTGTCGCGCCCGTGGCGAAGATGCCGACTATGACGGTCCAAAAGAGCTGAGTCGTCAGGAGGTAGACATACCATCGGGCGTCGCTCTTCAAAAGCTTTGGGTCGTTCTTTATATCGATTGCCCGAGGCCAGAAGAACATCGCCATGGTGAGCGACAGGGCGGTGAAGATGGCGTTGGCAGCAAGGACTGAGCTCGAAGCGCTCTCCGAGTCACCGAAAAGCGCATACAAAATAGCCACCATGACGGCCAAGACGACCCATCCAACTTGAAGGCCGGTGAGTCTCTTTCGCCCTACGCTGGGCGGAGTGTTCTTAGGTAAGAACTGGTCACGGATCAGTCGAAGAATCGATACGCCATTCATGTCCCACCCTTCACTGTTCTGGAGTTGAGATCACCAGGTCGGTCCGGATCGTGTCTGCACCTGCTACCAAGGCATCAGCATCGGCAACAAACTCGGCGCATCCCTTGAGGAAGTCGACGTCCGTTGGTCGAAGCGTAGTGCCAGCGTCCGACTTCGGACCGACCTGGTAGACGAGTGTGGGGTCCTTGTCGACGACGTCGAGGCCGAACGAGCGCTGCCGCCCGCTGGGAGTGTCAAACGTGACACGGGCTGACCACCCGTCAGCTACGACGCTGTCGGCACTGACGCTACTCTGGCCAGCGAACACCGATCCGGCCAGGAACCCGAAGACGAGGCTTCGGTCCGGGCCATCGTCCTTGAGGAGCGATCGCAGAGCCAGCGGTGCCTTCGGCTTGATCTTGACTTCGACGCGAGCCTTAATGCCGTTCACGTCCATCGACTGGCTCGACCCGCCGCTGCGTGGCGCCACAAAGGTCATATCGCGCACTGGCACGGTCTCCGCCCAGCTTTTCACCGCCGCCCAGTCAGCAACCGGGGAGATCTTGTAGGTGAAATCCCCGAAGGCCTCACGCATCTTCGACCGGAGCCTCTTCTCAAAGGTGCCGTAGGGCGTCGTCGTTCCAGCTCGTTCGTTCAACCAGTAGAGCTCATGCCCGTCGGTAGGAGCAAAGAACACCGATCTAACGTAAGTTTCGGACATATCGTCGGAGCTGATGGGCACCTTCTCCGCATTTTTGGGGTGCAGATTGCCCTCAAGCCCAGTCCGAGCGACACCGAATTCCGCGAAGATGAAGTGGTCGAACTGCTGCAGGCGAGTGACACGGAGGAATCGGCTCGCGTCGTCTTCGTCGGGGTAAAGACTGTCGCCGTGAAGGGCAGTCAGTGCTGCCAGCAGGGGAGTCGTCGCACTGGTCCCCTGTCCATCCACGTCATGTATCGGTCGCTGTTCACCACCCCGCGCATACGACGGATTGAAGCTAATGGCGTACGGGCTAACACCGTAATTGACCAAGGTTCCCCCTCTGTGCTCACAGAGAGTGTAGGGGTAGATGAGGATCGCTCCGAGCGCTCCGCGCTACGCGGCTGTTCAGTGGGTCCGGCTATCGGTGGACCCGTCTCCGACAGCCCATACCTGTGCTGAAGATGCCCCTACCTTGGGGACTCGATCAGCTGAGAGCGCCTCGATACGCTTCCTGCGAGGAAAGGACGCCTGTGGACTGGGGTGTTGTGGCTCCGTTAGCGGCTGTCTTGGTGACAGCTGTACTCGGTGCTCTGGGGATCGCGAGAGAACAGTCCGCGATCCGCCAACTCGAACGAGTGACTGCTGTACTGAAGGACGCGGAAGATGACTTCGAAGGCAGAGCTGAGCTGATCTGGCTTCGGAACGCGCTGGCGAAGCGGATCAACCTGCAGTACCGAGCACCGCGGAAGCGGCGGGTGCTGCTTTACGGGTGGGCAACGCGTCTTGCGGGCTGGGGTCTGCTGCTGTGGGTGTACTTCGTGTTCTCAAGCGTGTTCTTTCGAGTTGTTCTGACTGACAGTGTTGGTCAGCCTCGAGTGGAAGCCACCTGGGCGATGGTGATCGCGCTCGCCATCCTCGGTTTCGTTGGCTCAGGTGTCGGTGCGTTCCATCTGCGGAAGCGCGAACGTCAGCGCACCGAGTGGCTTGCGACGGCTGGCCCGACTGACAGCGAGGCTCCTCCGCTGTAGTCCCCGTCTTATGATGCAGAATGCCCACGATCTCGGGCGGCCATGCGGTGTTATGAATTATTCGCCTAGAGGTGAACGCCCCCGCCACTCACCCGGCTCGGCGCGTCGGGATCGACCAGAACCGCGGTAGGTTCCTCCTATGACTGACGGGTGGGCAGTAGTAATCGGTGCCGTCGTCGCTTTCGCAGGTACCGTCATCGGACCATTTTTCCTGGAACGTTGGAAGCGCCATGGCGACGATGTTCGAGGTCGCCGCGACGAACTCTCGACGCTCGTACCCGAGATCTTCGATCACATCTCGAGGGGGACCGAGGCAGCCGATGAGAACGCCAAAATCCTCCGGATGCATCTACTGCTGGACAAGAAAGACGCCAATATTGCCAACGTGGTCATGCTCGCCGCCACCAACCCGTACAGGCAGGACTCGCTCGTTGCATCAGCCGCGACAACCGCGTTCGCCATGTGGTTCCGAGGACAACGATCGGCGGTAGCAGCCGTCGCCGCGTTCGAGCGGATCACCGGACTCTCCCTCGCTGAGATCGGAATGAAGAACTACTCGCAAAGCGCAAGCGAGAATGACTCGCGCCGCGCCGGAGAGACAGGCGCTGAACCGCAAGATGCCGCACCCCAGGAGAGTGGCGCGGCTGCTGGCGACGATCATTAGTGCCTCCCCGTTCCTGACCCGATCACGCTGATCTTGGTTTGCGCGAATTCTGGTCCCGTGCCCGCTCCGTGCTCAGCCCGTCGGAGGCGACCCTCGACATTTATGCGCACATCTCGCCCGACAGTGCGGACCGCGCTGGCGCCGCGACCACACTCATGAGCTCGACGGCCGATTCGGCGGACGACCTGCGGATTACCGGGTTGTAGGAGCCTCGGCCCCCGCCAGCTTGCTGTGCTTCCGCGAGTACCCGAAGTACACACCGAGCCCGATCGCGAACCAGATCGCGAACCGCACCCAGGTCTCCCACTGCAGGAACGTGACGAGCCACAGCGACGCGATGACGCCGATGATCGGGATGACGGGCATGAACGGCAGCCGGAACTGGCGGTCCAGGTCGGGCTGCCGGTAGCGCAGCACCACCACGGCCGAGCACACCACGACGAACGCGAGCAGGATGCCGATGTTCGTGAGCTCGGCGACCACACCGATCGGCAGCACCCCGGCCAGGATCGCCGACGCGACGCCGAGGATCCAGGTCACCCGGGTCGGCACGTGCCGCTTCGGGTCGGTCTTCGCGAACCACTTCGGCATCAGACCGTCGCGGCTCATCGAGAACCAGACGCGCGAGGCACCGAGCATGAACGTCACCAGCACCGTGACGATGCCGACGATGGCACCGATCGCGATGACGTTGGCGACACCGCCGAGACCGACGGACGCGAACGCCGACGAGAAGCCCGACGCCGGGTCGATGTCGGTGTACTTCTGCATCCCGGTGAGCACGAGGGTCGCCAGGACGTACAGCACCATCGAGATGCCGAGGGACAGCAGGATCGCCTTCGGCATGTGCTTGCGGGCGTCGGTGGACTCCTCGGCCGCGGTGGACATGGCGTCGTAGCCGAACACGGCGAAGAACACGGTGGCGGCGCCGGTCATCACGCCGCCGAAGCCGAACGGGAAGTACGGGGAGTAGTTCGCACTGTTGATGTGGAACACGCCGAGCACGACGATGAGCACGACGAGCGCCACCTTGATGCCGACGGCGACGAACTCGAACCGGGCGGCGCTGCGGATGCCGCGCGTCAGCACGAACGCGGTGAGCAGGCACAACGCGATCGCGAAGACGTCGATCACGTGCCCGTCACCGGTGCCCGGGGCGCCGAGCATCCACGCGGGCAGATCGATGCCGAACTGGCCGACCAGGAACCCCACGTAGCCGGAGATGCCGATCGCGACCACCGCCACGATCGCCGTGTACTCGAGCAGCAGGTCCCAGCCGATGAACCACCCGACGATCTCGCCGAGCACCGCGTAGCCGTACGTGTACGCGCTGCCGGCCTTCGGGATGAGCCCCGCGAACTCTGCGTACGACAGGGCAGCGGCGGCGCTCGCGACCCCGGCGACCAGGAAGCTGATCAGCACCGCGGGTCCGGCGACGCCGTTCGCGACGGTGCCGGCGAGGGTGAAGATGCCGGCACCGATGATGCCGCCGATGCCGATCGCGGTGAGCTGCCACAGACCGAGGTGCCGTTTCAGGCCGCCCTCGCCCCCGGTCTCGTCATCGATCGTGTCGATGGGCTTCCGTCGGAACAGGGTGCGTGTCGTCGTCGTCACCCGCCCATGGTGCACCCGGAGGCGGCCGTGCGCACGGGCGGGCTGCGGGCGTTCTGGCGGCTGGCGGGGCCGGGGCGGGTTGGGCGGCGGGGCCGGGGCGGGGTTTCGCGCTGGACGACACTTCTCGCGCCGCCGATCCCGTGAACTGTCGCTCAGCGCGAAAGGTCGGGGGCGCGAGGCACGCACGCGGCTGCACCGCAGGCACCGGGCGTAGACCTGGAGCATGCGCCACCCGAAGAGGACCGAGCCCGGCCCCGGCCAGGAGTCCGTCTGGGACTACCCCCGCCCACCCGCCGTCGAGCGGGTCACCGCCCGCGTCGTCGTCCGCCTGGGCGGCACGGTCGTCGCCGACACGACCGACGCCGTCCGCGTGCTCGAGACCTCGCACCCGCCGGTCTACTACCTGCCGATGGCCGACCTGGCCGAGGGCGCGCTCGTGAAGGCGTCCGGTTCGAGCATGTGCGAGTTCAAGGGCTTGGCGCGCTACTTCGACATCGTCGGCGGCGACGGGACGGTCGCGAGCCGTGCCGCCTGGAACTACCCGACGCCCGTGCCCGGCTACGAGTCGCTGCGGGAACGCGTGGCGATCTACCCGTCCGCGATGGACTCGTGCGAGGTCGGCGGCGAACGGGTCCAGGCGCAGGACGGCGACTTCTACGGCGGCTGGATCACGGCGGACATCGTCGGACCGTTCAAGGGCGCGCCCGGCACGCTCGGCTGGTGACCCGGTCTCGTCTCCCGGGGCGGCCCTGATCCGGACCGACCGGAGTCGTGCGCGGCGGGGCGGACCCGACCCGGGCCTCCCGGCCGGACCGCATCAGCGGTTGGCGTACGGCGACCAGAACGGCGGCGGGAACGCGCCCCCGGTCACGATCACGAGCACCTGCCAGACGAGCATGACGAGCCCGGCGGTCCCGATCACGATGCCGATCCACGACCACACCTGCACCGCGCGGCGACGCCCGGCGATCCGGATCGCCCGCCAGCCGCTCAGCACGCACACGAGCCCGAACACCGCACCGAGCAGCACGTGCCGCACGGTGGACTGCGCGGGCACGATGATGCCGAGGTAGAACGCGACCGGTCCGAGCAGCACCGCGAAGGTCGCCGGGGCTGCCGGCGGTTCGTGGTCACGAGCAACTGCTCCCATGGACCGCATGTTAGCGAGTGAACCTCGCTTCGAGCACGTCCAGGTCGCGCAGCGCGGGCACCCGATCGCGGGAACGGGCACCATGGAGGCATGCGTTCCTTCTTCCGCGTCCTGCTCGGCCTGGCCCTCGTCGTCGCGGGCACCAGTCACCTGACCTTCGCGCGCAAGGAGTTCACGGCGCAGGTGCCCGACTTCGTCCCCCTGGACGACGACACGACGGTGCTCGCGTCGTGGGTCGCGGAGATCACGCTCGGCTCGGCCCTGGTGCTCGCTCCGAAGCCGGCCCGCCGCTTCGTCGGCTCGGTCGCGGCCCTGTTCTTCACGGTCATCTTCCCCGGCAACCTGTCGCAGTGGGTGAACCGCCGCGACGCCTTCGGTCTGGACAGCGACGAGAAGCGCTTCGTCCGCCTGTTCGGTCAGCCCGTCCTCATCGCGCTCGCCCTCTGGTCGACGCGCGGCCGGCGCTCCTGATGGCCGCGCCCGCGCGGCGGAGCGGTCCGGCCCCCGGCGCGGGTCCGGATCCGCTCGGGTCCGGCCCGTCACGCTTCGGTCGGGAGGCCCGCCACCCCCTGGCCGGTCGCAGCCGCGTCGCGGACCTGGTCGCCTCCACCGCCCTGCTCGTCGTGCTGACGGTCGGCGCGTTGGCAGCGGGGTGGGGGATCCGGCTGATGTCGCTCGCGTTCGTGTCGTGCGGGGCGCCGGGCAACACGTGCAACGAGACGCTGGGTGACTCGGTAGTCGTCGTGGGGCCGATCATCGTGGCGGCCGTCCTGGTCGCGACGATCACGGTCTGCGTGCTGCGGCTCGTGCGACGGCGGCTGACCTGGCCGGTGGTGCTCGTCGGCATGGCGGCGATCGTCGCGGTGTTCTTCGCCTCGCTCTTGCTCGTCGACAGTTCGGTCACGCACGGCATCTGAGGGACTCTTCCCTCACAGGCTGGGTCCGTGGAGCGGCTTTCCACAGAACCCGGACCGCGCCTCGGGCGGTGGCTTCCGGTTCGACACGCTGGAGCCATGCCTGACACCGAGATGCTCGACCGCCTGATCCGTGAACCCGTCCGCACCGACGACGACGTCGTCCGACTCGTCGAAGCCGTCGTCGAACGACCGCTGCGCCGGCAGTGCTGGGTGCTGTTCCTCGACGACCGTGGGATGTCGATCCCGTTCCTGCTGCCGATCGCCGATCTGCCGTACTCCCCGGACGAGCACGTCGACGACTTCGCGGCCCTGATCGCGGACATCGTGGCGCAGCTCGGCGCCGTCGACGTCGTGCTCGTGTGGGAGCGCCCTGACGCCGACCGGCTCTACCCGGTGGACTGGGAGTGGGTCGACGCCTGTGCGTGCGCCCTCGACGAGCACTCGATCCGGCTCCGCGCCCAGGTCGTCGTGCACTCCGGCGGAGCCGCGATCGTCGAGTTCGACGAGGACACGCAGCCGGTGGCCTCGTGAGTGGTCAGCCCTGGGGAGCGGCGTCCGGCACGTCCTGGCCGGTGAGCTCCTCGACGATCGCCTTCGCCTGCGGCCACGACTTCGCGTAGTGGTCCGGGTCCGAGTTGATCTGCACCGCGTGCGCCATCTGCGTCGGGCTCATCGTCTTCCAGCCGGGCACCTTCACCAGCTTCGCGTAGAACATCGACGCGGCCGTGTACGGGTCCATCCGCTGCTCGTACGTGCCCCAGGCGCCGTTGTCACGCTGCTGGAACAGGCCACGGCTGTCCGGGCCCGCGGCGTCGCCGTGGTCCAGGTTCACCAGGCTCGACTCGCCGATCGCGGTCATCACCCCGACGGCCTGCGTGTGCGGGCCGATGCCGAGCGCCTGGGCGGCTTCGATCACGTGTGCGGCGTTTACCAGGCGGTCCTGGCAGAAGCCGCCGACGGGTCCGGCCGGCACGACCATCCCGCCGATCGTCTTCGAGGCGACGGCCGGGCAGGCGGGAGTCGGGGTGGCGGCGCTCGACTTCGCGATGCCGGCGAGCGAGTTGACCGCGATCACGACGAGGACGACCACACCGATGCCGACCGCCACGATCCCGGCGCCGAACACCGAGGCGAGGGTGATGCCGACACGGCGCATGACGGACCTCTCGACGGGCTGGGCGGGCGGAGCAGGAAGAGCAGCACGAGCGTACGGGCGCCTCCTGGGAAGCGTGCGGCGGCCCGCCGTGATCGCACGCTCCGCGCTCCGCGGCTCTGGGTTCGCCGTCGGTGGCTCGCTCCGGGGCAGGTGCGTTCCCGGCAACGAGTGACGGTTCTGGTTCACGAAGCGCAGGGCTTCGCGAACCAGAACCGTCACGGGTCATCCGTGCGCGGCGGTCACCGGTCGCGTCGGTCGTCCCGTCGACCCCGACGAAGGCGCCAGCCTCCGGCGGACAGGGACAGTGCGGCGATCACCACGACGACGACGGTCCAGATGACGCTCGTCGCGTCCATCAGACGTCGCGGTGGTCGTGCGGCGGGCGCTGCACCTTCGTCGGCTCCGTCACGAGTCCGGTCGGGGCCTTCTCGGCCTGCTTCCGTCCGTGGGTGAACCAAGTCAGGACCCAGAGCAGCACGCCCAGGGCCAGCAGTGCGCCGGCGATCTGGTACTGCTGCGGGTCACGACCGGACGAGAACGGCATGACGAGCCACAGGCACGTGACGATGCCGATGACCGGGATGACGACGCCGGCTCGGAAGTGCTTGTGGTCGACCTTGTCGCGGCGCAGCACGAGCACGGTCACGTTGACGACGGCGAACACCGTCAGCAGCAACAGCGAGGTGGTGCCACCGAGGACGACGACGATGGGGGAGTCCGGGTCGAGCGAGACCCACCCGATCAGCAGCAGCGAGATGAGCGTGGTGAAGACGATCGCGGTCGACGGGGTGCGACGGGCGGGGGAGATGCGGGACAGGAAGCCCGGCAGCACGCCCTGCTTGCTCATGCCGTAGAGCAGGCGCGACGCCATCATCATGTTGATCAGGGCCGTGTTGGCGACGGCGAACATCGAGATGAAGGGCAGCAGGTCGGCGATCGGGAAGTCCGGCGCGGCGGTCTGCACGACGGTGACGAGCGGGGTCTCGTTGCCGGCAAGCTCACCGATCGGCACGACGGCCACGGCGCAGATCGACACGAGCACGTAGATCACGGCGGTGATGCCGAGGCCGGTGAGCATGATCTTCGGGAAGATGCGCGAGGGGTCCTTGGTCTCCTCGGCCATGTTGACCGAGTCCTCGAACCCGACCATCGCGAAGAACGCCAGCGACGTCGCGGTGCTGATCGACAGCAGCAGGGACTTGTCCTCCGGCGTCTCGAACATCACGACCCGCGAGAAGTCCGCGTTGCCGCCCGCGATCGCCCAGAACCCGATCAGGATCACCATGACGAGACCGGACAGCTCGACCAACGTCAGCACGACGTTCGTCTTGACGCTCTCGCTCACCCCGCGGAAGTTGATGAACATCACCGCGAGCATGAAGCCCATCGCGATGAGCATCACCACGCCGTTCGGAAGCTCGATGCCGAACCCGGCGCCGAGGTTCGCCGCGAACGCCCGCGATGCCGTCGAAGCCGACGTGATCCCGGAACACATCACGATGAACGTCACGATGAACGTGACGAAGTGGATGCCGAACGCCTTGTGCACGTAGAGGGCGGCACCGGCGGTCTGCGGGTACTTCGTCACGAGTTCGAGGTACGAGAACGCCGTCAGCAGCGCGACCGCGAACGCGATGAGGAAGGGGAGCCACGCTGCCCCGCCGACCTCGGCCGCGACCTGACCGGTGAGCGCGTAGACACCCGTGCCGAGGATGTCGCCGACGATGAAGAGCAGCAGGAGCTTGGGACCGATGACCCGGCGGAGCTCGTGCTGCTCCTGCTGTGGGCGGTCCGTCTTGGTGGTGGCCATGCGTCACCCTTGCGCGCGAGGTGCCTTTCTGTCCAGTCCCACAGGAAGGTTTCTCGCGATCGCAACACGGTCGCTCGGCGACGGATACGCTCCGGCCATGGACCAGCAGTCGAACACCACCGAGGAGCCCATCGAGTTCGCGGACTTCAACGCGAAGCTCCTGGTGCTCGACGTCCTCTGCTACGACCTCGACGTCCTCGACCCCTACGATCCGGACGCCGAGGACGAGACCGACGAGGACCTCGACGTCGACGGGCAGGACGACCGGGCGCGCGAGTACTACGACGACCTCGACCTGCTGCCGTCGCACCTGTCGCTCGTCACCGAGATCACGGTGGACTCCGACCTCGAGGTGCTGCGGGACGTCCACCCCGGCTGGGACGGCTCGGACGACCGCTTCGACCCGCAGAACTGGGACGACCTGCTCGACCTGCCGGAGCTCCGGACCGTGTACGCCGCCGCTCCACTGCCCGCCCACGTCGCCGAGCGGCTCGCGGCCAAGGGCGTCGAGGTCCGCTCCGCCTGAGCGGGACGCGACCAGGATGCGACCGGGACGCCCGCGCGATCGAACAGCTGGCTAGCGGTCCAGCGCCCGCACCTGCTCGGTGAACTGCTTCGCGCCGCCCTGCGCCGGGTGCCGCACGGCGATCGCCTCGATGCCGGCCAGGGCGAGCGCTCCCTGCGCCTTCCGACCGACCGCGACCACCCGGACCCGGTCCGCACCGCCGAGGGCCTCGAGCAGCGCGAGCGCGACGGGTGCGCCCGAGCGGACCTCGGCGGGCCGTGGCGTCCGGTTCGTCAGCCGGTCCGGTGCCACGAAGGGGTGGTGCGGGAAGATCGCCCACGCGACCGGGAGCGCACCGCGCCAGCTCTCCAGCGCGGCGTGCACGACGCGGGACGAGGCCTCCCACGGTGCCGTCGGCTCCGGTGGCACCGAGTACCCGGACGCGAGCTCGCGCATGCTCGTGAACGGCACACCCGTGTTCGTCATGCCGCGCCACCCCGGGGCCTCGGCCACGAGCAACGTGTCGGCCCCTGCCCCGGCCTGCTCCAGGTACCGCGCCAGGTTCGCGCGCCGCAGCCGTCCCTCGGCCGATCCGACGTCGTAGAGCGCCTCGGCGTCCGACTCGACGGGCACGGCGTCGAGCGCCGCCCAGAACGCGGCGAACCGACCGCCCGTCCCGCTCACGATCGCCCGAGCACCCGGCGGTAGACGTCCTCGAGCCCCGCGGCCGACCGCTCCCAGCTCAGGCGCTCCGCGTGCTCCCGGCCCGCAGCGGCGAGCCCGGCGGCGTACGGCGCATCCGTCAGGATCCGCTCGATCTCGTCCGCCCACGCCTGCGGGTCGCGGGATTCGAGCACGACGCCCGTCTCCCCGTCGACCACGGCCTCACGCAGACCCCCGGCAGCGGCGGCCACGACCGGCACCCCGGAAGCGGAGCCCTCGAGTGCGACGAGCCCGTACGTCTCGGAGTGGGACGGCACGAGCACGGCTGCCGCGCCACGGAACAGGAACGCCAGGTCGGCACGCGACTGCGGCCCGACGAAGGTGACGTGGTCGGCGATGCCCCGCGCGTCGGCGAGCCGACGCAGTTCGTCCACGTAGTCGCCCGCCTCACTCGAGACGTCGCCCGCGATGACGAGGGTGGGGCGGGCCTCCAGGCTGATGTCGGCGATCGCCTCGATCGCCAGGTCCAGGCCCTTCAGCGGTTGCACGCGCGCCGCCGCGACCACGTAGGGGGTGGCGGCGCGGCGCGCACCGACCGCGGCGGGCCGGAAGACGGACCCGTCGACCCCCGGCGGCACGATCCAGATGCGGGCGTCGTCGCCACCGAGCCGGGTGCGCACGGTCGAGGCCTCGGCCTCGGACACCACGACGACGGCGTCCGACTCGCGAGCCAGCAGTTCCTCGCCGGCGATGCGGCCGGCCGACTCGGGGCGTTCGCCCTCGGACAGCGGCGTGGCCGGGTCGGCGGCGATGGAGTGGAACGACTGCACGTGGGGGATGCCGCGCTCGCGGGCGACGGGCAGTGCGGCGGCGCCGGAGAACCAGTGGTGCGAGTGCAGGACGTCGAACGGCCCGAGCTGCTGCAGCTCGTGACGGAACGGTTCGATGAACGCGTCGTGCTCACCCTTCGGCACCGGCTCGGCCGGCCCCGCGGACAGGAACCGCAGGCACACGCCCGGCACGAGCGACACCGAGTCCGGCTGCGTCGGAGCGGACCGGCGCGTGATGATGTCCACGTGGTGGCCCAGGTCGGCCAGCGCCTCGGCCTGGTGCCGGACGACGACGTTCATGCCGCCGACCTCGCCCGAACCGGGTTCGTCTCCGGGGGAGGTGTGCAGCGACACCAGCCCGATGTGCAGGGGTTCGGTCGTCGTGCTCACCGCTCAACCCTAGCCGCGCGGCCTCCGCTGCGACGGGCGTGCGGGTGCCACCACGACGGGCCGGCGGCCCGCCTCGTCCAGCGGGTCGGATGGGAGGCCCCGATCACCTCCCAGGATCTGCACGCGCTGGTCGCCGTGTCGCTCCCAGAACGCCGCCGTCCACGCGCACAGGGCCCCGTCGAGCAGGTCCTCGCGGTGCTTGTGCGTCGGACCGTGCAGCACCGACGGATCGGCGAGCCGCCGCGTCAGCGGATGGGAGTCGAGCAGCAGCGGCGGGTCGAGCGGGGTCTCGCGCAGCCGCCGGACCAGCTCGTCGAAGGCCTCGGCGCGACGGGCACGTGCCTCGGCGGCGGGGATCCGGAGGTCGAGCCGCTTGTACCGGGGTCGTTCCACGTCGTAGCCGAGCTCTTCCACCCCGACCAGCGTCGTGTACGGGTAGCACTCGAACATCGCCGGACCGGTGCGTCGGCGCATCGAGTCCGTGTCGGAGACGTAGCCCACGCCCAGCGCGGTCAGCCGGTCGAGCAGCGCTGAGCCGGCGCTCGCCGCCGATGCCTGGTTCGTCGGGTTCGCCGCGACCTTCCACCGGCCGTAGCGCTGCCCGACCTGCCGCTCGGACTCGCGGATGCCCGTGGGGTTCGTCACGACGAGCGAGGCGTCCACGGCGATCAGGGATCGTGGCCCCAGGTGCTCGGCGATCCAGTCCGTGACGGCGTCGACCCCGCGGGCCCACCCGGCGTCGGTGATCGTGCCGTCGTGGTCCATCGCGACCAGCCCGGTCTCGTTCGCGGCCTTGCGCTCGGAGCCGAGCCCCCACGCGAGGTCGATGCCGAGGTACGCGTTCACCCGCCCATCCTGCCGTGCCCGCAAGACACCGGTGTTCGCGCGCTGAACACCGGCGTGCGCGTGTTCGACCAGGGAACACCGGTGTCCAGCGGGATCTCGGCGGCGCACACCCGGCTGCGGGCGGGCAGCCGGCACGCGTGTACGGTCCGCTGCATGGCGAGCGAAGCGACGACGGTGCGGGTGCCCGGGCCCGACGGTGACCGCGAGGTCCGGATCAGCAGCCCCTCGCGGGTGCTCTGGCCCGAGGCGGGCATCACGAAGCTCGACCTGGCGGAGTACCTCGTGACGGTGGGCGACGCCTTCGTCCGGGCGAACGGCGACCGGCCGATCTCGCTGCAGCGGTTCCCGGGCGGTGTCGACGGCGAGCAGTTCTTCTCGAAGAACCCGCCGAAGGGGGCGCCCGACTACGTCCGCTCGGTCACGGTGACCTACCCGAGTGCCCGGTCGCACCCGCAGCTGGTGATCGACGAGCCGGCCGTGGCGGTGTGGGCCGCCCAGATGAACACGGTGGTGTTCCACCCGTGGGCCTCTCGTGCCGAGGACAGCGACCACCCGGACCAGCTCCGCATCGACCTCGACCCGCAGCCCGGCACGGACTTCGGCGACACGGTGCCGGTGGCCGAGGAGCTGCGGAAGGTCCTCGACGAGGTCGGCCTGACGACCTGGATCAAGACGAGCGGCAACCGCGGCCTGCACGTGTTCGCGCCGATCCGCCCCGAGCACGAGTTCCTCGAGGTGCGGCACGCGGTGATCGCCGCGGCGCGCGAACTCGAACGACGGATACCCGACCGGGTCACGACGGCGTGGTGGAAGGAGGAGCGGGGGCAGCGGATCTTCGTCGACTTCAACCAGGCGAACCGCGACCGCACGATGGCCGGTGCCTACAGCCCCCGGGCCCTGGCACACGCCTCGGTGTCGACGCCGATCACGTGGGAGGAACTGCGGACAGCCGACCCGACGGCCTTCACGATCCGGACGGTGCCGGACCGGCTGCGCACCACCGGCGACCCATGGGAGTCGATGGGGGAGCAGCCGGGCAGCATCGCACCGCTGCTCGAGTGGTGGGAGCGGGACCTGGCGAACGGCGAGGGTGAGCTGCCGTTCCCGCCGGACTTCCCGAAGATGCCGGGGGAGCCGCCGCGCGTGCAGCCCTCACGGGCGAAGAAGCCGAGCTGAGGCCGAGCAGCCGAACCGAGCCTCAGGCTGCGGAGGAGACGTCCCGCTGACGGTCCGGGTCTTCGACGCGCGTGGTGTGCGTCGGCAGCCCGATGCTGGCGGTGTGCAGACGGGTGAGCCGCGACCAGGTGCCGCGGTGCACGTCAGTGATGCCGTCCACGATCACGAGCCGAGTCCGACCGTGACGAGAGCGAGCGCCGTGGCGGTCACGCCGGCGATGGCGCTGATGACCGCGCTGAGCTGCAGGACGCGCTGGCGCCGTGCCTCTCGGACTTCTGTGAAGGGGCTCCGCCGAGGGTGGCGGACAAGCGTGCTGGTGCTCATGTCGATCCGCTCCGATCAGGGCATCCGGACTGGACGCCTCGTGCTGCTGAGATCATCCTGGCACGGCTTCGCTAGTTCGGCTAACTACTTTTCGCGGAACGTGACAGAACAGCGACAAACGGACACCGCAGTGCGTTCCGCGTCAGGACAGCACCTCGTTCAGGTCGTACGCACTCGGCACCTCGAGCTGCTCGAACCCGCACGACGTCGCGTCACGGTCGGGCCGCCACCGCTCGAACTGCACGGTGTGCCGGAACCGGTCGCCCTCCATCTGGTCGTACCGGACCTCGAGCACCAGCTCCGGCGCCAGCCGGACGAACGACGTGTCGCGACCCGACGAGAACCGCGACCGTTCCCCGTCACCGGTGACGGGCCTCCCGTCCGCATCGCGGAGCACGACGGGCTCGAGCTCGTCGATCAACGCGGCCCGCCGCTTGTCCGAGAAGGCGGAGACGCCGCCGACCTGGCGGAGCTCGCCGTCCGCGTCGTACAGGCCGACCAGCAGCGACCCGACGCCGGAGCCGCTCTTGTGCACGCGGTAGCCGATGGCGACGACGTCGGCGGTGCGGTGGTGCTTGATCTTGAGCATCGAGCGCTTGTTCGGCTCGTACGGCCGCGCGCGGGGCTTCGCGACGACGCCGTCGAGCCCGGCGCCCTCGAAGGTGGTGAGCCACTCGCGCGCCTGCTCGACGTCGAGCGTGGTGCGCGTGACGAAGAGCGGGTCGGTCATCGCGTCACCGAGCTGTTCCAGGCGCTCACGGCGCTCGTCGAAGGGCAGGTCGAGGAGCTCCTGCCCGTCGACGGCCAGCAGGTCGAAGGCCACGAACTGCGCCGGGGTGTCGACGCTGAGCTTGGCGATCCGCGAGGCCGCCGGGTGGATGCGCTGCGACAGCGCCTCCCAGTCGAGGCGCTCGGCACCGGGCTCGCCGGAACGCAGGATCACCTCGCCGTCCAGGACGACCGGGTGGTCGCGGCCGCCGAACTGCGCCCGGAACGCGTCGACGAGCTCGGGGAAGTACCGGGTGAGCGGCTTCGCGCCGCGGCTGCCGATCTCGACGTCGTCGCCGTCGATGGTCACGATGCCGCGGAAGCCGTCCCACTTCGGTTCGTACCGCAGCCCGCCCTTCGTGCTGTCCGGGTCGGGGACGGTGGCTACGGCCTTGGCGAGCATCGGTGCGATCTCCATGCGTCCTGTCTACTCGCGCGCGTCGGCGGGGCTGTCGGCGCGGCCTGCGCCGTCTGCCTGGAGGCCCGTGCTCCGCCCGGCACGTGCGTTCGGTGAGCAGAAATGGTCGGGTCCACGGCCCGCACCCGACCATTTCTGCTCACCATGCGTCGGGAGCAGGGCCGTCGCGGGCCAGACACGCGTCGGTAGGGTGGCCGGCGTGACGACCGTGCCCCCGCCGGCAGCGCCGGCCCCGGAACCGATCAGCCCCGTGCAGGCCGCCGCGCTCCGCGACGGCGTCCTGCCACCCGTCGAGCAGGTTCGGCCGGGCATCTGGACCCTCGCGGTGCCGTTCCGGTTCGGGGTGCCCGATGCGACCCTCGTGTACGTCGTCGAGGGGTCGGACGGCTCGCTCGCGGTGATCGACCCCGGGTGGTCGGCCGACGGCGGACTCGCCGAGCTGCGGGACGGGCTCGCCGTGATCGGACGCACCCTGGACGACGTGTCGCTCGTGGCCGTCACACACCTGCACGCCGACCACCTGGGTGCCGCGGCGGCCATCCGCCGGGCGACGGGGGCCCGGGTGGCGATGCACGGCCTCGAGGTCAGCGCGCTCGAACGGGAGCGGATCGACGCCGAGCGGAACGACGCGGACATCGCGACGTGGGGGCTGCCCGAGCACCTGCGGGCCGGGGTCGTCGAGGCATGGGGCAGCGGACGCCGGATCGGGATGGGCCGGATCGAGGCGCCGTACGCGGACGTGCTGCTCGAGGACGGCGACCTGCTGCCGATCCCTGGTCGGACGATCCGGACGCTCTGGACCCCGGGCCACACGACCGGGCACGTGTGCTTCCTCGACGAGGCCGACGGGCTGCTGTTCTCCGGCGACCACGTGCTGCCGCGGATCAACTCCGGTATCGGGCTCGGCGGCCGGACCGGCACGAACCCGCTCGGGGACTACTTGGCGTCGCTCGAGCGGCTCGACCCGTACGCCGAGCTCGAGGTCTGTCCGGGGCACGAGTACCGGTTCCGTGACGTCGTCACCCGCGCCGAGACCCTGGCCCGGCACCGGGAGGAGCGCTCGCGTCACGTCGCCGCGGCCCTCGATGCGCTGGACCGTCCGACGCTGTTCGAGGTCGCGGCCCGGGTGCCCTTCAGCGGCGGGATCGAGTCGATGACCGGGTTCCTGCTCGCGAGCGCGCTGACGCAGACGGCCTTCCACGCGGAGCTGCTCGGGCGGGCCGGCGAGATCCGGCCCGCCTGACCTCAGCCGAGAGTGGTCGCGAGGCGCTCGATCGTCGTCTTCGCGTCGGCGAACTCCGCGGCGGCGTGGTCGGCCAGCGGTGCGAGGTCCGGCAGCCGGTCGGCCAGGGTCGCGCTGACGGTGATCGGGTAGAGCTTCATGCCGAGCGCGGTGCCGAGCACGATGTGCAGGACGGGGGAGCCGTGGTCCCAGCCCTCCGTCGGGGTGCCGGCGTCGTAGGTCGCGCCGCGGCTCACCACGGTGACGACGGGTCGTCCGGCCAGGGGCTGCACGCCGCCGGTCAGGATGCCGGGGACGTGGATGCGGTCGATCCAGGCCTTCAGGGTCGACGGCACGGTGTAGTTGTACAGCGGCGCACCCACCACGACGACGTCGGCGGCGAGGAGCTCGTCGATGACCTGCTGGCGCAGGGCCTCGGCCTCGGGCGCCACGGTCTCCTCGGCGGTGCGGTCGGCGGCGGCCCAGTGCAGCGCCGAGCTCTCCAGGTGGGGGAGCTGGTCGACGTGCAGGTCCCGCCGGACGACCGTGTACTCCGGGCCGCGGGCGCGCCAGGCGTCGGCGAAGGCCGCGGTCAGTGCGCGCGAGCGGGAGTGGGTGAGGTCGGCCGAGGAGTCGATGTGCAGCAGCGTGGGCATGGTGCCCACGCTACCGACGGTGGGACGGAAACGGCCCCGCCGCCCCGTGCGGGGACAGGCGGGGCCGAGCCGGGCCTCCCGTCCGTCACGCGGGCACGCGACGGACGGGAGACGACGGGGACCGTCAGCGCTGAGCGCGGCGACGGCGCAGGGTGCGGGCGCCGATCAGACCGGCACCGGCGACGAGCAGGCCGAGCGCCCAGGGGAGGGCACCCGTCGCATCGGTTCCGGTGTAGGCGAGCCGGCCGGAGCCGGTGTGGTGCGTGGCGACCGCCGCGGGGACGATCGGCTTGATGACGGCGGCCGGGGCGATCGTCGGCTGCACGTCCACCGCGAAGACCGTGCTCGGCACCGCGGCACCGGAGACGGTCAGGGTGTGCGTCGAGGCGTGCGGGAACGTGACGGACACGAGCCCGACATCGGCCATGTCGGAGTACGGCCCGATGACGTCGGTCGCGACGTCCGAGGTGACGGTCGGGGTGAAGAACGTCGGCTCACCCGTCTCCTCGTCGAACTCCGGGAAGAGCTCGTTGCCGAAGCGGTCCACCTGCGTGCCCGAGACCAGGAGCGTGCCGCCCTGCTCGACGGTCACCTTGCCACCCTTGACGGGCTCGTCGTCGGTGAGCAGGTCGCCCTGGTAGACGTCGCCGTTCGGCTTGATGATCCACGCGGTGGTCGACGTGCCGTCGAGGAGCGCGTCCTCGGTGAGCGTGATGACCTCGATGCCCACGGGGGCACCGGCCTGCACGTCGATGTCGACGAACTGCTGGTTCGAGACGGGGCCGCTCGGGCTCGTCGACGTCGCCGTGATCATGACCTGGTAGTACTGGTCGGCGTCGGTCAGGGTGCCGGAGAGCACGCCGGTCTCCGCGTCGAAGGAGATCCCCTTCGGCAGGGTGGACTGCTCGTTGCCGTCGTCGTCGAACGACGATGCCGACAGCTCCGGCGCCGGGGTGCTCAGCGCCCGGAAGGTCTGCGAGAAGGCCTCGCCGGCGGTCGCCTCGATGGACGTGTCGCCGTCCTCGTCGGAGAGCGGCTGGCCGTCCTCGTCCACGAAGACGGGGGCCACTGCGGTCTCGGTGGTCGCCGTGGCGGTCTCGCCCGCGACCGAGCCCTCGAGCGTGACCGTGATCTCCTGGCCGGCGTCGGCGGTCGTGATCGTGTAGGTGGCGCTCTCGGACAGGACGGCCCCGGTCGGGGAGGTCCAGACGTACGAGATCTTGCTGCCCTTGGTGAACCCGGACTGTCGTGCGACGAGGTCCGAGCCGACGTACAGGTCGCCGGTGATGGTGACCGACTGCTCCGCGGCGGCTGCGGCGGCCGGGGTGGTCGCGGTGGCGGTGGGCTCCGTGGGCGTGGTCGCGGCCGGGGCGGCGGGGGTGCCGGCCGGAGCCGTCGAGCCGGTGCCGGGGGTGCCGGCGTCGGTCGGCTCGGTGTCCGGGCCGGTCACGCCGGTGTCGTCGCCCGCGGGGGCGTCGTCACCGGTGGTGTCGCCGGCGGGCGGCGTGCTGCCGTCCGCCTCGGAGCCGGTCGCGGGCGTGCCCGTGCCGTCCGTGGCGGTGTCGCTCGGCGTGGTGCCGTCGGTGGCGGCCGTCGCAGGAGCGCTGACGGCCGGGTTCGACTCGGCAGCGGTCGCTGCGGTCGCGGTCATGACGCCCAGACCGGTCGTGAGACCGATCAGCGCGACGGTGGTGCCGACGGCGCAGGCGCGTCGGACGGTGGAGGTGCTGCGGCGCACTTCGTCCCCCAGGGTTTGAGTCCGGTCGGGTGCCGGAACGTAAGAGTTCGCCGAGAATCCTCGGCATGATCGGATCGTAGGGGTTATCCGCGCACGTGCGCGACGGGCTTGATCGGAATGTGACCCGGGTTGGGGGTTCCCGCACGATTCACGAACGGGAGGCGCGGTGCGGACCCGCACCGCGCCTCCCGTCCGCATCGGATCGCGTGTCAGGCGCGTCGACGGCGCAGACGGTGCACCAGCAGGCCACCGCCGGCGGCGAGCAGGCCGAGCGCCCACGCCAGGGGACCGGACTCGTCGGCACCGGTGTAGGCGAGCGTGCCGGACGCCGGACGGGTCGTCGAGGACCCGGCGGCATCGGCGTTCGCTCGGACATCGACCCGGAACGAGGTCGTGACCCCTCCGTTGGAGACGGTCAGCGTGTGGATCGACGCGTGCGGGAAGTCGACCTGGTTGGACTCCGCCTCGGCGACCCAGGTGATCCGGTCAGTGGCCACGTCGCTCGTCACGACGGGGTGCGGGCTGCCCGGGGTCGTCGTGCGGTTGCCGTTGGCATCGACGGCGACGGCCTTCACGAACAGCGGGATGCCCTGGTCCGCCGGCACGCTGTCGACCGACTTCGTCTGCACCGAACCCGCAGCGTCGATCGTGTACTCGGTGACCGATCCGTCGGGTGCGACCTCCCACTCCGGGCCCTCAGCGCCGTGGTAGACCGACGCCAGGACTCCGACCGGGGCGCCGGGCTCGACCGTCAGGGTGACGTGCGCCGTCGCGGTCTCGGAACCACTGCGTGCGATCACCTCGAAGTCGTACTGCGTCGCGGGGCGCGGCGTGCCGGACAGGACGCCCGTGGCGGGGTCGATCGAGAACTCGGAGCGGAAGAAGTCCCCGTCACCGATGACGTCGCCGCCGTCAGAGCCGGCGAGCGAGTACTCGACCGGGCCGGTCGCGCCCTGCACCGAGAAGCGGTGGCTGAACGGCGTGCCCGACGTCGCGGTCAGGTCGAGCGGGGCATCGGAGGAGGACTTCTCCGTGAACGTGAGCGGGGTGTCGGCGATGTCCACCGGGATCGACAGCGAGAGCCCCTCGGAGCGCAGGGTGAGCTGTCGCGGACCGGTGCCGTCGAAGGTCGCCTTCCAGGTGTTGGATTCGTCGTCGTAGCGAAGGACATCGTCGGGGTCGTCACTGGTCAGGGTCGACTCTGACGGCATCTCCGTGCCGTTGAGCGGGGTCCCGATCCGGTCGGTGACGACGGCGCTGACCCAGAGCGACCCACCGCGTCCGACCGGCACCGCGTCGATCAGACCGCCGCCGCCGATCGGGGCGATGCCGCCGTCCGGGCCGCCCGCGACGGACCAGGAGGGATTGCGCCCCTCGGCGTTCGAGTACACCTGGGCGCCGATGTGCGCGGCCGCGCCCGGCTGGATCTCGACCCGGACGTACTGGGTCGCGCTCTGGTACTGGTCGGTGGCGGCGACGTCGATGTCGAACGAGTCCGCCGGGTTGGTGAGGGTTCCGCTGAGGACGCCCGTCTTCTCGTCCCAGTGCAGACCGGGCGGCGTGGTGTGCGGGTTGAATAGGTACTCGAGTGGGCGGTCGCCGCCGTTCGCGACGAACGTGTGCGAGAACGGTTCGCCGGCCGTCGCGTGCAGGACGATCCGGTCCTCGGGGCTCGACGACTCGGACCAGGTGACCGGAACCGAGGCCGCCGTGGTCGACTCCGTTCCGGCCGGTGCCGCGGGAGCCGGTGTCGGCGTGGGCGTGTGCGTGGGGATCGGGTCGACCGGCACTGCGGGATCCGGGCTCGGCGTCGGAGCCGGGTCCGCTGCCGGCGTGCCGGGGACGGCGGCCCCGTCCGGAGCGTCGGGAGCGGGGGAGGCGACCGGCGCTGCCGGGTCGGTCGTGCCCCCTGGCTGTGCCGTCGGTGTCACCTCGGTGGTGCTGGACGTGGCGGTGTCGGCGGTGTCGGCGACGGCGGCGGTGGCGCCGATGCCGAACGCGGACGACGCGGCGACGATCGCGACGGCTGCGCCGACCGCGGCGCTGCGTCGGAACGTGGATGTGCAGGACTGCTTCACGGGGATCCCCCTCGGATACCAGGTCGGGACGCCGGATCAGCGTCCTCTACTCAGGGAATGTCCCGTGGGGAGCAGACCTGACGATCCTTCGGTCACGGATTGGTCACGACCTGCGCCGGGACCGGCGCGACCGCAAGACGGACGGGAGGCTCCCCACGGGACACTACCCGGCAGCCGCTGGCGCGTCTGCCGGGTACCGGCCGGCGGGGGCCCAGGTGCCAGCTGGCACCGGGCCTCCCGTCCGTTCGTCGGTCGCGTCTCAGGCGCGACGACGACGCAGGCGGAGGACCAGCAGGCCGCCGCCGGCGGCGAGCAGGCCCAGGGCCCACGCCAACGGCGTGGTCTCGTCGGCGCCGGTGTAGGCGAGCGTGCCGCCGGTGCCGCTCGTCGTGGTCGCGACCGCGGCCGTGGCGACGGGACGGACGGCGACGACGAACGTGGTCGAGGCACCGCCCTGGGTGATGGTGAGACGGTGGTCCGAGGCGTGCGGGAACGTCACCTTCGAGGCGTCGCCCCGGGGATCGGTGACGACCCGGTCCGACGCCACCGAGCTCGTCACCGTCGCGCCGAACCCGGTGCTCACGGAAGCCGGCGCGGTCGGGTTGCCGAACCGGTCGACGGCGAGGCCGGACACCACCAGCGAGCCGCCCTGCTGGACGGGGATCGACGCGACGGTGCCGAGGGGCTCGCCCCCGCCGGAGAAGGCGCTGACGACGCCACCGGGTGCGACTGACCAGACCGTTGCGCCGGGTGTGCCGGTGTCGACGATCGCGCGGACCCCGATGGGTGCGGCCGGCAGGACGGTCAGGCGCACGTACTCCGTGGCGGTCGCGGTGCCACGGAGGGCGACGACCTCGAAGTCGTACGTGCCTGCGGTGGTGACGGTGCTGGTGAGCACCCCGGTCTCGACGTTGACGGTCAGGTCGGACGAGGGTGCGTCCTGGATCGCGTACGCCAGCGACCCCGTGCCGCCCGTGGTGCGGAACGTGTGCGTGAAGGTCGCGCCGGCGGTGGCGGTGAGGGCGAGCGGCTTCGCCTTCGTCGACGGCTCGGTGAAGACGACCGGCGACGGCGAGACGGTCAGGCGGACGTACTCGGTCACCTGTGTCGAGCCGCTGAGGGCCACGACCTCGAAGTCGAACGTGCCGGCGGTCGTCGGCGTGCCGCTCAGCACGCCGGTCTCGACGTTCACCGTGTAGTCCGCCGACGGGGCGTCCTGGATGGCGTACGCGACGGTGCCGTTGCCGCCCGTGGTGGTGAACGTGTGGCTGAACGGCGTGCCGACCGTCGCGGTGAGGGCGATCGGGGCCGCCTGGGTCGACGGCTCGGTGAACGCGAGGTCGCTGCCGTCACCCGGTGCTGCCGCCGGGGTGGCGCCGTCCGTGGCCTTCGCGGCGGGGCCGGCGCCGGGCGTCGGGCTGGCGCTCGACGTCTTGGCGGCCGTGGAGGTCGCCGTGGTGCTCGTCGGTGTCGTCGTCCCCGTCGGTGTCGCCGCCGTCGCGGGCGCGCCGACGCCGATGACCGAGCCGATGGCGGTCGCCGCCACGACGATGCCGATCGCCGCCGCGCGGCGGACGGGCGGCTTGGTGGACTGGTGCATGGTTCCCCCTCGGGAGTCTGATGGCGAGCACACGGTGCCCGCGCGCTCCTCGGTGCTCACGTTACGGTTCGCGGACCCGTTCCGACCCCGACCGGAGATCACGGTTTCATCTCGGTACTACCGCCTCTCATCTGGGGTTTTTCACAGAATTGCGCAAAGACGGACCGGAGGCGCGGGGCGGTCCTGCCCCGCGCCTCCGGTCCGTCAGGCGGTCGCTGTGACGTGCCTCAGCCGAGTCGGCGACGCAGGCGCCAGACGAGCAGGCCGGCGCCCGATGCCAGGAGGCCGAGGGTCCACGCGAGCGGGCCGGACTCGTCGGCGCCGGTGTACGCGAGCGTGCCCGACGCGGTCGGCGTGTGGGCGGTACTGACGGTGGTCGTCGTCGCCGTCGGCTGCACCTCGAAGCGGATGGTGCTCGTCACGTCCCCGGACGCCACGGTGATCGTGTGCGGCGACGCGTGCTCGAAGGTCACCCACGTGGCAACAGCCTCGGGGTCGTACTCGATGTGGTCACTGGCCACGTCGCTCGTGAAGGTGAGGTCGGTGTGGTCGCCGACCGGCTGCCCCTCGGCGTCCACGGCCAGGGCGCGGATCTGCACCCGGTCACCCTGTCGGGCCGGGATCGCGTCGACCTGCTGCGGGTCGCCGTCCGCCGGGTAGTAGGTGATCACGTCGCCCTCGACGCCCCACCGGTCGCCGGACGTCCCGTCCGCCGGGAGCACCCCGATGGTGATGCCGGCGACGGCAGCGGGGGCCTCGGAGACGCGGACCGTGAACGAGGTCGAGACGCCGCCCTCGGACACCGTCAGCGTGCGGGTACCCGGCTCCGAGAACGTCACCGTGTTCGCCGACCAGTTCGGGTCCCAGACCACGCCGTCGGACGCGGTGGTGCTCGTGACGGTCGAGCGCGGGTACTCGTCGCCCGGGGTGGTGCGGTTGCCCAGCGCATCGACGGCCAGGCCCGCGAGGGTCATCGAGGAGCCGACGGTGGCGGGGACCTCCGACACCACGGTCTCACCGGTGCCACCCGGCGCGTACTCCCGGATCGTCCCGTCGGCGTCGACCTGCCAGCTGACGTCGGAGTCCGAGCTGTCGACGCCGAACGTGACACCCACCGGGGCGCCGGGTTCGATGTCGACCTGGACGTACTGCACGGCGCTCTGGTGCAGGTCGGTCGCGGTGACCGCGAACAGTGCGGGCCCGTCGAAGGTGCTCTTCGGGGTGGCGCTCAGGACGCCGGTCTGCTCGTTCCAGGACCAGCCGTTGACGTCGTTGTTCGGGTAGAAGTTCAGCGGGTTGAACAGGTACTCCAGTGGGCCGTCACCGCCCTGGGCGGTGAAGGTGTGCGAGAACGGCTGACCGGCGGTCGCGGTGAGGACGATCGGCGAGTCCTCGGTCGACGGCTCCGCCCAGGTGACGGGCGTCGATGCCTCGGGGGCGGGCTGTTCGGCGGCGGGGGTCGTCGGCGCGGTGCTCGCGGCGGGCGGCGTGGTCGTGGCCGGGGTGGTGTCCGGCGTCGCCGTCTCGTCGGTCGGTGCCGGTGCCGGTGCCGGTGCAGGTGCGGGCGCCGGTGCCGGGTCGGCGGTCTCGCCGTCCGGTGCGGCCTGCGCCGTGTCGGGAGCGGTGTCGGTGCCGGTGTCGGCCGCCGAGGTGTCGGTCGCGGCGTTCGCGGCGGTCGTGCCCTGCGGAGCCGACGTCGCGGTGGTGCTCGGTGCAGCGGTCTCGTCGGTCGCTGCGGAGGCGGCGCTCGCCCCGATGCCGAACGCCGACGAAGCGGTGACGATCGCGATCGCCGCTCCGATCGCCGCGCTGCGGCGGAAGGTGTACTTGCAGGACTGGTTCACGGGATCCCCCTCGGATGCCTGGGTGGGACGCCGGATCAGCGTCCTCTACTCAGGGAATGTCGCCCGCTGACCAGTCCTGACGATCGCTCGATCACGGAACGATCACGATGGCACGGAGGTCCGCAGCCGTCGTGCCGGACCCGAGCCGCGCCTCCAGACCGCCCTGTCACGCTCCGACGACGGACGCGGCACGTTCGAGCGCGGAGCGGAGTGCGCGCACGGCTGGCGACGATGCGCCAGCGGCGCGGACCACCGTGAAGATCGTCCGCCGCGGCCGCTCGGGCAGCTCGAGCAGCCGGCAGGTCGTCGTCCGACCGGTCCACATCAGGTCGGGCATCAGGCTGACGGCGTTGCCCGACTCGACCAGGCGGATCTGCGTCTGCAGGTCGGCGGTCTCGTACCGGACGTCGGGCTCGAAACCCCAGCGCCGGCAGACCTGCTCGGCGAAGTGCCGCGACGCGGTCCCGCGGGGCTCCATCACCCAGGGCATGGTGCGGGCGTCCTCGAGTGACGACACCGGGCGCAGCGCCGTGTCGCGCGGGGGCAGGGCGAGCCGGACCGCGTCCGTCGTCAGGTCGGACCGGTCGAGCCCGGGCAGGTGCGGAGCGGCATGGGCGGGGTACTGCTCGGCGATGACCATGTCGAAGTCGCGAGCCCACGTCTCGTTCAGCGCGGTCTCCGGTTCGCGCTGCACCATCTCGACCCGGACGTCGGGGTGTTCCGTGGCCATTTCGTGCAGGGCGCTCGGCATCAGGGCGAGGGCCGCCGACTGGAACACGGCGACCCGCACCCGGCCCTGCACGGACGACAGGGTCTCCTCCACCTGGGACTGCGCGTGCTCGAGGACGTCGAGCACCTGGCCCGCCGCGGCCACCAGCACCTCGGCCTGCGGGGTGAGCTGGAGTCGTCGACCGGCCTTGCGGAGGAGCTGCACGCCGGCCTCCCGCTCCAGGGCACTCAGCTGCTGCGAGACCGCCGACGGAGTGAAGTTCACCGCCTCGGCGACGGCCGCGATCGTGCCGCGGATGGACAGCTCACGGAGGAGCACGAGACGGCGGACGTCGAGCATGGTCCGACGCTAGCCGGGTCACGACCGGAACGGTAGCGCAACTGAACGGTATCCATCAGGAACGCTCACTTCCGCTACCGCATCCCGGACCTCCACACTGAACCCATGACGACGCTGCACGAGGACTCCGCCATCGACCACGACGCCCTGGCGGACCAGTCCGTCGCGCTCGTCCGTCAGTGGCTCGCCGAGGCCGAGTCGTACCCGGTCGACGGCTCCGCGAAGCAGCTCGCCGGCGTGCTCGCCGACCCCGCCGGACTCGACTTCGCCGTCGGGTTCGTCGACGGGGTCGTGCGACCGGAAGACCTCGCCGTCGCCGCCCGCAAACTCCGGCAGATCGCCCCGGACGCCCCCGGGTTCCTGCCGGCCGCGCTCCGCGGACTCGTCCGGCTCGGCGGCGGCATGGCCCCGGTGCTGCCGAACGTCGTCGTCCCCATCGCCCGACGGGTCCTCCGCAACATGGTCGGCCACCTCATCGTCGACGCCACCGACTCCAAGCTCGGCCCGGCCATCGCCGGCATCAAGCGCGACGGCGTCCGCCTCAACGTCAACCTGCTCGGCGAGGCCGTGCTGGGCGAGCGCGAAGCCGCCCGACGACTGGAGGGCACGCACAAGCTCCTGGCCCGCGACGACGTCGACTACGTCTCCATCAAGGTCTCCTCGACGGTGCACCCGCACTCGCCGTGGGCGTTCGACCACGCGGTGGACGACATCGTCGAGCAGCTCCGACCGCTCTTCCAGCGCGCCGCAGCCGCCAGCCCGGCCAAGTTCATCAACCTCGACATGGAGGAGTACAAGGACCTCGACCTCACCATCGCGGTCTTCACGAAGCTCCTCGACGAGCCGGAGTTCCTCGGCCTCGAAGCCGGCATCGTGCTGCAGGCGTACCTGCCCGACGCGCTCGCCGCGATGCAGGAGCTGCAGGAGTGGTCCGCCGCCCGCCGCGCTCGTGGTGGCGCGGGCATCAAGGTCCGTCTGGTCAAGGGCGCGAACCTGCCGATGGAGCAGGTCGAGGCCTCGGTGCACGGCTGGCCGCTCGCCACCTGGCACACCAAGCAGGACTCGGACACCAACTACAAGCGCGTGCTCGACTGGGCGCTCACCCCATCGCGCGTCGAGAACGTCCGCGTCGGTGTCGCGGGGCACAACCTGTTCGACGTCGCGCACGCCTGGCTGCTCGCCGGCGAACGCGGCGTGCGGGACGGCATCGAGTTCGAGATGCTGCTCGGCATGGCGCAGGGGCAGGCGTCGGCTGTGAAGAACACCGTCGGTTCGCTCCTGCTCTACACGCCGGTCGTCCACCCGGGCGAGTTCGACGTCGCGATCGCCTACCTGATCCGCCGTCTGGAGGAGGGCGCGTCGCAGGACAACTTCATGTCCGCGGTCTTCTCGCTGGTGTCCTCGCCGCCGCTGTTCGCCCGCGAAGAGGAGCGCTTCCGCGCGTCCCTGGTGCCGCTCGCGACGCCCGAGGGGCTCGCAGCACCGGCATCACACCGGGTCGCCGACCGCTACGCCGCCGTCGGCCGCCCCGGCCCCGGTCACTTCGAGAACACCCCGGACAGCGACCCCTCGGTCGGCGCCGTCCGCGCCTGGGGTGACGCCATCACCGCACGCGTCGCGTCGTCGACGCTCGGCGTCCGTGCCGTCCAGGAGGCCCGGGTCGACTCCGCCACGGCGCTCGACACCGCGCTCGGTCGCGCCAAGGCCGCGGGTGCGGTCTGGGGGACCTGGTCCGGTGGTGCACGTGGCGCCGTGCTGCACGCCGTCGGTGACGCGCTCGAGGCGAACCGCGCCGCCCTCGTCGAGGTCATGGCGTCCGAGACCGGCAAGACCATCGACCAGGCCGACCCCGAGGTGTCCGAGGCGATCGACTTCGCGCACTTCTACGGCACCCTGGCGTCCTCGCTCGACGACGTCGACGGTGCGACCTTCACGCCCGCGGCGCTGACCCTGGTCGCGCCGCCGTGGAACTTCCCGGTCGCGATCCCCGCCGGATCGACCCTCGCTGCGCTGGCGGCCGGGTCTGCGGTCGTGCTGAAGCCCGCGCCGCCCGCCGAACGCTCCGGGGCCGTGCTCGCCTCGATCATCGAGACCGCGCTCGACGCCCACGGGGCCCCGGCCGACGTGCTCGCGTTCCTGCAGGTGTCGGAGAACGACCTCGGGCAGCAGCTGATCGCGTCGCCGATGGTCGACCAGGTCATCCTCACCGGTGCCTACGAGACGGCCGAGCTGTTCCGCTCGTTCCGCCCTGACCTGCCGCTGCTCGCCGAGACCTCGGGCAAGAACGCCGTGATCGTCACGCCGTCGTCCGACCTCGACCTCGCCGTGAAGGACGTCGTCGCGTCCGCGTTCGGGCACGCCGGCCAGAAGTGCTCGGCCGCGTCCCTCGTCGTCATGGTCGGCTCGGTCGCCAAGTCGAAGCGCTTCCGCAACCAGCTGCTCGACGCGGTGTCCTCGCTCACCGTGGGGTACCCGACCGACGCCGCTACCCAGATGGGCCCGGTCATCGAGCCGGCCTCGGGCAAGCTGCTCGACGGGCTGACGAAGCTCGGCGCGGGGGAGTCCTGGGCCGTCGAGCCGAAGCAGCTCGACGAGACCGGCAGGCTCTGGAGCCCGGGTGTCCGACAGGGCGTGCGGCGTGGTTCGGAGTTCCACCGCACCGAGTACTTCGGCCCGATCCTCGGCATGATGACCGCGGACTCCCTCGACGAGGCGATCGACATCGTGAACGAGGTCGACTACGGCCTGACCTCGGGCCTGCACTCGCTCGACCCGGCCGAGATCGGCACGTGGCTGTCGCGGATCCAGGCGGGAAACCTCTACGTCAACCGCGGCATCACGGGCGCCATCGTCCGGCGTCAGCCGTTCGGCGGGTGGAAGAAGTCGGCCGTGGGCGCCGGCACGAAGGCCGGTGGGCTGAACTACCTGCTCGGGCTCGGTTCGTGGACGCCGGCACCGGCGGCCGCTGCGTCCGGTGTCGCCGTGTCGGGTCCGGTCTCGGCGTTCGTCCGGGCGGCCGAGGTGTCCTCGCCGGTGCTGGACCGTTCGCTGGCGTCCGACGAGCAGGCGTGGTCGACGCTGTTCGGCACCGCGACCGACGTCTCGGCGCTCTCCGCCGAGCGGAACATCGCCCGGTACCTGCCGTTCCCGTCGGTGCAGGTGCGGCTGGCTCCTGCCGACTCGGACACGGACCCCGACGCCTCGGTGGTCGAGCTCGTCCGCGTCGTCGCCGCTGCGCTCCGTGCCGGCACGACGATCGAGGTCTCCACGGCCGCGACGCTGCCGTCGTCCGTCGCCGCGGCGATCCGTTCGCTGCCGATCGTCCGCTCCCTGTCGCAGACGGTGTCCGACGAGGCCTTCGCCAGCTCGGTCGCCTCAGGGCCGTCGACCCGGGTGCGGCTCATCGGTGGGGACACCTCGGCGCTGTACTCGGCCGTCGGTGGTCGTCCGGACGTCGCGGTGTACGGCGGCCCGGTGACCGAGGCCGGGCGGCTCGAGATCCTGCCGTTCGTCCGCGAGCAGGCGGTGTCCATCACGGCGCACCGCTTCGGCACGCCGAACCACCTGACCGACGACCTGATCTGACCCCGGACTGCGGCGCTGGCGTTCGGGTCCAGCGCCGCTTGCACAACCGAGGTGCCCCCGAACCGCGCGATCGCGTGGTTCGGGGGCACTTCGGTTGTGCGGCGTGCGGAACGTCGTGTGCGGTGCTGTCCGGTCGCCGCACGTCCTCGGGTGCTTCGGAGGGACCAAGCGTTGCCTCGGGTGCGCGTCGCAACCTCGGCGCGCAACCCTGAGGAGCTCCACCATGACCGAGCCGTTCGCACGCCCGACCGCCCTGGCCCACGTCCGTGTCACCGTGACCGACATCCACCGGAGCAAGGCCTTCTACCAGCTGCTGCTCGGCACGGATCCGGCGATCGACTTCAGTGACCAGGTCGACGAGCCGGGTGTCCGCGAGGATCGCGAGCGTTTCTACGGCGGATCGGTGTTCCGGCTCGGTGACCAGGTGTTCGGGCTCCGTCCGGTCGCTCCCGCAGGGCAGACGTTCGATCCGGACACCGTCGGCCTCGACCACGTGAGCTTCGTCGTGGGTTCGGTCGACGAGCTGCACGAGGCGGCCGCCCGACTCGATGCCGCGGGTGTCGAGCACGGCGAGGTCACCGACCTGGGCGACGCCGGCATGGTGATCCTGTCCGTGCAGGATCCCGACGACATCAACCTCGAGCTCGCAGCCCTCAAGTCCTGAGCAGTCCGCGCCGCCCTCGGCCGGAACCCGGTGCCGATCCGATCGGTGCAACCAAAGTGCTCCCGAACCACGCGATTGCGCGGTTCGGGAGCACTTTGGTTGTGCGCGGGGCTCCGGGCGGGACGTGCGCCGGGTCGGGCGGGACGTGCGCCGCGCGGCTGGTCAGTCGGCGACGGCCGGCTGCTGCGCGACCATCGAGCCGGTCACGAGCTCGCGGAGTTCGGCGGGCAGCGGGATCGGTCGGCGGGCGCCCTCGCGGTCGATGATGACGTGCACGAACTCACCCGTGGCGAGCAGGGCGCCGTCGGACTGGCGGAACAGGCCGAACTCCCACGACAGACTCGTGGTGCCGAGGTGCTTCGAGCGCATCCCGACCTCGATGACGTCCGGCCAGACGGCGGACTCGACGAACCGGCAGCTCGACGAGACCAGCACGGCGATCCACTCCGACGAGAACGGGTCGAGCCCGGCGACCTCGCGGAACCAGTACGTCGACGCGTTGTCCATCGCCGAGTAGTAGATCGTGTTGTTGACGTGCCCGAACATGTCGTTGTCGTTCCACCTGGTGGGGTAGGTCCGGCGGAACGGGTACTCGTCGATGGTCATCGGTCTCCGATCGGTGGTGCGGGTGTGGCGTGCACCAGGTCGGGCCGAAGGACGTACTCGAACGCCGCACGTGCCCGGGCGGGATCAGGGGTCTCACCGGAGATGAACTCGGCGTAGGTGAACGACTCGGAGATCCGGACGAGCAGCCGTGCGAGCTCCTCAGCCGACAACGGTGCCGGATCGAACGTACCGGACGACTCCTGCTGCTCGATGAGTGCGGTCACCCGGGCGACGAACCGGCTCTGCACGTCGCTGTCCGAGGTGGTGAGCAGACGCATCGCCCGAGCGGGTTCGCGGGTCAGGAACGCCCGGAAGTACGGGGCGTCGATCAGGTCGGCGGTGAACCGGTCGAGCACGACGACGAGCCGGGCAGCTCCGGTCGCCCCGATCTCGTCGGCGGCTTGGGTCGCCCCGTCGAGGGTCGGGACTGCGAGGGACCACAGGATCTCGGACAGCAACCGGTCACGGTTGCCGACCCAGCGGAACAGCGACGTGCGGTCGACGCCGAGTGCGGCAGCCAACGCCCCCATGTCGATCCGTGAGCCGGCGATGAAGGTGTGACGGGCCTCCCGGAAGGCGCGCAGCGCTGAATCCGATGTGTACACGCGATCCTCTCTTGCAACGTTTTCGAGAATGATGCATCGTGGATCCCATGTCAACGACGATGCCCGCGACGCCCCTGCTCGAATCGGACTTCTACGGCTTCCAGCAGCAGCTCACCGAGCAGGAGCGCGCGTCGCTCGGGCAGCTCCGGCAGTACCTCGAGCGCGAGGTCGCGCCCATCGCCGACGCGTACTGGGCGCGCGCCGAGTTCCCGATGCAGGTGATCGCGCCGCTGGCAGAGCTCGGCATGTACGGGCCGGGCGTCCCGCTCGTGCGGCAGTTCGAGAACTCGGCCGTGTACCGCGGGTGGGCGGCCCTCGAACTCGGACGCGTGGACGCGAGCGTCGCCACCTTCATCGGCGTGCAGTCCGGCCTGGCGATGAACTCGATCGCGGTCGCCGGCAGCGACGAACAGCAGCGCGAGTGGCTGCCCCGGATGGCCACGGGCGAGATCGTCGGGGCGTTCGGGCTCACCGAGCCGTACTCGGGCAGCGACTCGGCGAAGGGCCTGCGCACCACCGCCCGGCGCGAGGGCGACGAGTGGGTGCTCGACGGCGAGAAGCGCTGGATCGGCAACGCCACCTTCGCCGACGTCGTCGTGATCTGGGCGAAGGACGTCGCCGACGGTCAGGTCAAGGGCTTCCTCGTCACCACCGACACCGCGGGCTTCACCGCGACCAAGATCGAGGACAAGATCGCCCTGCGCGGGGTGCAGAACGCCGACATCGTCATGCAGGACGTCCGGGTGCCCGAGTCGCGTCGGCTGCAGAACGCGACGTCGTTCCGCTCGACCGCCGAGGTGCTCCGACTGACCCGCACCGAGGTCGCCTGGCAGGCCGTCGGCATCGCGGTCGGAGCATACGAGGCCGCGCTGGCCTACGCCCGCGAGCGGATCCAGTTCGGCAAGCCGATCGCCGCGCACCAGCTCGTGCAGGACCTGCTCGTCAAGTCGCTGTCGAACATCACGGCCTCGATCGCACTGTGCACGCAGGCGTCGGCCATGCAGGACGCCGGGGTCGGTGGTGACGAGCACTCGGCGATGGCCAAGGCGTTCGCCACCGCGAAGATGCGGGAGACCGTCGCCTGGTGCCGCGAGGTGCAGGGCGGCAACGGCATCGTGCTCGACAAGGGTGTGGCCCGGTTCTTCGCCGATGCCGAGGCGATCTACTCGTACGAGGGCACGCGCGAGGTCAACACCCTGATCGTCGGGCGGGCGATCACCGGGCAGGCCGCGTTCGTCTAGCGGCCCGCCCGGCTCGCGCCCGCTCGCCGGGCGCGAGCGCTACCCGAGCAGGGCTGGCCGCTCCCACTCCTGGTCGAGCACGTGCTGCCCGAGGAACGCGAACACCGTCTCGTACCAGACCACGGCGTGCTGCGGAGCGAGGACCCAGTGGTTCTCGTCCGGGAAGTACAGGAACCGGTGCGGCATCGAGCCGTCCGGTGCCGCGTGGTGCTCCGCGAGTTCGGACCAGAGCCGCAGCCCCTCGCCGATCGGCACCCGGTAGTCCTTGTCGCCGTGGATCACGAGCATCGGCGACGTGATCTCGGCCACGAACCGGTGCGGGTCGTTCGCCGCGATCCCGTCGGCGTCGAAGATCGACGACCAGTACTGCGACGAGTCCGTCGTGCCGTTGAACTGGTCGAGCGCCCACAGGCTCGCGTGGGTGACGATCGCGCGGAACCGGTCGGTGTGCCCGGCGACCCAGTTCGCCATGTACCCGCCGAACGACCCGCCCATCGCTGCGGTCCGGGTCGCGTCGATGTCCGCCCGCGCCTCGACCACGTCGGTGATCGCCATCAGGTCGGTGTACGGCGCCTGCCCCCAGTCGTTCCAGCCGCGGTTCACGAAGTCGAGTCCGTAACCGGTCGAGAGCGCTGGGTCCGGCAGCAGCACGGCGTAGCCCCGGGCTGCGAGCAGCATCGGGTTCCAACGCCAGGACCACTGGTTCCACGAGTTGAGCGGTCCGCCGTGGATCCACAGGACCAGCGGGTGCGGCCCGTCGCCCTCGGGCACGACGAGCCAGCCGCGCACGCGGGCGCCGTCGGCTGCGGTCGTCTCGACCTCTTCCAGGTGGGCGGGCACGTCCGGCAGGGACGCCGGCGTCCCCAACGGGGTCACCGTGCCGTCCGTCGCGATCCGCACCGGGTGCAGCGGGGCCGCCCAGGAGGCCCGGAGCGCCACGACCACGCCCGTCGCCGCCGCCACGCGCAGGCTCGAGTACGCCCAGTCGTCGTGCGTCAGCTGCTCGACGGCTCCGCCGTCGAGGGGGATGCGGAAGACCGGCGCGCGGCCGTCCTGGTCGGCGACCGCCAGGAGCGCGCGGTCACCATGTTCGAACACGAGCTCGCTCGGCCAGCGGTCCCAGTCGGTCGCGACGCGGCGGGCGTCGGAGCCGTCGATGCCGGCGACCCAGACCTCCTGCTGGTTCGCGCCGGCCGGGGTGGAGCGGACGGTGCGGACCCAGGCGATCGTCCGGCCGTCGTGGCTCAGCGCCGGCATCTCGTCGTCGACGTCGACGTCGTCGAACAGCACCGTGCGGTGGCCGCTGGACAGGTCGATGGTGACGAGCGTCGAGCGGTCTCCACGGGCCTCCCGGACGCCCACGGATGCCAGCAGCACCGAGCCGTCGGGTGTGAGTGCCCCGCTGACGTGGTCGAGCGAGCGGCCGGGGGCCGGTGTGCGGTCGACGGGCCGGACGGGTTCGGCGCCGGCGCCGGCGCCGTCGATGCCGACCGTGTCGAGGGTCAGGACGTGCGTCTGTGCCGGGCCGAGGTCGTGGTCCCAGTACCGGACCGGGTAGGTCTCGTGCAGGATCGCGCGGACGTGCTTGTCCTTCCGGGTCTTCCGGAGCTCCGCGTCGGCTTCGAGCACGGTCGCCGGGTCGGAGCCGGCCCCCGGCAGCAGGTCGGCGGTCAGCGCGACGAGGTCCGACGATGCCGCGGTGGCCAGGACGCCACCGACGCCCCCGGCCAGGCGGGTGAGCGGACGGGCCTCGCCGCCGGCCGCGGGCAGCACCCAGAGCTGGGCGGCCTCGAGGTCGGTGGCGTCGGCGTCGGGCCGGGCGGAGACGAAGAGCAGGTCGCCGGTGCGGGTGAAGGCGATGCCGCCCTCGCCCTTGGCGGAGCGTGTCAGGCGGACCGGGCGCGCGGCGGTGTCGGGGGTCGGCGTCGCGGGCACCTGCCAGATCGATCGGCGGTACCCGGTGGCGTCCGGGTCGAGCGCACTGACCGTCAGCGCGACGCGGGTGCCGTCGGGGCTGATGTCGATGCCGTCGACGCGGGGGAGCGCGATGTACTGGTCGAGGTCGGAGAACGGGGTGCTCATGCGTGCACGCTCGCCAGGTCCTCGGCCCAGAAGGCGGCGACCTGCTCGGCGACCGCGGTGCCCTGGGCGTGACCGGCCTCGGCCGACGGCGCCTGTGTGGCGAGCGAGAGCGAGTTCGTGCCGAAGGCCTGCTGGGACGCGCTGTCCGCCACGACGACCTCGACCGACGAACCGCCGGCGCGCAGCGCCTCGACGGCGACGTCGAGCCATGGCCCGCACGGTGACGGGCCCTCGGGGCCGCAGGCGATGACGAGCACCCGCTCGTACCCGGCGGCGGCGTCGGCGTTGGTGCCCGAGCGGACGCCACCGTCGACGTACGGGCGGTCGTCGATGGCAACCGGTGTCCAGACGAAGGGCACCGAGCAGCTGGCCGCGACCGCACGGGGAAGCGGCACACCGTCGGCCGCCGTCAGCAGGCGGAAGGTGCCGTCGGTGGCGTCGACCGCGGTGACGGCGAGCGGCTTCTCCGGCCACTCGGTGGACGGGAGCGTCTCGCCGAAGGTCGCCGTGCGCTCGTCGTCGCTCTGCCCGCCGACGACCTGCTGGGCGGCCTGGCCGAGTCGAGCGCGGGCGTCCTGCTCGCCGGTCGCACCCTGCAGCGCTGCGCCGATGTGCTGCTGCACGGCTTCGACGTCGATGGGCGCCGGCTCTTCGTAGGTGGTGGGCGCAGGGGTGTGCTGCTGGTCGTAGGCCTGCTGGACGGCACCGTTCCGGACGAACGCGCCGACGACGCTGCCGGCGCTGGTGCCGACCACGAGGTCGGCGGCGTCGAGGTCGACCCCGGCTTCCTGCAGGGCGACGAGGACACCGACTTCCCACGCGATGCCGGCGACACCTCCGCCACCGAGGACGAGGGCTCTGGATCCGGGAACGGGCGTGCTGACGTCGGTCATGGGTCCTGCTTACCAGCTGCGTGCGACGGGCCGGTGGAGGCCGATGGATCCTGTGGAGAACCCGCCTGTGGACAACTCCGTCCGCGTCGGTGGCGTGACCTAGCGTCGTGGTCATGGGGAACCAGCGTTCAGGACGGGTCGGCACGGTCGTGTGGCCGATCGTGGTGGCTGCTGCGCCCACCGCGGCGTTCCAGCTGCCGAACCTGTTCGTCACGCCGGCGGTCCGACTGTCGCTCGTCGCGTTCGGTCTCGTCGTGCTCGTCGGTGCCGTGACCGTGCAGGTGGTCCGGACCCGGCGCAGCGACGCCGCACGGTCCGTGGCCGAGGACAACGCCACCGCGGCCGAGCTCGAGCAGTCGACGGCGGTCCGGTACGCGTTCGGCCAGATCGCCACCCGGCTCGTCCGGTTCACCGAGCTGCCCCGGTCCGATCGCCACGGCGAACTCTCGGTCGTCGCCGACCGCGTCGCCGTGGCCCTGGCGTTCTACCTGCTGCCGAAGGTGCCCGACGTCCGCGCCAACGTGTACCAGCTGTCCACCGATCTGCGGGCGCTCGAGCCGATCGGTCACGGTGGCGCCGGCGACACCGCCGGGGTCTTCCGAGCGGGCACGCCCTACGGCGACCGCAACCTCGAGTGGGTGCTGGTCGGGGGATCACCCCGGATCGTCGGTGACCGCTCGGCCGACGTGGACGTCGACCAGGACCAGCCGGGCTTCGAACCGCGGTACACCTCGTACGTCTCGGTGGTGATCCGGTCCGACCAGTACTCGTTCGGCATGCTCACCGTCGACTCCCCGGTCCCCGACGCCTTCACCGAACTCGACGCCAAGAACATCGCGATGATGGCGTCGTTCATGGCCGTCGCGTTCTCGCTGACCTACTCGTTCCCCGAGCGCGACCGCAATCCAAGGAAAGGCCCGTGATGCTCACACGCTCTGTCGGACGCTCGACGTACGATGCCCCCATGACGACCGTGAACCCTGCTCCGCCGTCGTTCGGGCGTGCCCGGATCTCTTCGCCGAACTGGAACGACACCACCACCGACGCCGACTACGAAGACCTCGACGTCATCGCCGCCAACATCGAACGCGAGCGCGTTGCAGCCCGGCTCCGGGTCACCGCAGCCATCGCCGCGCGTCTGGGTCGCTGACCCCTCCCGCATCGTCCACGACGAACGGCTCCCACGCATGCGTGGGAGCCGTTCGTCGTGGACGAGCCCGAGCCGGAGCCCGAGCCCGAGCCCGAGCCCGAGCCGGAGCCGGAGCCGGAGCCGGAGCCGGAGCCCGAGCCGGTGTCGCGGCTACCGCCCCTCGGTCACGTCGATGAGCACCTTGCCGACCGTGTCCTGCTCGACGGCGTCGTGCGCCTGCGCGGTCTGCTCGAGCGCGAACCGGGTGAGCGGGAGACCGACGTCCTCGCCGACCGGAAGCACACCGTCGTGCAGCGCCTCGGTGAGGTCCTCGGCCGCCGCGGACAGCGCCTCGTCGCCGATCGTGTAGAGCAGCAGGAACTGGTAGCGGGCGTTCACGCTCATGTTCGGGCGGATCGGCAGGCTCGCCTCGTCACCGCCGTTGTTCGCGTAGATCGACACGACGCCGTGGTTCGCCAGCACGTCGGCGACCAGCGCGGCGTTCTGCGGGATCGACACCTCGACGACGATGTCGACACCCTCCGGCGCGATCGACCGGATGCGCTCGGCGGCGTCCTCCTCGCGGTAGTTCACGACGTGGTGGGCACCGGCCGCAGTCGCCAGTGCTGCCTTCGCGTCCGAGCTGATCGTCGTGATGACGGTCGCGCCGGCCCAGCGGGCGAGCTGGATCGCGGCGTGCCCCACGGCACCGGCACCGCCGGCGACGAGCACGGTGAAGCCGTCCAGGGCGCCGGGGCCCAGGCGCGCGGGGCCGTCCTCGTGGGTGGTGAGCGCTCGGTGCGCCGTCATGGCGGGGACGCCGAGCGAGGCGCCGACGTCGAACGAGACGCCGTCGGGGAGCGGGACCACGCGCGACTCGGGCACGACCGTGTACTCCTGCGCGGTGCCGGTCGGACGCGACGCGGCCGCCATGAACAGCCAGACACGGTCGCCGACGGCCAGTCCGTCGACTCCGGCACCGACGGCGTCGACGACACCTGCGCCGTCCTGGTTCGGCGTGATCTCGGGGAACGGCAGCCCGTCGCCGTAGGTCCCGCCGGCGCGGGCCTTCCAGTCGGTCGGGTTGACGCCGGAGGTGACGACGCGGACGCGGACCTCACCGGCTCCGGGCTCCGGGATCTCCCGCTCGACGAGTTCGAGAACGCTGCTGGCACCGGGCTTCGTGTAGACGATCGATCGCATGTCCCCAGGCAACCACTCGTCGCCGTCGGGGATTCCGAGTGCGCCGGTGCTCAGCGCGCGTCGTACCCCTCGCGCGCCTCGGCGACGTCGGGCATGTGCGAGGTGGCCCAGTCCTCCAGCGGCACGAGCACCGTGCGCAGCGACCGGCCGAGCTCGGTCAGTTCGTACTCCACGTGCGGCGGGATCTCGGGGAACACCGTCCGCGTCACCATGCCGTCGCGTTCGAGGGCCCGCAGCGTCTGGGTGAGCATCTTCTGCGAGACCCCCTGCACCCGGGCCGCCACCGCCGAGTACCGTGCGGGACCGTCGGCGAGGGCGCCGATCGTCAGCACGCTCCACCGGTCGCCGATGCGGTCGAGCAGCTGCCGACTGGGGCAGTCCGCCGCGTAGGGGCTGTACTCGAGTGCTGACATGGTGTCCTCCGCAACGCACCGCCAGGTGCCTACTTACTCAAAGAGAGTAACTCTTGTACGGTGACTGTCAACGTCACTGACGCCCAGCACGTCCACGAAGGGAACACCATGACCAACATCGTCGTCTTCGGAGGCACCGGCTACGCCGGCTCCGCCATCACCCACGAGGCACTCTCCCGCGGCATCACCGTCACCGCGGTCGCCCGCGACACGAGCAAGCTCGAGCCGGCCGAGGGCCTGACCCTGGCGCAGGGTGACGCGTTCGACGCCGACTTCGTGTCCGAGGTCACGAAGGGTGCCGACGTCGTCATCGTCTCGCTCCACGCCGTGCAGGCGGACGGCAGCGAGCTGAAGGACAAGTTCCAGCACTTCGTCGACGCCGCCGCCGCAGCGGGTGCGCGTCTCGGCATCGTCGGCGGTGCCGGTTCGATGCGCGTGTCCGAGGACGGCCCCCGCCTCTTCGACACCGACGGCTTCCCGGATGCCTTCACGGGCGAGGCGAAGAGCCACGCGCAGATCCTCGACGCCCTGCGCGCCTCGGACACCCAGGTCGACTGGTTCTACGTGAGCCCCGCCGCAGCCTTCGGTGGCTACAACCCGGGCGAGCGTCGCGGCACCTACCGCGCCTCGGACGAGGTCCTGCTCGCCGACGCCGAGGGCAACTCGGACATCTCCGGCGCCGACTACGCGATCGCGTTCGTCGACGAGATCGTCACCCCGGCGCACCACCAGACGCGTTTCGGCGTCGCCTACTGAGGCACTGCCCCTCGCAAGACACCGGTGTTCACACAACACACCGCGGGATCCCGCGGCGTCGAGCGTGAACACCGGTGTTTTGCGGACTGCCCGGCGCGACCAACGGGCGGACGGGAGGCGCGGGGCGGGGCCGCCACGGGCCTCCAGGCCGGCGGGTGGTCACCGCCAGGGCCCCCGCTAGTGGGCGACGATCGCCGGCACCGGCAGGTGGTGGCGCATCCGCACCGCCAGGTGCAGGCCGCCCCGGCGGGCGAGCACGAGCGCGATCACCGCGGCGGCTGCTGCCGGCACGCCACCGGCGACCATCATCCCCACGTGCGCACCGAAGTGGTCGACGATCTGTCCCATCAGGGGCCCGCCGATCGCCTGCCCACCGAGCAGCACCAGGACGTAGAGCGACATCACCCGGCCGCGGATCGCCACGTTCGAGGACAGCTGCACCAGCGAGTTCGACGCGGTCTGGAACAGCAGCTGCGACATCCCCACCGCCACGAGCGCGACGGTGAACGGTGCGATCGCCGGGATCGACCCCGAGACGACGAGCAGCACGCCCGTCCAGAACACCCCGCCGACGATGGTGCGGAGCCGGACGACGGCCCGGCGGGTCGACAGCAGCGCGCCGACCAGGGCGCCGATCGCCACGGCGGAGTTGAAGACCCCGTAGCCGCCGGCTCCGACGTCGTACACCTGTGACGCGAAGGCGGAGAGCAGCACGGGCATCGTCAGTGCGAACACCGAGAAGAACGCGACGAGGATCACCGGCACGATGATCGTCGGCTTGTGCACGGCGTAGCGGAGGCCCTCCACGAGCTGCCCCTTGCCGCGGGGCGCCGGGGGTGTGCGGTGCAGCTCCGAGACCTTCAGGAACCCGAGCGTCACGACGACGGCGACGCAGGCGATCGCGTTCACACCGAACGACCACCCCGCGCCGACCGCGACGAGCAGGGCCCCGGACAGCGCCGGACCGATCATGCCGCCGAGCTGGAACACCGACGAGTTCACGCTGATGGCGTTCCGCAGGTGCTTGTGCCCGACGATCTCGGTGACGAACACCTGCCGTGCCGGGTTGTCGATCACGGTGACCATGCCGACCAGGAACGCGATCACCCAGATGTGCCACGCCTCGACGACGCCGGCCAGCGTCAGGACGGCGAGCAGCGCGGACAGCACCGCGAAGGCTCCCTGCGTGATCATCATGAGCGCGCGCTTCGAGAACCGGTCGACCAGGACGCCGCCGAGCAGCCCGAACAGCAGCATCGGCGCGAACTGGCACGCGACCGTGATGCCGACCTGCGCGACCGACCCGGTCAGCTGCAGCACGAGCCAGTCCTGGGCGATGCGCTGCATCCAGCCGGCGGTCATCGCCACCAGGTTGGTCGCCGTGAACAGCCGGAAGTTCGGCACGGACAGGGCGATGAGCGTGTGGCGCCACGGCGGTCGCGTGGCCTGGATCGGGAGCGGTTCGGTGGGCGGGGGGAGGGTCGTCGGTGACGCGCTCACGGTGCGGGGTTCTCCGGACGTCGGTGTGGATCTGGTACCCCAACGAAACTACGTGGCGCCCGCCCATTCGATACCCCTATGGTGGCTATCACTCCATTGCGATGTCGAATGACCGTGCGAACGAACGAGGTGCCCCGTGCTCGATCCGGTCCTGTTGCAGACGTTCCTGGCCGTGGCGGAGACCGGCAGCTTCACGCAGGCCGGTACCCGGCTCGGCATCAGCCAGCCGACGGTGTCGCAGCACGTCCGGCGCCTGGAGACCGCGGTGGCGCGCACCCTGGTCGCCCGGGACACCCGCGGCGTCGCCCTGACCGACAACGGGGACGCGATGGCCGGGTTCGCGCGGACGATCCTCGCCGCGCACGCCACCGCCGACGCCTACTTCTCGGGCGCAGCCACCCGCGGACGGCTGCGGTTCGGGGCGGCGGACGACCTCGCCATCACCCAGCTGCCGCGGATCCTGCGGGACTTCCGGCGGCTGCACCCGCAGGTGAACCTCGAGCTCACGGTGAACCAGTCGTCACCGCTGCTCCGCCGGGTGCACGCCGGCCAGCTCGACCTGGTGTTCATCAAGCAGACGGCGGGGGAGTCCGCCGAGGGCACCCGGGTCGCCACCGACCAGATGGTGTGGATGGCGCAGGACGGCATCGCCCTGGAACCCGGCGAACCCGTCCCGCTCATCGCGTACCAGGCGCCGAGCATCAGCCGGCAGATGGCGATCGACGCCCTCGAGGCCGCCGGCCGCACCTGGCGGATCACCTGCAACACCCGCGACGTCAACGGGGTGCTCGCCGCGGTGCGCGCGGGCATCGGCGTCGCGGTGTTCCCGCGCTCGCTGATCCCGGCCGACCTGGTGAAGGTGTCGCAGCGGCTCGGGTTGCCGGACCTGCCGGCGGTGGACTACGTCCTCATCGCCAACCCGACGGTGCAGCGGGAGCCGATCGACGCGCTGACGAACGCGATCCTGTCCCGCGGGGTCGTTCGCGCCGTCTGAGCGCGCGCATCGGCGCCGAGACGCCGGCGTGTTCCGGGATGGTGAACGCGACGAGACGCCGTCGTGTTGTCCCGCCGCCGTCGAGCCGCCGAGACGCCTCGACTTTCGGGGGCGTCTCGACGTCGACGCGGCGTCCTGCCGAGACGACGGCGTCTGAGCGCTCGCGAGCGCTGGCTGCGCTACGGGGCGAGCGTCGGGGTCGTGCCGGTGCCGGTGACGTCCGGCAGCGTCACCCCCGCGAGCGGCAGCAGCGCCGCCGCGACGGCCCACAGCAGCACGACCGTACCGACACCACCGAGCACGGCGCCGAGCAGCGCGACCGGCCGCTGCCACGTGGCCGTCCGGTCGCGCAGCGTCACGATCGAGAGCACCAGCGCGAGCAGTCCGAGCGCCACACCGACACCGTGCACGGTCGCGGGAGCGGTGAACCACCAGGCCGCAAGACCGATCGTCGCGATCCCGGCGACGGCACCGAGCACCGCACCGGCGGTCGCGCCGAGTGCACGGCGTGGCTCCGGCACGGCGGCCGCGGCCACGGTCTGGTCGAGCAGTTCGGTCGGGAGGCCCGCCTCGCCCCCGCCAGCACCCTGCGGCACCGGGGCGGGTGCGACCACGGCCGTGGTCGCGTCGGCGTTCGGGGTCGCGACGGCGGGGCGGCCGGGAGCGGCGGCGGCCGGCGCCGCGTGCAGGACGGCGTCGAAGGATCGCGCGGCTGCGGCTGCTGGTGCGGCCGACCGTGCGGCGGCCTGCTGGTGGGCGAAGCGCCGGGGCGTCCGGTAACCGATCGGGCCGACGGGCTCGGGTTCGGTGCCCTCGACGACCACGTGCTCGAGGCCGGGCACCGAGAACCGCGGCTGTCCGGCGACGGGCACCGCGGGCGCAGCGGTCGGCGGCGCCGGGGCGGCCTCCGGCGACGGGGTGGTGAGCGGTGCGACGAGCGGTGCGGCGTCCGCCGAGGCGGGTGCGGCGGCGACCGGGGAGACCGGCACCACGAGCCCGGACGCGGGGACGACCGACGACGGCGGCACCGCAGGGGTCTCGAACGGCACGGTGTGCACGTTCGGCGACGTCGGGGCCGGGGGCAGCAACTCCTGCTGCGGCGGGAAGTCGGGCACCGGGGCGTCGGCCTCGACCAGGGCGGCGATCGACGCGGGCTCGGCGGTCGGTGCGTGCGCGGGTGCGTGCGCCGCGGCCGCGGTCCCGCCCGGGGTGACCGTGGTCGGTGGGACCGGCGCCGCGTGGGCGGCGCGTGACGAGGCGGGGGTGGGGCGGGCCTCCCGGCCGGAGGCGTTCACGTGACCGGCGGCGGCGACCCGCTCGGGCGCGACCTCGTCGACGGGCGGCGCGGTCACCCAGGCCGGGACGGGCCGACGGGGCCGGTCCGATTCGGGCATGCGATGCGCTGCCACTGCGGCGCTCCTTCCGTCGACTGATCCATGCTCAGTTGTAGCGGCAACCGCTGTGCGGATCGCAGCCCCAGTTCGGGGTCGCCGGTACGTTCGGGTGATGACCGGAATCGAACACCGTCCCCTGGGCCCCTCGGGGCTCGTCGTCTCCACCGTCGGCCTCGGCTGCAACAACTTCGGGCGGCGGGGAACCGCGTCCGAGTCGCAGGAGGGCACCGACGCGGTCGTCGCCGCGGCCCTGGACGCCGGGGTGACGCTCTTCGACACCGCCGACATCTACGGCGGCGTGCCGGGCATGTCCGAGGAGATGCTCGGACGCTCGATCCGCGGCCGCCGTGACGAGATCGTCCTCGCCACGAAGTTCGGCATGGACATGCAGGGCGCGAACGGCCCGGACTGGGGCGTCCGCGGGTCCCGCCGGTACGTGCGGCTCGCGGTCGAGTCGTCGTTGCGCCGCCTCGGCACGGACTGGATCGACCTCTACCAGATGCACCGGCCGGACGACGTGACGCCGATCGAGGAGACCCTGTCGGTCCTCGACGACCTGGTCCGCGAGGGCAAGATCCGGTACGTCGGCCACTCGAACTTCGCGGGGTGGCAGATCGCCGAGGCCGAGCTCACGGCGTCGATCGCCGGCACCACGGCGTTCGTGTCCGCACAGAACGAGTACAGCCCGCTCGCCCGGGACGCCGAGGCCGAGGTCCTGCCGGCGGTGCGGGCGTACGCGCTCGGGTTCCTGCCGTTCTTCCCGCTGTACAACGGGCTGCTCACCGGCAAGTACACGAAGTCGGGCGGCCCGGCCGACGGGCGGCTGACGACGTCGAAGCCGCAGGTGCTCGAGGACGCCCCCTGGGACGTGCTCGACGACTACCAGCGGTTCTGCGACGACCGGGGCGTGACGATGCTGCAGGCGACGTTCGCGTGGCTCCTGGCGCAGCCGGGGCTGTCGAGCGTCATCGCGGGGGCGACGAAGCCGGAGCAGATCACGCAGAACGTCGAGGCCGGCACGACGTGGACGCCGACCGAGGACGACATCGCCGACATGACGACGATCTTCGACCGGGCCTGAGCGGGCGTTTCGCGCCGTTTCGCGCCGTTTCGCGCTGAGTCGTTTCGCGCTGAGTAGTTTCGCGCTGAGCGACAGTTCACGGGGTGCGGTGCCCGTGGGGTGTCGCTCAGCGCGAAACGGCGGCGGGCTGCGCGGAGCCGTGGACTAGCGCGTCGCGGCGGCCAGGGCGTCGCGCAGCTCGGCGGCGGTCATCCGCGGGCCGTAGCCGGGGGTGTCCCGCTGGATGCGCCAGCCCTCGGCGAGGGGCCCGGCGTCGACGACGTCGAAGCCGAACGCGTCGATGAGCTCGGCGACGGTCTGCTTGGCGGAGTCGTCGTCGCCGGCGATGACGAGGGCCCGCCGGTCCGGGGTGCCGGCCGGCGTCGCGTGGCCGGTCAGGTCGTCGGCGCCGATGTGGTTGAACGCCTTGACGACCCGGGCGCCGGGCAGGTGGTCCTGCAGCATCTCGGCGGTGGTCGTCGACTGGTCGTCGAGGGCGGCGATGTGGCCGTCGCGCTCCCAGTAGTAGTTGTTCGTGTCGATGACGACCTTGCCGACGAGGGGCTCGACGGGGATCGTCTCGATCGCGGCGAGCGGCACCGTCACGACGACGATCTCGCCCGCTGCGGCTGCCTCGTCGCGGGTCGCTGCGCGTGCGCCGTCGCCGAGTTCCGTGACCAGGTCGGTCAGGGTCTCCGGGCCGCGGGAGTTCGCGATGACGACCTGGTGGCCGTTCCGTACCGCGAGTCGTGCGAGCTGGGATCCGATGTTGCCGGCGCCGATGATTCCGATGGTTGTCATGGTGTCCCTGCAACGCTGCGCGCCGTCGGGCATTCCCGGGGAGGCACGAACGCCCCGCCGGGAGCATGATGGCGGCATGGACCACGAGTTCCGCGACGAGACCGACCAGGACCGCTACGCGATGTACGTCGGTGGCGAGCTCGTGAGCGTGCTCGACTACCGGGTGAACGGTGACGCGGTGGCGTTCCCGCACACCTACACGGTCCCGAAGCACCGCGGCCACGGCTACGCGGCGGAACTCGTCGAGTACGCCGTCGCCGACGTCGAGTCGTCGACCACGAGGCGCATCGTGCCGATGTGCTGGTTCGTCGGCAAGTGGTTCGACGAACACCCCGAGAAAGCCGACCTGCTCAGCCGCAGCGCCGCGGACTGAGCACCGAACGAAGGGGCTCCCGTGCCCACCATCACCCCGTTCCTCTGGTACGACGACCAGGCCGAACAGGCCGCCGAGTACTACGTCGGACTGTTCCCCGACAGTCGCGTCGACAGCGTCAGCCGGATGCCCGACGGCCGTGCCCTCGTCGTGGAGTTCACGTTGCTCGGCGCTCCGTACCGCGCGATGAACGGCGGCCCCGGGCACCCGCACACCGACGCGGTCTCGTTCCAGATCGACGTGGACACCCAGGACGAGCTCGACCGGCTGTGGGACGCCCTGCTCGCCGACGGCGGGAGCCCGATGGCGTGCGGGTGGTTGACCGACCGCTGGGGTCTGGCGTGGCAGGTGACCCCGTCGATGCTGGGGGAGCTGATGAGCGGATCGGGCGACCCGGAGGCCAACGCCCGCGTGTTCGAGGCCATGATGCAGATGGTCAAGCTCGACATCCCCGCGCTGCAGGCCGCGGCCTCCGGTCACTGACCCCACTCTCCGCCGGCCCGCCGGTAGTGTGACCGGACGAGAAGACCGCCGGCCGGCGCCGGCACAGACAGGCTGGAGCCACCATGGACCACCCGAGTTCGAGGGTCCGCAACAGCGACATCAGCCGGGCGTACACCGAGCTCGCCCGCATCACCCGTCGGGCGAGCATCCGTGCCCGGGGCTCGGACCAGGTGTTGAGTGTCGTCGACCAGTCCCTCGTCGACTTCGTCGTGCAGCACCCGGGCTGCATGGCCATCGACATCGCCCGCTACCTGCGGCTGAACCGTTCGACGATCTCGCGGCAGCTGTCCGGGCTCCTCGCGACCGGACTGGTGCGGACGACCGACGGCGGTAGCGGCAACGCGAAGCCGCTCGAGGCGACTGACGCCGGCCGCGCAGCGCTCGAGCGGTCGGTGCAGCTGCACCGCGACGCGCTCGACGAACGGCTCGCCGACTGGTCGGACGACGACATCGCGCTGCTCGCCGGGCTGCTGGAGCGCCTCGGCGCCTCCGACGAGGCCGGGCTCCCGATGCCGGCGCCCACCGAGTCGTGACGACGTCGTTCGTCCTGCTGTCCGACACGCACCTGCCGAAGCGCGCGAAGGACCTGCCGCCCGGGCTGTGGGCCGACGTCGACGCGGCCGACCTCGTGGTGCACGCGGGGGACTGGGTCGACCTCGCCACCCTCGACGCCGTGCAGGCGCGGTCCAGCCGCTTCGCGGGGGTGCGGGGCAACAACGACGGCCCGGAGTTCGACGACCGGCTGCCGCTCGTCGCTCGGTTCGGCGTCGAGGACCTGCGCTTCGCCCTGGTGCACGAGACCGGGGCGTCGACCGGTCGGGAGCGGCGGATGGACGCCGAGTACCCGGACACCGACGTGCTCGTCTTCGGCCACTCGCACATCCCGTGGGACACCGTGGCACCGTCGGGGATGCGCCTGCTGAACCCCGGTTCGCCGACCGACCGCCGTCGCCAGCCCGACCACACGTGGATGCGCGGCACGGTCACCGGCGCCGAGTTGTCCGTCGAACTGGTGCGGCTGCCGCCGGTCGCCCGCTAGCCCCGCTAGCCCCGGTTGCCCGCTCGCCCCGGTCGCGTGCCTCCGTCGGCATCCGGAAGAACGCGAGCTCCCACTCCGTCGAACGCCGGAACGCCCGGGCCATCCGCCCTCGCTCGTCGGGTGTCGCGGCACGGGCCAGCTCCTCGACGAGCCGGGTCGCCTCGGCACTCGACGCCGCGAACCCCGGGTCCCCGTACGCCGTGATCCAGTCGGCGAAGGCGTGCCCGTCCGGAGCGACCCCGAGCTGCGACCCGACCCAGGCGTAGACCCGGAAGCAGGGCAGCACCGCGGCGGCGAGCACCGCCGCGGAGCCGGAGTCCGCCGCCTGCTGCAGGTGTGCGAGGTACCCGGCGCACGTGGGGTGCACGGGATCGTCGGCGTGCGAGCCGGCCAGTCGACGGTGGTGCAGGTCGCGGGCCTCGTCGGCACACCCCTGCGCAGCAGCCGCCCAGAACGCAGCAGCAGCGGCAGCACCCGCATCCGAACCGGCACCGGCGGCACCGACCCCGAGCGCCGCCAGGTGCCGCTCGTACGCCCGCAGGTAGTGGACGTCCTGCGCCAGGTAGCCCGCGAACACCTCCGGCTCGAGCGTCCCGTCCCGGAGCCCCACCAGGAACGCGCAGTCGATCGTCTCCTGCAGCACCGACGCCGCATCCGCCCACCACACGTCCGTGTACGACAGCGCCGGCAGGGCCGCCCGCGCCTGCGCGCCGTGGTCGACCGGGCCGTTGCCGCTCCCGACCGCCAGGGCGTCGGCCCCGTGCAGGGCCGCCGTCAGCCACGGCTTCGCCACTCCGACCGCGAGTTCCCAGTCCCCGTGCCGGGCGGCGAGCGTCGCGATCGCGCTCGACAGGGAGCACCCCGTGCCGTGCGTGTTCGTCGTCGCGACCCGGGGACCGGTGAACACCCGCACGGTGCCGTCCGGTGCCACGAGCACGTCGTCGGAGCTCGGTCCCTCGTCGTGGCCACCCTTCGCCAGCACCAGGACGTCCCACCGCGCTGCCACGGTCCGCGCGGCATCCAGCGACGACGCCGACGACGACGCGCCGGCGAGCTCCGCCAGCACCACGAGCTCGGCCCGGTTCGGTGTCACCAGGTCGGCCAGCCCGAACAGCGCACCCATCGCCGAGGCGGCGTCCTCGTCGAGCAACCGGTCACCACTCGTCGCCACCATCACCGGGTCGACGACGACCACGGGCGGCCGGTGCTCCCGCAGCCAGTCCGACACGGTCCGCACGACGTCGGCGGTGCCGAGCATCCCGATCTTCACCGCGTCGAGCACGACGTCGTCCGACACCGCGTCGAGCTGCTCCCGCAGGAACCCGACGTCCGGCACGTGCACCGACCGCACCCCGTGCGTGTTCTGCGCGACGAGCGCCGTCACGACCCCCATCCCGTACCCGTCGTGCGCGGCAATCGCCTTGAGGTCCGCCTGCATCCCGGCCCCGCCCGTCGGGTCGGTCCCGGCGATGCTCAGCACCCGTGGGACGCTCATGCGTCCGCCCCGTGGTGCGTGGAGGTGGAGGCCGGGAGGACCGGTGCGCCTTCTGCGGGCCGCCCCGCCTCCGCCGCCTGGCCGGGTCCAGGGCCCCACGCGGCCACGTACGCCGCCGCGGCGGACCCGGGGTCGGCCGAGGCGCAGATGCCCGACACGATCGCGACGCCCGCGGCACCGGCTGCCCGGAGCGGCACGACGTCGTCGAGGGTCACCCCACCGATCGCCACGCACGGCAGGCCGGTGGCGGCGGCCAACCGGGCGAACCCGTCGTGGCCGAGGGCGGGCGGGTGGTCGGCCTTCGTCGCCGTGGGATGCACGACCCCGACGCCGAGCAGGTCCACGGTGCCGTGGGGGAGTCGTTCGACGGCAGCCAGGTGCGCGAACGTGTTCGCCGTGAGGCCCACGTGGGCGTCCGCTCCGAGCAGGGCACGGGCGGCCGTGACGGGGACGTCGGACTGGCCGAGGTGCACGCCCGCGACCCGGTGTCCCGCGTGCCGTGCGGCGAGGACGACGTCGAGCCGGTCATCGACCACCACCCTCGCGCGGTCCCCGACGGCGTCGGCGACCGCGGCGGTCAGGGCGAGCAGGTCACGCGCCGAGGCGTCCTTGTCCCGCACCTGCACGATCCGGACCCCGGCGTGCACGGCGGCACGGACGACCCCGAGCACCCCGATGCCGTGCCGGTCGGCCAGGGCACCGTCGGTCACCAGGTAGACGCCGAACCCCGCAGACTGCAGCCCGCTCACGCCGACACCGCCCGGGCGTCGACCGCAGGAGCGGCCTCGAGGGTGATCCGGGCCTCGCGGACGACGTCCTCCGGGGTCAGCGACGCCAGCCGGTCGAGGAACAGCGGCTGGAAGGTCCCCGGTCCGCCGGCCTCCCGTGCCGCCAGCTCGGCGGCGATCGTGTGCACCGCGGTGGCGGCGACGGCAGCGGCCCCCGCGTCCTCCGGCGCGACCGACGTGAACGCGGCGACGACCGCGCCGAGCGCGCACCCGCCACCGGTGATCCGCGTCAACAGATCGGTCCCGTTCGCGACCCGGACCACACCGATGCCGGGCGCGACCAGCAGATCGACCGCACCCGACACGGCCACCGCAGCCACGAGCCTCCCGTCCGAAGCAGCGACGGACGCGACCCGGGCGTCCTCCGTGCCCACGGTGCTGTCGACCCCGCGGCCACCGGCCGAGTCGACGAGCAGGGCGAGCACTTCGGACGCGTTGCCCCGCAGCACCGTCGGGCGCAGCGCGAGCAGGTCACGCGCCAGGGCGGTCCGCACCGGCAGCGAACCGACGGCCACCGGGTCCAGGACCCACGGGGTGCCCGCGTCACGGGCCGCGTGCACGGCGTCCAGCGCGGCGACCCGCGGTTCGGCGTGCGGGGTGCCGGTGTTCACCAGCAGGGCGTCCGCGACGCGGGCGAACGGCCCCGACTCGGTCGCCACGTCGACCATCGCGGGCGAGGCCCCGAGCGCGAGCAGCACGTTCGCCGTGACGTTCTGCACGACGGTGTTCGTGATGCACTGCACCAGCGGGGCCCGGGCACGCACGGCCTCGAGCAGTTCGGCGGTTCGGTGGGCCCAGGCAGGGGAGGGCGCAGCGGTCTCCATGGACGATCCCTTCGCGAGTACGAGCTCGAGCAGGTTCGACGGGTGTGATCTCAGCCGCTGGATGCGGCACCCCGTGTCTCGAGCGACACCGTACACGACGCCCGGTGACCACTTCGAGGCCCGCTCCGGGCACCGTGTGCCAGGGTTGGACCGTGCCAGATGCAACGCCCCCCGGGCCCCCAACCGGCCCCCGCGACCCCGGCGACGCCTGGGCGGTCGGCCCCGACGGCACCAAGGCGTGGGGACGCTTCGGCGCCGCCGGCCTGCTCGTCGACGACGGCGCCGGCCGCGTGCTCCTGCAGCACCGCGTCGAGTGGAGCCACCACGGCGGCACCTGGGGCATCCCCGGCGGCGCACGGCACCAGGGCGAAGCAGCCGTGACCGCCGCCCTCCGCGAATCCGCCGAGGAAGCCGGCGTGCCCGACGACGCGATCGCCCTGCGCCACACGGCACTGCTCGACCTGGGGTTCTGGACCTACACGACCGTCGTGGGGCGCGCCTCCCGACCCTTCGAACCCGTCATCGCCGACCGCGAGAGCCTCGCCCTGTCGTGGATCCCGATCGACCAGGTCGACGACCTGCCCCTGCACCCCGGCTTCGGCAGGTCGTGGCCGGCGCTCCGTGCCACGGTCTCGACCACGCCGCACGTCGTCGTCGATGCGGCGAACGTCGTCGGCAGCGTGCCCGACGGCTGGTGGAAGGACCGAGCCGGCTCCGCGTCACGCCTGCTCGCACAGGTGTCGGCGCTCGCCGCGGGCGGGGTGTCCGCATCGTTGCTCGACCTGCCGTTCGCGCGGTGGTGGCCGCGGTGGACCGTGGTGCTCGAGGGGGAGGCCCGGGCCGCTGCGGACGGTGGCGGTGCTGGTGCGGACCGCGGTGCCGCCACCGGTGCTGTCGACGTCGTCCGTGCTCCGGCCTCCGGCGACGACGCGATCGTCGAGTCCGCGCGGGTCGCGGTGCAGGCCGGCGACGGGCCGGTCGTCGTCGTGACGGCCGACCGCGAGCTCCGCGACCGCGTCGAGGCCCTCGGCGCGGTCGTCCACGGGCCGTCCTGGTTGCGCGACCAGCTGTAGCCGGCCGGACCGCCGTGTTCCGGATGGTCGCCGAGCGGCCGTCGGTCGCTGCCGGTACGCTGGCCCTCCGTCAACGGAGACGCAACACGCAGGAGGTTCCCCTTGGAGCGCATCACCAGGGCCGACGACCGAGTCCACCGCCCCGCCGGGCCGTGGACCCCCACGGTGCACCGGCTGCTCGCCCACCTGCACGAGCAGGGGTTCGTCGCAGCCCCCGAACCGATCGCACTCGGTGACACCCTCGAGACGGTCTCGTTCGTCCCGGGCGTCGCGGGGGAGTACCCCTGGACCGAGGACATCGCCAGCGAAGCAGCCCTCGTCACCAGCGCCCGCCTGCTCCGCCAGTTCCACGACGCCGCCGCCAGCTTCCCGCGCAGCGCCACCGACGACCTCTGGTCGCAGGCTGACCGTGCCCCGGTCGAGACGATCGTGCACGGCGACTTCGCCCCGTACAACTGCGTCTACGACGGCATCGCCGCCGTCGGCCTGATCGACTTCGACACCGCGCACCCCGGACCCCGCGTCTGGGACGTCGCGAGTGCCGTCTACCGGTTCGCGCCGTTCACCACCGGCGCCGTCGAGGGATCGACCGCCCCCGACCTCGATGAGCGGCTCGCACGGGCCGCCGAGTTCTGCCGCGCCTACGCCCTCGACGACCGCTCCCGGAGCGTCCTGGCCGAGACGATGATCGCGTCCCTCGTCGCGCTCGTCACGACGATCGAGCACGAGGCCGCCGCCGGCAACCCGAAGTTCGTCAGCGACCTGCAGCACGGCCACGCCGACCTGTACCGCGCCGACGTCGCCTACCTGGAGCAGCACGCCGACGCCGTCACCGCCGCCGTCGCGTGACCACCAGCCCCGCGCGGCTCCGGACGGCGCGGTTCGCGGCGCAGGGCATCGCGGCGCCCGGGCTGCGCCCCACCGAGGTCGTCGAGCGGATGCTGGCGGTGCAGGGGCAGGACCTCGGTCAGGTGCTCTGGGCCATCGGGGTCCGCGCTCCCGGATCGACGCGGGACGACGTCCGCGAGGCCTTCGACCGCGGGGAACTCGTCCGCTCGTGGCCGATGCGCGGCACCCTGCACGCCCTGCGCCCCGACGACCTGCGCCTGCTGCTCTCGCTCACCGCCGAACGGACCCTCCGCACGATCGCCCGACGCGCCGCCGAGCTCGGCATCGACGACGCCCTGCTCGGTCGGGCCCGTGAGGCGACGATCGCGGCTCTCGAGGGCGGCCGTGCGCTGGTCAGGGACGACCTGTTCGCCGCGTACCGCGATGCCGGCATCGACCCGGGCGGAGGTCGCGGCTACCACCTGATCCTGCAGCTCGCGCAGGAACGCCTCGTCGCCTGGGGCCCCATCGCCCGCGTCGGGCAGGGGCTCGTGCTGCTCGACGAATGGGCACCCGCCACCGCTGACCCGCCTGACCGCGACGAAGCCCTCCGCCGGGTCCTGCTCGGGTACCTGCGCGGCCGTGGCCCCGCGACCGAGGCCGACGCCGCGAGCTGGACGAAGCTGCCGCTCGGTGACCTCCGCCGGGCCCGGGCCGCGGCGGGGGACGCGGTCGAGGAGCTCGGCGACGGGCTCCTCGCCCTCGCCGACCGGCCGGCAGCCGGGCGCGTCCCCACCGGGCACCTGCTCCCCGGCTTCGACGAGTACCTGCTCGGGTACGCCGACCGGTCCGCGCAGCTCGACCCCGCCCACGCCGATCGGGTCGTCCCCGGAGCCAACGGTGTGTTCCTGCCGATGGCCGTCGTCCGGGGTCGCGTCGTCGGCACCTGGAAGCGCACCGAGCGCCGGGGCGAGCACCTCGTCACCGTCGTACCCTTCGGCACCCTCGACGCGTCGACCGTCCGTGTACTCGAGGCTGCGGCCGCGCGGTACGCGGCGTTCCTCGGAGCTCCGGTCGTGACCGCGGTGGTCTGACGCGACCACCTGCGGACCGTGTGCCGACGGTCCGAGACTGCACCGCCCCTCTCCCCACCGGCAGGGCCGCCCCGCCGCTGGCGCGTCGGTGCGGAACCGGCGGCGTGGGCCCAGACCGTACCCAGCAACCATGCGGCGGACTCCGACACTGCCTCCGGTAATGTCGCAGGGCCATGACGGACAGCCCGGCCGACGCCACCCCCTACGAAGTCCTCGGCGTCCCCGCGACGGCTGACGACGACGCGCTCCGCCGCGCCTACCGGCGGGCGGCCCGCGCGACGCACCCCGACCTCGGCGGCGATGCTCAGCGCTTCCGCCAGGTCCAGCTCGCATGGGAGCGCATCGGCACGCCGGAAGCCCGGCGCGCATACGACATCGGGTCCCGGGCGTCGGCTTCGTTCGGTGCTGCCGGCTCCACCGGCAGAGGCGACACCGGTCGCGACGCGTACGCACCCCCGGCGGCGCGTCGCGACACCCGCCCACGGGCACGGTCCCACGGACACCCCGGTGGTCGATCGCGCGAGGTCTTCCTGCAGGCCGAGCGCGAGTGGGTCGGCCTCGGCGACCCCGTCGAGGACCCCTACGACCCCACGCTCATCCGCTCCGCGCCCCGGCACATCCGACGGCTGCTCGCCGAGGCCCTGGCCGAAGAGGCGACCGCCCTGATCGTCTCCGACATGGGGATCGGCGTCACGGTGTGGCACGACCTCGACGCAGGGGCCGAGGGCAAGCTCGACCACGCCGTCCTGACCCCGAGCGGACTCTGGGCCGTCGAGTCCATCGACTGGGGCGCTCCGGTCCGCGTCGAGCACGGCGAGATCGTCGGCGAGACGCTCGCACCGGGGGAGCGACCCGTCAAGGAACTCGTCCGCGCCGCCCGCGCCGTGCAGAAGCAGACCCGGGTGCGGTTCTCCGGGCGGCTGCTCGTCGTGCCGGACGCCGCCGTCACCGAGGACGTGCAGCTCGTCGGCTCCCCGAAGAAGCCCACCGCGCTCGTCGTCCGTCGCAGTGCGCTCGCCCAGGTGCTGGGCGGCGTCTGGTCGCCGGCCGGATCCGTCGACGTGTTCGAGATCCGCGACCGCCTGCAGCAGACCGTCCGCTTCGTCTGATGTCCGCGTCGCACGTCGTGATCGAGATCGGCGGCTGGGAGCACGAGTGCTGTGGCCCGGCCGTCGAGATCGGCGACGCCGTGGAGTACTGGGTCGTCTCCGCGGACGGAGCACGGCGGTTCGGCGAGGTCCGACACGACTCGGCGCGGACACAGTCGATCCGTGGACGGGTCGTCGAGCTGTACGCGGTCGGCCGTGACGGACGGGTGGCGATCGAGCGGGTGCCGAGCGGTTCGGCCCTGTGCGGTTCCGACGAGGACGACGACGGTCACCTCGAGGCCCGCTGGACCGGGCAGCCGGTCACCGTCGAGTGGGACGGCGAGACGGAGTTCGAAGTCGTCATCGACCCGTACGGCAAGCCGAAGCGTCAGTAGCCGCGGAGCTTCTCGAGGTCGCGGCGCTCCCGCTTGCTCGGCCGTCCGGCCCCGCGCTCGCGCATCGGGACGAACCCGGCCTCTTCCTTCGACAGCCGCGGCGGGGTCTTGTCATCGAAGTGCTTCGCGGCCTCGGGGGCGCTCGTCCGCTTCAGGATGATGCCGGTCACCACGACGATGCGGTCGAAGCCGTTCTGGCGCACCCGCACCTCGTCGCCGGGGCCGATCGGCTGCGCCGGCTTCGCCCGCTCCCCGTTCACCCGGACGTGCCCGGCCTTGCACGCGGCAGTTGCGGCCGACCGGGTCTTGGTGATCCGGACGGCCCAGATCCAGCTGTCGACCCGGGCCTTCTCCATGCCGACACTCTAGGCGGCCCGTACCCTGGGGCGGTGCATGCGGACGAACAGGCGGCGATCGCCCGGGCCCGTGCGCTCGGGGTGCTGCACGACGCCGCGATCGGGGACCGCCTGGTGGTCCGGGCGCACCACGGTGACGGCGCGCAGGACGCCCTCGGCGACCTGGTCGCCCGGACGCCCGCCGCCGTGACGATCGCGACCCGCCGCGGCCCGGTCGAGGTCCGGCTCGCCGACGTCGTCGCCGCGAAGCCCGTCCCGCCGCCCCCGCCCGCGCGGGCTGCTCGGCGCTGATGCGCTCGGCGCGTCTGGTGCGAGGTTCCGTCTTCCGTGCGACCGCTCGTGGGTCGCACGGAAGACGGAACCTCGCACCACTCGCCCAGCATCTCGCACGGTGCGAGCCCAGCACCTCGCACCACTCGCTCAGCACCTCGCACGGTGCGAGCCCACCCGAGCCACCCCGGCGAGCCGCACGCTCCCACGCCCCGCTCCCGACATACGCTCATCCCATGGCAGTCCCCGTCCCGCTCGGCACCGAGGACCGCACCGCCCGCCTCACCCTCCGCCGCCCGGACTCCTGGCGCCGCGAGGACACAGCCCAGGCGGACCTGCGCGTCACCGGCGACGACGTCGTCCTCACCGTTCGATCCCGACCCAGCGACCGCGCGATCGGCGACGAGAACACCGGCCTGCTCGCGCGGCTGCCCGGCTCGGTCGAGGGCCTGCTGCTCGTCGGCTGCGACCCGTGGACCACCGCCGGCGCCCCGGCCCGGCTGGTCGAGTACGTCCGGCCCGACGAACACGGCGACGTCGCCGGCACCCACCTGCTCTTCGTCACCGGCCGGCACCGCGTCGACCTGACGATCGAACGCCCGCTCGCCCGGCTGCTCGAGACCGACGACCTCGTGCTCGCCGTCCTCGAGAGCGTCCGCGCCACCGAGACGGTCCCGGTCCGCCCCGAGCGCGACCTCGAGCCTCTGCCGGCCCCCGGCCCGACGACACCGCTCGAGGGCCCCCGGCTCAGCACGGACGCGATCGGCACCCTGCAGAGCCTCGCCGGACGCCGGTGGAACCCCACGCTCCTCCGCACCTCGGCGGGCCGCGAACTCATCGAGGCGGGCCTCGTCGGCCGGCTCGGCACGCTGCCGGAGTCGACCCAGACCCTGCTCGAACCCTGGCAGGGCGATGCCCAGCCGGTCACGCTGGAACAGCACCTGCCCGACGGTGGCGAGTCGCGCCTCCAGGCCTGGTCGCAGACCGTCGTCGACGGGACCGACGCGGCGGGCGCCGTGGTCGCGTCCGTCACGCCCGACCGGGCCGTCGCGCTGATGGCCGGGAGGCTCGGCATCGGTCCGACGTGGACCTTCCCGTTCCGCACGGGGTCGCTCCCAGGGCACCTGCTCGGCCGCAAGCTGGCCGGCGGTCCGGACGCACCGGACCTGCCGGAGGCCCTCGCCGAGGCGGACCCGCGCCTCGCGCGGTTCTGGGCTGCGCCGTGGACCGTCTCGTACCTGCGTCGACCGGGCAAGCCGAAGCCGATCACGATCGTGCGGGCCGAGGGACGCGGTTTCGCGCGGGTGGGCACGACGAAGGCCGGGGAGACCGCCTTCCGGACGGACTCCCCGGCCAACGTCTACCGGTCGGTGGTGCGGGCGCTGCTGGGCTGAGCGCGCCTGGGTTCTCCCGCTACGCGGCGGGGCCGGCGGTCAGGGTGATCGTGACCGTCTTCGCGGCGCCGGTGCTGTCGGTGTAGCGGACACTCACCTTGTCGCCCACCGAGTGCGACTGGACGACCTTGGTCAGTTGGTCCGAGCTCGTCACGGCGGTGCCGTCGATGCTCGTGATGGTGTCGCCGGCGGTCAGGCCGGCGCTCGCGGCGCCGGAGCCCTCGACCGTGCCGGCGACGGCGACGCCGCCCGTGGTGCCGGTGGTGTTGCTGACCTGGACCCCGAGGAACGCGGGCAGCCCGATGGTGATCGTGCCCGACGACTCCCCGGCGAGGATCTTCTCGGCGATCGTCTTCGCGGTGGTGATCGGGATGGCGTAGCCGGTGACGTCGGCCGTGCCCGAGGACGCTGCCGTGGCCATGCCGACGACCTCGCCCTCGCTGTCCAGCACCGGCCCGCCGGAGTCACCGGAGACGATGTCCGCCGAGATCTCGATCAGGCCGGTCAGGGACTCGGTGCCGGTGCCGGACTCGCTCTGCACCTGGATGTCCTGGTCGGTCGCGGTGACGGTGCCCTCGGCGGCGACGAGGTTGCCGGTGCCCTCGGCGTTGCCGACGTCCTTGACGGTGTCGCCGGTGCTCGGCTCGCCGTCGTCGTCGAGCGTGACCGTGGACAGCCCGGAGGCGTTCTCGAGCTTCAGGACGGCGACGTCGTTGGTGGCGTCCGCCCCGACCACGTCGGCCTTGTACTCCTTGCCGGTGGTCTCGTCGGTGACGGTGATGCTCGTCGCACCCTGGATCACGTGGTTGTTCGTCAGGATCGTGCCGTCGGAGGTCAGGACCATGCCGGTGCCGGCCGCCTGCGACGACTCGTCGTAGTTCAGGACGGTGTTGATGGTCACGACGCCCTTCTTGTCGGCGGCCGTCGCCGCCGTGGCGGGGGACTGGGTCGTGCCGGTGCCGGTGCCGGTGCCGGTGTCGCTGCCGCTCCCGGTGCCGTCGCCGGGCACCGTGAAGCCGTTCGTGCCGTCGTTGCTGCCCGTGCCGCCGGTGCCGTCGGTGCCGGATCCGGTGCCGGGCAGCGTGGTGGTGCCCTGCGACTGGCTCGACGTCGTGGTCGTCCCCTGCGAGGACAGGCCGAGGGCGGTACCACCGGCCGCACCGACGATGGCGAGCGCGGCGATGCCGGAGCCGATCACCAGCCCGAGCCGACGCGGTCGCTTCGTCGTACCGGGGTGGTTCGCGGTCGCCGCCGAGTACGCCCAGGCGTGGTTCGCGCCGGCGAGGGCCGGGCTGCCGATCAGGTAGGGGCCGCGGCCGTCCGGCGTGTAGGCGTAGGGGCCGGAGCCGTCGGGGCCGTAGAGGTAGGGACCGGAGCCGTCGAACGCGTACGCCGGGCGCAGGGAGGCCGGGTCGGCGTGCGGCGCCTCCCAGTGCATCCCGGGAGCCTGCTGCTGCGCGGCGGGGGTGCCGTTCTCGTCGTGGTCGGCGGCTGCGGGGTTCGGGGTCTCGTTCATCGGTGCTCTCCGGTCGTCCCTCGACAACCCGGTCGGGCGTCGATGGAGACCAGTACAGAGCGCTTCCCCATGACGAGCCTATGAACGAACCCTGCGCATGCTCCGGGCTTGCTCGGGGGACGCCGAGTGGGGCTCCCGCGTTAGGGTGGCCTTACTTCCATGCCTCCGTCGACGTCCACGCCCCCGGCTCCCAGCTCCGTCCCCCGACTCGTCGGTGCGACCGTGCTGGCGGTCGTCGTCCTCGCCGTGGCGTGTGCGCTGTCGATCGCGTACGGCTCGCGGCCGATCCCGCTCGGCACCGTCCTCGACACGGTGATGCACCCCGGTCGGAGCGACGAGGTCGGGCTCATCGTGCTCGGCAACCGCGTGCCCCGCACCGTCGTCGGACTGCTCGCCGGGGCCGCGCTCGGGGTGGCCGGGGCGGTCATGCAGGGCGTGACGCGCAACCCGCTCGCCGACCCGAGCGTCCTCGGCATCAACTCCGGAGCGACCCTGGCCGTCGTGGCCGGGATCGCGCTCTTCGGCGTGAGCGGCACGGCGGCCTACCTGCCCTTCGCGTTCGTCGGGGCCGCCCTCGCCGCACTGCTCGTGTACGGGATCGCGACCGTCGCCCGTCGCGGCCTCTCACCCGTCGGACTCGCGCTCGCCGGAGCCGTGGTCGCCGCAGCGCTGTCGTCGGTCACCACCGCGGTCCTCGTGACCGACCAGAGCCTGCTCGACCAGCTGCGGTTCTGGCAGGTCGGTGCCCTCGCGGGCAAGGACCTCGGCACGGCGGGGATCATCACGGCGCCGGTGCTCGTCGGGCTGGCGATCGCGTTCGGCCTCGGTCGGTCGCTCAACACCCTCGCGCTCGGGGACGAACTCGCGGCGTCGCTCGGGCAGCGGGTCGTGCTCGTCCGCGCCGTCGGCGGTCTGGTCGCGGTGCTGCTGGCCGGGTCCGCGGTGGCCGCCGCCGGGCCGATCGCCTTCGTCGGGCTCGCCGTGCCGCACGCCGTCCGCCGGCTGAGCGGCCCCGACCACCGCTGGACCATCCTGCTGTCGGCGATCGTCGCCCCCGCACTGCTGCTCGTCGCCGACGTCATCGGCCGAGTCGTGGCGTACCCGGGGGAGCTGCAGGTCGGCATCGTCACGGCGCTTATCGGGGCGCCGGTGTTCATCGCGCTCGTGCGGTCGAGGGTGGTGCGGGGACTGTGAGGCGGCTGTTCGGTTCCGTCGGGCTGCGCTCGGGGCTTCGTCGTGAGGTCGCGGTGCTCGTCGCCGTGGTCGTGGTCGTCTTGGTGCTCGTCCTGGTCGGGCTCGGCGCCGGTTCGATCCCGCTCACGCCGGGCCAGGTGCTCGCCGCCCTGTTCGGCCAGGGGGACCGGATCTCGGACTTCGTGATCGGGCAGCTCCGCGGGCCGCGGGTGCTCGGTGCCGTCCTCGTCGGCGCGAGTCTCGGCATCGCGGGCGCGATCGTGCAGAGCGTCGTGCGGAACCCGATCGCGAGTCCCGACGTCATCGGGATCACCTCGGGGGCCAGTGCCGCCGGACTCACCGCCATCGTGCTGTTCGGTGCCAGCGGTGGAACGCTCTTCACGGTCGTGCTCGTCGGCGCGGTGGTGGTCTCGATCGTCATCGCCGGGCTCGCCTGGCGACGGGGGATCACCGGCAACCGGGTCGTCCTCGTCGGCATCGGTGTCGCGGCGATCTGCCTGAGCATCACCGGCTGGATGCTCACGAGCGGCACCGTCACCCAGGCCGGCACCGCGCTGCTCTGGCTCTCGGGCAGCCTGAACGCCGTCGATCGCGACCTGGTCGGGGTGCTCGCCATCGCGTTCGTCGTGCTCGGCGTGCTCGCACTGCTGCAGTCCGCACGCCTCCAGGTGCTGAGCCTCGGGGACGAGGTCGCCGCCGCACTCGGACTCCGGCCGGACCGGGCGAAGGTGCTCCTGCTCCTCACCGCCGTGTGCCTGACCGCCGCAGCCGTCGCCACGGCGGGGCCGGTCTCGTTCGTGGCGCTGATGGCCGCGCCGATCGCCAGACGCCTGGTCGGCGGTGGACGGGTCGCACTCGCGCCGGCCGCAGCCGTCGGTGCCGCGATCACGCTCGGCAGCGACCTGCTCGCCCAGTTCGCGATCCCCGGCAACGCGCTGCCGGTGGGGGTCGTGACGGGCGTCGTGGGGGCGCCGTACCTGCTCTGGTTGCTCGCACGGGGCCGGTGACGCCGGGTCGCACGAGTCGATGACTTCGGGTCTCACGGGACGCTGACGCGGCTCGTGCGTTCGCGGATCGCGGAAGTCCCTCCACAGTCCCAGATCGGGGCTGCCGCTCGGGCCTTCGTTTCCGATACGCTGGTGGGCCAAGAGGAGGAGGTCCACCGATGCCAGATCCAGTGGTCCCGCAGCCGGGCGGTCAGAAGACCCCGGAGCAGCGGCTGGTCGACACCACGCTGACCTTCAGCATGGACATGGGCGCGGCGCTCACCGCCGAGTCCGGTGTCTCGACCGAAGAACGTGAAGCCGTCAACGCCCTGCCCTCCGGGTCGGCGTTGCTCGTGGTCCGTCGTGGCCCCAACGTGGGTGCGCGGTTCCTCCTCGACTCCGACGTCACGACGGCCGGTCGACACCCCGACGCCGACATCTTCCTCGACGACGTCACCGTGTCGCGCAAGCACGCGCAGTTCCTGCGCCACGGCACGAGCTTCAGCGTCAAGGACAACGGCTCCCTGAACGGCACGTACTTCGACGGTGTCCGCATCGACGAAGCGCTGCTCACCGACGGGGCCGAGGTCCAGGTCGGCAAGTTCCGCCTGACCTTCTACGCATCTCGGGTCGACCTGGCGCGCCTGGCGAACGCGTAGTGGCCGCACGGTCCGCTGCGGCCCGGGCGGGGTCCGCGGCGCCGGACCTGCTCACCATCGGGCAGGTCCTCGCTCGCCTCAAGCCCGAGTTCCCGGACCTGTCGAGCTCCAAGCTGCGGTTCCTCGAAGAGCGCGAGCTCGTCACCCCGATCCGCACGGCCAGTGGGTACCGCAAGTTCTCCGCTGCCGACCTCGAGCGGCTCCGGGTGATCCTCGGACTGCAGCGCGACCACTACCTGCCGCTCAAGGTCATCAAGGAGTACCTCGCCGACCTCGATGCCGGCCGCGAGCCCGTCCTGCCCGGCGGAGGCGACGCGCCGAAGCCGTCGATCCTCGGACGCGAGCGTCGGTACACCCGTGACGAGACGGTCCGGGCCGCCGGTGCCTCACCGATGCTCCTCGCCGACGCGGTCTCGGCTTCGCTGCTGCCGGCCACCGACACCTACGGCGACGACGGCGTCTCCGTGTTGAAGGCCCTGGTCGAACTGCAGCGCACGGGTATCGAGCCGCGACACCTCCGCACGTTGCGCAGCACTGCCGAGCGCGAGGTCGGTCTCATCGAGTCCGCCCTCATGCCGGTCTCCCGCCGGGGCGACGCCACCTCGCGGGCCAAGGCCACCGAGCTCGCGCGCGAGATCGCCGGGCACCTCGAGATCATCCGGTCGAACCTCATCCGCCAGGCCATCGGTCGTCTCGACGCATGACGCCGTCCGGTGCTTCGACAGGGCTTGTGTGTCAGTGGCCGAGGCGTATCCTCGACACGCCGGACGCGCCGGGTCGGATGTCCCGCGCGGGAGCGGTCGGAGTCGCTACCGTGGACCTCGGAACAACTCTCAACCCGTCGTTGAAGCTTCGGGTGGGAGCTCGATCGTCGTGGAAGGCAAGCTCATGAGTGGGAACGACACCCCTGGCACCGAGTCTGATGTGACCCGGTACGACCTCGGGCTGCTCTTCACCGATGGTCTGCCCGAGCACGACGAACAGAACGGCTACCGCGGCACCGTCGCTGCACGGGCAGCCGGCATCTCGTACCGACAGCTCGACTACTGGGCCCGCACCGAGCTCGTGCAGCCGACGATCCGCGGGGCCGCCGGCTCCGGGTCGCAGCGCCTGTACGGGTTCCGCGACATCCTCGTGCTGAAGCTCGTGAAGCGGCTGCTCGACACCGGCATCTCACTGCAGCAGATCCGCACCGCGGTCAACCAGCTCCGTGAGTCCGGCGTCTCCGACCTGGCGCAGACCACGCTGATGTCCGACGGCGCCTCGGTGTACCTCTGCACCTCCGACGACGAGGTCATCGACCTCGTGTCACGCGGCCAGGGTGTCTTCGGCATCGCGGTCGGCAAGGTCCTGCGCGAGGTCGAGAGCTCCCTGGTCGAGCTCGACGCCACCGCGGCGGCCGACCCCTCGGACGAGCTCGCCGCTCGTCGTGCTTCCCGCGCTTCCTGACCTTTCGCGTTCGGGTTCGGGTCCAGCGGTCGCGAACCGCCGTGTGCGCGTCGCCGAGTGGTCACGAACCGTCGCCTGCGGCGCTCCCAACTGACAGTTGGTGACCGCTCGGGGGACGTGAGCGGTGTGTTGTGACCGCGCGGCGAGCCGGGGCCGGGCGTGTCTGCCGCGACCGGGGCGTGCCTCCCGTGAGTCGCCGAGTGGTCACGAACCGTCGTGTGTGCCTCGCCGAGTGGTCACGAACTGTCGGCTGCGACGCTGCCGGCCGACAGTTGGTGACCGCTCGGCGGACGTGAGCGGTGTGTTGTGACCGCGCGGCGAGCCGGGGCCGGGCGTGTCTACCGGGGCCGGGGCGGGCCTCCCGTGAGTCGCCGAGTGGTCACGAACCGTCGTGTGTGCCTCGCCGAGTGGTCACGAACTGTCGCCTGCGACGCTGCCAGCCGACAGTTGGTGACCGCTCGGCGGACGTGAGCGGTGTGTTGTGACCGCGCGGCGAGCCGAGGCCGGGCGTGTCCACCGGGGGCCGGGGCGGACCTCCCGGCAGTCTGCGCGTGGTCACGAACCGTCGTGCGTGTGTCGTCGAGTGGTCGCCAACTGTCGGCTACGACGTCGCCTGCCGACAGTTGGTGACCACTCGGCGAACGTGAGCGGTGTGTTGTGACCGCTCGGAGTGCCGCGGCCGGGCGTGTCCACCGGGGCCGGGGCGGACCTCCCGGCGGTCTGCGCGTGGTCACGAACCGTCGTGCGTGTGGCGCGAGTGGTCGCCAACTGTCGGCTACGACGTCGCCTGCCGACAGTTGGTGACCACTCGGCGGACGTGAGCGGCATGTCACGCGACCGCGACCGCGACCGCACGAGCACCGACCTACGCGGCGCCACCCTCGGCGTACGGACCGATCTTGCCGGTGCGCATGATGCGCTCGAGCAGCTGGTCGAAGTTCTTCGCCATCTCCTGCGCGGACTCGCCGGGCCAGACGTGCAGCGGCTTCGCGGCACCCTGCGCCTGCTGCAGCGACGTGCGCTCCGGTAGCTGCGGGGAGAGCACGAGCGGGCCGAACATGTCGCGGAGTTCCTTGATGCGGAACTGGTGCTCGAGGGACTGCACCCGGGCACGGTTCACGATGATGCCGAGGGGCTGCAGGCGCGGGGAGAGTCCGCGGCGGATCTCCTCGATGGCGCGCAGCGCACGGTCGGCGGCGGCGACGGAGAACAGGCCGGGCTCGGTGACGACGGTGACGCGGTCGGACGCGGCCCACGCGGTGCGCGTCAGGGCGTTCAGTGACGGCGCGCAGTCGATGAGGACGAGTTCGTAGTCCTGCTCGACGTTGGCCAGGGCCTCTTCGAGCTTCCAGATGTCGCGGATCGACGGGTGCGGCCCGTCGAAGTTGATGGCGGAGGGCGAACCGACCATGACGTCGATCTTGCCCTGCGACCCCTTCGTCCAGCCCGAGGGGGCGATCGCCTGACGGACGATCTTCTCCTTCGGGTTCTCGAGGACGTCGGCAACGTTGAGGTGGCCGGCGAGGTTGATGTCGAGGCCCGTGGAGACGTCAGACTGCGGGTCCAGATCCACCACCAGCGTGCGCAGTCCCTTGGCGAACGCGGCCGAGGTCAGGCCGAGCGTCACCGTCGTCTTGCCGACACCACCCTTGAGGGAGCTCACGCTGAGTACATGCACGTTGAGCAACGTTACCGCCACTAGGGTTGTCTCACCTCAACCCGGGCTGAAAGGGACGTCGTGTTCACGAAGATCCTCGTTGCGAACCGTGGCGAGATCGCCATCCGCGCGTTCCGTGCCGCCTACGAGTTGGGGGCCCGTACGGTGGCCGTCTACCCGTACGAAGACCGGAACTCCCTGCACCGCCTCAAGGCCGACGAGGCCTACCTGATCGGGGAGCGGGGCCACCCGGTCCGGGCGTACCTGGACGTCTCCGAGATCATCCGCGTCGCCCGCGAGTCGGGGGCCGACGCGATCTACCCGGGGTACGGGTTCCTGTCCGAGAACCCCGAGCTCGCCGCGGCAGCAGCCGCGAACGGCATCACCTTCATCGGTCCGGGCGAGCACGTGCTCGAGATGGCCGGCAACAAGGTGACCGCGAAGGAGCACGCGATCGCGGCCGGCGTCCCGGTCCTCGCGAGCACCCCGGCGAGCCGCGACATCGACGAACTGATCGCCGGCGCCGACGCGATCGGGTTCCCGGTCTTCGCCAAGGCCGTCGCCGGTGGTGGTGGCCGTGGCATGCGCCGGGTGGAGACGAAGCCCGAGCTGCGCGACGCCCTCGAAGCAGCGATGCGCGAGGCCGACAGTGCGTTCGGCGACCCGACGATGTTCCTCGAGCAGGCCGTCATCCGTCCGCGCCACATCGAGGTGCAGATCCTCGCCGACGCGACCGGCACCGACGCGGGCACGATCCACCTGTTCGAGCGGGACTGCTCGGTGCAGCGGCGCAACCAGAAGGTCGTCGAGATCGCGCCGGCGCCGAACCTCGACCCCGCGATCGCGCAGGCACTCCACCGCGACGCCGTGGCCTTCGCCCGGTCGATCGGGTACGTCAACGCCGGCACCGTGGAGTTCCTGCTCGACACCGAGGGCGAGCGCGAGGGGCAGCACGTCTTCATCGAGATGAACCCGCGCATCCAGGTCGAGCACACGGTCACCGAAGAGGTCACCGACGTCGACCTGGTGCAGTCGCAGATGCGCATCGCGGCGGGGGAGACCCTCGCCGACCTCGGTCTGTCCCAGGACACCGTCGCCGTGCACGGCGCCGCGCTGCAGACCCGCATCACGACCGAGGACCCGACGCAGGGCTTCCGTCCGGACACCGGCCGGATCAGCACCTACCGCAGCCCCGGCGGTGCCGGCGTCCGGCTCGACGGCGGCACGGTCGCCACCGGCGCGCAGATCAGCCCGCACTTCGACTCGATGCTCGCGAAGATGACGTGCCGCGGCCGGGACTTCCCGGCGGCGGTGTCCCGGGCCAAGCGTGCCCTCGCCGAGTTCCGCATCCGCGGCGTCAGCACGAACATCCCCTTCCTGCAGGCCGTGCTCGAGGACCCGGACTTCGCCCGCGGCGACGTCTCGACGAAGTTCATCGAGGAACGCCCGCAGCTCTTCGGCGGCCACGTCTCGAAGGACCGCGGCACGAAGGTGCTCACCTGGCTCGCCGACGTCACGGTGAACAAGCCGAACGGTGAGCGGTCGCCGCTGATCACCGACCCGGCCGACAAGCTCCCGGCCACCGACCTGACGACCCCGGTGCCCGAGGGGCAGCGCGACCGCCTGCTGGCGATGGGTCCGGCCGAGTGGTCGAAGGCACTGCGCGCCCAGACGGCCCTCGCGGTGACCGAGACGACGATGCGGGACGCCCACCAGTCGCTCCTCGCGACCCGGGTCCGCACGAAGGACCTCGTCGCCGTCGCACCGCACGTGGCAAGGCTCACCCCGCAGCTGCTCAGCGTCGAGGCCTGGGGTGGCGCCACCTACGACGTGGCACTCCGGTTCCTCGGTGAAGACCCCTGGGAGCGCCTGTCCTCGCTGCGCGAAGCGATGCCGAACATCCCGATCCAGATGCTGCTGCGCGGCCGCAACACCGTCGGGTACACGCCGTACCCGACCGAGGTCACCGACGCCTTCGTCGACGAGGCGGCTCGGTCCGGCGTCGACGTCTTCCGCGTGTTCGACGCGCTGAACGACGTCAGCCAGCTGCGTCCCGCCCTGGAGGCGGTGCTCGCGACCGGCACGGCCGTCGCCGAGGCGGCGCTCTGCTACACCGCCGACCTCCTCGACCCCGCCGAGGACCTCTACACGCTCGACTACTACCTCCGCCTGGCGGAGCAGATGGTCGAGGCCGGCGCGCACGTCATCGGCATCAAGGACATGGCGGGGCTCCTCCGTGCCGGTGCAGCCGAGAAGCTCGTCACCGCCCTGCGCGAGCGCTTCGACCAGCCCGTGCACGTGCACACCCACGACACCGCCGGCGGCCAGCTCGCGACGCTGCTCGCCGCTGCGCGCGCCGGGGCCGACGCCGTCGACGTGGCCGCAGCACCCATGGCCGGCACCACCAGCCAGCCGAGCATGTCCGCCCTGGTCGCCGCACTGGCCCACACCGAGCGCGACACCGGTCTGTCGCTCGACGCCGTCGGTGACCTCGAGCCGTACTGGGAATCGGTCCGTCGCGTGTACGCCCCGTTCGAGTCCGGGCTCGCCGGTCCGACCGGGCGTGTCTACAAGCACGAGATCCCCGGCGGTCAGCTGTCGAACCTCCGGCAGCAGGCGATCGCCCTCGGGCTCGGCGACCGCTTCGAGCAGGTCGAGGACTGGTACGCCGAGGCGAACCGGATCCTCGGGCGCCCGACCAAGGTCACGCCGTCGTCGAAGGTCGTCGGTGACCTCGCGCTGCAGCTCGCCGCGGTCGGTGCCGACCCGGTCGACTTCGAGCAGAACCCCGACAAGTACGACATCCCGGACTCCGTGGTCGGGTTCATGGCCGGCGAACTGGGCGACCTGCCCGGCGGCTGGCCCGAGCCGTTCCGCTCGAAGGTCCTGGCCGGTCGTGACGTCCGACTCGAGATCACCCCCGTGCCCGCGGACGAACGCGCGCACCTCGAGACCCCCGGACCCGTGCGCCAGCAGGCCCTCAACCGCCTGCTCTTCCCGCAGCCGACGCAGCAGTTCCAGCGCGTGCGGGAGCAGTACGGCGACCTGTCCGTCGTGCCGACCGTCGACTACCTGTACGGGTTGCGCCCCGGACAGGAGCACAGCGTCCCGCTCGGCAAGGGCGTCGACCTGTTCGTCGGGCTCGAGGCGATCGGCGAGGTGGACGCCAAGGGCATCCGCACGGTCATGGCGACGATGAACGGGCAGCTCCGCCCGGTCGCCGTCCGCGACCGTTCGGTCGAGGTCGAGACGAAGGCGGCCGAGAAGGCCGACGCGTCCGACCCCAAGCACGTGGCCGCGCCGTTCTCCGGCGTGGTGACGCTCAAGGTCGCCGTCGGTGACGTCGTCGAGGCCGGTACGCCGGTGGCGAGCATCGAGGCGATGAAGATGGAAGCGGCCATCACGGCGCCCGTGTCGGGCACCGTCGGCCGACTCGCGATCCCGGTGACCCAGCAGGTGGACGCCGGCGACCTCCTGGTGGTGCTGCAGTAATTTGACCGTTCGTCCCATCCGCCTGTTCGGCGACCCCGTCCTCCGCTCGCCGGCCGACCCGATCCGGCCCGAACTGCTCGGGAGCGCCGGGGTCCGTGACCTCGTGCAGGACCTCATCGACACCGTCAAGGAACCCGGGCGTGCCGGAGTGGCCGCGCCCCAGATCGGCGTCGGACTCCGTGCGTTCTCGTACAACGTGGACGGCGAGGTCGGCTACGTCCTCAACCCCGAGATCGTCGAGGTGTCCGGGGAGCCTGAGCTCATGGAAGAAGGGTGCCTCTCCGTCCCGGGGCTCGGCTACCCGACGCGTCGCTCCCCGTACGCGAAGGTGCGGGGTGTCGACGTCGACGGCGACGAGGTCGTCCTCGAGGGCACGGGCCTGATGGCCGAGGCGCTCCAGCACGAGTGCGACCACCTCGACGGCACCGTCTACGTGATGACGCTCGACCCCGAGACCCGCCGTCAGGCACTGCGCGACATCCGCGCGCAGGACTGGTTCCACTGAGTGCTCGCACAGGCCCGCGTTCGCCGGCTGTGAACAGTGGTGTGACACCCCCACGGGGGATTGTCGCTTTGTCCTGACGAGGGGGTACCGTGCTGCTGTCGGCCTCCCACCGACGACCATCCCATCCCCCCAGGACTCCCGCATGACCAGTCAGAACGACGAGCTCAGCTCGCACCGCACCCGCACCAACCGTCGACCGGCCGAGACCACCGTCACGACCGGTTCGACCGCCGTCCTCGACGCCCCCGCGACGGAGCAGTCGCAGGAGGCCTGAGCCCCGCAGGCGCCCCCGGCGCCCGCTGAACGGCCTGGAGGCCCGGATCACGTCCGACGGACGTGATCCGGGCCTCCAGGCTGTTGCGTGCACACCCGCGCGTACCTGGCGGATTCGGGCGTACCTGGTCGGAAGAACCGACCCGGTACGCCCGAATCGACCCGGTACGCCCGAATCGACCCGGTACGCCCGAGTCGACCCGGTACGCCCGAATCGGCCCCGCACGCGCGTGGCTAGACGGTCAAGGGTTGGCCCCGCGTGTACCTGGCGGAATCGGGCGTAGCTGGTCAGAAGAAACGACCCGCTACGCCCGAAACGACCCGGTACGCCCGAAAGCTGCCAGCCGACCGCGCGGCAACCGCCTGGAGGCCCGGCGCCAGTCCGGCGGATCGGCGCCGGGCCTCCAGGCGGTCGCGTCTCCGACCTGCGCTCACCTACCGGAATCGGGCGTACCTGGTCAGAAGAACCGACCCGGTACGCCCGAATCGACCCGGTACGCCCGACGGGCGCTACGCGCGGTTGCGGCGCCGACCCTCGATCACCGGGGTCGCCGTCGTCTGCACCTTGGACCCGGAGTAGATGTGGTCGATGTCGGCGGCGAAGTCCTTCAGGATGACCGACCGCTTGATCGTCAGCTTCGGCGTGAGGTGCCCGGAGGCCTCCGTCAGGTCCGTGTCGAGGATCGTGAACGACCGGACCGACTCGGCGCGGGAGACCCGGCCGTTGGCGGCGTCGATGGCCTCCTGGACGGCGGAGAGCACGCGCTCGTCGTACGCGGCCTCGTGCCCGCTCAGTGCCGGGGTGATCCCGCGGGACTCGCACCAGCCGGGCAGCATCTCGCGATCGAGCGTCACGAGCGCGGCGACGAACGGCTTGCCCTCGCCGACGACCACGACCTGGCCGATGAGCGGGTGCTCGCGGATGCCGTCCTCGAGCGGTGCCGGGGCGACGTTCTTGCCGCTCGCGGTGACGATGAGCTCCTTGGCGCGTCCGGTGACGGTGAGGACCCCGTCGGCGTCGAGCCGGCCGAGGTCACCGGTGCGGAACCAGCCGTCGGCGAAGGCGTGCTCGGTCGCCTCGTCGTTCCGCCAGTACCGGTCGAAGACGTCGACGCCGCGGATCAGGATCTCGCCGTCGTCGGCGATCCGGACCTCGATGCCGGGCAGCGCGCGGCCGACGGTCCCGATGCGGAGTTCGCGGGCGCGGTTGACCGTGGCGGGTGCCGTGGTCTCGGTCAGGCCGTAGCCCTCGAGGATGAGCACCCCGATCGAGCGGAAGAAGTGCGAGAGCCGCGGGGAGAGGGGTGCCGAACCGCTGACGGCGTACCCGACCCGGCCGCCCAGGGCGTCGCGGAGCTTGGCGTACACGAGCCGGTCGAACAGCTTGAACTTCAGCCCGAGCAGGAACGGCACCCTGCCGGCGGCGAGGGCCTCGGAGTGGGCGACCGCGGTGTCGGCCGCCGCGCGGAAGATCCTGCCCTTGCCACCGAGGTCGGCCTTCTGCTCGGCGGAGTTGTAGATCTTCTCGAACACCCGGGGGACCGCGAGCAGGAACGTCGGCTTGAAGGTCGACACCGCGCGCATCAGGTCCTTGGTGTCCGGCTCGTGGCCGACGAGGACGCCGGCGGACACCGACATCGCGGCGATGAACCGGGCGAAGACGTGGGCGAGCGGGATGAACAGCAGGGTCGAGGCGCCGTCGGCGACGACCTCGGGCATCGCCTCGCTCGCGCCCTCGACCGTGGCGGTGAAGTTGTCGTGCCGCAGGACGCAGCCCTTCGGTCGGCCGGTGCTGCCCGAGGTGTAGATGATCGTGGCGTCGTCGTGGCCGTGCACGTTCGCGGTCCGGGCGTCGAGTTCGTCGTCGGTGACTTCCTCGCCGAGCCGGGTCAGGTCGTCGAGGCCTCCGCCGTCGATCGTCCAGTGCTGGCCAAGGGAGGGCAGGTCGGGCGCGATGGAGGCGACGCGGCGCGCGTGCTCCTCCTGCTCGACGACGATCGCGACCGACTCGGAGTCGGACAGGATCCAGCGCACCTGGTCGGGGGAGCTCGTCTCGTACACGGGCACGGACACGAGGCCGGCTGTCCACACGGCGAAGTCGACCAGGGTCCACTCGAGCCGCGTCCGCGACAGGATCGCGACGTGCGCGCCCGGTTCGAGCCCGGCGGCGACGAAGCCCTTGGCGATGCCGCGCACCCGGGCGAGCGTCTCCGCCGCGGTGAAGGTCGTCCAGGTGTCGCCGTGGCGCTGGGCCAGGATCGGACGGTCGGGCGTCAGGCGGACGCGGTCACCGAGGAGCCGTGCCGCCGAGCCGTGGTCCGGGGCGACGGGACCGCCGTGGGCCGCGGAGACCGGGTGGTCCTGGGCAGGGGCGGTCGGTGCGGCCGGGGTGGCCGGTGAGGCCGGTGCGGCCGCGGTGGCCGGACCGGCGCCGGCGCCGGCGCCGGCGGGTGTGGCGTGCCTGCCGGCCGACGGTGGGTTCCCGGTGGCGGCACTGCCAGCGGTGGATGTGTCGGTGGAGGCGCTGCTGCGTGCAGGACGCTGATCGTTCACGGTGACTCCCTTGTCTGCCGGTTCGACTCGAGTGCGCCTCAACACCGAGGCGACACCGCCAGCATAGGACGCGTCACCGGGCGTTCCGTGACTTCGCGGCGAACCGGTAGGCTCGTTGCTCGTGCACGCCATCGGAATCGACATCGGGGGCACCAAGATCGCGGGTGCGGTCGTGACGGAACTGGGCGAGATCGTCGCCGAGGACCGCGTGGCCACCAACGCTGCGGACCCGAACGCCATGCTCGACGACGTCGTCTCGATGGTCGAGCGACTCAGCTCGCTCCACCAGGTCGGCGCCGTGGGGGTCGCCGCCCCCGGGTTCATCGACGCCTCGCAGTCGATCGTCTACTACACGCCGAACATCCGGTGGCGGAACGAACCGCTCCGGCAGAAGCTGCAGCAGCGCCTCGGCGACCTGCACATCACGGTGGACAACGACGCGAACGCCGCCGGCTGGGCCGAGTTCCGGTTCGGCGCCGGTCGACTCGTGTCCGACATGACCATGCTCACCATCGGCACGGGCGTCGGCGGGGCCATCGTGACCGAGGACCGACTGTTCCGCGGGGGCTTCGGCACCGGCGGCGAGATCGGCCACCTGCGCATCGTCCCGAACGGGCTGCCCTGTGGCTGCGGTGCCCGCGGCTGCATCGAGCAGTACGGCTCGGGTCGTGCCCTGCAGCGCATGGCGAACGATGTCGCCGACGCCGGTGGTATCGGTTCGGCCCTGGCTGATGCCCGCGCCGACAACGGCGGCCAGCTCGACGGCAAGATCGTCGGCGACCTGATCCTGGCCGACGACCCGGGTGCCCTCGCGGCCCTCCGTCGGCTCGGTCGACACCTCGGCGAGGCGTGCGCGTCGCTGTCCGCGGTGCTCGACCCGCAGCTCTTCGTGTTCGGCGGCGGCGTCGCCAGCGCGGGGGACCGGCTGCTCGACCCGATCAAGCAGGCGTACCTCAACAACCTGCCGGCCCGCGGGTACCACCCGGAGCCGGACTTCGTCATCGCCGAACTCGTCAACGACGCCGGCGTCGTCGGTGCCGCCGACCTCGCCCGCATCCACGCCCGCACGGCGTAGGGTCGGGCCACCCACCCGGGCCACCACCTTCTCATCACCTGGAGTCGTCGATGACCTACTGGCTGCTGAAGAACTTCGTGCTCGGCCCGCTCATCCTCACCCTGTTCCGGCCGTGGGTCGTCGGGCGTGAGCACGTGCCCGCCAAGGGCCCGGTCATCTTCGCGTCGAACCACATCTCGTTCATCGACTCGGTGATCCTGCCGGCGGTGCTCGACCGTCGACTGTCGTTCCTGGCGAAGAGCGACTACTTCACCGGCCGCGGGTTGAAGGGCTGGGCGACGAAGACGTTCTTCAACGCCATCGGCCAGCTGCCGATCGACCGCTCCGGCGGCAAGGCGTCCGAGGCATCGCTGCGCACCGGCCTGCAGGTCCTGGCGCGCGGTGAACAGCTCGGCATCTACCCCGAGGGCACCCGCAGCCCCGACGGCAAGCTCTACCGCGGGCGCACCGGCATCGCCCGGATGATCCTCGAGGGGCGCGTGCTCGTCGTCCCCGTCGCCATGGTCGGCACGCGCGAGGTGCAGCAGATCGGTCAGCGCTTCCCGAAGATCAAGCGCGTCGGGGTCGTGTTCGGCAAGCCGCTCGACTTCTCGCGGTTCCAGGGGTTCGAGACCGACCGCTTCATCCTGCGCAGCGTCACGGACGAGGTCATGCACGAGCTCGCCGGCCTGAGCCGACAGGAGTACGTGGACGTCTACGCCACGAGCGTGAAGGAGCGGGCGAGCTCCGCGCGCGAGGCCGTCATGCGGGAACGGAAGTCGACGCCTGCACGTTAGGCTCTGATGGTCCCGGCACCCCGCCAGGACGCCCATCGACGACGCGCGGCCTGGTGCCGGTGGCGTCGTCGGGCCGCCCGCACAGAACACCGAGGTAACGCCCTTGTTCGAGTCGACCGACTTCGTCGCCCTGCAGGATCCGGACGTCATCGAGGGGCTCGACTATTGGCGGACGCTCCCGATCAAGCAGCAGCCGACCTGGCCGGACGCCGCCGCTGCCGAGGCCGCGTCGGCCGAGATCGCCACGCTCCCGCCGCTCGTGTTCGCGGGCGAGGTCGACAAGCTGCGTGAGCGGCTCGCCGCCGCCGCCCAGGGCAGGGCCTTCCTGCTGCAGGGCGGTGACTGCGCCGAGACCTTCGCCGGTGCCACCGCCGACTCGATCCGCGACCGGGTCAAGACGATCCTGCAGATGGCCGTCGTGCTGACCTACGGCGCCTCGATGCCCGTCATCAAGATGGGACGCATGGCCGGGCAGTTCGCCAAGCCCCGTTCGAGCGACTTCGAGACCCGTGGCGACGTCACGCTGCCCGCCTACCGCGGCGACATCGTGAACGGCTACGACTTCACGCCGGAGAGCCGGACGGCCGACCCGCGCCGCCTGGTGCAGGGGTACCACACGGCTGCTTCGACGCTGAACCTCGTCCGGGCCTTCACGCAGGGGGGCTTCGCCGACCTGCGCCAGGTGCACTCGTGGAACAAGGGCTTCGCCTCGAACCCCGCCAACGCCCGCTACGAGCACCTCGCCAAGGAGATCGACCGCGCGATCCGCTTCATGGACGCCTGCGGTGCCGACTTCGAGGCGCTCAAGCACGTCGAGTTCTACGCCTCGCACGAGGGGCTGCTGATGGACTACGAGCGCCCGATGACCCGCATCGACTCGCGCTCCGGTCTGGCGTACGACACCTCCGGTCACTTCATCTGGATCGGTGAGCGCACGCGCGACCTCGACGGCGCCCACGTGGACTTCCTGTCGCGGGTGCGCAACCCGATCGGCGTGAAGCTCGGCCCGACGACGAGCGTGGACGACATGAAGGCGCTCGTCGACAAGCTCGACCCGAACCGTGAGCCGGGTCGCCTGACCTTCATCACGCGGATGGGTGCGGGCAAGATCCGTGACGAGCTGCCCAAGCTGCTCGAGGCGATCAAGGGCATGGACGCCAACCCGCTGTGGGTCACCGACCCGATGCACGGCAACGGCCTGACCACACCGACGGGCTACAAGACCCGCCGGTTCGACGACGTCGTGGACGAGGTCCTCGGCTTCTTCGAGGCGCACCGCCAGGTCGGCACGTACCCGGGTGGCATGCACGTCGAGCTCACCGGTGACGACGTCACCGAGTGCCTCGGCGGCTCGGAGCACATCGACGAGGCCACCCTCGCCACCCGCTACGAGTCGCTGTGCGACCCGCGCCTGAACCACATGCAGTCCCTCGAGCTCGCCTTCCTGGTGGCCGAGGAACTCGGCGCACACCAGCCCGACCGCTCGTAACGCAGGAACCCCCGGACAGGAGGCCCGGTGCCAGCTGGCACCGGGCCTCCTGTCCGTCGTCTCCGCACGTTCCTGGCCGCGCGTGCCCCGGCCGTCCTACTGGTCGTAGGACAGGGTGACCGTGTCGCCGCGGTAGACGGTGGCGCCGGCCCCCGGGTCGGTGCCGGTGACCGGCAGCTTCGACTTCCAGTCGTAGAAGCCGCAGAGGATGTTCGTGCAGTCGGGCACGGAGACCTTGAGGCCGAGGTCCTCGAGGGTCTTCGTCGCCTCGTTGATCGTCGCCCCGACGACGCCGTCCTCGGGCACGGTGATCGGCGTCGGACCCTTCGACACGACGACGTCCACGGCCGACCCGCGCACGGCGGGGGAACCCTGCACGGCGGCGGAGACGATCTGACCCGCTGGCACGGTCTCGCTGTACTCCTCGGTCCGGGCGCCGAGGAGCAGTCCGACGTCGTCGAGTGCGGCGGCGGCCTCGTCGACCGTCTTGCCGACCACATCGGGCACGGGGCCGAGCGAGACGGTCAGCGTGACCTGCCCGGTCTCGCCGTAGGCCTTCACCGTCGTGAGGTCGAGCGGCTTGCCGCCGGACGCGCGACCGGTCGCCGCGACCACGGTGTCCTTCGGGGCGTCGGCGGAGAACTCGTACCGGTCGTCCTGCAGCTCGAAGTCGTCGTCGAGTGCGGCCGTCACGGTGGAGAGCGGCTGCCCGACGATCGCCGGCAGCGGGATCATCCGGGGGCCGTTCGACACGACGATCTGCACCGCCGTGCCCTTCTGCACCTCGCGCTTCGGGGCCGGCTTCGTCGTGGAGACCTGCCCCTTCGCGACGACGGCGTCGAACCGTGTCCCGGTCTTCGACGCCGCCTGCAGGCCCTGTGCTTCGAGCAGCTGCCGGGCCTGCGAGACCGACTTGCCCGTGACTTCCGGGATCCGCACGTTGCCACCCGGCCCCGGGCCGAAGTACCAGCCGAAGCCGGCTCCGATCAGCGCGAGCACGACGACCACGGACAGCAGGATCCAGCCGCGCTTCCGACGCTTCGCCGACTGGTCGGCGAGCCGCTGTCCGGCGGGGGAGAGCACGCCCGGCTGTGCCCCGGTGCGACGGGGGCCCGGGGCGTTGCCGCGCGCACGGGCGGGTGCTCGACCGCGGTCGCCGGTGTCGCGGTCGCCGGACCGGTCGATGATGGCGGTCTCGTCCGCACCTGCGGCTCCTGCGGCCGCTGCGGCACCGAGCGTGCCGGCGCCACCCGAGGGCAGGATCGCGGTGCCGTTCTCGGGGCGGAGCACGGCGGTGCGGTACTGGCCGGTCGCACGCTGCTGGTTGCCCGCCATGTGGTCGAGCATCTCGCGCGCGTCGCGGGGGCGGTCCTCGGGGTCGCGTGCGGTCGACCAGGCGACCAGCTCGTCGAGCTCCGGCGGCACCCCCGACACGGCGGCACTCGGTGCCGGCACGGAGTCGTTGGCGTGCTGGTAGGCGATCTGCATCGGCTGCTCGCCCTTGTAGGGCTGCTCGCCGGTGAGCATCTCGTAGAGCATGATGCCGAGCGCGTAGATGTCGCTGCGCGAGTCGGCGGCGCCGCGGGTCACGAGCTCGGGGGACAGGTAGGCGATCGTGCCGAGCAGGGCCGCGCCGGTCGCCGTGTTCGCGGTCGTGGCCCGGGCCAGGCCGAAGTCGCCGAGCTTGATGCGGCCGTCGTCGGCGAGCAGGACGTTCTCGGGCTTCAGGTCGCGGTGCACGATCCCGGCGCGGTGGGCCGAGGCGAGGCCGGCCAGCACGGCGCGCAGGATGTCGGTCGCCTGCTCGGGCGTCAGGGCGTGGTGCTCCTGCAGCAGGTCCCGCAGCGTGATGCCGGGGATGTACTCCATGACGATGTAGGCGATCTCGCCCTCGGCGCCCTGGTCGTACACGCCCACCAGGTTCGGGTGCGACAGCCGGGCCGCCGACCGGGCCTCCTGGATGAAGCGCTCACGGAAGGCCTGGTCGTCGGCCAGGTGCCCGTGCATGATCTTGATCGCGACGCGTCGCTCGAGGCGCACGTCGGTCGCGAGGTAGACGGTCGCCATGCCCCCGCGCGCGATGCGGGAGCGGACGCGGTACCGCTGATCGATCATGCGACCGATCATCGGATCCGTGGCGGCGTTGGTGGTCATCGGCGGCATTCTACGAATCGGAACCGCACTCGGACGCACCGGCGCACCGCCCGTGACCCAATCTCGATCTTCCGGATGAGGCTCAGAGCGTCGCCAGCCAGCCCTGGGCGGCGCTCGCCCAGGTGGCGTAGGCCTTCGGGTAGGCGGAGAGCTGCACGGCCTGGGCCGCGTCGGTGATGCTCATCGAGGACCAACCGGGCACGTCGAGCAGGCCGCGGGTCTTGCCGGCGTTCGGGTTGTGTCGCCCGCCGAAGAACAGCGCGGTGGCGTGCGCCGGGTCCTGCAGCTTCAGCGCGCTGCCCCAACCCTGGCTCGGACGCTGCTGGAACAGACCGACCGAGTCGCGGTCGCCGTGCGGCAGGTTCCGGAGGCTCGACTCCTGCATCGCGGCGGCGAGGGCCACGACGATGCCCCGGTCCGGGACGCCCAGCGACCGACCGACGGCCACGATGGTCGCGGCGTTCTGGCGCTGCTCGGCGCTCAGGCCGACGGCACCGCTGACCGCCGCACTCGCGGAGACCGCTGGCGCGGCGGTGGCGTTCGACGGGATCACGAGCGTCTTGCCGGCGTAGATCGTGCTCGTGTACGACAACCCGTTCGCCGACAGGAGCGACTTGACGGAGACGTGGTGCGCGGCGGCGATCGAGGCCACGGTGTCTCCGGCGCTGATCTTCACGCTCGTCTTCGTCGACGGAGCCGAGGCGGTGGAGACCGACGGCGTCGATGACGTTCCGTGCGGCACCCGGAGCGTCTGCCCGGGGTAGATGACGCTGCGCTGCGACAGCTTGTTCGCGCTGAGGAGCGCGGTGGTGGACACGCCGACGCGGGACGCGATGGCGGAGACGGTGTCGCCCTGCTTCACGTGGTAGCTCGAGGTGTCCGAGCCGGAGCCGCCGGTCGACCCGGAGGTCCGCACCGATGCGGTGGTGACGGCGGGCGTCGATGCCAGGTGGAGCGTCTGCCCGGGGTGGATGATCGTGTTCCAGCCCAGGCCGTTGCGCACGAGGACCTCCTGCGCCGACAGGCCGAAGCGGGCTGCGATGCCCGAGACCGTGTCGCCGTGGTGGACGGTGTAAGTGGTGGGGGCCTTCGTGGTGGCGGCGACCGTCCGCACGACGGTCTGCGTCGGCCGGGCGACGGCGGTGCCGAACACCGGGCGGTCGGTCACGGCGCGGTCCTGGTCGACGTGGCGCTTGTGGTTCGCGTCGGCGTCGTCGTGCCGCGGCTCGGCGTGCGCGATGGGGCCGGTCAGGCCGGCGGTCACGGCGATCGTGCCCGCGAGGACGATGGGCATGGTGGCGAACCGGGCGGATCGTGCGCGCCGGGCGACTTCGTCTGCAGCGTGGTCCACGGGTTTCTCCTGATCTCGACTGAGCCGTGCGCACGCGTGCGCGCACTCACAGGTGCCACAACGCTGGCATGGCCTGATTCCCAAGTCAACCAGAGAGTCAGATGGGGTGGATGTGACGAATGTGACGAACGAGGCGGATTCACTCCGGCGGTCACTCTGGCACCATGGGCGTGTGAGTGCCGCACCCGCCGACGACCTGTCCCTCTCCGAACGCTGGCTGACCGTCCCCGAGCTGGTGGACATGTTCAGCACGAGCCCCGGACGGATCCACCGACTCTTCGAGCAGAAGACCCTGCTGGCAGCCCGCGTCGGCGGTGTGCTGCGCGTGCCGGTCGAGTTCCTCGAGGACGGGGAGCCGATGCCCGAGCTCCGCGGCACGCTGATCGTGCTCGGCGACAACGGCTTCACCGACGACGAGGCGGTGCGCTGGATGCTCACCGTCGACGACGCGATGGGCACGACGCCGATCGCGGCGCTCCGCGCCGGCCGCAAGGCCGAGGTGCGTCGCGTCGCCCAGTCGCTGCTCTAGACGCCATCCGGACGGACAGGAGGCCCGTGGCGGTGTCGCCACGGGCCTCCCTTCTGTCCTGGCCTCGCGTCTAGGACGACCGGCGGCTGACCGTGTCGGCCAGCGACGCGAGCTGCTCGCGCGCCGACGGCGTCAGCGGCGAGGCGTCGAGCGCCGCCTTGGCGCGCTGGACGTGCCGCTCGATCGACCGCTCCACGGCGGCCACGGCGCCCGACTCGGTCAGGGTCGCGCGGAGCATCTGCACCTGCTCCTCGTCGAGGTCGGGGTCTCCGAGGAGCTCGTCCAGGAGCTGCCGTGGGCCGTTCGCCAGCGTCTTGCGCGCCGAGGCGATGAGGACGGTGCGCTTGCCCTCGCGCAGGTCGTCGCCGGCCGGCTTGCCGGTGACCTCGGGATCGCCGAAGACCCCGAGCATGTCGTCGCGGAGCTGGTACGCCACGCCGAGGGGGAGCCCGAAGGCGCGGAGGCCCTCGAGCTGGGAGTCGCTCGCGCCGGCGACGAGGGCACCGATGACCAGCGGGGCCTCGATCGAGTACTTCGCCGACTTGAAGACGATGACGCGCTGGGCGCGGAGCAGGTGCTCGGACTCGTCGATGACCGGCCAGGCGGTCTCCTCGTGCACGTCGAGGTACTGACCCGCCGTGACGTCGAGGCGCATCGCGTGGAACTCCTGACGGACGATGCGGGCCCGCACCGGGTCGAGGAGCGCGAGGCCCTCGTCGAAGACCGAGTCGCTCAGCGAGAGCAGCAGGTCGCCGAGGAGCAGCGCGGAGTTCGTGCCGTACTGCCCGCGGTCGCCGACGAAGCCGGACTCCTCGTGCAGGGACTCGAAGCGGCGGTGCGCGGCCGGACGCCCGCGTCGGGTGTCCGAGCGGTCCATGATGTCGTCGTGCACCAGGGCGGCGGCGTGGAAGACCTCGAGCGCGGCGGCGACCGTGACGACCGCCTCGGCCGTGGTCTGCCGGGACCCTTCGGCCAGCGGGTCGAACGAGCCCGAACGGCCCGCCACCGACTGCCATCCCCAGTAGCAGAACAGTGCCCGGAAGCGCTTGCCGCCGGACAACAGGTCTCGTGCGTACCGGTCGAACGGCGCGAGGTCGGGGCTGATCGCGAGGAGCCGTTCACGCTGCTCGTCGAGTGCCCGGTCGATACGCGCCGATACGAGGTCCACTAATCGCGTACTCTCAGCCACGATCCCTACCCTAGTGGAGTGGTCGAGGCATAGAATCGGTCCACTCAACCCGCGTTTTTCAACCCCGCGTCGATCCCAGGAACAGAGGGAACCAAGATGCCGCTCTCGGAACAGGAGCAGCGCCTTCTCGAAGAGATGGAGCGCAGCCTCTACCAGAACGATTCCGATTTCGTGGCTCGTGTCACACGTCGACAGGGTCGTCCGACGTACACAGCCATCACGCTCGGGGTCCTCGGCGCACTCGCCGGGGTCGCCATCGTCATCGTCGGCCTCGTCATCAAGGCGCCGCTGCTGGGTATCCTCGGCTTCGTCGTGATGCTCGCCGGTGTCCTGTTCGCGCTGCGCCCGGGCATGCGTGCTCCGAAGGCGAAGCCCGCTCGGCCGGGCAAGCCCGCGTCCGGTGGGTCCGCGCGTCCGTCCAGCGGTGGCGGCGGGTCCTTCATGGACCGTTTGAACGAGCGCTGGGACAAGCGCAACGACCAGAGTCAGTAGCTGACGGGGTCAGCAGGACTCCCTCCACACTCCTCCACGGGGTCGGCCTTCGGGTCGGCCCCGTTTCGTGTTTCCGGGGGCGGGATCGTGCCGCGCGAGTGGTCACGACATGCCGCGTGCGGGTTGCCGATGGCGCGGGAACTGTCGGCTGGGGCCAGCGCGGGCGACGGTTCGTGACCACTCGGCGTCATGGCGGCGGCACGTCGTGACCGCGCCCTGACCGGAAGCCGGGCGTGGTGGAGCCGACCGTGCGCCCGGGTGAGCACCGCGGCGAGGGTGGGGCGGGCCTCCAGGCCGGGGGTGGACCGTCGCCGCGTGCGTGCGTGCGTGCGCGAGTGGTCACGACACGCCGCGTGCGGGTCGCCGAGGGCGCAGGAACTGTCGGCTGGGGCCGGCGCGAGCGACGGTTCGTGACCACTCGGCGTCGTGGCGGCGGCACGTCGTGACCACGCGCTGACCGGAAGCCGGGCGTGGTGGGGCAGACCCTGCACCCGCGGCGCGCCCCGTGGTGCTCCACCGGCTGCGAAAGTCCTCCACTTTCCTCCACGCCATCCGCGGTGCCGCCAAACCCCATGATTCCGGGCCTTGGAGGTCGTCGCTGCCTGGTCCATGCCGGTCTGCGTGCCCCCAGTAGGGGTGTCGAGGGCTGAAATGGGAGCGGAATCCTGGGCTTGGGGAGGGGAGTGGAGTAAAGTGGGGCTTGCAACGGTCCGGTGGAGCGGAGGGGAGGCCCGACGTGCTGCTCGGTACTCATGCCCCGAAGCTCGACGAGAAGGGTCGCGTGATCCTCCCCGCCAAGTTCCGGGACGAACTGTCCGGCGGGCTCGTGATGACCCGCGGCCAGGAACGCTGCGTCGTGGTCTTCAGCGCCCGGACGTTCGAGGAACTCCACGAGCGCATCCGGACCGCCCCGATGACGTCGAAGCGCACCAGGGACTACATGCGTCTGTTCCTCTCGGGGGCCAGCGCCGAACAGCCCGACAAGCAGAACCGCGTGACGATCCCGCAGAACCTCCGCGAGTACGCGGGGCTCGAGCGGGACCTCACGGTCATCGGCAGCGGTGACCGTGCCGAGATCTGGTCCACCCCCGCGTGGGAGGCCTACTACGCCGAAGCCGAAGAGGCATTCGCCGACAACGACGAGGAGGTGATCCCGGGGATCTTCTGATCCGCGGATCGGGACTCCCAGCCGTGAAGCCCTGACGCCACTTCCCCGGTGTCAGGTCGCATGGATGGGGATCCGGACCCACGGCCCAGGAGACGAGGGGCTGCACATGGCCGACAACGACAACGAGACGCCACGCTTCCCGCACACGCCGGTGATGCTCCAGCGCATCGTCGACCTGTTCACGCCGACGCTCGAGGGCCCGGGCAAGGTCGTCGTCGACGCCACGCTCGGGATGGGCGGCCACTCCGAGGGCCTGCTCGAGCGGTTCCCGGAGCTCACGCTCATCGGACTCGACCGGGACACCGACGCGCTCGGCATCGCGGGGGAGCGTCTGGCCCGCTTCGGTGACCGCGTCCGGCTCGTGCACACCGTGTACGACGGCATCGTCGACGCGATCGAGGGCGAGGGCTTCACGAAGGTCGACGGCGTGCTCTTCGACCTCGGGGTGAGCTCGCTGCAGCTCGACCGGGCCGAGCGCGGGTTCGCGTACAGCCAGGACGCCCCGCTCGACATGCGGATGGACCGGACCGAGGGGCAGACCGCCGCCGACGTCCTGGCCACCTACGACGAGGGCGAACTCCGCCGCATCTTCCAGCGCTACGGCGAGGAGAAGCTCGCCGGACGCTACGCCCGAGCGATCGTCGAGCGGCGCGCGACGAAGCCGTTCGAGATGTCCGGCGACCTGGTCCAGGTGCTGCACGACGCGACCCCGGTCGCCATCCAGCGCCAGGGGCACCCCGCCAAGCGCGTCTTCCAGGCGCTCCGCATCGAGGTCAACGCCGAACTCAGCGTGCTCGAGCGGGCGATCCCGGCGGCGCTCGACGCCATCGCGGTCGGCGGTCGGATCGTCGTCGAGTCGTACCAGTCCCTCGAGGACCGCATCGTCAAGCGGGCACTGGTGGAGCGCACGAAGTCGAGCGCCCCCGCCGGCCTACCGGTGGAGCTGCCCGAGCACGCCCCCACCTTCTCCCTGATCGTCAAGGGCGCCGAGCTGGCCGACGAGGCCGAACGCGCCGCCAACCCCCGAGCAACCCCCGTGCGCCTGCGCGCGGCCGAGCGGATCCGGAACTGACATGAGCACGAACCTCGCACTCGTCGACCCTGCGGTCGTCCCGTCGCGGGCCCCGCGCCCCGACCGTCAGCGCCGCCCCGAGCTGGTCGAGGTCACCCCGACCGCAGCCCAGCGCCGGGCACGCCCCCGCATCGGGTACGCCGTGGTGGCCGTCGCCGCGCTCGGGATCCTGCTGCTGGCCCAGCTCGGCATCAGCATGGTGCTCAGCCAGGGCGCCTACACGCTCAACTCGCTGTCGGCCGAGCAGACGAACCTGTCCCGCACGCAGCAGTCGCTGTCCGAGCAGCTCCGGGTCCTCGACTCGCCGCAGAACCTGGCCCGCAACGCCCAGTCGCTCGGCATGATCGCCAACTCGACGCCGGTGTACCTCGACCCGAAGACCGGTCGGGTGTACGGCACGCCGACCCCGGCGAAGCCCGACGAGGCCACGGCGTCCACCGAGAACCAGGTGCCGAACTCACTGCTGAGCGACGTGCCGCTGGCCACGAAGCCGGGGGACACCTCCACCAGCAAGGAGACCGGCACGACGGACACGTCGAGCACGAAGGACACGTCCGGCGCCACAGGATCCGCGGACGGCACCGCCACGTCTGAGAAGACGAGCGGCGCCAGCGCGTCGGACCAGGGGACGGCGAAGTCGTCCGTAGAGTCCGACGCGAACCCGCTCCAGGCGCCCTCCACCCGGTGACCGGCGGGTCCGCCGCACCCTCAGCACCGCCCGGGAAGGACCGCACCGCGTGACGAAGACGATCCGCAACCGACGCCTGCGCTACAGCATCGTGATGCTCGCCGTGATCGCCCTCGTCGGGGTGTTCGTGGTGCGGCTCGTCGACATCCAGGTCGTCCAGGCGTCGGAGCTGAACAAGGCGTCGGCGCAGAAGCGCAGCATCCCCGTGACGATCTACGGCACCCGCGGGTCGATCGTGGACCGCAACGGCACCGAACTCGCCGACAGCGTCACCCGGTACAACATCACGACCTCGCCGCGCCTGGTGAAGGGCTTCAAGGGCAAGCTCGGCGGCGCCCGCATCAAGGACGTCAGTGTCGGCACCGCCCTGAGTGCGCTGGCGAAGGCGTCCGGCGGAGACGTCGCGACCATGCGGAAGAACATCGCCGCGAACCCGAAGTCCGACTTCGCGTACCTGGTCAAGGGCCTCGACGTGCAGCACTACGAGGCCGTGCGTGCGCTCGGCATCCCCTGGCTGTACCCGGAGCCGCAGGCGGCGCGGGTGTACCCGACGGGTGCGACCACGGGCAACCTGACCGGCTTCATGGGCACGGACGGTGCCCAGGCCGGCCTGGAGTACTCCTACAACCAGTGCCTGGCGGGCACCAACGGCTCGGAGACCTACGAGCGTGGCGAGGACGGCGTGCAGCTCCCGGGCAGCACCGTGACCACGAAGAAGGCCAAGGACGGCGGCACACTCGAGACGACCATCGACAGCGACCTGCAGTACATGGCGCAGCAGACCATCGCGTCCGCCGCCAAGACCCTGCAGGCGGAGTCCGCGACGGCGACGGTCACGAGCGTCAAGACGGGTGAGCTGCTGGCTGTCGCCGACTACCCGACGGTGGACCCGAACGACGTCGACGCCACGACCGACAAGGGCGCCTTCGGTTCCCGTGCCCTGACCGCGTCGTACGAGCCGGGCTCCACGATCAAGGCCGCCATCGCCGCCGCGCTGCTCGACCAGGGCAAGTCGAGCCCCACCGACCAGGCCGTCGTGCCGTACTCGCGCACGTTCCCCTGGGGCGGCACGATCCACGACTCCGAGTTCCACGCCACCGAGAACCTCACGCTGACCGGCATCCTGCAGAACTCGTCGAACGTCGGCATCACCGAGCTCGGCGCACGGCTGACATCGCAGCAGCGCTTCGACTACATGAAGAAGTTCGGGCTGTTCGAGCCGGAGACGGCCATCGACTACCCGGGCCAGCCGTCGATGGACTACGGCACCACCCCGAACTGGGACCAGCAGACGAACATCAACTCGATGTTCGGCCAGGGCATCTCGACCACGGCGGTGCAGGTCGCGAGCGTGTTCCAGACCATCGCGAACGACGGTGTCCGGATCCCGCTGCACTTCGTCAAGGGCTGCACCACGGCGGACGGCAAGACGATCGACGCGCCCGACGTGCAGAAGCAGCGGGTCGTCTCCGCAGCCGCCGCCACGCAGGTCACCGGCATGCTGCAGAGCGTCGTCACGGGTGGCACGCTGGTGGGCATGAAGCCGATCTCCGGCTACAACATCGCCGCGAAGACGGGGACCGCCGAGGTGGCCGAGGGGTCGCAGGGCTACGGCGGTCAGCGCATCACGTCGGTGGCCGGAATGGCACCCGCCGAAGACCCCCAGTATGTTGTCACGGTGACGTTCACGAAGCCGCAGACCAACAAGTGGTCCAGCGGAGCGGCTCCGGCGTTCCGCACACTCATGTCCCAGGTGCTCGAGAAGTACCGAGTAGCCCCCTCCGCGTCCGAGGCGAAGCTCTACCCGTCCACGTGGTGAGGAAGAAGGAACACTTGTCCGCACGGATCCCCCCGGTCCTCCGACCCGAACACCCGACCCCGAGGGCCGTCTCCGAACTCGCCAACGCGTTCGGTCTGCGAGTCGTCGGATCGGTCGACAGCATCGAGACCACCGGTGTCACCCTGAGCGCCACCGAGGTGCAGCCGGGTGACCTGTTCGTCGGCGTGCACGGTGCCAACCGGCACGGCGCACAGTTCGCGACGGAGGCCGCCGAGCGCGGCGCCGTCGCCGTCCTGACCGACCAGGACGGCGTCGCACTGGTCGAGCCGTCCGGGCTGCCGGTGCTCGTCGTCGACGACCCCCGCGCCGCCCTCGGCGACGTCGCGGCGTGGGTCTACCGCACCCAGCCCGACGAGGCCACCGACCTGCCGCAGCTGTTCGCCGTCACCGGCACGAACGGCAAGACGAGCACGTCGTACATCCTCGAAGGCATCCTCAAGCAGCTCGGCCTGGTCACCGGCCTGAGCTCGACCGCGGAGCGCCACATCGGTTCGCTCAGCGTGACGAGCCGCCTGACCACGCCCGAGGCCAGCGAGATGCACGCGCTCCTCGCCCGCATGCGCGAGAGCGAGGTCCGTGCGGTCGCCGTCGAGGTCAGCGCCCAGGCCCTCAGCCGCCACCGCGTCGACGGCATCGTCTTCGACGTCGCGGCCTTCACGAACCTGTCGCACGACCACCTCGACGACTACGCCGACATGGAGGAGTACTACCAGGCGAAGCTCCCGCTGTTCCAGCCCGAGCACGCCCGTCGCGGCGTCGTCTCGCTGGACACCGACTGGGGCCACCGCGTGGTGCAGGACTCCCGCATCCCCGTGACCACGATCACGGTGCACCCCGACGTCGAGGCCGAGTGGCACGTCGACATCGTCGAGGCGCACGCCGCCTACACCGAGTTCCGCCTGACCGGCCCCGAGGGTCGCGAGCTGACGACCCGTGTGCCGCTCATCGGCTGGCACATGGCGGCGAACGCGGCACTCGCGATCGTGATGCTCGTCGAGGGCGGGTTCGAGCTCGGTGCCATCGCGCACGCGCTCGAGTCGGGCCACCGCCGCTACCCGGACGAGGACGACGCGAGCGAGCGCGACGGCGAGCCGCACCGCGTCTCCGCCATCGAGTGCTACCTGCCCGGCCGCACCGAGCGCGTCTCCGGCGAGCACGGCCCGAGCGTCTACGTCGACTTCGGCCACAGCGCCGACGCCTTCGAGAACACCCTCGCCGCCGTCCGGCAGTTCACCTCCGGCAAGGTCCTCATGCTGTTCGGCGCCGACGGCGACCGCGACACCACGAAGCGCGGCGACATGGCCCGCGTGGCCGCGGCCGGCAGCGACATCCTGGTCGTCACCGACCACCACCCGCGCTTCGAGGACGCCGCGTCGATCCGGAAGACCCTGGTCGACGCAGCACGTGCCGCCTACCCGGACCACGAGATCCACGAGGTCAGCCCGCCCGAGGCGGCGATCCGCACGGCCGTGAGCCTGGTCGGCGAGGGGGACTCGATCCTCTGGGCCGGCCCGGGGCACCAGGACTACCGCGACATCCAGGGCGTCCGCACGCCGTACTCCGCCCGTGACGAGGCCCGCGCGGCCCTGCGCGAGGCGGGCTGGGAGCCGAACTCCGGTCCGGCGGAGGACGTCCGATGATCGCCATGACCCTCGCCGAGATCGCCACCGCGGTCGGCGGCGAGCTGATCGGCGGCGCGCAGGCGACCGACGTCGCCGAGCCCGGCGACCTGGTCGTCGAGGGCTCGGTCGAGACCGACTCGCGCCTGGTCCGCCCCGGCAGCGTCTTCTTCGCCCTGCCCGGTGAGGTCACCGACGGCCGACGCTTCGTGCCCGCTGCGGTCGACGCCGGTGCCGCCCTGGTGATCACGCCCGAGCGCGTGGACACGACCGCGCCGCAGATCGTCGTCGCCGACGGGTACGAGGCCCTCGCCGCGCTCGCGCACGAGGTCGTCACGCGCGTCCGGATGAGCACCGCGGACCGCGTCGACGCCGACGGTCGCCCGGCGCCCCTGCGGGTCGTCGGCATCACCGGCTCGAACGGCAAGACGAGCACGAAGAACATGCTCCGCACGATCCTCGAGCAGCACGGCGCGACCGTCGCGCCCGAGGGCTCGTTCAACAACCACGTCGGCGCACCGATCTCGATGCTCCGCATCACGTACGACACCCGGTACCTGGTCGTGGAGATGGGCGCGAGCGGCGTCGGCCACATCGCCAAGCTCGTGTCGATCGCCGAGCCCGACCTCGGCGTCGTCCTCAAGGTGGGCCTCGCGCACGCCGGCGAGTTCGGCGGCATCGAGGCGACGCAGCGCGCGAAGTCCGAGATGGTCACCGACCTGCCCGAGACCGCGACGGCCCTGCTCAACGTCGACGACGACCGCGTCGCGTCGATGCGCGACCTGACGGCCGCGCGCGTGGTGGGCTTCGGCACGTCGGCGGAGGCCGACTACCGCATCACCGGCATCGAGACGGACCGCAGCGGCACCCGCTTCACCCTCACCGCGCCTCCAGGACAGCCTGGAGGCCCGGATCACGTCGACGTGCGCCTCGCGATCCTGGGTGAGCACCACGCGATGAACGCGTCCGCCGCGCTCACGGTGGCCCACCTGTGGGGCGTCCCGCTCGCCGACGGCGCCGCGGCGCTCGCGTCGATGACGCGCGCCGAGCGCTGGCGCATGGAACTGCTCCAGGGCGGCCCCGAGGGCGTCACCGTCATCAACGACGCGTACAACGCGTCGCCCGACTCCACCGCGGCGGCGCTGCGGACCCTGGCGCAGATCGTGCGCCCGGGGGAGCGGACCGTCGCCGTGCTCGGTGAGATGGCCGAGCTCGGTGAGTTCTCCGTCGAGGAGCACGACCGCATCGGTCGGCTCGTCGTCCGCCTCGGCATCGGACAGCTCGTGGTCGTCGGCCGCGGCGCGATGCCCATCCACCAGGCCGCCACCCTCGAGGGATCGTGGGACGGCGAGTCCGTGTACATCGAGGACGTCGACGACGCCGTCCGTGCCATGCAGGAGATGCTCCGCCCCGGCGACGTCGTCCTCGTCAAGTCCTCGAAGTCTGCCGAACTGCGATTCCTCGGCGACCGCCTCGGAGGTGTCACCGAATGATCGCGCTCCTCATCGCCGGCGCCACGTCGCTGGTGTTCACGTTGCTGCTCACCCCGTTCTTCATCAAGCTCTTCCACCGTCTCGGGTGGGGGCAGTTCATCCGTGACGACGGTCCGCAGTCCCACCACACCAAGCGCGGGACCGCCACCATGGGCGGCATCGTCCTGATCATCGGTGCGGTGATCGGGTACTTCGTCGGCCACCTGGTCGGGCGTGACTCGATCACGCTGTCCGGCCTGCTCGTGCTGTTCCTGATGGTCGGGCTCGGGTTCGTCGGCTTCATCGACGACTTCCTGAAGGTGCGGCGTCAGCGGAGCCTCGGGCTCGGCGGCTGGGCCAAGATCCTCGGTCAGGTCATCGTCGGCGTCATCTTCGCCACGATCGCCCTGGTCGTGCCGACGTCGAACGGCAAGCCGCCGGCATCGACGATGATCTCGGCGATCCGCGACGTGCCGTGGCTCGACTTCATGGCGCTCGGCACCGTCATCGGCACCGTGTTGTTCCTCGCCTGGATCGTCCTGCTGACGGTGTCGACGTCGAACGGCGTCAACGTGGCCGACGGGCTCGACGGCCTGGCCACCGGGTCGAGCATCCTGGCGATCGGCTCGTACGTCATCATCGGTTTCTGGCAGTCGAACCAGATCTGCGGCGGCGCCCGCCTCGACTCGAACACCGCACACGCCTGCTACACCGTGTCGAACCCGCTCGACCTCGCCGTGGTCGCGGCCGCGGTCTGCGGTGGGCTCATCGGCTTCCTCTGGTACAACACCTCGCCGGCGCAGATCTTCCTCGGTGACACCGGTTCGCTCGGCCTCGGCGGCGCCCTGGCCGGCCTCGCGATCCTCAGCCGCACCGAGCTGCTGCTTGTCCTCATCGGTGGCCTGTTCTTCATCGTCACCGGCTCCGTCATCCTGCAGCGGGCCTACTTCAAGATCACCCACGGCAAGCGCATCTTCCTGATGAGTCCGCTGCACCACCACTTCGAACTGAAGGGGTGGGCCGAGGTGACCGTCGTCGTCCGCTTCTGGATCATCGCCGGGCTCTTCGTCGCGGCGGGGGTCGGACTCTTCTACCTCGAATGGATCGCACGCGTTGGTTGACCCGGTGTCCTCGCCGTCCCGCCTCCAGTCCCTCGACAGCTGGTACTCCGAGGGGTGGAGGGGGCTGAACGTCGCCGTCCTCGGCCTCGGGGCCACCGGGTTCTCGGTCGCCGACACGCTCGTGGAGCTCGGCAGCGAGGTGACGGTCTACTCCTCCGACGCCCCCGCCGACAGCGTCGAGCTGCTCGACGTCATCGGTGCCCGGTTCCTGCAGACGCCGCTCGACACCGTGCCGGACGCCCTCGTGCAGCAGGCACCCGACGTCGTCATCGTGTCGCCGGGGCTGCCCCCGCACAACGCCACCGTGCGGTGGTCGGTGACGAACAGCACCGTCTGGGGCGACATCGAGCTCGCCTGGCGCGTGCGCGACAAGGTCGTCCGCGGCCCGGTCGCGGCCCCCTGGATCACGATCACGGGCACGAACGGCAAGACCACGACGACACAGCTCACGACCGCGATGTACGAGGCCGGCGGCCTGCGTGCGGTCGCGTGCGGGAACATCGGCGTGCCGGTGCTCGACGTCGTCCGCGACCCGGTCGGCTACGACGTGCTCGTCGTCGAGCTCTCGAGCCACCAGCTGCACTACGCGGCGACGTCCGGTGACGGTGCCGTGGTGCCGCTCGCGAGCGCCTGCCTGAACATCGCCGACGACCACCTGGAGTGGCACGGTTCCGCCGAGGCGTACCGCGCGGCGAAGGCCAAGGTCTACGAGCGCACCGTGATGGCGTGCGTCTACAACACCTCCGACGAGGCCACCCGGCACATGGTGCAGGAGGCCGACGTGGTGGAGGGTTGCCGTGCGGTCGGCTTCACCCCCGGCGTCCCCGCTCCCGGCGACGTCGGCATCGTCGAGGACGTCCTGTGCGACCGGGCCTTCAACGAGGACCGTCGCAACAGCGCGCTCGAGCTGTCGACCATCGCCGACCTCGAGGCTGCCGGGCTCGCCAGCCCGCACATGACCATGAACGTCCTGGCCGCCGCTGCGCTGGCCCGTGCCGGCACCGTCCAGCCGAGCGCCATCCAGTCGGCCGTCCGGGCGTTCCGCGCCGACCACCACCGCACCGAGCTCGTGGCCCAGGCGGACGGCATCACCTGGGTCGACGACTCCAAGGCCACGAACCCGCACGCCGCCACCGCGTCGCTCGCGTCGTTCGACACCGTCGTGTGGATCGTCGGCGGCCTGTTCAAGGGCGTCGACGTCGACGGTCTGGTCGAGCGCTTCGGCCCCGGCGTCCGCGCGGTCGTGGTGATCGGCTCCGACCGGACCCCGGTCCTCGAGGCATTCGCGCGACACGCGTCCACGGTCCCGGTGCTCCAGGTGGAGACGACGGACACTGATCAGGTCATGCGCGAGGCGGTCCGGCATGCCGCATCGGTCGCGAGGCCGGGCGACACCGTCCTCCTCGCTCCGGCGGCGGCGTCGTTCGACCAGTTCGGCTCCTACGCCGACCGGGGGCAGCGTTTCGCGGCCGCGGTCAACGAGCACCTGGGAGGAGAAGTCGATGGCGACGACACCGACGGATCTTCCGAACAGCCGTAACGGCCGGACCGCGTCGACCCCACGACGGACCAACGGCGCGATCGTCGCCGTCAAGAACGTCTTCGTCGCGGAGTCCAGCACCTTCTACACGATCCTCGGCGTCACGCTGTTCCTCGTCGTCTTCGGCGTCGTGATGGTGTTGTCCTCGTCGAGCGTCGAGGAGTACGCGGCGACCCACGACTTCTTCGGGGCGGCGTCCCGTCAGGGCCTGTACGCCGTGCTCGGCGTGCCGCTCATGCTCATCGCCAGCCGGGTCCCGACCCGGATCTGGCGGAAGTGGGCGATGCGGCTGCTCGGTGCGGCGCTCGTGCTGCAGCTGCTCGTGTTCACCCCGCTCGGCATCGACATCCAGGGCAACCGGAACTGGATCGAGCTCGGATCGTTCACCGCGCAGCCGTCCGAGGTCGTGAAGCTCGGCCTGGTGCTCGGCATCGGCGCCATCATCTACGTCAAGCGGGACAAGCTCGACGACTGGAAAGAGGTGTTCATCCCGATCGGGATCGCCTCGATGCTCTCGCTCGGGCTCGTCGTCCTCGGCGGTGACCAGGGCACCGCGATGGTCATGCTCATCCTGGTGTTCGGCGCGCTGTACATCGGCGGCGTCCGGGCCCGGCACCTGCTCGTCGGCCTCGGTGCGTTCGCCGTGATGCTGCCCTTCGTGACGATGGCCTCGGCATCTCGCTCGACCCGCATCAGCGCCTGGCTGTCCGGGTGCACCGACACCAGCCAGTACCAGGACATCTGCTGGCAGCCCGTGCACGGCATGTGGGCGCTCGCGTCCGGCGGCGTGTTCGGCGTCGGCCTCGGCAACTCGAAGGCGAAGTGGTCGTGGCTGCCCGAGGCGGACAACGACTACATCTTCGCGATCATCGGCGAGGAGCTCGGCCTGATCGGCGCCGTCGTGGTGCTCAGCCTGTTCGTGGTGCTCGCCGTCGGCATGATCAAGATCATCCGGCAGTCCCGCGACCCCTTCGTGAAGACGGTCACCGGTGGCATCCTCGCGTGGATCATCGGCCAGGCGCTCATCAACATCGCCGTCGTGCTCGGACTGCTGCCCGTGCTCGGTGTGCCCCTGCCACTCATCTCGGCCGGTGGTTCGGCCCTCATCATGACCCTGGTGGCGATCGGCGTCGTGCTCTCCTTCGCCCGTGACCTGCCCGGCAAGAACGACCCCGGCCTGACGAACGCCCCACTCGGCCGGACCTCCACGAACGGATCACTGCGGTGAGCAAGTACCTCTTCGCCGGCGGCGGCACCGCCGGCCACGTCAACCCCCTGCTCGCGGTCGCCGACCGGCTGACCGAGCGGGAGCCCGGCGCCGAGGTGCTCGTGCTGGGTACCGCCGAGGGCCTGGAGTCCCGCCTCGTCCCGATGCGCGGCTACGAGCTGCTGACGATCCCGCGCCTGCCGTTCCCCCGGAAGCTCAACGGCGCGGCCCTGCGCTTCCCGCAGCGCTTCGCGGCGGCGGTCAAGCGGACCGAGCAGATCATCCGCGACCACGAGATCGAGGTGGTCCTCGGCGTCGGTGGCTACGCGGCCGCTCCGGCGTACATCGCCGCGCGCCGCACCGGCACCCCGATCGTCGTGCACGAGCAGAACGCCAAGCCCGGGCTGGCGAACCGCCTCGCCGCGTTCCTCACCGAGCACGTCGGCCTGACCTTCTCGAACACCCGCCTGCGCCACGGCCGCGTCGTCGGCATGCCGCTCCGTCGCGAGATCGAGTCGCTCGACCGCCGTGCCGTCCGGGCCGAGGGGCTCGCCGAGTTCGGGCTCGACCCGGACCGGCCCGTGCTGCTCGTGACCGGTGGCTCCTCGGGTGCGCGGAGCATCAACCGGACGATCAACAAGTCCGCCGCCACGATCGTCGGCGCCGGCTGGCAGGTCCTGCACGTCGTGGGTGCCGCGTCGGACATCGGCCCGAGCGACCTCGAGGGCTACCACGTGCTGCCCTACTGCGACCGGATGGACCTGGCGTACGCGGCGAGCGACTTCGTCGTGTCGCGTTCGGGTGCCGGCATGGTGTGCGAGCTGACCGCGGTCGGGCTGCCGAGCGTGCTCGTGCCGTACCCGGTGGGCAACGGTGAGCAGCGCCACAACGCGAAGGACGTCGTCGACGCCGGGGGAGCCGTCCTGGTGGCCGACGGGGAATTCGACCAGGACTGGGTGACGTTCCAGCTGCTGAGCATCCTGCAGGACCGCTCCCGCATCGCGGACATGACCGTGCGGGCGGGCAGCGTCGGCCACCGCGACGGCGCCGACCGGATGACCGACCTGGTCCTCGACGCCGCGAAGCAGGCCCCCAGCACCACGGAGGAACGATGACCATCAAGCCGGACCTGACCCAGCCGATCCCGGACGACCTGGGCACGGTGCACTTCGTCGGCATCGGCGGCGCGGGCATGAGCGGGATCGCCCGGATGTTCCTCGCCGCCGGGCACCGCGTGACGGGCAGCGACTCCCGCGAGACGGAGACGACCGGCACGATGCGCGACCTCGGCGCGACCGTGCACATCGGTCACGACGCGGCGAACGTCGGCCAGGCCGACACCATCGTCGTCACGAGCGCCCTCTGGCCCGACAACCCCGAGCTCCTCGAGGCGCAGCGCCGCGGTCTGCCGGTGCTCCACCGCTCACAGGCCCTCGCCGCCCTGATCGCCGAGCACCGCCTCGTCGCGGTCGCCGGTGCGCACGGCAAGACCACCTCGACCGGCATGATCGTCACGGCGATGGTCGAGCTCGGCCTCGACCCGAGCTTCGTCAACGGCGGCGTCATCCAGTCCCTCGGCACGAGTTCGGCCCCGGGGTCTAGTGACCTGTTCGTGGTCGAGGCCGACGAGTCCGACGGCTCGTTCCTCCTCTACGACGTCGCCGTGGCCCTGGTCACCAACGTCGACGCCGACCACCTGGACCACTACGGCAGCGAGGAGGCCTTCACCGAGGCCTTCGTCGAGTTCGCCGCGAAGGCGAGCGAGCGCGTCGTCATCTCGAGCGACGACGCCGGTGCGAAGACGGTCACGGCCGGCATCCGCCAGCGCGCCGACGCCCCCGAGATCGTGACGTTCGGCGAGGCCGTCGACGCGGACGTCCGCATCGAGGGCATCACCGAGTCGGCCGGCGTCGAGGTCGACTTCCGCGCCGGTGGCGAGGCGTACCACCTGACCCTCCGCGTGCCCGGCCGGCACAACGCGATCAACGCCGTCGGCGCCTTCGCGGTCCTGACCGGTCTGGGCGTCGCCCCGGCCGACGCGATCCGCGGGCTCGAGGCGTTCGGCGGCACCCAGCGCCGCTTCGAGCTGCACGGCGTCGAGCGCGGGGTCTCGGTCTACGACGACTACGCCCACCACCCGACCGAGGTCGCCGCGGCGCTCAAGGCCGCCCGCAACGTCGTCGGCGACGGCCGCATCATCGCCATCCACCAGCCGCACCTGTACTCGCGCACCCGCCTGATGGCGGGTGACTTCGCCAAGGTGTACGAGGAGCTCGCCGACCACACGGTCGTGCTCGACGTCTACGGTGCCCGCGAGGACCCGGAGCCCGGCGTGACCGGCGCCCTGGTGCAGGAGCGTTTCGCCGACCAGTCGCGCGTCGAGTTCCTGCCCGACTGGGACGAGGCGGCGGCACGCGCGGCCGCGGTCGCCCGTGACGGCGACATCATCATGACGCTCAGCTGCGGCGACGTGTACCGGATCATCCCGCAGGTGCTCGGCGCCCTGGGTACCGACGGAGCGTCGTCCCGGTGAAGCGCCCCGAGGGGTTCGACGAGGGGGACGCCCGCAGGGACGCCCCGGCCGAGGCCGCGGAAGCGCCCCGGCAGCGTCGTGGTCCCTCGAAGCCGCGGCTCCCGTTCCGCGGACGCGTCGCTGACGACCGGGAGGCCCGCCCCGCGTCCGCCCCGGAACCCCCGGTCGACGAGACGGTCGACCCCACCCCGGCGGTCCAGCCCGACGCCGACACCTCCGGTCCCCAGCGGGACCGCGTCGGCGCCTTCGCCGGTGCGGCCGGGCGCCGGTTCGGCGCCGGACTCTCCACCGTGGCGGACCGCCTGCGTGAGTACACGCCGAACGAGGACCACCGGGACCCGGAGGCCGACCGCCGCGACGCGGAACGCCGAGCCGCCACGAGCGGTGGAGCCGACCACGACGCGACCGTGACCGACGTGCTCGACGCGACCGGTGCCTCCCGGACCGACCAGCACGCCGAGGCGCCCATCGGGGCGCGGGTGCGCGCCGCCGAGACCGCGCGTGAGGCACGCATCGCGAAGCGCCGACGCCGGTTGCTCGAGCGTGCCGAGGTCCGCCGGTTCACCCGGCGCAGCCGGCACCGTCGCGCCGCGTGGATCACGGCGGCGAGCGTCGTCCTCGTGCTCGGGGTCTCGATCCTCGTCGCGGTGTTCTCACCGCTGATGGCGCTCCGCACGATCGAGATCAAGGGCACCAACCGCGTCGACGAGTCCGCGCTGCGCCAGGCGCTGTCCGACCAGATCGGCACGCCCCTGGCCCGGCTCGACTTCGACGCGATCAAGCGGGACGTCGCCGGCTTCCCGCTCATCGAGAGCTACGTGACCGAGGAGGCTCCGCCGCACACGCTCGTCGTCACGGTGACCGAGCGCACGCCGGTGGTCGCGGTGCAGTCCGGCAGCACGTTCGACCTCGTCGACCCCGCGGGCATCGTCGTGCAGTCGTCGCCGAAGCGTCCCGCCACGATGCCGCTCGCCGACATCGGCCGGGCGCGCCTCGGTTCCGCGAGCTTCCGAACGATGACCGAGGTCGTGCTGGCGCTGCCGTCGACCGTCCGTTCCCAGGTGACGCGTGTCGCCGGGTCGACGGCCGACGACGTCACCCTGACCCTCAAGGACGGCTCGACCGTCGTGTGGGGGAGCCCGGACGACTCGGTGGCGAAGGCCGAACTGCTCGCCGCGCTGGTCAAGGACCACGCGGCGCGGAACCCCGGCGTCGTCGTCGAGTACGACGTCTCGGCACCGGACAACGGCGTGATCCGCGCCAAGGACTGAATTGCCGGACCTGATCGGCGACACGCGGCGTGGCGGGGCGACAGTGCGCCGAACGCACCCGTAGCGTCGAAGCCAGCACCACATCTACCAGCATTGCCCCTGAACTTCAAGTAGAGGTTGAGGGTTCGACCGGAGGCCTGACTGACGTGACCACGAACCACAACTACCTCGCCGTCATCAAGGTCGTCGGTGTCGGCGGCGGCGGCGTCAACGCCGTCAACCGCATGATCGAGCTCGGTCTCCGTGGCGTCGAGTTCATCGCGATCAACACCGACGCCCAGGCCCTGCTGCTCAGCGACGCCGACGTCAAGCTCGACGTCGGCCGCGAGATCACCCGCGGCCTCGGTGCCGGCGCGGACCCCGAGGTCGGCCGTCGTGCCGCCGAGGACCACGCCGAGGAGATCGAAGAGGCCCTGGCCGGCGCCGACATGGTGTTCGTCACCGCGGGCGAGGGTGGCGGCACCGGCACCGGTGGCGCACCGGTCGTCGCACGCATCGCGAAGTCCATCGGCGCACTGACCATCGGTGTCGTCACGAAGCCCTTCAGCTTCGAGGGCAAGCGTCGCCAGTCGCAGGCCGAGAACGGCGTCGCGGGCCTCAAGGACGAGGTCGACACGCTCATCGTCGTCCCGAACGACCGCCTGCTCGAGATCAGCGACCGCGGCATCTCGATGGTCGAGGCCTTCGCCACGGCCGACCAGGTGCTCCTCGCCGGTGTGCAGGGCATCACCGACCTCATCACCACCCCGGGTCTGATCAACCTCGACTTCGCCGACGTCAAGAGCGTCATGCAGGGTGCGGGTTCCGCGCTCATGGGCATCGGCTCGTCCCGCGGTGCCGACCGTGCGATCAAGGCGGCCGAGCTCGCCGTCGCGTCGCCGCTGCTCGAGGCCTCGATCGACGGTGCGCACGGCGTGCTGCTGTCCATCCAGGGAGGCTCGAACCTCGGCATCTTCGAGATCAACGACGCCGCGCGTCTGGTGCAGGAAGCCGTGCACCCCGAGGCGAACATCATCTTCGGTGCGGTCATCGACGACACCCTGGGCGACGAGGTCCGCGTGACCGTCATCGCCGCGGGCTTCGACGGCGGCGAGCCGGCGCAGCAGCAGAAGGAACGTCGCTCGAGCTACGTCGACCCGGAGTCGAGCGCCGCGGCGCCCGTCGCCGCCTCGACCGGCGCGATCGAGGACTCGACCACGTCGAGCCCGTCCTGGGCCTCGCAGGAGCACCAGCCGCCGGTGCAGCGCGCCGCCGACCCGGCGTTCGACGACGACGACGAGCTCGACGTCCCCGACTTCCTGAAGTAACCAACCCTTGGTAGCCGACACGCGCCTCCCGTCCGCCTCGTCACCCGACGACGGACCGGAGGCGCGTCTCGCGTCCGTCAGGAGCGGCATCGCCGACGCGGCGCGCGCCGCAGGGCGCTCGCCCGACGAGCTGACGCTCGTCGTCGTCACGAAGTACCACCCGGCGTCGCTCGTCCGCGAGCTCGCCGCACTCGGCGTGACGGACGTGGGGGAGAACCGCCACCAGGAGGCGCAGGCGAAGGCCGCCGAGCTGGCGGACCTCGGCCTGACCTGGCACTTCGTCGGGCAGCTGCAGTCGAAGAAGGCCCGGCAGGCCCGGCGGTACGCCCACGTGGTGCAGTCGCTCGACCGTGGGTCCGTCGTCGACGCGTTCGCCCCGACCGAGGCCGAGCCGGAACCCCGGGTCATCGACGGGTTCGTGCAGGTGAACCTCACCGACGACCCCGGCCGTGGCGGGGTGCAGCCGGACGACGTCGAGGCCATGGTGTCGCGCGTGCTGGCCACCGGGACGATCCGGCTGCGGGGTGTCATGGCGGTCGCGCCCCTGGACGAGGAGCCCCGAGCCGCCTTCGCCCGACTCCGCTCGATCTCCGAACGGGTCGTGGCGCTCGAGCCTGCTGCGACCGACATCTCGGCCGGCATGAGCGGGGACTACGCCGAGGCGATCCTCGAGGGCGCGACACACCTGCGGATCGGCACCGCAATCACGGGAAACCGGCCGCCCGCACCCTAGCCTCGTTGCAGGGCACCACGAGCACGAACCCCGGAGGAACCATGGCCAACCCGCTGAAGAAGACGATGGTCTACCTCGGCCTCGCCGATGAGGAACTCGACTACGAGGACGAGCAGCAGGCCGAGCCCGCGCGCCAGCAGGCAGCCCCTGCACGCCAGGCCGCAGCGGCTGCTCCGGCGCCCGCCGAGCCGCAGGAGACCCCCGCGGCGGCAGCAGCCCCGGCGGCCGCTCCCGCAGCCGTCCCGGCTCCCACCAAGACGCACACCCACCAGCGCGGCGCCCAGGTCACTCCGCTCCGCCGCTCGCACACGACCGCACAGAAGGCGACCCCGGTCCAGGAAATGAACGAGATCCTCACCGTCCACCCGCGCGAGTACAAGGACGCCCAGTCCATCGCCGAGAGCTTCCGCGACGGCATCCCCGTCATCATCAACCTCTCGCAGATGACCGAGGGTGACGCCCGCCGCATGATCGACTTCGCCTCCGGGCTGTCGCTCGGTCTGTTCGGCAAGATCGAGCGCGTCACGAACAAGGTCTTCCTCCTGTCGCCGGCGCACGTCGCAGTGAGCGGTGAGCCTGCTGAGGTAGAGTCCGACATCGAGGCGAACTTCTTCGCCCAGTCCTGAGCCGTACCCGGCACACCCGCCCCTGAGCGTCGTCTGACGACGCTCGCCCGAGACGAGCGAGCCCCATCGTGTCCGTGATCCTAGGGATCATCTCCCTCGCGTTGCTCCTGTACTTCTTCGTGATGTGGGGGCGTTTCGCGCTCGACCTCGTGCAGAGCTTCAACCGTTCCTGGCGTCCGCGCGGGGGCATGCTCGTGGTGTCCGAGTTCGTCTACACGATCACGGATCCGCCCATCCGAGCGGTGCGACGGGTCCTCCCGCCGCTCCGCCTGGGGCCGGTGGCGCTCGACTTCGGCTGGACGATCGTGATGCTCGTCGTCATCATCGCCCGGTTCGTGGTCGCCGCCCTGGCACGCGGTATCTGAGCGGACTCCCGTCCGCGACACGCGCCACGCCAGGCGCGCGGCACGGTTCCTCCCCATCGTCGGTGTACGGTGGTCGGGATCGATGCCCGCTCCGGTGGCGCATCCGCACCGCACGGTACGACTGGTACATTCGGTCGCACCGCACGCGGTTCCACACGTTCAGCAGTTCTATTGAGGTGACGGCAATGGCTTTGACGCCGGAAGACGTAGTCAACAAGCGGTTCCAGCCGACGAAGTTCCGCGAGGGCTACGACCAGGACGAGGTCGACGACTTCCTCGACGAGGTCGTGGTCGAGCTCCGTCGCCTGACCGCGGAGAACGACGAGCTCCGCCAGCGCCTGCAGGCGGCCGAATCGGCCCCGCAGTCGGCGCAGGCCGAGCAGCCCGCTCCCGCAGCCGAGCCGGAGCCCACCCCGGCCCCGGTCGAGGCAGCACCGGAGCCCGCTCCGGTCGCCGCGGCGGCAGCGACCACCACGGTCCCCGCCGACGAGGACACCGAGGGCACCACGAACCTCCTGACCCTGGCGCGTCGTCTCCACGAGGAGCACGTCCGCGAGGGCATCGAGAAGCGCGACGCGCTCATCGCCGAGGGCACGGCCCAGGCCGCTCGCCTGGTCTCCGAGGCCGAGGCGAAGCAGCGTCAGATCATCGCCGACACCGAGAACACGAACCGTCAGCGTGTTGCAGTGCTCGAGCAGGAGCAGCGCCAGCTCGAGGGCAAGATCGACGAGCTCCGGACCTTCGAGCGCGACTACCGTGCGCAGCTGAAGAGCTACATCCAGGGGCAGCTCTCCGAGCTCGACTCGGGCGAGCAGTCCGGTCTCACCCCGGCGCCGGCTTCGGCGCAGGGCTTCGGCAACTGACGTTGTCGCGACCAGCATCACGAGCGAAGGTCAGTGTCCGCGCAATCGCGGCACTGGCCTTCGCCGCTGTCGTGGTGGTGGCGTTCGACCAGGTCGCCAAGACGCTGGTCGTCGCGAACCTGCCGTACGGCACCCCCGTCCCGGTCCTCGGGGGGGCGTTGCAGTTCCTGTACGTCCGGAACCCGGGGGCAGCGTTCTCGTTCGCGGTGAACATGACCTGGGTGTTCTCGGTCATCTCGGCCGCGGTCGTCGTCGCGATCATCGTGTACTCGCGTCGCATCCGGTCGATGTGGTGGGCCATCGTGCTCGGCATGCTGCTCGGCGGCGCGCTGGGCAACCTGCTCGACCGGCTCTTCCGTGAGCCCGGCTTCGGCCGGGGTCACGTCGTCGACTTCATCTCGACGCCGTGGATGATGCCGGCGATCTACAACGTCGCCGACTCCTTCATCTGCATCAGCATGGTGGTCTTCGTGCTGCTGGTGATCCTCGGGGTGAACCTCGACGGCACCCGCACGCTCTCGGCCAAGCGCCAGGCGCAGCTCGACGCGGCGCAGCCGGTCGACGCGGCGCAGCCGCTCGACGGTGGGGCCGCGTTCTCGTCGGCTGATGCGGCGCTCGACGAGCCGACCCGCGCCTCCAGGCCGGAGGACCGCGACCGTCGCGACACGCTGGGCCACGACGCCACGTGAGCGAATCGCGTTCTCTTCCCGTGCCCGACGGGCTCGCCGGTGAGCGCGTCGACGCCGCCATCGCGAAGCTCCTCGGCTTCAGCCGGTCGTTCGCGGCCGACGTCGTCGCCGCCGGGGGCGTCCGCGTCGACGGGGTGCCCGTCGACAAGTCGGACCGTCTGCATGCCGAATCCTGGCTCGAGGTCGAGTGGACCCCGAAGGAGCCGCCGCGCATCGTGCCGGCGGCCGTGCCGGGCATGACGATCGTGCACGACGACGAGGACATCGTCGTCGTGGACAAGCCCGTCGGCGTCGCTGCGCACCCCTCGCCGGGGTGGGACGGGCCGACCGTGCCCGGGGGCCTCGCCGCCGCCGGCTTCACGATCGCGACGTCCGGTGCCGCCGAACGTGCCGGGATCGTGCACCGCCTCGACGTCGGGACCTCGGGCCTGATGGTGGTCGCGAAGACCGAGCTGGCGTACACGCACCTGAAGCGGGCGTTCAAGGAGCGCACGGTCGAGAAGGTCTACCACGCGCTCGCGCAGGGCCACCCCGACCCCACGTCGGGCACGATCGATGCTCCGATCGGCCGGCACCCGTCGAGTGACTGGAAGTTCGCGGTCACGTCCAAGGGCAAGCCGAGCGTCACCCACTACGAGACGCTCGAGGCCTTCCGCTCTGCCACCCTGCTCGAGGTGCACCTGGAGACCGGGCGCACCCACCAGATCCGGGTGCACATGGCGGCGACACGCCACCCGCTCGTCGGGGACACGATGTACGGCGCCGACCCGGTGCTGGCGGCCGAGCTCGGGCTGACCCGCCAGTGGCTCGACGCCGTCCGGCTGGGCTTCGACCACCCCCGCACGGGCGAGTGGGTGTCGTTCGAGGCGCAGTACCCGGACGACCTGCAGGCAGCGCTGGAGCAGATCCGGAGCGCGTCGCTCTGACGCGCCCGGCGGCTTGCGCCGAGGGGTCACGAACTGTCGGTTGGGAGGCCGCCAGGCGACGGGTTCTATACCTGCCGCGGCCCGCGTGCGGTGTGTCCTGACCGCTCGGCGGCGCGCCCCGCGCGTGTCGCGACCCGAGGCCGGCGCGCCCGGCAGCTTGCGCCGAGGGGTCACGAACTGTCGGTTGGGAGGCCGCCAGACGACGTCTTCCGCACCCGCCGCGGCCAGCGTGCGGCGTGTCCTGACCGCTGGGCGGCGCGCCCCGCGCGCGTCCCGATCCGAGGCCGGCGCGCCCGGCCGATTGCGCCGAGGGGTCACGAACTGTCGGCGGGGAGGCCGCCGGGCGACGGGTTCCGTACCTGCCGCGGCCAGCGTGCGGCGTGTCCTGACCGCTCGGCGGGGCGTCCCGCGCGTGCCGCGACCTGCTGCCGGCCTGGAGGCGCGGTGCGGGCCCGGCCCGCGCCTCCAGGCCGGCGCGCCCGGCCGATTGCGCCGAGGGGTCACGATCTGTCGGCTGGGAGGCCGCCGGGCGACGCTTTCCGCGCCCGCCGCGGCCAGCGTGCGGCATGTCCTGACCGCTGGGCGGTGCGCCCCGCGCGTGTCCCGACCCGCTGCCGGCCTGGAGGCACGGTGCGGCCCCGCCCCGCGCCTCCCGACCGCCCCGACGCGCGCGGGAATGTGGGCGGCCGCGGTTAGGCTGTTCCCACCCCGCAGCACACCGTACGAACCGGAGGTTCCGTGTCGGATTCCGACTCCTTCGTCCACCTGCACGTGCACAGCGAGTACTCGATGCTCGACGGTGCCGCCAGGCTCTCCGACCTCGTGGCGGAGACCGCCGCGCAGGGGATGCCCGCCGTGGCGGTGACCGACCACGGCAACATGTTCGGCGCCTTCGAGTTCTGGAAGGCCGCAAAGGCCGGTGGCGTCAAACCGATCATCGGGACCGAGGCGTACATCACGCCGCGCACGCACCGCTCGGACAAGACCCGTGTGCGCTGGGGTGACGGTGGTGGCGACGACGTGTCCGGCGCCGGCTCGTACACGCACATGACGATGTTCGCCGAGAACACGACGGGCATGCACAACCTGTTCCGGCTGTCGTCCAAGGCGTCGCTCGAGGGCTACTACTTCAAGCCCCGCATGGACATCGAGCTCCTGCAGGAGTACCACGAGGGCATCATCGCGACCACGGGCTGCCCTTCGGGGGAGATCCAGACGCGCCTGCGTCTCGGCCAGTACGACGAAGCAGTGCAGGCGGCCGCCGACTACCGCGACATCTTCGGCAAGGAGAACTACTTCGCCGAGGTCATGGACCACGGCCTCGAGATCGAACGCCGGATCATGAGCGACCTGATCCGCCTGGCGAAGGACCTCGACATCCCGCTGGTCGGCACGAACGACCTGCACTACACGCACGCCCACGACGCCAAGTCGCACGCGGCACTGCTCTGCGTGCAGTCCGGCTCGACCCTGAACGACCCGAACCGCTTCAAGTTCGACGCCGACGAGTTCTACCTGAAGACCCCGGCGCAGATGCGGCACGTCTTCCGCGACAACCTCGAGGCCTGCGACAACACGCTGCTCATCGCAGAACGCTGCAACGTCGAGTTCGACACCTCGGCCAACTACATGCCGAAGTTCCCGGTGCCCGAGGGCGAGACCGAGCACTCCTGGTTCGAGAAAGAGGTCGCGAAGGGGCTGGACTACCGGTACCCGGACGGCATCTCGAAAGAGGTCCAGGACCGCGCCGACTACGAGGTCGGCATCATCAACCAGATGGGGTTCCCGGGCTACTTCCTGGTGGTCGCGGACTTCATCAACTGGTCCAAGAACAACGGCATCCGCGTCGGTCCGGGGCGTGGCTCCGGTGCCGGCTCGATGGTCGCGTACGCGATGCGCATCACCGACCTCGACCCCATCCGGCACGGCCTGATCTTCGAGCGGTTCCTCAACCCGGACCGCGTCTCGATGCCCGACTTCGACGTCGACTTCGACGACCGGCGCCGCGGTGAGGCGATCAAGTACGTCACCGAGAAGTACGGGTCGGAGCGCGTCGCGCAGATCGTCACGTACGGCACGATCAAGGCGAAGCAGGCACTCAAGGACTCCTCGCGCGTCCTCGGGTTCCCGTTCGGCATGGGCGAGAAGCTCACGAAGGCGATGCCGCCGCCCGTGATGGGCAAGGACATCCCGCTCACCGGGATCTTCGACAAGGACCACCCGCGCTACAAGGAAGCCGTCGACGTCCGCACCGTGGTCGAGACCGACCCCGAGGCGAAGACCGTCTTCGACACCGCACTCGGGCTCGAGGGGCTGAAGCGCCAGTGGGGCGTGCACGCGGCCGGCGTCATCATGTCGAGCGACCCGCTGATCGACATCATCCCGATCATGAAGCGGGAGCAGGACGGCCAGATCGTCACGCAGTTCGACTACCCGGCAGCGGAGTCGCTCGGCCTGATCAAGATGGACTTCCTGGGGCTCCGCAACCTCACGATCATCAGTGACGCCCTCGACAACATCAAGACGAACCGCGGGACCGAGCTCGACCTCGAGAACATGGGCCTGGAAGACCCCGAGGCGTACGCGCTCCTGCAGCGCGGCGACACCCTCGGCGTGTTCCAGCTCGACGGTGGGCCGATGCGTGGCCTGCTGCGGCTGATGAAGCCCGACAACTTCGAGGACATCTCCGCGCTCATCGCCCTGTACCGCCCGGGGCCCATGGGTGCGAACTCGCACACGAACTACGCGCTCCGCAAGAACGGCGAGCAGCCGATCACGCCGATCCACCCGGAGCTCGAAGAGCCCCTCAAGGACATCATCGGCACGACCTACGGCCTGATCATCTACCAGGAGCAGGTCATGGCCATCGCGCAGAAGGTCGCCGGGTTCTCGCTCGGCCAGGCGGACATCCTCCGCCGCGCGATGGGCAAGAAGAAGAAGTCCGAGCTCGACAAGCAGTACGCGGGCTTCCAGCAGGGCATGAAGGACAACGGGTACTCCGACGCGGCGATCAAGACGCTGTGGGACATCCTGCTGCCCTTCTCCGACTACGCGTTCAACAAGGCGCACTCGGCGGCCTACGGTGTGGTGTCCTTCTGGACCGCCTACCTCAAGGCGCACTACCCGGCCGAGTACATGGCGGCGCTGCTGACGAGCGTCGGCGATGCCCGCGACAAGCTCGCGCTCTACCTCAACGAGTGCCGCCGGATGGGCATCAAGGTGATGCCGCCGGACGTCAACGAGTCGATCGGCTTCTTCGCCGCCGTCGGCGACGACATCCGGTTCGGCATGGGTGCCATCCGCAACGTCGGGTTCAACGTCGTCGACGACATCGTCAAGGCCCGGACCGAGAAGGGCGCCTTCGAGTCGTTCCACGACTTCCTGCGCAAGATCCCGATCTCGTCGGCGAACAAGCGCACGGTCGAGTCGCTCATCAAGGCCGGTGCCTTCGACGAGTTCGGCGACACCCGACGTGCCCTGGTGGAGATCCACGAGGGCGCGGTCGAGGGTGCGGTCAAGGTCAAGCGCGACGAGGCCCACGGCAACGTCGGGTTCGACTTCGACTCGCTCTTCGCCGAGGCAGCCGAGGACGCCCCGAGCGCCGCGGTGTCGCAGGTGCCGGACCGTCCGGAGTGGTCCAAGCGCGACAAGCTCGCGTTCGAGCGGGACATGCTCGGGCTCTACGTGTCCGACCACCCGCTCGCCGGGCTCGAGATCGAGCTCGCGAAGCACCAGTCGATCACCATCGCCGACCTGCTGACGGCCGACGACTCGATCGAGGGCGAGACGGTCACCGTCGCCGGCCTGCTGACGAGCGTGCAGCACCGGGTGGCGAAGACGAGCGGCAACCCGTACGGCATCGTCGACATCGAGGACTTCGGCGGCCAGATCGGCGTGATGTTCCTGGGCAAGACGTACCAGGAGTTCGGCCCGTCCCTGGTGCCCGACTCGATCGTCGTCCTGCGTGGCCGAGTCAACGTCCGCGACGACGGCAAGGCCCTGCACGCGGTGAGCATGTTCCAGCCGAACGTCGGCGACGCGATGGGCTCCGGCCCGCTCACGCTGTCCCTGCCGGAGCGACAGGCCACGACGACCACGGTGACGGAACTCGCCGCCGTGCTCGGCCGCCACCAGGGTGACACCGAGGTCCGGCTGAAGCTGCTCAAGGACGACGTCGCGCGCACCTTCGAGCTGCCGTTCCCGGTGAACCTGACCCCCGACCTGTTCGGCGAGCTGAAGAGCCTGCTCGGACCCCGCTGCCTGGTGTAGGAGCGTCGACCATGGCCGGTCACCGGATCTTCGGGACGCCCGTCGCGGACGTCTACGGGCACTACCTGGCGAAGGTGGAGCGGAAGGGCCACACGAAGGCGGAGCTCGACACCGTCATCGAGTGGCTGACCGGCTTCGACGACCTGGCGCTCGCGCAGCAACTGGCCGACCGGACCACGTTCGAGGACTTCTTCGCCAGCGCGCACCTCAACCCGAACGCCCCGCTCATCACCGGGGTGATCTGCGGGGTGCGGATCGAGGAGCTCGACGACCCGCTCATGCGGCAGATCCGGTACCTCGACAAGCTCGTCGACGAGGTCGCCAAGGGCCGGCCGATGGTGAAGATCCTGCGGACCGCGTGACCGACGGCCAGCCGGCACCGCACGTCCTCCGGGCGTTCGGCGTGCACGACCGGGCGCTCGAGCGCCTCGGCGGCGGGCGTGGACGCACGTGGCGCGCCGGGGACGTCGTCCTCCGCCCGTCCGGTGACCGCCTGGAGGCCCGGTGGCGGTCCGCCACGCTGGCGCGGCTCGACCACACGGCCGGGTTCCGGACGCCGCGCCCGGTCGCCGCCGCGTCCGGGGACTGGGTCGTGGACGCCCGCGCCGCCGCCGCTGCCGGCGACGCTGCTGCCGGCGACGCCGACGGCGACGGCGCCGGCACCGGCGTCAGCACCGGCGACGACGGCTGGGAAGCCTGGAGGTGGGTCGCCGGTCGGACCCACCCGACGCGCGTGGCCGACGTGATCGCCGCGGGTGCAGCGTTCCACCGGGCGATCGCCCATCTGCCACGCCCGGACTTCCTCGACCACCGCGACGAGCCCTGGAGCCGGGCGGACCGCATGGCCTGGGGCGGAGCGGCCCTGCCCGACGACCCGACGCTGGACCGCCTGGCCGCGACGTTCCGGCCGGTGACGTCCCCGTCGCAGCTCGTCCACGGTGACCTGCTCGGCAACGTGCTCTTCACGCCGGGGGAGCCGCCCACGGTGTTCGACTGGGCGCCGTACTGGCGCCCGGCGGGCCTCGGCGCCGCGATCGCCGCGGTCGACGCCGTGTGCTGGCACGGGGTCGCCGTCAGCCGGCTCGGCGTGCTCGGCACCGGCGTCCCCGAGTGGCCGCAGCTGCTCGTCCGTGCGCTGGCGTTCCGGATCGCCACGCTGCACCTGCTCGACGCGTGGGACGCCGAGCACGCGGTCCGCCACCGGCCCGTGGTCGACGCCGTCGTGCAGCACGCCGCCGGTACGCTGGAGGCCTCATGATGCAGCGAATCGACCTCCGCGGCGGCCTCCCCGCCCGTGCCGAACTCCTCCGACTCATGCCCCGTGCCGCGGGTGACGTGTCGCACGCGGTCGACGCCGCGCGCGAGTTGATCGAGGACGTCCGACACCGTGGGGCCGCGGCCCTGCACGACCAGGCCGAGCGCTTCGACGGCGGGGCCCCCGCGAACGTCCGGGTCCCCGCTGCCGAGATCACCGCCGCCGTGGCCGGGCTCACCCCCGAGGTCCGAGCAGCCCTCGACGAGGCCATCCGCCGGGTCCGGGCCGCGAGTGCCGCGCAGATCCCCGCCCCGTCCGTGACGACCCTGGCCGACGGCGCCGAGGTCCACCAGCGCTGGCAGCCGATGCGCCGCGTGGGGCTCTACGTGCCCGGTGGCAAGGCCGTCTACCCGTCCAGCGTCGTGATGAACGTCGTCGCGGCCCAGGTCGCGGGCGTGCCCTCGATCGCCCTCGTGTCGCCGCCGCAGCGCGACCACGGCGGCGCGGTCCACCCGACGATCCTCGCCGCGGCGGGGCTGCTCGGCATCGACGAGGTCTACGCCATGGGCGGTGCCGGAGCCGTCGGCGCGCTGGCGTTCGGCGTCGCCGAGATCGACCTCGAGCCGGTCGACCTGGTCACCGGGCCGGGCAACAACTACGTCGCCGCGGCCAAGCGTCTGGTGCGCGGGGTGGTCGGCATCGACTCCGAGGCCGGGGCGACCGAGATCCTCGTGATCGCGGACGACACCGCCGACGCCGGGTTCGTGGCCGCCGACCTCATCAGCCAGGCCGAGCACGACGAGCAGGCCGGCAGCGTGCTGGTGACGACGTCCGCGGCGTTCGCCGACGCGGTCGAGGCCGCGATCCCGGAACGCACGGCGGTGCTCGGGACCGCTGCGCGCCTCCAGGCCGCCCTGGACGGACCGCAGTCCGCGATCGTCCTGGTGGACTCCTTGACCGACGCCGCGACCGTGAGCAACGCGTACGGGCCGGAGCACCTCGAGATCCAGACGGTCGACGACGACGCGGTGCTGGCCGACATCGACGCCGCCGGTGCGGTGTTCGTCGGACCGAGCACGCCGGTGAGCCTGGGGGACTACCTGGCTGGGTCGAACCACGTGCTGCCGACCGGCGGCCAGGCCCGGTTCGGGTCCGGGCTGTCCGCGTCGACGTTCCTGCGGCCCCAGCAGATCGTCCGGTACACGCCCGAGGCCCTGGCCGAGGTCGCCCCGCACATCGTCGCGCTGTCCACCGAGGAGCAGCTCCCCGCGCACGGGGCCGCCGTGACGGAGCGCACGAACCGATAGCCTGGGCAACGACATGTTCTGCCCCTTCTGCCGCCATCCGGACTCCCGCGTCGTCGACTCACGGACGAGCGACGACGGAACCTCCATCCGCCGCCGTCGTCAGTGCCCCAACTGCGGTCGACGGTTCTCGACCACCGAGACCGCGTCGCTGAACGTCGTGAAGCGCAACGGTGTCACCGAGCCGTTCAGCCGCGACAAGATCGTCTCCGGCGTGCGCAAGGCGTGCCAGGGGCGTCCGGTCACCGACGGTGACCTGGCCGTGCTCGCGCAGCGCGTCGAGGAGACCGTCCGGTCCTCCGGGTCCAGCCAGATCGACGCGAACGACATCGGCCTCGCGATCCTCGCGCCCCTGCGGGAGCTCGACGAGGTCGCCTACCTGCGGTTCGCGAGCGTCTACCAGGCGTTCGACTCGCTCGAGGACTTCGAGGACGCCATCGGCCAGCTCCGCCGCGACCACCACGGGGCATCCGACACGGCCGCCGGGTCGTCCGCACCGTCCGGCACGCGCGCGTGAGCGGCATCGCCGAACGGATCGTGCGCGGCGGCTACCGCGTCGTGTTCCGCTCCGTGTTCGCGAACATGGACCCGGAGCGCGCCCACCACCTGGCGTTCGCCGTCATCGCAGGGCTGCCCCGCGTGCCGTTCCTGAGCGGCGTCGTCGAGCGGTACTGCCGTCCCGCGGCGTCCGACGGCGTCACCACGATGGGCATCCACTTCCCGTCGCGCTTCGGCCTGGCCGCCGGGTTCGACAAGGACGCCCGCGGCATCGCCGGTCTCGGCCTGCTCGGCTTCGGCCACGTCGAGGTCGGCACCATCACCGCCAAGCCGCAGCCCGGCAACGAGCGCCCGCGCCTGTTCCGCCTGATCGGCGACCGCGCCCTGATCAACCGCATGGGCTTCAACAACCACGGCGCCGCAGCGGCCGCCCGACGCCTCGAGCGCGCCCGCCGCAACCCCGGCCGACCGGTCATCGGCGTGAACATCGGCAAGAGCCGGGTCGTCTCCGTCGAGGACGCCATCGACGACTACCTCGAGTCCACCCGTCGGCTCGCCACGTTCGCGGACTACCTGGCGGTCAACGTCAGCTCGCCGAACACGCCCGGCCTGCGCGGACTGCAGGAACTCGACCAGCTCCGACCGCTGCTGTCCGCGGTGCGTGACGCCGCCGGCCGGACGCCGGTGCTCGTCAAGATCGCACCGGACCTGACCGACGAGCAGATCGACGCGATCGCGGGCCTCGCGGTCGAGCTCGGACTGTCCGGGGTGATCGCGAACAACACGACGATCTCCCGCGACGGCCTGACGGCCGATCCGTCCGACGTCGAGGCGATGGGTGCCGGGGGCCTCTCCGGTGCGCCGGTCGCCGCCCGCTCGCTCGAGGTCCTGCGTCGCGTCCGCGCCGCGGTGCCCGCCGACTTCTGCGTCATCGCCGTCGGCGGTGTGACCACCGAGCAGGACGTGCAGGATCGCATCGACGCCGGGGCCACGCTCGTGCAGGGCTACACGGCGTTCCTCTACGAGGGACCGACCTGGGCTGCGCGCATCAACCGGCTGCGCCGACGGCGGCTGCGTCGCGCCGCGCGGTAGACGCGACCACCTGACGGACTGGAGGCCCGTGGCGACACCGCCACGGGCCTCCAGTCCGTCGTGGGGGTGCGCTCACGGCCGCTTCGTGAGCAGGAATGGTCTGGTGCTGCTTGCCCACCCGACCATTCCTGCTCACGAAGCACGAGCGGGGCGGGGGAGTGGGGAGTGGGGGAGCGGAGAGCGGGGGAGCGGGAACGACGAAGCGCCGCCCGGCAGGCCGGGCGGCGCTTCGTCGTGTGCGTGTGGCTAGAGCGTGGGGTACTGCCCACGCCGGACCTGGGGCTTCGGCAGCCGCAGGAAGCGCAGCTGCCACGCCCGCGTGAGGATGTAGAGGAACGTGCCCCGCTGGAGCTCGCCGAACTTGGCGGTGAGCTTGCGGCGGAGCGACAGCCACAGCACCACGCAGTCGATGATGAACAGCGCCACGAACGCCCACACCAGCAGGAGCGAGTAGGACGCGATCACGGTCTGCGCGGCGGCGAACCCGACGATCAGGAACAGCACGAGCACGGGCATCATGACCTCGCCGACGTTCCAGCGGGCGTCGATCCAGTCGCGGACGAAGCGTCGCTGCTCACCGCGGTCCTTCGCCGGCAGGTAGCGCTCCTCGCCGTTGGCCATGCCGACCCGGGCACGCTCGCGCTCCGAGTTGAGACGAGCGCGGGCGGCCTTCTTGTCGACCGGCGTGTTGCCGACGAGGGGGCGGCGGTTCGCTGCCTCTCGCTCGCGGCGGGACGGCGTGGGGCGGCCCTTGCCCTGCTCGAGGAGCTCGGCCTCGGTCGGGTTGACGGTCGTGTTGGTCTTGGGGGCTGCCTTCGCCACGGTGCGTTCCTAACGGCGGTGTGCGTGCGGGATCTCCTCTAGATTACCGGGCATGACCGACAGCGAACAGCACAGCCCCGCGACCGACCCCGCGCTCCTCGACGCCCTGCGCGAACACGTGCAGGGGGCACTGCCCACGACGATCGCCGACCTGTCCGCGCTGGTGCGCCTGCCGTCGGTGTCCTGGTCGGCCTTCGACCCGGCGAACGTGCGCGCGAGTGCCGAGGCCGTCGCGGACCTCGCACGGTCCACCGGGGTGTTCGGCGCGGACGACGTCCGGATCGTGCGGTCGGCGGTGTCCGGCTCGACGGCCGACGTCGCCGAGGCCGACGCCGAGACCGAGCTCGGCCAGCCCGCGGTGCTCGCGGTGCGCCCGGCGCGGAACGGCAAGCCGACGGTGATGCTCTACGCCCACCACGACGTGCAGCCGCAGGGCGACGAGGCCCTGTGGGAGACGCCGCCGTTCGAGCCGACCCTGCGCGGTGACCGCCTGTACGGCCGCGGCGCCTCGGACGACAAGGCCGGTGTGATGACGCACATCGCGTCGCTCCGCGCGGTGCACGCCCAGTTCGGTGACGACCTCGACCTCGGGATCGTGCTGTTCGTCGAGGGCGAGGAGGAGTTCGGCTCCCGCTCGTTCCGCACGTTCCTGCGCGAGCAGAAGGAGCACCTCGCCGCCGACGTCATCGTCGTGGCGGACAGCGACAACTGGTCGACCGAGGTGCCGTCGATCACGGTCTCCCTGCGCGGCAACGTCACCTTCAAGCTCACCCTGACCACGCTCGAGCACGCCAGCCACAGCGGCATGTTCGGGGGAGCGGCCCCGGACGCGATGATCCCCATGGTGCGGCTGCTCGCCTCGCTGCACGACGCCGACGGTTCGGTCGCCGTCGACGGGCTGACCTCGTACGAGGCCGACGTGCCGGAGCGCACCGAGGACGAACTCGCCGTCGACGCCGCGCTCGTGCCCGGTGTGCGCCCGATCGGCACAGGCGCCGTGTTGTCCCGCATGTGGTTCCAGCCGTCGATCACGGTGACCGGCATGGACGTGCCGAGCGTCGCGAACGCCTCGAACACCCTCCTGCCCACGGTCTCGGCACGGGTCTCGGTCCGCGTCGCCCCCGGCCAGGACGCCCGGCAGGCGTCCGCGGCCGTCGAGCGGCACCTGCGCGAGCACGTCCCGTTCGGTGCACGGATGGAGATCACCGAGCCGGACAGCGGCGACGGGTTCCTCGTCGACACCGCTGGCTGGGCCGTCCAGGAGGCCCGCACGGCGATGCGCGAGGGGTGGGGCGCCGAGGCGGTCGAGCAGGGGATCGGCGGGTCGATCCCGTTCGTGTCCGACCTCGCCGCGGAGTTCCCGGACGCGCAGATCCTGGTCACCGGCGTCGAGGACCCGGACACCCGTGCGCACAGCCCGAACGAGTCGCAGCACCTCGGTGTCCTGCACCGTGCCATCGCGTCGGAGACGATCCTGCTCGCCAGGGTCGCGACGCGCAGCTGAGGGTGCTTACAATCGACGCCAGGCGCGGTGACCAGCACCGCCCGGAGGGAGACGCGCGATGAGCGACACCATCACCGAAGCACCGGCGACCGAAACGCAGTCGCACGGCGTCCTCCTGAGCGACGCCGCTGCCGGCAAGGTGGCGAGCCTGCTCGAGCAGGAGGGCCGCGACGACCTGCGCCTGCGCCTCGCCGTCCAGCCCGGTGGCTGCTCGGGCCTGATCTACCAGCTGTACTTCGACGAGCGCCTGCTCGACGGTGACGTCACCGCCGAGTTCGACGGGGTCGAGGTCGTCGTCGACAAGATGAGCGTCCCGTACCTCGACGGCGCGACGATCGACTTCGAGGACACGATCCAGAAGCAGGGCTTCACGATCGACAACCCGAACGCGCAGGGCAGCTGCGCCTGTGGTGACAGCTTCCACTGATCACCAGCGATCCGACACGCGAGCGGGGAGCGACCGGAACGGTCGCTCCCCGCTCGCGTTCGTGTGGCCGGACGTGGCGCGCCGGGGCGCGGCGTGAACGGGCGAAATGGTGCCCGCCGACGCGCGGATCGAGGCCAGAACCGTGTCGTGTGTGCGCGAGCGGTACCGAGCTGCGAGTAAGCTAGGAGTGTTCCAATCAAGCTGGGAGCCAGCCATGCGCCGCCTTCGTGCGGCTCGCCGTCGGACTCGACGGGCTGACCTCCTGAAGCTCACGTCTTTTGCGAGAGGTAACAGTGCGTTCGAATCGCCGTATACGTTGGGCGGCCGTCCCGGTGGCCGTCGGTCTGGTCATCGCACTGGCTGGCTGCACGCAGCAGCAGATGAACGGATGGCTCCCCGGCACGGAGGAGACGAAGAACGTCACCAACCACACGAGCCGCATCGTCGGCCTGTGGACCACCAGCTGGGTCGTTCTCCTCGCCGTCGGTCTCATCGTGTGGGGCCTGATCATCTGGGCAGCGATCGTCTACCGCCGCCGGAAGGGCCAGACCGGCCTGCCCGTGCAGATGCGGTACAACATGCCGCTCGAGATCTTCTACACGATCGTGCCGCTGATCCTGGTGCTGGGCTTCTTCGCCTTCACCGCGAAGGACCAGGCCGCGATCGAGAAGCCCTTCGCCGACCCCGACGCCACCGTGCACGTGTACGGCAAGCGCTGGGCGTGGGACTTCAACTACATCAACAAGGACAACCCCGAAGAGAGCGTCTACTACCAGGGCATCCAGGCCCAGGAAGAAGAGAACGCCAACGGGGCGATCGACGAGTCGCAGCTGCCGACCCTCTACCTGCCGAAGGGCAAGAAGGTCGCGATCGAGCTCTCCTCGCGCGACGTCGACCACTCCTTCTGGGTCATCGACTTCCTCTACAAGAAGGACATGCTCCCGGGCAAGACCAACTGGGAGTACTTCATCCCGGAGAAGCTCGGCACGTACCAGGGCAAGTGCGCGGAGCTCTGCGGTGAGTACCACTCGCTGATGCTCTTCCAGGTGAAGGTCGTCACGCCGGCGCAGTACCAGGACTACCTCGACACCCTGAAGGACCAGGGCAAGGTCGGTCTGCTCGGTGACGAGTACAACACCAACACCAACGAACCGAACAACAAGGCGCCGGTCGAGGCGTCCAGCGAGAACAAGTAGGGGCTCGTCAGATGACAACGTCACTCGTCGGCCAACCGACCCAGACCTCGTCGCCGGACTTCCAGGCGTCGAAGGTGGGTCGGAAGGGCAACATCGTCGTTCGGTGGATCACCTCCACCGACCACAAGACCATCGGGTACATGTACCTGATCGCGTCGTTCATCTTCTTCCTGCTCGCAGGTGTGATGGCCCTCGTGATCCGTGCCCAGCTCTTCGAACCCGGCCTGCACGTGGTCGCGACGAAGGAGCAGTACAACCAGCTGTTCACGATGCACGGCACGATCATGCTGCTGATGTTCGCGACGCCGCTGTTCTCGGGCTTCGCGAACGCGATCATGCCGCTGCAGATCGGTGCGCCGGACGTCGCCTTCCCGCGACTCAACGGCTTCGCCTTCTGGCTCTACCTGTTCGGCTCGCTCATCGCGGTCGGCGGCTTCCTCACCCCGCAGGGTGCTGCCTCGTTCGGGTGGTTCGCCTACGCGCCACTGAGTGACACGACGTTCACACCAGGGCTCGGCGGCACACTCTGGGTCTTCGGGCTCGGCATGACCGGCTTCTCGACGATCCTCGGCGCGGTGAACTTCATCACCACGATCATCACGATGCGTGCCCCGGGTCTGACCATGTTCCGCATGTCGATCTTCACGTGGAACACCCTCGTGACGGCGCTCCTCGTCCTGATGGCCTTCCCGGTCCTCGCGACGGCGCTCTTCGGCCTCGGGCTCGACCGCGTGTTCGACGCACAGATCTTCAACCCGGCCAACGGCGGGGCCCTGCTCTGGCAGCACCTGTTCTGGTTCTTCGGGCACCCCGAGGTCTACATCATCGCGCTGCCGTTCTTCGGCATCGTCTCCGAGGTCTTCCCGGTGTTCAGCCGCAAGCCGATCTTCGGGTACAAGACCCTGGTCTACGCGACGATCTCCATCGCGGCCCTCTCGGTCACGGTGTGGGCGCACCACATGTACGTCACCGGTGGCGTCCTGCTCCCGTGGTTCTCGCTCATGACGATGCTCATCGCGGTCCCGACCGGCGTGAAGATCTTCAACTGGGTCGGCACCATGTGGCGCGGCTCGGTCACGTTCGAGACGCCGCTCCTCTGGGCCCTCGGCTTCCTCATCACGTTCACCTTCGGTGGTCTCACCGGCGTGATCCTGGCGTCGCCGCCGCTCGACTTCCACGTGTCCGACTCGTACTTCGTCGTGGCGCACTTCCACTACGTGGTCTTCGGAACCGTCGTCTTCGCGATGTTCTCCGGCTTCTACTTCTGGTGGCCGAAGTGGACCGGCAAGATGCTCAACGAGCGTCTCGGCAAGATCCACTTCTGGCTCCTGTTCATCGGGTTCCACACGACGTTCCTCATCCAGCACTGGCTGGGCGTCATCGGCATGCCGCGTCGGTACGCGACGTACCTGCCGAACGACGGCTTCACCTGGATGAACCAGCTGTCGACGATCGGCTCGATGATCCTCGCGATCTCGTTCCTGCCGTTCATCTTCAACGTCTACGTGACCGCCCGGAACGCACCGAAGGTCGCGGTGAACGACCCGTGGGGCTACGGCCGCTCGCTCGAGTGGGCGACCTCCTGCCCGCCGCCGCGCCACAACTTCACGTCGATCCCGCGCATCCGTTCGGAGTCCCCGGCCTTCGACCTGAACCACCCCGAGGCCGGTGTGCCGATCGGTGTGGGTCCCGCGAAGGACGCCCCCGATGCCCCGACCTACGACGCTGCGAAGGGCGAGGTGAAGTAACGCCATGCGCGCGAACACCAACCTGTTCTGGATCCTCTTCGGGTTCTTCATCCTGGCGGACGCCGCCTACACCACGTGGGCGATGATCTACTACGGCGAGCCCGAGTGGGTGGGCACCGTGGCGATCGGCCTGACCGGCCTGATGTCGGCGTTCATCGCCTTCTACCTCGGCAAGGTCATGTCGTCCCAGGGCGGGGTCCTGCCCGAGGACCGTCCCGACGCCAACATCGAGGACGGCGACGCCGAGCTCGGGCACTTCAGCCCGTGGTCGTGGTGGCCCATCCTGCTGGCCGCCGCGGTCGCCGTGTGCTTCCTCGGCGTGGCCGCCGGCCTGTGGATCGTCCCGATCGGACTCGTCCTCGTGGCGATCACCCTGGTCGGCTGGGTCTACGAGTACTACCGCGGCAACTTCGGGCACTGACCCGGCGCTGCAGCGCACCTGACACTTCGGGCGGCACCAGAACGGTGCCGCCCGAAGTGCGTCCAGGAGACGAACTCCGGTCCCGATCCGGAACAAACGGGCCCGCCCGCGACTTGACTGGAGCGGACCTCCCACCACAGCGAAAGGAGTCACCTCAGGTGACCGACAAGCGCACCCTCATCATCTTCGGCGCGACGGGCGACCTCGCCTCCCGCCTGCTCCTGCCGGGCCTCGGCACGTTCCTGCAGAGCGGCCGTGCCGTCCCCGTGCAGCTGATCGGCACGGGCCGCAGCGAGCGCAGCCCCGAGAAGTGGAAGGACATCGTCACGCAGTCCTTCGCGTCGCAGGACGTCAAGGGGCCGGAGGTCGACGCGACCATCGAGTCGACGCAGTTCATCCAGGGCGACCCCACAGACCCGAAGCACCTCGAGGCGCTCCTGGCCGCGGCGGACTCCGAGCCGATCCTGTACTTCGCCCTCCCGCCGCAGATCGCCTCCGACATCTGCGAGGCGCTCGAGCACGTCGAGCTCCCCGAGGGCACGACCCTGGCCTTCGAGAAGCCCTTCGGCACCGATGTCGCCAGCGCCCAGGCCCTCAACGAGACGGTGCTCAAGCTCGTCCCCGAGGACCGCGTGCACCGCACCGACCACTTCCTCGGCCGCACCACGGTGCTGAACATCATCGGTCTGCGCTTCGCGAACCGCCTGTTCGAGCCCATCTGGAACGCCGAGAACATCGAGAAGGTCGACATCTTCTACGACGAGACCCTCGGTCTCGAGAACCGCGCCCAGTACTACGACGAGGCCGGCGCGATGGTCGACATGATCCAGTCGCACCTGCTGCAGATCCTCGGCCTGGTCACGATGGACGCCCCGGCCGCGATCGACGCGGTCGAGTTCCGCTCGTCGCTCGCCCGGGTCCTGCGCTCCACCCGCCTCAAGGGCGACGACGCGAAGATCGCCTCGCGCCGCGCGGTCTACACCGCCGGCACCATCGACGGCAAGGAACTGCCGTCGTACCAGGAAGAGGACGGTGTCGACCCGTCGCGCCAGACGGAGACCCTCGCCGAGATCTCGGTCGAGGTCGACACCGCCCGTTGGGCAGGCGTCCCCTTCACGCTGCGCTCCGGCAAGGCCCTCGGCGCCAGCCGCAAGGAGGTGCTGATCACGTTCAAGCCGGTCACGCGCCTGCCCTCCGGTCTGAGCGGTCGCCCGAAGACCGACACGCTGCGCATCGTCCTGAACCCGGACGAGATCGAACTGTCGGTGTCGGCCAACGGCGGTGGCAACCCGTTCGAGATGGGACAGGTCACCCTGTCGTCGTCGTTCAGCGACGGCGAGCTCACCCCGTACGGCGAGGTCCTGAACGGCATCTTCCACGACGACCCGCTGCTCTCCATCCGCGGCGACGTGGCTGAGCGCTGCTGGGAGATCGTGGAGCCGGTCGTTGCCGCCTGGAAGGCCGACGAGGTCCCGCTCGAGGAGTACCGCGCCGGTTCGCGCGGCCCGGCTGACTGGGAGTCGTCGTCCTGACGGACGCGCTGCCGACGTCCTGAACGGACGCCCTGACGGACGGGAGGCCCGGTGCCAGCTGGCACCGGGCCTCCCGTCCGTCGTGGAGTCACCATCAGGGCCGCGCGACGCGTCAGGCGGGGGAGCCGGCGCGCTCACCCTCGCCGGTCCACGACCGCGTGCCGCCGTCGTGGACGGGCAACCGCGTGCGGTGCCCGACGGTCGCGCCACGTGCGCGCTCGATGGCGTCCGCTGCCGAAACGAGCGTCAGGTGCGACAGCACCTGCGGGGTGTTGCCGATGTGGTGTCCGGTGGCGACGTCGATCTCCTCGGAGAGCATGCCGACGTCGTTGGCGTACCCGACGAGCACGTCCATCAGATGCTCGGCGTCCTCGACCCGTCCCGAGGCCGCGTACTGCTCCACCAGCCAGAACGAGCACGCCAGGAACGGGTGCTCGGCGCCGGACAGCCCGTCGAAGCCGGCCGTCGTGCGGTAGCGGAGCACGAGGCCGTCATCCCCGACGCGCAGGTCCTCCTCGATGGCGCGGACGGTGCCCGTCATCCGGGGGTCGTCGGCGCGGCAGAACCCGACCTGCGGCAGGACGAGCAGACTCGCGTCGACCTCGTCGGTGTCGTAGTGCTGGCGGAACGAACCGCGATCGGCGTTCCAGCCGTGCTCCTCGATCTCGGCGCGGACGGTGTCGCGCAGGGAGCGCCAACGGTCGACGGGGCCCTCGAGGCCGAACTCCTCGACCGCGGCGACCCCGCGGTCGAACGCGGCCCAGATCATCACCCGCGAGTGCGTGAAGCTGCGCCGCGGGCCGCGCATCTCCCAGATGCCGTTGTCCGGCTCCTGCCAGTGCTCCTCGACGTAGCCGAGCAGTGCCCGCTGCAGTGCCCAGGAGTCGGCGTTCTCCTCGACCCCGAGCTCGCGCGCGTCGTGCAGTGCCGCGAGCACCTCGCCGAAGACGTCGCCCTGGTACTGCGTCGAGGCGCCGTTCCCGACGCGGACGGGCGTCGACCCGAGGTACCCGGGCAGCTCGGGCAAGTCCCGTTCGGGCAGCTCGCGTTCGCCGGCGATGCCGTACATGATCTGCACGTCGGCGGGGTCACCTGCGATCGCGCGCAGCAGCCAGCCGCGCCAGTGCGTGGCCTCGTCGCGGTAGCCGTGGGCGATGAGCGACGCGAGCGCGAGGGAGGCGTCGCGCAGCCACACGTAGCGGTAGTCCCAGTTGCGTTCGCCGCCGGGGTCCTCCGGCAGGCCCGTGGTCGCGGCCGCGACGACGCCACCGGTCTCACCGTGGGTCATCGCACGGAGGAACACCAGCGACCGTCGTGCGGCGTCGGCGTACCGACCGGTGGTCTGCGCCGGGGCGGTCCACGCCGTCCACCACGAGATGGTGTGGGCGAGGGCCGCGTCGACGTCGAGCGGCTCCGGGGGCTCGCGGTGCGACGGGTACCAGGTGAGCACCGTGTCGAGCACGACGCCGTCGTGGATCGTCGTGACGGCGGTGTGCCGGTGGTCGTCGGCGCGGAACTGCGGCCCCCGGACGATCACCGAGCCGGGACCCGCCGTCGCGAGCAGCGCCGGTTCGTCGTCGTCCCCGATCTGCCGGATCCAGGGCAGGGCGCGCGAGTAGTCGAAGCGGATCCGGAGCGTCTGCCGGAGCTCGACGGTACCGCGGAGCCCACGCACCCGGCGGACGATCGAGGGGCGGTGCGCCCCGACGGGCATGAACTCGGTGACCTCGACCACGCCGTCACGGGTGGTCCACACGGTCGAGAGCACCAGGGTGTCGCCGTGGTACCGCCACTCGGCGGTGGCGTCGTCGTCGACGGGGCGCAGGGTCCAGTGCCCGTGGTCCTCGGTGCCGAGCAGCGAGGCGAAGGTGGACGAGCTGTCGAAGCGCGGCAGGCACGCCCAGTCGATGGTCCCGTCGCGGCCGACCAGGGCAGCGGTGCCGGTGTCGCCGATCAGGGCGTGGTCCTCGATGCGGTTCGGCGGTGTGTGCGGTGCGGCTTCGGGCGGTGCGGCCGGCTCGGTGCTCATGGACCGATCGAACACCCGATGCCCGAACGCCGCGGTCGGCGACGGGGCCTCCGGGCCGAGAACGTGATGAAGGGTCGCTCAGGCCGGGTCGGAGGCGTCGGACTCGATGATGCCGACCCGTGCGAGCTCGCTCCACAGGCCGGCGCCGTCCGGTGCGTACACCCAGGGCGCCGACGAGTCACGGGAGCGTTCCTGCGCCCGCGAGCGACCACCGGCCAGGACCGCTTCGCTCGTGGACAGCTGCCGGATGGCGACGCCCGCGACGTTGTCCGGGTGTTCCCGCGAGAAGTCCCCGTAGAGGCTCTCGTCGTGCTGTCCGTCGTCGCCGACCAGGAGCCAGCGGATGTCCGGGAAGTCCTTGGCGAGCCGCCGCAGGTTCTCCTGCTTGTGCAGCTGGCCGCTGCGGAAGAACCGGTCGTGGGTGGGACCCCAGTCGGTGAGCAGGAGCGTGCCGGACGGGTACATGTTGCGGGACAGGAAGCGCTGCAGCGTCGGGGCGACGTTCCACGCCCCGGTCGACAGGTAGACCGTCGGGGAGCCGGGGTGCTGCGCGAGGATCCGCTCGTACAGCACGGACATGCCCGGCACCGGGCGGCGGGCGTGCTCGGTCAGCACGAACGAGTTCCAGGCGGCGAGCATGGGGCGGGGGAGCGAGGTCACCATGACGGTGTCGTCGATGTCGGACAGCAGCCCGAAGCGGGTGTCCGGGTGCACGACGAACACGTCGGCCTCGACGTCGCGCCCGCCGCCTGCCGACAGCCGCACCGTGCGCCAGCCGGGCTCGAGGTCGATCGGGACGATGGTGTCGACGACGCCGCCACGGTCGGTCTTCACCACGTGGGAGACACCGCCGGCGGTGACGGTGACCTCGGCGTGGTCGACGGCCACGCTCGTGAAGCTCTTCCAGCCTCGGACGCCCGCGTAGGAGACGTCGGAGGCGAGACCGCGGCGGGTCAGCAGCACACGGCAGAGGATGCGCACCCAACCGGGCGCGCCGTAGCCGGTGTACGGGACCACCGTCGGCACCAGTCCGCGACGGCGTGCACGGTGCTCGCGGAACTCCTGGACGGCGTCCTCGATGCGGGCCGCGCGGTGCAGGAGCGGCTCGGCCAACGACGGCTCGTGGGGCGTCGGGTCGGGCATGGCGTCATCATCCCATGTACGGCTGACGAAACCGCGCGCTGGGCGGAACTGGTGAGTCGCAGCCATGTTCCAGGCGCGTTCTGCGAAAGTTGTCCCCGTCACACCAAACCAACCGCGCTGGAGCGCAAGAGGAGAACACGTGCTCGTCACCGAGGTAACGAACGCTCTGCCGGGGGGATCATCACTGCTCAGGAACGAGCCGGTCCAAGCCCGCAGTTCGGCGCGCCTCGCCGGCCTCCTCGACGCCGCAGCCGCGGTGATCGACGAGATCGGGTTCGAACGGCTCACGACCGCCATGGTCGCCGAGCGCGCGGGGGCGTCGATCGGCACCGTCTACCGGTACTTCCCGGACCGCATCGCCGTGGTCGAGGCACTCGCGATCCGCTGCACCCAGCGGCTCGCCTCCCGCTTCGTCGAGGCCCTCGACGCCAGCGGTGCCGAGACCTGGCAGGACGCGAACGACGCGCTCATCGACATGACCGCCGAGATGTACCGCACCGAACCCGGCTTCCGGGCCATCCGCTTCGGTGACCCGGCGGACACCGGTACCGGTGACGCCGAGGACCGCATGGGCGCACTCGGAGCGACCGTGGGCCAGATCATGCGCGACCGCTTCGGCCTGCCGGACGACGAGCACATCACCCGCGCCTGGGTCGTCCTCGCCGAGTCCGGTCACGCGGTGCTGGCGCGGGCGCACCGCGACCGCGAGCACCCCGACACGGAGCTGATCGAGGAGTACCGCCGGATGAACCGCGCGCACCTGGAATCGGTGATCGCGGCGTCCTGACCACCCATTCAGCCGGCGCGACACGCCGGTGACCGATCCGATCCGCCCGCGCCTCCGAACACCGAGGCGCGGGCGTCGTCGTCCCCGCCGATCCCGTCGTGCCCGTCAGCATCCCCACCGACCGATGCACCGCCGCGGGGCCGTCACGGATCGTCACAGCGAACCGATGTCGGCACCCCCGGGTACTCTCATCCGGAGTCGGGCTACCTCCGAACAGAAGGGCACCCCATGATCGAGTTCCGCTCGGTGCGCAAGACCTACCCGGACGGCACGACTGCGGTCGAGCAATTCGATCTGGTCATCCCGTCCCGGACCACCACCGTCTTCGTCGGATCCAGCGGCTGTGGCAAGACCACGCTGCTCCGCATGATCAACCGCATGGTCGACCCCACCTCCGGCACCGTCGAGATCGACGGCTCGGACGTCGCCGGGATCAACCCCGTCGAGCTCCGTCGCCACATCGGGTACGTCATGCAGAACTCCGGACTGCTGCCGCACCGCAAGGTCGTCGACAACATCGCGACCGTCCCGCTGCTGACCGGCGTCTCCAAGGCCGACGCACGCAAGCGCGCCCTCGAGCTCATGGACACCGTCGGACTCGACCGTGCATTTGCCGACCGCTACCCGTCACAGCTCTCCGGTGGCCAGCAGCAGCGCGTCGGTGTGGCCCGCGGGCTGGCCGTCGACCCGAACATCCTGCTCATGGACGAGCCGTTCGGTGCTGTCGACCCCCTGGTGCGCAACGACCTGCAGGACGAGCTCATCCGCCTGCAGCGCGAACTCGGCAAGACCGTCGTGTTCGTGACGCACGACATCGACGAGGCGTTCAAGCTCGGCGACCAGGTCGTCATTCTCAAGAAGGGCGGCGAGATCGCCCAGCAGGGGACGCCGGCCGAGATCCTCGCCGCACCCGCCGACGACTTCGTCGCCACGTTCATCGGCGCCGGACGCGGGCGCCGCGCGCTCCGAGTCGAGCAGACCCCGACCGGTCCGATCGTCGTCGACGGTGAAGGCCGCGCGGCCGGCGTGCTGACGGGCCCCGTCGGGGTCGTCGACGCCGCCGAGGCCGTGCCGCAGTCCGACTCACGAGCAGCAGAGGCCGGAGCGTCGCACGACGCACCGGGTGCTCCGGCGCAGGGTGGGGGCACCCGGTGAAGTGGGTGCTGGCGAACCTCGACACGATCTGGGACAACACGCTCTCCCACCTCGCGATCGCGATCCCGCCGATCATCGTCGCGTTCCTGCTGTCGATCCCGATCGGGTGGCTGGTGGTCCGGCTGCAGCGCCCCGGTGGGTCCCGTTTCGCATCGGGTGTGGGCAGCAGCATCGTGACCCTCGCCGGTCTGCTCTACGCCATCCCGTCGCTCGCCCTGTTCGTCGCGCTGCCGAGCATCATCGGCACCGGCCTGCAGAGCCCGATCAACGTCGTCATCGGCCTGACGCTGTACGGCCTCGCACTGATGGTCCGGTCCACGGTCGACGGGCTGACCTCGGTCGACTCCGAGACCAAGTCCGCCTCGACCGCCATGGGCTACTCACCGGCGCAGCGGTTCTTCCGTGTGGAGCTCCCGCTCGCCGGTCCGGTCCTGCTGGCCGGGCTCCGGGTGGTCTCGGTCTCCACGATCTCGCTGACCACGGTCGGCGCGGTCCTCGGCATCCCGAGTCTCGGCCTCCTGTTCACCGACGGCCTGGGGCGCGGGATCTACGAGGAGATCCTCTCCGGCATCGTGATGGTGCTCGTGCTCGCCTTCGCCCTCGACGGCCTCCTCGTGCTGCTCGGGCGCCTGGTCATGCCGTGGACCCGGACGAACTCGGTGTCACGCCGACAGGCCCGCCGGGTCCTGCAAGCAGCGGAGGTCTCCTCGTGATCATCGGACAGGCCTTCGCGTGGGTGTTCGACCCCGCGAACTACGGCGGCTACAACGGCATCCCCCAGCGCCTCTGGGAACACGTCTGGATCACCCTGCTCGCGGTGCTCATCGCCGCCGTCATCGCCGTGCCGGTCGGGTACGCGATCGGCCACACGCGCCGTGCTCGTGGCTTCTCGATCGCGGTGTCCGGCGGGGTGCGGGCACTCCCGACACTCGGCGTGCTCTCGCTGTTCGGGCTGCTGCTCGGCATCGGCCTGCAGGCTCCCTTGCTCGCCCTCGTCATCCTGGCGATCCCGTCGGTGCTCGCCGGGGCGTACTCCGGCATCGAGTCCGTCGACCCGGGTGTCGTCGACGCCGCGAAGGCCCAGGGCATGACCGGCTGGCAGATCCTGTGGAAGGTCGAGATCCCGCTCGGGCTCCCGCTCCTGATCGGTGGCATCCGTGCCGCGGTGCTGCAGGTCGTCGCGACGGCCACGCTCGCCGCGTACGTCGGGGCCGGTGGCCTCGGCGGGTACTTCTTCCTCGGCCTGAAGACCCAGGACTACGCCGAGATGCTCGGCGCCTCCATCCTCGTGATCGCCCTCGCGATCGCGTTCGAGATCGTGTTCGCCGTGCTGCAGCGGGCGGCGGTGCCGAAGGGCACCGCGGACCCGTCGGCCCGACAGCGTCAGGGGTCGCGTGAGCGAGCCCGCAATCCACTCCCGGAAGGAAATCCCTCGTGATCACAGCACCCAAGATCCGCGCCGGTGTCGCCGCCGCGATGGCGGTGGGCGTCGTCGCCGCCCTCGCCGGCTGCGCGTCGAGCGACCCGCTCGACAGCGGCTCCAGCGACTCGTCCGACTCGAAGACCATCGTCGTCGGCTCGCAGCAGTACTACTCGAACGAGATCATCGCCGAGCTCTACGCCCAGGTCCTTGAGAAGGACGGCTTCGACGTGAAGCGCAACTTCAACATCGGGCAGCGTGAGGTCTACATCCCGCAGCTCGAGAAGGGCGCCATCGACGTCATGCCCGAGTACAGCGGCAACCTGCTGCAGTACTTCGACAAGGACTCGGACGCGAAGACCGCCGACCAGATCGACGACGGGCTCGACAAGGCCCTGCCGAAGGGCCTCCGGGTCCTCGACGAGGCCGACGCCACCGATCAGGACAGCTACACCGTCACGAAGAAGTTCTCCGAGGACAACGACGTCACGAGCCTGGCCGACCTGAAGAACGTCGACGAGAAGCTCACCGTGGGCGCCAACTCCGAGAACCAGACGCGGCCGTACGGCCCGAAGGGGCTCAAGTCGGTCTACGGCGTCGACGTCGACTTCAAGGCGATCGAGGACGGCGGCGGCGCCCTGACGGTGAAGGCGCTCAAGGACGACACCGTCCAGCTGGCCGACATCTACACGGCCGACCCGAGCATCAAGGCGAACGGCTTCGTCACGCTGAAGGACCCGGAGAACCTGATCCTGCCGCAGAACGTCGTGCCGGTCGTCTCGAAGAAGGTCAACGAGAAGGCTGCGGACGCGATCGACTCGGTCAACGAGAAGCTCACGACCGAGGCCCTGATCGAGCTCAACACCAAGAGCACGGCCGACAAGGAGAAGGCGTCCACCATCGCCGAGGACTGGCTGAAGGCCGAGGGTCTGCTGTAGCCACAGCTCCACGAAAGAAAAGCGACAGGCGTCGGGTATCTACCCGGCGCCTGTCGTCGTTCGCGCACGGGGCAGCGCGAACATACGTGCCGCACGGTTGTGCCGTGCAGAGGCTGTGCACGTTTGTGCACGGGGAGGTTCTACAAGTTGTCGAACCGGGGTGTGGCGCGATAGCGTTGGGATGTCCCAAGGGCTGTGACACCTGATGTATCCGTTCCACAGGAAGCAACTGACGTGCACGAACAGCGCGCGGCCACCCGTCTCGGAATCGCCGCATGAACGACCTCCTCGATCCGCTCCTCCTGTCGCGGTGGCAGTTCGGTCTGACGACCATCTACCACTTCCTCTTCGTCCCGCTGACGATCGGCATGGCAGCCGTGGTGGCCGTGTTCCAGACCGCCTGGTACCGGACCGGCCGCGCGCACTACCTGCAGCTGACGCGGTTCTTCGGGCGGATCTTCCTGATCAACTTCGCGATGGGTGTCGTGACGGGCATCGTCCAGGAGTTCCAGTTCGGCATGAACTGGTCGAACTACTCGCGCTTCGTCGGTGACGTCTTCGGCGCACCGCTCGCGCTCGAGGGGATCCTGGCGTTCTTCTTCGAGGCGGCGTTCATCGGCATCTGGATCTTCGGCTGGGACCGCCTGCCCAAGGGGCTGCATCTGGCGAGCATCTGGTGCGTCAGCGCCGGCACGATCATGTCGGCGTACTTCATCATCGCCGCGAACGCGTTCATGCAGCACCCGGTCGGCTTCGCGATGAACGAGGCCAAGGGCCGTGCGGAACTCACCGACATCTGGGCGGTGCTCGGCAACAAGGTCGCCCTGGCCGCGTTCCCGCACACGCTCTTCGCCTGCTTCATGGTCGCCGCGGCGGTCATCATCTCGGTCGCGGCCTACCACCTGGCGCGCAACCAGAACCTCGAGACGATGATGCCGGCGCTCAAGTTCGGCATGTGGACCATGCTCGCGGCCGGCGCGCTGACCGTCCTGACCGGCGACCAGCTCGGACTGACGATGGTCGACACGCAGCCGATGAAGATGGCGGCGGCCGAGGCGCTGTACAACACCGCGACCGGCAAGGACGCCTCGTTCTCGATCTTCACGCTCGGCACCCCGGACGGCGTGCACGAGCTGTTCTCGATCCGGGTGCCGTACCTGCTGTCGTTCCTGTCGACGCACACGTTCAACGGCACGGTCGAGGGCATCAACGACCTGCAGGCGCAGTACACGCAGGTGTACGGCCCCGGCGACTACAAGCCGATCATCTGGGTCACCTACTGGTCGTTCCGCTGGATGATCGCCCTCGGCGTCGGCGCGGTCATGGTCTCGTTGGTCGGCCTGTGGCTGACCCGCAAGGGCCGGTTCCCGACGCAGCGCTGGGTGTGGCGCATCGCCACCTGGACGGTGCCGCTGCCGATGGCCGCGATGATCGTCGGTTGGGTCTTCACCGAGATGGGTCGCCAGCCGTGGCTCGTGTTCGGGCTGCTCCAGACGAAGGACGGTGTGTCGCCGAACGTGACCGGACTCGAGGTCCTCATCTCGCTGCTGGTCTTCACCCTGATCTACGGCTCGCTGGCCGTCGTCGAGTTCAAGCTCATCAAGAAGGTCGCGCAAGAGGGGCCCGCCGACCCGGACGAGGTCGACGAGGAGACCGGCGAGGTCAAGCACGAAGTGACGGTCTACTAGAAATGGACGCTGCCTGATGGATCTCCCCGTTCTCTGGTTCGCGATCGTCGGCGTCTTCTTCGTCGGCTACTTCGTCCTCGACGGATTCGACTTCGGTGTCGGCATGTCCCTGCCGTTCCTCGGCAAGGACGACACCGACCGACGGGTCCTGATCAACACCATCGGCCCGGTCTGGGACCTCAACGAGACCTGGGTCATCGTCGCCGGGGCGTGCCTGTTCGCGGCGTTCCCGGAGTGGTACGCCACGATGTTCTCCGGCTTCTACCTGGCGCTGCTGCTCATCCTCGCTGCCCTCATCCTGCGAGGGGTGTCGTTCGAGTACCGGCACCAGAACAAGCACCTCGAGTGGAAGCGCCGCTTCGACCTGATGATCATCGTCGGCAGTGCCGTGCCGTCGTTCCTGTGGGGCGTCGCGTTCGGCAACGTGGTCCGTGGCATCCCGATGGACGCCGGGCACAACTACACCGGCACGATCTTCGACCTGCTCAACCCGTTCGCGCTGCTGACCGGTGCCGCGACGCTGCTGGTGTTCTTCACCCACGGGGTCGTCTTCGTCGCGCTGAAGACCGAGGGCGACATCCGCGTCCGCGCCAAGCGCCTGGCAACCCGGGCCGGCATCGTCACGATCGTCGTCGGAGCCGCGTTCCTGGTGTCGATGGCCTTCGTCCGGGCCACACCGGCCTCGCTGGTGCTCTCCGTGGTCGCCGCCCTGGCCCTGGTGCTCGCGGTGCTCCGCAACGCCTGGGGCAAGGAGGGGCGCGCCTTCACGCTGATGGCGGTCACCATCGCCGCGATCGTGCTCGCGATGTTCACGGCGGTCTTCCCCGACGTCATGCCGGCCTCGAACGACGTCGCGAACAGCCTGAACGTGTACAACGCCTCGTCCGGGTCGTACACGCTGACCGTGATGAGCTGGGTCGCGCTGATCTTCGTGCCCCTGGTCTTCGCGTACCAGGCCTGGACCTACTGGGTGTTCCGCAAGCGCGTCTCCCGCGCCCAGGTCACCGCGGCCGCGCACTAGGCGGACGACGATGAAGCCCCTCGACCCCCGACTCCTGCGGTTGTCCCGGACGGCGCGCGGCTTCATCGTCGCCGCCGCCGGCACCGGTGTCCTCCGCACGCTCGCGACCATCGCGATGGCGTGGGGGATCGCTGCGGCCGTCACCCTCGGGGTCGACGCCGTCGGCGACGGCACGGTCCCCGCTGCGTTCGGGCAGGCGCTCGCGCTGCTCGGCGGGGCGTTCGTCCTGCGTGCGGTGGCCGCGTGGGCGACCGACGACCTGGCGGCACGCGCTGCGGCGAAGGTGAAGAGCGAGATGCGCACGACGGTGCTCGCCCGCGCCGCCGAGCGCGGTCCGTCGTGGCTCGCCGGCCGGTCGAGCGCCGGCTTCGCCACCACGCTCGGTCCCGGGCTCGACGCACTCGACGCCTACTTCGGCCGGTACCTGCCGCAGCTCGCGCTCACCGCGATCGCGACGCCGATGCTCCTGGTCGCGATCGGCCTGGGCGACCTGACGAGCGGGCTGGTCATCCTCTTCGCCCTGCCGGTGATCCCGGTCTTCATGATCCTGATCGGCCTGGCGACGCAGTCGTTGCAGCGGAAGCAGTCGGACGCCCTCGCGAAGCTCGGTGGCGCCTTCACCGAAGCCGTCGAGGGGCTCGCCACGCTCAAGGTCTTCGGCCGTGCGCGCCGCCAGGTCGGTCGCATCGGAGCGGTCACCGACGAGTACCGCCGGGGCACGATCGGCGTGCTCCGGCTGTCGTTCGTGAGCGGCTTCGCGCTCGAGCTCGCCGCGAGCCTGTCCGTCGCGCTGGTCGCCGTCTCGATCGGCATCCGCCTGGTCGACGGCTCCCTCGGCCTCGGCGCCGCGATGTTCGTGCTCGTGCTGGCACCGGAGGCCTTCGCCCCCATCCGCCAGGTCGGCGCCGACTTCCACGCCGCCCAGGACGGCGTCGAGGCGTCGGCCGCGGTGCTCGACGTGCTGGCCGACGACGAGACCGCATCGTCGTCCGCGACCGCCAGCAGCGGAACCGACACGGACATCGCAGCACCCGCCAGTGCCCTGGACGTCCGCGGGCTCACCGTCCGCCGACCCGACGTCGTGATCGGACCGTTCGACCTGCACGCCGAGCCCGGCACCCTCGTCGTGCTCGCCGGTTCAAGCGGTTCCGGCAAGTCGAGCATCATCGCCGCACTCCGCGGTGTCCTGCCGCACGACGGTGCCGTCACCGTGCCCGGCCCGGCCGGCGCGTCCGTCGCCGAGCGCACCACGTGGGCCGACCAGCGCCCGCGTCTCGTCCGCGGGACGATCGCCGAGAACGTCGCGCTCAGCGCGACGCCCGACGACGCCGACGTGCGCACCGCCCTGGGCGACGCGGGGCTGGGACTCGACCCGGGCCTCCCGGTCGGCGCCGGTGGCAGCGGACTGTCCGGCGGCCAGGCACAGCGCGTCGCCGTCGCCCGCGCGCTGTACCGCGCACGCCGCGCCGCCACGCCCCTCGTGCTGCTCGACGAGCCGACGTCGGCGCTGGACGCCGAGGCCGAGGAACGCGTCATCGCGGCAGCCCGAGGCCTGGCGGCCGACGGCGCCGTCGTCGTGGTCGCCAGCCACCGACCCGCGGTCGTCGCCGCGGCGGACGTCCGCGTGGACGTCCGCGCCGGCGGGTCCGTGACGGTCCGCAGGGGGGTGCGCGCATGAGCCGGGAGGCCCGTGGCGGCTCCGTCCTGCGGCTCGCGATGCCGCACGGGTCGGGTTGGGCGAAGGCGGTCGCCGCCGGAGCGCTCAGCGCGCTCTGCGCCGTCGCGCTCCTCGCCGCGAGCGGCTACCTGATCACCCGTGCCGCCGAGCACCCGCCGATCCTGTACCTGACGCTCGTGATGGTCGGCGTGCGCGCCTTCGCGCTGGGGCGTGCGGTGCTGCGCTACGTCGACCGGCTCGCCGGGCACGACGCGTCCTTCCGGCAACTGGCCGTGGTGCGGACGGAGATGTACCGACGGCTGGCGTCGATCGCGCCCGCCGGACTCGGCCGGACCGGACGCGGCGACCTCATGACGCGCCTGGTGACCGACACCGACCGGCTGCAGGACCTGCCGATCCGCGTCGTCGGCCCGCTCGTCTCCGCCGGGGTCGTCGCGGTGCTGTCGGTCGTCGCCGTGGCGCTCGTGTCGGTGCCGGCGGCGCTCGTGCTCGTCCTCGCGCTGGCGGTCGCGGCCCTGGTCGGCACGATCGTCACCCGCTCGATCGCCGAGCGCTCGGATCGCGAGACCGCCGCCGACCGCGGTCGCGTCGCGGACCTCGTGCTCGACACCGTCCGGACGCTCGACGTCTTCGCCGCGTACGGCACCCTCGACGAGCGGCTCGCGCACATCGCCCGGCTCGACGCCGGCGTCACCCGGGCCGTCCGGCGCCGTGGCACGGTCGAGTCGCTCGTCGGTGCACTCGTCGGCCTGGTCGGTGGCGGTGCGGTGATCGGGATCCTCGCCGTCGGTGCCCCCGCCGTGGTGTCCGGCGCGCTCGACGGTCCGCTCTGGGCACTGGCGGTCTTCGTGCCGCTCGCGCTCTTCGAGGTCGTCGGGACCGTCCCGCTCGCCGTCCTGACGCTCCGCCGGGTGCGTGCTGCGGCCGATCGGGTCGAGCAGGTCGTGCCCGCCGAGGTGCCCGTCGGCATCGTCCCCGAGCCCGACGAGGACGCCGCCCCGGCGTCGCTCGTGGTCGAGGGGCCGGTCACACTCGCCGTCCACGACCTCACGGTCCGCTGGCCGGGGGCTGCCGAGCCCGCGGTCGACGGGGTCTCGTTCACGCTCACCCCCGGCGAGGTCGTCGTGCTCCAGGGGCCGAGCGGTGCCGGCAAGTCGACCCTGGTCGACGCGCTCGTCCGGTTCGTGGAGCACGAGGGCTCCTACACGCTCGACGGCGTCGAGGCGAAGGCGATGCACCCCGACGCGGTGCGGGCCCGGGTCGGCCTGATCGAACAGGACCCGTTCGTGTTCGACCAGTCGGTGCGGCAGAACCTGCTCTTCGCCCGTGAAACCGCGACCGACGACGAACTGCTCGCCGTGCTCGACCGGGTCGGCCTGGGGGACTGGGTCGTCCGGCGGGGCGGGCTGGACGCCTCGGTCGGGGAACGCGGCGTGCTCGTGTCCGGCGGGCAGGCACACCGGCTCGCGCTCGCCCGCGCACTGCTGCACGCGTTCCCGGTGCTGGTGCTCGACGAACCGACCGCCGACGTCGACCCGGACCTCGGGGACACCGTGCTGCGTGACCTCGTCACCACGGCCCGCGCAGCGGGCCGGACGGTCGTCATCGTCTCGCACGTCCCGGTGGCGCCGGACCTGGTCGACCGCACCCTGCGGATGCGGGACGGACGCCTGCTCGCCGGGTGAGCCGACAGGCGGACGCGGGACGGGCCTCCCGGCTTGTATCGTTGACGACCGTGACCACCGAGCAGCACGCCGAGGACCCGAACGCCTACGACTTCCGTCGTATCCAGGAGAAGTGGCAGCCCCGCTGGGAAGAGCTCGGGCTCTTCACCACCGACCTCGACGACACCCGTCCGCGCAAGTACATCCTCGAGATGTTCCCGTACCCGTCCGGCGACCTGCACATGGGGCACGCCGAGAACTGGGCCCTCGGGGACTTCGTCGCGCGCTACTGGCGCCAGCAGGGCTTCAACGTGCTGCACCCGATCGGCTGGGACTCGTTCGGGCTGCCCGCCGAGAACGCGGCGATCAAGCGCGGGGTGGACCCGAAGGACTGGACCTACGCGAACATCGAGCAGCAGAAGGCGTCCTTCAAGCGCTACGCGCCGTCGTTCGACTGGACCACCGAGATCCACACCTCGGACCCCGAGTACTACAAGTGGAACCAGTGGCTGTTCCTGAAGATGTACGAGAAGGGCCTGGCGTACCGCAAGGACAGCTGGGTCAACTGGGACCCGGTGGACCAGACCGTGCTCGCGAACGAGCAGGTCCTGCCCGACGGTACCTCGGACCGCTCCGGCGCCGTCGTCGTGAAGAAGAAGCTCACGCAGTGGTACTTCAAGATCACCGAGTACGCCGACCGGCTGCTCGACGACCTGAACCAGCTCGAGGGGCGGTGGCCGGCGAAGGTCATCGCGCAGCAGCGCAACTGGATCGGCCGCTCGGTCGGTGCCGACGTCGACTTCGTGATCGAGGGCCGCGACGAGCCCGTCACGGTCTTCACCACCCGTCCGGACACGATCCACGGGGCGACGTTCCTGGTCGTCGCGCCGGACTCCGACCTGGCTGCCTCGCTGGTCGCCGACCCGTCGGTGCCGTCCTCCGTCCGTGACGACTTCGACGCCTACCTGACGGCAACGCAGAAGACGTCCGAGATCGACCGGCAGAACGCCGACCGCCCGAAGACCGGCGTGCCGCTCGGCCGGTCCGCGATCCACCCGCTCACGGGGGAACGTCTGCCGATCTGGGCCGCCGACTACGTGCTCGCCGACTACGGCCACGGCGCCGTGATGGCCGTGCCCGCACACGACCAGCGCGACCTCGACTTCGCGCGGGCGTTCGACCTGCCCGTCAAGGTGGTCGTCGACACGAACGCCGCCGTCACCGGGGCGATCCCGGTCATCCCCGAGGGCGCGACGCTCGACGACTTCGACGTGCCGACCCTCGACCCGGTCGCCACCGGCGAAGCGCTGACCGGCCAGGGCCGGATGATCAACTCCGGGCCGCTCGACGGCATGTCGAAGCAGCACGCCATCACCGCGGCGATCGCGCTGCTCGAGGAACGCGGGACCGGCCGTGCCGCCAAGACCTACCGCCTGCGCGACTGGCTCATCTCGCGCCAGCGCTTCTGGGGCACCCCGATCCCGATCATCCACGGTGCCGACGGCACCGAGCACCCGGTGCCCGAGGACCAGCTGCCGATCGTGCTGCCGGACACCGAGGGCCTCGACCTCAAGCCGAAGGGCACGTCCCCGCTCGGTGGCGCGACCGACTGGGTGAACGTCCCGAACCCCGTCGACGGCACCCCGGCGCTCCGCGACACCGACACGATGGACACCTTCGTCGACTCGTCGTGGTACTTCCTGCGGTTCCTGTCGGCGAACGACGACACCCAGGCGTTCGACCCGGCAGCCGCGCGCCGCTGGGCTCCCGTCGACCAGTACATCGGCGGCATCGAGCACGCGATCCTGCACCTGCTCTACGCCCGCTTCGTCACGAAGGTGCTGTTCGACCTCGGGTACCTCGACTTCACCGAGCCGTTCTCGGCACTGCTCAACCAGGGCATGGTGCTGTCCGGTGGCTCGAAGATGTCGAAGTCGAAGGGCGGCGTCTCGCTCGGTGACGAGCTCGACGCGAACGGCGTCGACGCCATCCGCCTGGTCATGGGCTTCGCCGGCCCGCCCGAGGACGACATCAACTGGGAGGACGTCTCGCCGTCCGCCTCGGCTCGGTTCCTGGCGCGGGCCTACCGCCTGGCGCTCGACGTCACGTCCGCACGCGACGTCGTCTGGGCGGACGGCGACCGGGCACTCCGCCAGGTCACGCACCGATTCCTCGCCGACGCCCCCGGGATGATGGAGTCGTTCAAGTTCAACGTCGTGATCGCGCGACTGATGGACCTGGTCAACGTCACCCGCAAGGCGATCGACAGCGGCCCCGGCGCCGGTGACCCCGCCGTGCGCGAGGCCGTCGAGACCATCGCGCTCGGGCTGAGCGTCTTCGCGCCGTACACCGGCGAGGAGATGTGGGAGAAGCTGGGCTACGAGGCCACCGTCGCCACGTACGGCTGGCGGAAGGCCGACCCGACGCTGCTCGTGCAGGAGACCCTGACGGCCGTCGTGCAGGTCAACGGCAAGGTGCGTGACTCGTTCGAGGTGTCGAAGTCGATCGAGGCGGACGAGCTCGAACAGCTCGCACGGTCGTCGGCGAACGTGCAGCGGTACATCGGTGACCGCGAGATCGTGAAGGTGATCGTCCGGGCGCCGAAGCTCGTGAACATCGCCATCAAGGGGTAGCGACCGTCGCTGGCGTCGTCCCTCACAGCAGGGGCGTTCGTGGCACCCCTCCACGGGTGTGACCTCCGGAGCCCGGCCGATCGGCCGGGCTCCGTAGCGTTCGGGGCATGTCGTCCCCGTCGTCTCCCGGACCCTGGTGGTCCCGTCTCGCGTTGTCACCGCGGGCAGCCGTGGTGCTGGCGGCGGTCGTGGTGGTGGTCGCCGTCGTGGTGGTCCTCGTCGGGGCGCTGCTGTCGGGTGGAGGCGAGGGTGCCGGGGGAACGGGTGGGGTCGTTGTGCGTGGGGCGCCGACGGCCGGTGCTGGTGGGGCGTCGGGCGTACCGTCTCCGTCCGCAGGTGCGTCTGCCGGTGCTGCTCCGTCCGCTCCTGGTGCCGGGCGCGTCGTGGTGCACGTGCTGGGGGCGGTCCGGCGGAGCGGTGTGGTCGAGTTGCCGGCACCGAGCCGGGTCGGGGACGCGCTCGAACGTGCCGGTGGCGCCACGGACGACGCCGACCTCGACCGCCTGAACCTGGCCCGGGTGCTGACCGACGGCGAGCGGTTGTACGTGCCGCGGGTCGGGCAACAGGAGGTGCCCGAGGCGCTCGGGCCGAGGGCAGACGGTGCTGCCGCCGGCCCGACCGCCGCCGCCGGGGCCGGGGCCGGGAGCAGCGGTGGCACTGCGGGCACCGGGGGCGAGGAGACCGCCGTCGTCGACCTGAACACCGCCGACCAGACCGCGCTCGAGACCCTGCCCGGGATCGGACCCGGGCTGGCCGGGCGGATCATCGCCTGGCGTGACGAGCACGGCCGGTTCACCGCGGTCGAGGACCTGCTCGACGTCAGCGGCATCGGCGACGTGCGGTTCGCCGAGCTCCGCGATCGTGTGCGGGTCTGAGGGGCGACGGTGCAGCTCGCGCCGAGTGCGATCGACCTGCGGTTCGCGGTGCCGGTCGCGGTCGCCTGGATCGCGACCGCCCTGCTCGTCGGCGTGCCCGACGTGGCACCCGCGGTCGGTGGGGCCGGGGCACTCCTTGCCGGCGTCAGCGGCAGCGTGCTCCGGTGGCGTCGGGGCACCGGGGTCGTGCCGACCGTCGCGGGGCTGCTGCTCGTTGCGGGGGCCTTGACGACGCTGCTCGCGGTGTCGGTCACCGTGGGGGATTCCCGGCGGGCCCCGGAACCGCTCCGTGCGCTCGTCGCCGGTCCGGGGGCGGGGCACGTGGACGTCGAGGCCGTGCTGACCCGCGACCTCGTGCCGGGGGACCGCTCCGTCACCGCGACACTGGTGCGTGCGGACGGCCTCGACGGGCTCCGGGTGCCGGTCCGGCTCGTCCCCGACCAGCACGGTGACGCACCGGGCGCCGTGCTGGCGGCCGGTGCCCGGGTCACCGTGACCGCCACCCTGCAGCCGGACGAACCCGGTTCCGCGACCGCGTTCGTCGCGTTCCTGCGCGGGACGCCGTCATCGGTGCCGCCCGACGGGCTCCTCGGTGCCACCGACACCGCGCGGCAGGCCTTCGTACGAGCCACGGCCGACCTGCCGCAGCCCGGAGCGGCGCTGCTGCGCGGGCTCGCGATCGGGGACCGTTCCGGCCTCGACCCGACGACCGAGGCGGCGATGGAGACCTCGGCGTTGACGCACCTGACGGCGGTGTCCGGGGCGAACTGCGCGGTGGTGGTCGGGCTCGTCGTGGTCCTCGGTCGAGCCTGTGGTCTGCCGAGAGGCCCCCGGGCCGCGGCGGCAGTCGGCGTGCTCCTAGTGTTCGTCGTGCTCGTGCGCCCCGACCCGTCGATCGTCCGGGCCACGGTGATGGCGATCGTGGTGCTCGTCGTGCACCTGGCCGGTCGACCGGTGCGGGGTGTCCCGCTCATCGCCCTCGCCGCGGTCGGCATGCTCGTGGTCGACCCCTGGTTCGCGCGGTCGTTCGCGTTCGCCCTGTCCGTGCTCGCCACGAGCGGGATCGTGGTGCTCGGTCCGCCGCTCACCGAGCTCCTGGCGCGTCGTGTGTGGCCGCCGGTCGCCGCCGCACTCGCGATCCCGGTCGCCGCGCAGGTAGCCTGCTGGCCGGTGACGATCCCGCTGTCGGCGGCGCTCCCGACCTACGCGGTGCCCGCGAACCTGCTGGCGGAGCCGTTCGCGCCGGTCGTCACGGTGATCGGGCTCGCCGCGTGTGGCCTCGCTCCGGTGTGGCCGGTCGGTGCGCAGGGGCTCGCGGCCGTCGCGTGGGTCCCGGCCGCCGCCGTCGGGGGCATCGCGCACGGGGCGGCCGCCCTGCCACACGCGTCGGCTCCCTGGCCGGCCGGGGTGCCCGGTGTGGCCGCCGCGGTGCTGGTGTGCGGCTGCATCGCGGTCGCCGTGCTGGTCCGGGGGCGGCTCGGCTTCCGGTTGGTGCTCGCCGCAGGGGTGGTGGTCGTGGTCGGTGTCGCAGCCGTCACCGTCCCGGTGCTCGTCGTCCGGGGATCGGTACCGGGCGACTGGTCGGTCGCTGCGTGCGACGTCGGGCAGGGGGACGCCGTGGTGCTCCGCGGCGATGACGCCGTCGCGCTCGTGGACACCGGCGACGACGAGGAACGGCTCCGGGCGTGCCTGGAACTGCTCGGGGTCACCCGGATAGACCTGCTCGTCCTGACGCACTTCGACCGCGACCACGTCGGCGCGGTGGGCGCTGTGGCGGACACGGTCGAGACCGCCCTGGTCGGACCCGTGGGCCGTGCGTCGGACGAGCGGGTGGTCGACGACCTCCGGCGTGCCGGTGTCGACGTCCGGACGGCGGACGACCGCGTGTCCGGCACCCTCGGGCCGCTCGCCTGGCGCGTGGTGTGGCCGCCGGGCGGGGACCGTGCCGCCGGCAACGACGCGAGCATCGTGCTGGTCACGGGGCCGGCGGACGGAGACTCCTGTCCGGCGTGCCTGACCGGGGTCTTCCTCGGCGACCTGGGGGAGTCGTCGCAACGTCGGCTGCGCAACGCCGGTGGTCTGCCGGAAGGGCCGATCGACGTGGTGAAGGTGGCGCACCACGGCTCCGCGGACCAGGACCCGCAGCTCTACCGAGGGCTCGCCGCGCGGGTCGGACTCATCGGGGTCGGTGCGGACAACACCTACGGGCATCCGACGCCGTCCGCGCTCGGCATGCTCGAGGCTGCTGACACGCTGCCGCTCCGCACCGACGAACGCGGGACCGTGGTGCTCGCCCGCTCCGGCAGCGATGAGGTGCGGGTGTGGACGGAGCGCTCGTCGTCGGCGGCCGCCCGTAGGATCGTCGGTGCACCACTCGACCCGGCACCGTCCGGGCCGGCACCACCGGAAGGACCACATGGCCGCCAAGAAGCCCGCGCGCGCCGCAGCGAAGATCGACCAGGTGCCCTGGTCGGGGATCCGTCCGGCACCCGTCGTGCTCATCACCGGGCCCGAAGCGTTCCTCGCCGACCGCGCCCGCGGTGTGCTGAAGGACCTGCTGCAGGGCGAGGACCCCGCGCTCGAGGTACACGACCTCGAAGCCGACCAGTACGCCCCCGGGCTCCTCGCGACCCTCGCCAGCCCATCGCTGTTCGGCGAGCCGCGACTCGTGCAGGTCACGAACGTCGAGAAGTGCACCGACGCCTTCATCACCGAGACGATCTCGTACCTGCAGGCCCCCGCCGACGACGTCACCCTGGTGCTCCGGCACGGGGGTGGCGTGCGCGGCAAGAAGCTCCTCGACACGATCCGCAGCGGTGTCGGCGGCGGGGTCGAGGTGCTGTGCGACGAGCTCAAGCGCGAGACCGACCGCATCGACTTCGTGAACGCCGAGTTCCGCGCAGCACGACGCCGGATCGCACCCTCCGCCGTCCGGACCCTGGTGACCGCGTTCGCCGACGACCTCGCCGAACTCGCCGCCGCGTGCCGACAGCTCCTGGCGGACGAGGCCGAGGAGATCACCGACAAGGTCGTCGACAAGTACTACGGCGGTCGCGTCGAGACGAACGCGTTCAAGGTCGCCGACATCGCCCTCGCGGGTCGGTCGGCACCGGCGATCGTCGAGCTGCGGCACGCCCTGGCCACCGGCGAGGCACCCGTGCCGATCGTCGCCGCGTTCGCGAGCAAGATCCGCACGATGGCGAAGGTCAGCGCCTTCCGGGGTCCGAGCGGGCAGGCGGCCTCGGCGCTCGGCATGGCGCCGTGGCAGGTGCAGCGCGCGCAGCGTGACGTCGCCGGCTGGAGCGAGTCCGGGCTGGCGAACGCGATCATCAGCATCGCCGAGGCGGACACCGCGGTGAAGGGTGGCTCGCGCGACGCGCACTACGCGCTCGAGGTCATGGTCCGCACCATCGCCCGACGCGGCGAGCCCCGCTGAGGCGAGTCGGGCCTCCCGGCCTTCTCGCGCGCCGGTCGGCCGGCGCTTCGTGAGCACAAATGGTCGGGTGTTCCATCACGACCCGACCCTTTCTGCTCACGAAGCGAACCAAACGCACCCCACGCCGCACGCACGCCGCACGTGCCACACACGACGAAGGCCCCGCACCAACGGTGCGGGGCCTTCGGACCAGAAGGGTCAGGACGTCAGAGCGACGAGACCTTCTTCGCGATGGCCGACTTGCGGTTCGCGGCCTGGTTCTTGTGGATGACACCCTTGCTCACGGCCTTGTCGAGCTTCTTCGACGCGAGGGCCAGGGCGGCAACGGCCTTGTCCTTGTCACCGGCGGCGACGGCGTCGTTGGCACGACGGATGTGCGTCTTGAGCTCCGACTTGTACGCCTTGTTGCGCTCGGTGGCCTTGAGGTTGGTCTTGATGCGCTTGATCTGCGACTTGATGTTCGCCATGAATTGCTCCTGCTCGTCTCGTACGGGTGGGCGCGACCGCAGGGTAGAGGGGCCCTTGGTCGCATCGCGTTCCACCCGTGGGCGGGGAACGCGGAAGCCAGCCACCAACACTACCAGGCAAGCGGGCTGCCACCAAAGCACGAAACACCGCCGGATCGGCGGAAGCCCGCGGTCGACCGCGGCGAAACCCCACGGCAACACGCACCGGATACCGTGACGGACATGCCCTCCCTCGCACCGCGCATCGACACCGTGCCCGCCTCCGGCATCCGGAGGGTCTTCGAGCAGGCGGCCCTGCTGCAGTCGAGCGGTACCGACGTCACGATGCTCGTGATCGGCGAGCCGGACGTCCCGGTGGCGCCGCACATCGGCGAGGCGGCCCGTCGCGCCTGGACCGAGGACCGCACCGGGTACACGCCGAACGGCGGGATCGCGCCGCTCCGCGAAGCCGTCCGCGACAAGCTCCGCCGTGAGAACCGGATCGAGGCCGACCTCGAGCAGATCTGGATGACGATCGGTGCGACGCAGGCGCTCTTCCAGGCGATGACGCTGACGCTGAGCCCGGGCGACGAGGTGCTCGTGCCGGACCCCGGCTACACGACCTTCACGATGAACGCCCACATCATCGGGGCGACCCCGGTGCCGTACCGGCTGGAGCCGCAGCACGGTTTCGAACCCGATCTGCAGGCCCTCGAGGCGAGCGTCACCGAACGCACCCGGGTGCTCATCGTCAACTCGCCGTCGAACCCGCTCGGCTCGGTCTTCGGCGAGGAGACCCTGCGTGCGCTCCTGGCCTTCGCGAAGCGGCACGACCTCTGGGTGATCAGCGACGAGGTCTACGAGTACTTCACCTACGGCACCCGGCACGTCAGCCTGGCGGCGCTCGACGAGGACGACCGCGTGTTCTCGGCGTTCTCGCTGAGCAAGACGTACGCGATGACCGGTGTCCGCGTGGGCTACCTCGTCACGCCGAAGGGACTCGGCGCGACGATGCGGACCACGCAGGAGGCCATGATCAGCTGCGTCGCCGAACCCGACCAGTACGCGGCCCTCGCGGCGATCGTGGGGGACCACTCCGCGGTGCGCGACGCTCGGGAGCACTACCGCGCGAACCTCGAGGTCGCGAAGGAGACGCTCGACGCCGCCGGCATCCGGTACCTCGACCCACGCGGGGCGTTCTACCTGTGGATCGACATGTCGCACGCGTCCGACGGGGACATCGCCGAGTGGGCGCTGGGGTTCCTGCAGCGTGAGCGGGTCGCCGTCGCGCCGGGCAGTGCCTTCGGACGCACCGGCGAGGGGTGGATCCGCGTGTGCCTCGCAGCCACCGCGGACGACCTGCGGCGCGGCCTCGGTGCCCTGCCGGCTCCGGCGCACGCGACCGTCTGACCGGCGGCCGACGCCCGCCTCGTCGACCGCATCACCGCTTCGGAGGCGCGCCCCGCGTCCGTCACGCACGTGGCGAACGCGCGCCGTGCCTCCAGGGCGGGTGAAGCGTGGGAGACTGTTGCGACCGTCCGACCCACCTGAGGAACCGTGAGCCCACAAGCATCCGCTCCGCTGGAGCCCGCAGCGACCCCGGCCGACGCGATCCGCAACTTCTGCATCATCGCGCACATCGACCACGGCAAGTCGACGCTGGCCGACCGCATGCTGTCGATCACCGGCATCGTCGAGGACCGCGCGATGCGTGCGCAGTACCTCGACCGCATGGACATCGAGCGCGAGCGCGGCATCACGATCAAGTCGCAGGCCGTGCGCATGCCGTGGGAACTCGACGGTGAGACCTTCGCGCTGAACATGATCGACACCCCCGGGCACGTCGACTTCTCGTACGAGGTCTCGCGCTCCCTGGCCGCGTGCGAGGGCGCGATCCTGCTCGTCGACGCCGCCCAGGGCATCGAGGCGCAGACGCTCGCGAACCTGTACCTGGCGCTCGAGAACGACCTCGAGATCATCCCGGTCCTCAACAAGATCGACCTCCCGGCGGCCGAACCGGACAAGTACGCGGCCGAGCTCGCGCAGCTCATCGGTGGCAAGCCCGAGGACGTCCTCCGGGTGTCCGGCAAGACCGGCGTCGGGGTGCCGGAGCTCCTCGACCTGGTCGTCCGTCGCGTGCCGGCCCCCGTCGGCGACGCCGAGGCAGCGCCCCGCGCGATGATCTTCGACTCGGTCTACGACAGCTACCGCGGCGTCGTCACCTACGTCCGCATGATCGACGGCACCATCTCGCCCCGCGAGAAGGTCCAGATGATGTCGACCAAGTCGACGCACGAGATCCTGGAGATCGGGGTCTCGAGCCCGGAGCCGAAGCCCACGAAGGGGCTGTCCGTCGGTGAGGTCGGCTACCTGATCACCGGTGTGAAGGACGTCCGCCAGTCCAAGGTCGGCGACACCGTCACGAGCGCGCAGAAGCCCGCGACCCAGGCGCTGCCCGGCTACACGGACCCGAAGCCGATGGTGTTCTCGGGCCTGTACCCGATCGACGGCAGCGACTACCCGGTGCTCCGCGAAGCGCTCGACAAGCTCAAGCTCTCCGACGCCGCACTGGTCTACGAGCCGGAGACCTCGGTGGCGCTCGGCTTCGGGTTCCGCTGCGGGTTCCTCGGGCTGCTGCACCTCGAGATCATCACCGAGCGGCTGTCCCGCGAGTTCGGGCTCGACCTCATCACCACGGCCCCGAGCGTGATCTACGAGGTCACGACCGAGGACAACGCCGTGACCGAGGTCACGAACCCCTCGGAGTTCCCGACCGGGCGCATCGTCGAGGTCCGCGAGCCGATGGTCCGCGCCGCGATCCTGGCCCCGAAGGACTACGTCGGCGCGATCATGGAGCTCTGCCAGCAGCGCCGCGGCTCCCTGCTCGGCATGGAGTACCTCGGCGAGGACCGCGTCGAGATCCGCTACGAGATGCCCCTCGGCGAGATCGTCTTCGACTTCTTCGACCAGCTGAAGAGCAAGACCCAGGGCTACGCGTCGCTCGACTACGAACCGACCGGCGACCAGGCCGCCGACCTCGTCAAGGTCGACATCCTGCTGCAGGGCGACCAGGTCGACGCCTTCAGTGCGATCGTGCACCGTGACAATGCGTACGCCTACGGCACGCTCATGACCGAGCGGCTGCGCAAGCTCATCCCGCGCCAGCAGTTCGAGGTGCCGATCCAGGCTGCCATCGGCGCCCGCATCATCGCCCGCGAGAGCATCCGCGCGATGCGCAAGGACGTCCTGGCGAAGTGCTACGGCGGTGACATCACCCGCAAGCGCAAGCTCCTCGAGAAGCAGAAGGAGGGCAAGAAGCGCATGAAGACCATCGGTCGGGTCGAGGTCCCGCAGGAGGCCTTCATCGCGGCGCTCTCTGGCGACGTCGAAGAGAAGAAGAAGTAGCGCCGGGTCAGCCGGTCCGGCGGGCGCGCGCCCGCAGGGCGGCCAGGCAGAGGGCCGGGAGGCTCGCAGCGGCCAGTCCCGCCAGTGCGGTCCGCAGGATGGCCCAGTGGGCAGCCGCGTCGAAGTCGGTCTGCTCGCCGGAGGCCACCCCGGCGACCACGGCGCCGACGACCATCGCGAGCGTCACGACCGCGAGGACCAGCGGCAGCCGACGGCCGCGCTGACGCCGCACCGCCGACACCAGTGCTGCACCGAACAGCAGCACCCCGGCGCCGGCGCAGCTCGCCCCGACGGCGGCGATGACGTTCGCGGTGTCGAAGCCGTTCCACGCCTCGGGAGCGAGCGCGACGGTGGCGTACCGGGCGGGTGACGCCGCGGCCGACGTGGTCACGTCCACCAGCACCCGGGCGGCCGCCGCCACGCCGAACGCGACGATCGCGAGCGCGGCGAGGACGGCGGTCCGGCGGTCGACGGACCCCGGACGGACGGGGGTGGGGCGGGGCACCTGCTGACGATAGCCCCGGGGCGGGCGGTTGTCGGGCCTCCAGTTCGGGGTGCACGGCGGGCGGGCCGATCCGACGGAGGTGAGCGTGGATCGGTTCGATCCGGGGCGGCCCGCCCAAGTAACATGGCGGCATGAGCATCCGCGGGAGCTACCGGACCGCCCTGACGTACGGCGCGGTGGGGGCGACCCAGGCGTCGGACCTCATGACCTACCCGCCGGACGGCTTCACGCCGGCCGAGTCGCGCGCGCGGATCGGACACGGCGACCAGCGGTTCGAGACCGCCGTGGTGCAGGCGCTCACGTGGCAGATCCAGGAGCGCAGTGGTGTCCGTGTGCGCGTCGAGGAGCAGCCCGACGACGACGAGGTCCGGTACAACCCGGTCACCTTCGACGACGACGGTGTGCCGATCGCCCCGGCGTCCATCGGCACGCCCCGGGTCGAGAAGTTCGCACCCGACGGCACCCCGCTGCTGACTGCGGGCACCAGCGCGACGCTGACGATCCACGCGTTCGGGCAGACCGTGCTGGCACCGGTGCGCGTCGTGTCGATCATCGACGAGCACGACCGCAAGGGGTTCGCCTACGGCACGCTCGAGGGGCACCCGCTCTCCGGCGAGGAGTCGTTCGTCGTCGAGCGCACCCCGGACGGCTCGGTGTGGCTGCAGGTCCGGCAGTTCTCGCAGCCGGCGAGCAGGAAGTGGCGCTTCGTCGCGCCGTTCGTGCGGCGGCAGCAGAAGGTCATGGCGGAGAAGTACCTGGCGGCGCTGCGGGGAGACTAGGCGTCTGGTCGCGGTCTCGCGGTCTCGCGGTCGCGCCCGCGGTCTCGCGACCCCGCTCGCTCCTGCTCCTCAGCGGAGCGGCGGGAGTGCGGCGATCGCATCCTCGATGAGGGCGGCGTCCTGCTGGCAGTCGCGTGCGACCGTCACGGCGTTCGTGTGCCGCAGCGCGTCCACGTCGTAGACACCCGTCGCCACGGCCAGGAAGGGGATGCCCGCGGCGTCCGCGGCCTCACCGTCGCGCGGGGTGTCGCCGACGATGACCGCCCGGGTGCCGACCAGCTCGGCGGCGGCGCGCAGGGTGACCCCGGCCCGCTCGACCTCGGTGTCGCCGAAGTACGAGTGCTCCCAGTCGAAGACGTCGGCGTCGAACCCGGCGCCGGTGAGCTTCACCCGGGCGCGGTACTCGGAGTTGCCGGTGAGCAGGCCGTTGCGCCACCCGAGTTCGGCGAAGCGGGTCAGGAGCGCCTTCGCCCCGGGGACGCTGCTGCGGTGGTCGCCGGAGGCGTGCCGTTCGGCGGTCAGGTCGTGCAGGTGCCGGCTGACCGTGGGGATCAGGGTGTCCTCGAACGCGTGGGCGTGCACGTGCTCGGCGATGAGCCCGGCGTCGGTCCGGCCGTGCTGGTGCCCGACCCGCAGGGTGAGGTCGCGGCCCACCGCCCGCTCGAGGGCGAGGTGGTAGAGGTTGCCCGGGGACGACGCGTTCATCACGAGGGTGCCGTCGATGTCCCACAGGACCGTGGTGGGGACGGGATGGTGCTCCATGGCTCCATCATGACGGAGAATGGAGCCCATGCCGAGTGCTCTCCCGATCGCCGATCCAGCACCAGCGGACGGCCTGATCACCCCGTGGGCGGCGGCGGGCTCCGCTGCCGGGCCGGGGGCTGGTCCCACCGCCGGTGACGTGCCGTTCGGCGTGTACGTGCACGTGCCGTTCTGCCGCGTGCGCTGCGGCTACTGCGACTTCAACACCTACACGGCGTCGGAACTCCGCGGCGTCCGTCGCGACGACTACGCCGGGCACGCCGTGCGCGAGATCGAGTGGGCCGCGACCGTGCTCGACCGTTCCGGTGTGCCCCGGCGGCCGGTGTCGACCGTCTTCTTCGGCGGCGGCACCCCGACCATGCTCCCGGCGTCCGACCTGGCGATGATCCTCCGTGCGATCGACGACACCTGGGGCATCCTGCCCGGGGCAGAGGTCACCACCGAGGCGAACCCGGACTCCGTCGACGCGGCGTCGCTCGAGACGCTGCGGGCCGGCGGCTTCAACCGGATCAGCTACGGCATGCAGTCCGCCGTGCCGCACGTGCTCGCCACGCTCGACCGCACGCACGACCCGCTCCGGGTCCCCGTCGTCGTCGACCTCGCCAAGCAGCAGGGCCTCGACGTCTCGCTCGACCTCATCTACTCGACGCCGGGTGAGTCCCTCGCCGACTGGCGGACCTCGCTCGACGCCGCGATCGCCTGCGAGCCCGACCACGTGTCGGCGTACTCGCTCATCGTCGAGGACGGCACCGCGATGGGCCGCATGGTCGCCCGCGGCGAGCTCCCAGCCCCCGATGACGACCTGGCCGCCGACATGTACGAGCTCGCCGACCAGGTGCTCGGCGACGCCGGCTACTCCTGGTACGAGGTGTCGAACTGGGCGCGCGGCGACGCGCACGCGAGTCGCCACAACCTCTCCTACTGGAAGGGCCACGACTGGTGGGGCGTCGGCCCCGGCGCACACTCCGCCGTCGCCGGCACGCGCTGGTGGAACGTCAAGCACCCGGCCGCGTACGCGAACCGGGTGCTGTCGGGGGAGTCCCCGGCCGCCGGCCGCGAGACCATCGACGACGAGACGCGGTACGTCGAGCGCCTGCTGCTGGCGGCGCGGGTCCGCGGGGAGCTCGCGACGAGCGAGATCCGCCAGGAGGCCCGTGGCCGGGTCGCCGGCCTCATCGCACGCGGACTCGTGGACGGGTCGGCCGCGGTGCGGGGACGGATCGACCTGACCCTGCAGGGTCGCCTGCTCGCCGACGCGGTGGTGCGGGAGCTGCTCGACTGAGGGGCCGGCGCACTGCCCGCTGCGCAGTGCTTGCCGCTTACTGCTTGATGAACTCGATCGAGAGCGGGTAGCGGTAGAACTGGCCCTGGTTCGCGGCGATCGCGGCCATGATGCTGAAGATCAGCGACACGATGCCCGCTGCCAGCACGATCAGGACCCCGACGCCGAACACCGACGTGAGCGAACCGACCACGTAGGCGATGCCCATCGTGATGTGAAAATTGAGCGCGACGCGGGTGTGCTCGCGGACGAAGCCGCCGCGGTCGCGGAGGACCAGGTAAGCGACCAACGGTGCGATGAAGTTGAAGAAGATGCCGCCGATGTGCGTCAGCGTGGCCCACAGGCGCTGGTCCTCCGGGCTCATCGGCCGGGGCGGGGTGTAGCCGGCGGGGTACTGCGGTCCGCCGGGGTACTGCGGTCCGCCGGGCTGCTGGGGGCCACCGGGGCCGTGGCCGTACTGGCCGCCGGGCTGCTCGGGTCCGGGGCCGTCGGGCTGCTGTCCGTAGGTCATGGCGGAAGCGTATCGGCCGACCGCCCGGAAGTCCCGGGCCGTCAGCGGTCGGGCGTAGGATCAGCAGTCGACACGTCCGAGTGCCAGGTCGATCGGGAAAGGAGGCGCTCGTGGTCAGTGAACGCAGCCTCGAGGTCCTCAAGGCCATCGTGCGCGACTACGTGGCGTCGCGTGAACCCGTCGGGTCGAAGACCATCGTCGAGCGGCACGCCTTCGGGGTCAGCGCCGCGACGATCCGCAACGACATGGCCCTGCTCGAGGACGAGCAGCTGATCGCCGCGCCGCACACCTCGTCCGGCCGGGTGCCGACCGACAAGGGGTACCGCGTATTCGTGGACCACCTGGCGGGTGCCCGTCCGCTCTCCAGCGCGCAGCGCCACGCCATCGAGACCTTCCTCGGCGCCCCGAACGACCTCGACGAGGTCCTCGGGCGCACCGTCCGGCTGCTCAGCCAGCTCACCAACCAGGTCGCCCTGGTGCAGTACCCCTCGATGGTGCGCGCCCGGGTGCAGCACGTCGAGCTCGTCCGGCTCGGTGACGCCCGGTTGATGGTGGTGCTCATCACCGACACGGCCCGTGTCGAACAGCGCGTGGTCGAGACCGACGTCCCGCTCGACGAAGACTCGCTGGGTGAACTCCGCACCGTGGTGAACGGCGCGACGGTGGGGCTCCTGCTGCAGGACGTCCCGACCGCGCTCCGAGCCGTGCCGCAGCAGCTCCGCCCCGACGCCCAGACGCTCGGCGGGGTCGTCGTCGCCACGCTCATCGAGCAGGTCGCGGCGAACCGGCAGGACCGCCTGCTGATGGCCGGTGCGGCCAACCTGGCGAAGAGCGAGCAGGACTTCTCCGGCGGGCTCTTCCCGGTGCTCGAAGCGATCGAGGAACAAGTCACCCTGCTCCGGTTGTTCGGGGAGATGCAGGTGGACGACATCGCGGTGGCGGCCAGCATCGGCGTCGAGAACGCCGAGTACGGGCTCGACGCCACGAGCATCGTCGCCGGCGGCTACCTGGCCGGTGGCGAGGTGGCCCGCCTGGGCGTCCTCGGACCGACCCGCATGGACTACGGCACGAACATGGCGGCCGTCCGCGCCGTCGCCCGCTACCTGTCCAAGCTCCTGGGCGAACACTGACCAACCGACCGAACCCAACCGACTGAGGGATACGTGGCAGACCACTACGACGTCCTCGGCGTCCAGCGAGACGCCTCCGATGCCGACATCAAGAAGGCCTACCGCCGCCTGGCGCGTGAGCTCCACCCGGACGTGAACCCGGCACCCGACGCCGCCGAGCGCTTCAAGGACGTGACGCACGCGTACGACGTGCTGAGCGACCCCGAGCAGCGGCGCCGGTACGACGCCGGGCCGCAGGCCGACAGCCCCTTCGGTGGTGGCGCCGGTGGCTTCAGCGACATCTTCGACGCCTTCTTCGGCGGCGGCGGTGGCGGCGGCCGCGGGTCGGGCCCGCGCAGCCGTGCCGAGCGCGGCCAGGACGCCCTGCTCCGCATCGAGGTCGACCTCGACGAGGTCGTCTTCGGCACCCACAAGGACGTCGAGGTCGACACGGCGGTGCTGTGCGAGACCTGCCACGGCTCCTGCTGCGCACCGGGCACCAGCCCGCGCACGTGCGACATCTGCGGCGGCTCCGGGCACATCCAGCGCCAGGTCCGTTCGCTCCTGGGCAACGTGGTGACGAGCGCCCCGTGCGGCACGTGCCGCGGGTACGGCACCGTCATCCCGAGCCCCTGCCCGACCTGCCAGGGTCAGGGCCGCGTCCGCGCGCGTCGCACCGTGCCGGTGGACGTCCCCGCCGGCGTCGACTCCGGACTCCGCCTGCAGATGCCCGGCCAGGGCGAGGTCGGTCCGGCCGGCGGCCCGTCCGGCGACCTGTACCTCGAGATCCGCGTGCGCCACGACGACGTCTTCAGCCGCGACGGCGACGACCTGCTCGCGACGCTCGAGGTCGGCATGACCGACGCCGTCCTCGGCACGACCACCACGATCGACGGCCTCGACGGTCCGGTCGAGCTCGAGATCCGTCCCGGTGTGCAGAGTGCCGACGTCCTCGTCATCAAGGACCGCGGCATCACGAAGCTGCGCGGGAACGGCCGCGGTGACCTGCGGGTCGGCGTGCAGGTCGTCACGCCGACCAAGCTGTCCCACAAGGAACGGCAGCTGGTCGAGCAGCTCGCGAAGTCGCACAAGACCACCGCGCCGCAGCTCGCCCGGTTCCAGCAGGGCATGTTCGGCAAGCTCCGCGACCGGTTCTTCAACCACTGATGGCGTCGCTGTACCTCGTCGACTCGCTGGACGGCGTCGCCGTCGGTGACCCGGTGTCGCTCGACGGCGCCGAGGGCCGGCACGCGGTCTCCGTCGCGCGCGTCCGGGTCGGCGAGGTCCTGCGGATCGCCGACGGCCGGGGCACCGTGGTCTCCGGTCCGGTGACGGCACTCGGCAAGGACACGCTGGAGCTCGCGGTCGAGACCGTCGAGCACCAGGACGCACCGCGCCCGTCGCTGACACTCGTGCAGGCCCTGGCCAAGGGCGGTCGCGACGAGATGGCCGTGCAGGCGGCGACCGAGATCGGCGTCGACCGGGTGGTGCCGTGGTCGGCCGCGCGCAGCGTCTCCCGGTGGGACGGCGCGAAGGTCGAGAAGGGCCGTGCCCGATGGGCCGCGATCGCGCACGAAGCCGCGAAGCAGGCGATCCGTCCGCGGGTGCCCGTCGTCGCGCCGCTGGTGACGACCGGACAGCTCGTGTCCGCGCTCGGGGACGGGACCACCCTCGTCCTGCTCGACCCGACCGCGACCGTGCGGCTCGCCACCTGGGAGCCCCCGACGGACGCCGAGGACATCGCCCTCGTCGTCGGCCCCGAAGGAGGCATCGACGGCGCGGAGCTCGACCGGCTCGAGGCCGCGGGCGCCGTGCGGGTCCGACTCGGCGACAGCGTGCTCCGCACGTCCACCGCCGGACCGGCGGCACTCGCTGTCCTGCAGGCGCGACTGGGTCGCTGGTGAGCCGGACCACGCCGTCGGGCGCGTCCTACGATGGACCCATGAGCAGCAGCACGCCCAGCGTCTTCTCCAAGATCATCGCGCGCGAGATCCCGGCGACCATCGTCGCCGAGGACGACCGTGTGATCGCGATCGAGGACATCGCCCCGAAGGCTCCCGTCCACGTGCTCGTCGTCCCCAAGACCGAGCAGTACGCCAACGTCGGCGAACTCGCAGCGGGCGACCCCGACCTGCTGGCCCACGTCGTCGCCACCGCGCAGCGCATCGCCGACGAGCGCGCCGACGGCCAGTTCCGACTCGTCTTCAACACCGGCGAAGCCGCCGGTCAGACCGTGTTCCACGTGCACGCGCACGTACTCGCAGGTGAACTGCAGGAAGGCACCCTTGCCGGTTAACGAACCAGTACAGCCCACCGCCGCCGACGACGAGTCCGTCTCGGTCTCGCTCCAGGTCGACGGCATCGCCATGGTGCAGCTGCTCGGTCCCCAGGACCGTCTGCTCAAGACCGTCGAGCGCCAGTACTCGGGCGTCCGGGTCGTCGTCCGTGGCAACGAGGTCACGCTGACCGGGCCCGAGCGCGATGTCGCACGCGCGAAGGCGCTCGTCGACGAGCTCGTCGGCATGGTCAGGCGCGGGCAGGAGATCGGCCCGTCCGACATCCCGATGTCCGCACGCATCCTCGACGACGACCGCAAGCCGTCCGACACCTTCGGCACCCCGATCGTGTCGAGCCGCGGCAAGTCCGTCCGCCCGAAGACGGACGGGCAGCGCGCCTACGTCGACGCCATCGACGAGCACACCATCACGTTCGGCATCGGTCCGGCCGGTACCGGCAAGACGTACCTGGCGATGGCCAAGGCCGTGCAGGCGCTGCAGCGGCGCGAGGTCAACCGGATCATCCTCACCCGTCCCGCGGTCGAGGCCGGCGAGCGGCTCGGCTTCCTGCCGGGCACGCTCACCGACAAGATCGACCCGTACCTGCGCCCGCTGTACGACGCCCTCAACGAGATGATGGACCCGGAACTGGTCCCGAAGCTCCTGGCGGCCGGCACCGTCGAGGTCGCCCCGCTGGCGTACATGCGTGGCCGGACCCTCAACGACTCCTTCGTGGTGCTCGACGAGGCGCAGAACACCACGCCCGAGCAGATGAAGATGTTCCTGACCCGGCTCGGGTTCGGTTCGAAGATGGTCATCACGGGTGACATCACCCAGGTCGACCTGCCGGGCAACGTCTCCGGTCTCCGGCTCGTGACGCGCATCCTCGACCAGGTCGAGGACATCCACTTCGCCCGTCTCGGCAGCGAGGACGTGGTCCGCCACACCCTCGTCGGCCGGATCGTCGACGCGTACACGGTCTACGACGAGGAGCGCCTCGCCGAGCAGGCCGGGCAGCGCCCCGGTGGCCGCGGCACCGCCCCGGTCGGCAACCCCGACGGAGCGAACCGCGCCGAACGCCGTGGGCGACCGCCGCAGGACCGCGCACGACCCCCGTACCCCCAGAACGACGCCCGAGGAGGCACCCGGTGAGCATCGAGCTCAACAACGAGTCCGGCGTCGAGGTGGACGAGGCCGCGATCCAGCGGCTCGCCGCGTTCGCCCTGGACGCGATGCACGTCCACGCCGATGCCGAGCTCGCGATCGTGCTGGTCGACGAGGGTGCGATGGAGCAGCTGCACGTCCGGTGGATGGACGAGCCCGGACCGACGGACGTCCTGAGCTTCCCGATGGACGAACTGCGCCCCGGCACCGAGGACGACCCCACGCCGGCCGGGCTGCTGGGCGACATCGTGCTCTGCCCGCAGGTGGCCGAGGAGCAGGCGAAGACCGCCGGGCACTCGAGCACCGACGAGATGCTGCTGCTCACCTGCCACGGCATCCTGCACCTGCTCGGCTTCGACCACGCCGAGCCCGACGAGAAGGCCGAGATGTTCGGCATCCAGGGCGAGATCCTGACCGCCTTCGCCGCCCAGCACCGAGGGCGGTAGCCGGTGGTCGTCGTCGCCGGACTCCTCGCGGTGGCGCTGGGGCTCGTCGTGCTCGGCGGGCTCCTCGCCGCGAGCGACGCCGCACTCTCGGTGGTCTCCCGTGCCGACCTCGAGGAGATCGCCAGGGGCAACAAGCGCCGCCGCGCCATCGAGGCGATCGCCGACGACGTCGGGGCGCACGTCAACGCGCTGAACTTCTTCCGGGTCCTCGCCGAGACCGCGGCTGCGGTGCTCGTCACGATCGCCCTCGTACGCGCCTTCGACAGCTGGTGGATCGCACTCGTCGTCTCCGCCGCGATCATGACCGCGGTGTCGTTCGTGCTGGTCGGGTCGAGTCCGCGCAGCGTCGGACGCGCCCACGCCGAGCGGCTGATCGGTGCGACCGGCGGCATCGTCCGTGGTGTCCGCATCGTGCTCGGTCCGCTGGCCGGGCTGCTCGTGCGGATCGGCGACCGCGTCACCCCTGGCCGCGGCCGGAGCGCCTCCACCGTGTCGAGCGAGGAGCAGCTGCTCTCGCTCGTCGACGAGGCCACCGAGAGCAACGTGCTCGAGGACGAGGACCGCGAGCTCATCCACTCGGTGTTCGAGTTCAGCGACACCCTGGTGCGCGAGGTCATGGTGCCCCGCACGGACATGCTCACCGTCGACGGTGCGGAGACGCTGGCCGCGGCCATGGAGCAGTTCCTGGCGGCCGGGGTGTCCCGGATGCCGGTGACGGGTAAGGACAGCGACGACGTGCGGGGGGTGCTCTACCTGCGCGACGTCGCGCGGTGGCTGTACGAACGGCCGGCGTCCCGCAGCGAGCGGGTCAGCCGGCTGCTGCGGCCCGCCGAGTTCGTGCCGGAGTCGAAGCACGCCGACGACACCCTGCGGCACATGCAGGTCGCCAAGAACCACCTGGTGCTGGTGGTCGACGAGTACGGCGGTGTCGCCGGGCTGGTGACCATGGAGGACCTGATCGAAGAGCTCGTCGGCGACATCTCCGACGAGTACGACCGCGCCGTCGTCGACCGGACCGAGGTCGAACCGGGCATCTGGCGGATCTCCGCTCGACTGCCGATCGACGAGCTCGGCGACCTGTTCGGCATCGAGCTCGACGACGACGACGTCGACACCGCCGGTGGCCTGCTCACCAAGGAGCTCGGACACCTCGCCGTCTCCGGCGACACCGTCACCGTGTCCGGGGTCGTCCTGACCGCCGACCGGGTGGAGGGCAAGCGCCGCCACCTCATCACCGTGCTCGCCGAACGCACCCACGCCCTGGCCGACGTCGAGGACGCCTTCGACGACGCCGAACCCACCACGACGGGAACCACGCACGCATGACCGACCCCGACACCACCCAGGCCGGCTCGGAGAAGCCCTACCGCGCGGGCTTCGTCTCGTTCGTCGGCCGTCCGAACGTCGGCAAGTCGACGCTGACCAACGCCCTGGTGGGCGAGAAGGTCGCCATCACCTCGTCGAAGCCGCAGACCACCAGGCGCGCCATCCGCGGGATCGTGCACCGGCCCGACGGCCAGGTGATCATCGTCGACACCCCGGGCGTGCACCGTCCGCGCACCCTGCTCGGCGAGCGGCTCAACGACCTCGTGCAGTCCACGCTCGGCGACGTCGACGTGATCGGGTTCTGCGTGCCGGCGAACGAGCCCGTCGGTCCCGGCGACCGGTTCATCAACGACACGCTCGACCAGTACCCGCGCGCCAAGAAGATCGCGATCGTCACGAAGATCGACAGCACCTCGAAGGACCGCGTCGGTGAGCAGCTGCTGGCCGTCTCGAAGCTCCGCGACTGGGACGCCGTGGTGCCGACCTCGGGCACCAGGGGCATGCAGCTCGAAGACCTGCTCGGCGTGATCACCGCCCTGCTCCCCGAGTCGCCGCAGCTGTACGACTCGAGCGCGGTGACCGAGGAGACCGACGAGGAGCGAATCGGCGAGCTCATCCGTGAGGCTGCGCTCGAGGGTGTCCGTGACGAGCTACCGCACTCGCTCGCCGTGGTCATCGAGGACATCGTCGAGCCCGACGCGGACGACGACGCCGACGGCCCCCTGCGCATCTTCGCGAACCTGTTCGTCGAGCGGGACAGCCAGAAGGCGATCGTCATCGGACACAAGGGCGAGCGCCTGAAGGACGTCGGTTCCCGGGCCCGCGTCGAGATCGAGTCGCTGCTCGGCGGCCGGCACGTCTACCTGAACATCCGCGTGAAGGTGGCCAAGGAGTGGCAGCGTGACCCGAAGCAGCTCGGACGCCTCGGCTTCTGACCGTCGGCCGCTCGCACCCCGGGTCATCCGGGCGAGGGACGCGGGGACGAGCGACCCGCCGTACCGTGGACGGGTGTTCCGTCCCATGCTGCGCGCGCAGGTCATCACCGACCTGCTGATCGCCGTGCTGCTCGGCGGCCTCGTGCTGGTCGCCAGCGGGCGCGGGCTCGACGGGCCGCTGTCCGTGGTCACCGTCGTCGGGATGACCGGCGCCCTGGCCATCCGGCGTCTGTCACCCGGGCTCGCCCTGGCCGTGGCGTGGGTGTTCGCGGTCTTCGAGATGGCCACCCTGCAGGTGCCGGACGTCTCGAACGCCTTCATCGCCGGCGTCATGTACACGACGAGTGCCTACGGCAGCCGCCGTGTGCGGCTGGCCGGGCTCGTGTCGGCGATCCTCGGGTCCGTGGCGGCGGCGGCGTACATGGGCTTCGACGACTACCAGAACCGCCTCACCTACGAGACCACCTCGAAGTCGGTGCCGGAGTCGCTGCAGGTCACCCTGTCGTTCTTCGCCGTCGTCCTGCTCCTGCTGCTGCTCCCGTGGCTCGCCGGACTCGTGGTCCGGACCCGTCGCTCGGCGAGCATGAGTCGCGAGGCCCAGCTGCTTGCCGAGCGTGACGCCGCGCGGGCCGATCGGGCTGTCGCGGTCGAGCAGGAGCGCGTGCGGATCGCCCGCGACATGCACGACATCGTCGCGCACTCGCTCGCGGTCGTCATCGCGCAGTCCGACGGTGCCCGGTACGCCCTGAAGGCCGACCCCGCGGTGGCCGACCAGGCCCTCAGCACCATCTCGGCCACGGCCCGCCGAGCCCTCGGCGACGTGCGCGAGCTCCTCGGCGCGCTCCGGCACGAGCAGGGGACCGCGCCGACGCCCGAGATCGACGACATCGACCGGCTCGTCGACGAGATGCGGCAGCTCGGGCTCGACGTGCGGGTGGAACGCGAGGGCGACCCCGCCGGGCTGCCCACCACCACGCAGCTCGCCGTCTACCGGATCGTGCAGGAGAGCCTGACGAACGCGTACAAGCACGGAGAGCCCGGCAGCCCGGTGCGTGCCGCCCTGACCTACCGGCCGGACACGGTCGAGATCGCCGTCGTGAACCGACGCGCGGACGACGGGGTCCGCGGCCCCGGGACGGGCCACGGCCTGGTCGGCATGCGCGAGCGCGCCGTGATGACCGGCGGCACCATGACCGCCGGGGCCCGAGGGGACGACTTCGCGGTCGCCGTCCGGATGCCGACCGTCCCGGCCAGCGGGCAGATGCCCCGCGGCCGGATCACCCCGACCGAGCAGGAGCGCACCGCCCGATGACCACGATCCCGACCGACGAGCACTCGATCCGTGTTGCCCTCGTCGACGACCAGGCGCTGTTCCGCACCGGCATCCGGATGCTCGTCGACTCACAGCCCGACCTGCGGTTCGTCGGCGAGGCGGGCGACGGTGCCGAGGGGGTCGAACTCGTCCGACGGACCCGTCCCGACGTGGTGCTGATGGACGTCCGGATGCCCGTGATGGACGGCATCACGGCGACCGGCCACATCGTCGAGCAGTCCGGCACCGACGGTGCGAAGGTGCTCGTGCTGACCACGTTCGACTTCGACGAGGCCGCCGCCAAGGCCATCCGCGCCGGTGCGAGCGGCTTCGTGCTCAAGGACGCCGACCCCGAGTTCCTGCTCGCGGCGGTCCGGACCGTGCACGCCGGCACCGCGGTGTTCGCCGCGTCGGCCACGCGGGAGCTCCTGCGGCGGTACGACGACTCGGTCGGACGCGCTGCCGCCGTCCCCGCGGCGTTCGCCGACCTCACGCCGCGTGAGCGCGAGATCTTCGACCTGGCCGCCCGGGGGTTCAGCAACGGCGAGATCGCCCAGCACGAGTACGTCAGCGAGGCGACCGTGAAGACGCACATCTCGCGGGTCCTGACGAAGCTCGAGCTCCGGGACCGGGTGCGCCTCGTGGTCTTCGCCCACGAACACGGGCTCGTCACCAAGGCCGACTGATGCCGGGTCATCCGCGGGGATGACCCCTCCACAGGCAACCGAGCCGAGCGGACGATCCACAGGAGCCGAGCGGGCGACGCGGGACGGGACCCCTGACCGCCATCGTGGATGCATGACCACGAGCCACGCCCCGATCATCCGCCTCGACCACGTGTCCAAGCACTACGGCGACGACGCCCGACGTGTGACCGCGCTCGACGACGTCAGCGTCGACATCGGCGCGGGGGAGTTCACCGCGGTGATGGGCCCGTCCGGGTCCGGCAAGTCGACCCTCATGCACGTCGCGGCCGGCCTCGATGCCGTGTCCGCCGGCCGGATCCAGATCGACGGCGTCGACATCACGGCCCTGGGCGACAAGGACCTCACCGAGCTGCGTCGTCGTCGGCTGGGCTTCGTGTTCCAGTCGTTCAACCTCCTCCCGACGCTCGACGTCAGCGAGAACATCCGGCTGCCGTTCCTGCTCGGCGGGCACAAGCCCTCGCACGAGGAGACCGCCTGGATCGACCGGCTGGTCGAGATGCTCGGGCTCGGCAACCGGCTGACGCACCGGCCGCACCAGCTCTCCGGCGGGCAACAGCAGCGCGTCGCCATCGCACGGGCGCTCGCTTCGCGGCCGGCGGTGGTCGTCGCCGATGAACCGACCGGCGCGCTCGACTCCCGCACGGGGCGCGACGTGCTCGCGATCCTCCGCGGCGCCGTCCAGGAATGGGGCCAGAGCGTCGTCATGGTCACGCACGACCCGGTGGCGGCCGCGAACGCCGACCGGATCCTGTTCCTGGCCGACGGCCGGATCGTCGCCGACCGCCCCGCGATGGACGCCGGCGCGATCTCCACGACGATGCTCGGGATGGAGGCAGCAGCGTGAACGGCATCCGATCCTTCGCCCCCACCGTCCTGGTCGCCGCCCTCGGCACCACGTTCGGTTCCGCCCTGGTCATCGCACCGGGGATCGTGACCGAGGCGCTCCGAGCCGCCGGGGTCGCCGACCTCGGACCGATCAAGGCGATCCTGTCGGTGGTCGGGTGGCTGTTCCTCGGCATCGCGCTCTACGTCGGCGCGATCGTCACCGCGAACACCTGCGCCACCCTGATCGCCGGGCAGACCCGGATCATCGCGCTGCAGCGGCTCGTCGGTGCGACCGGTGCGACCCTCCGTGCGCGGATCACCCGCACCGGCCTGGTCGTCGGCGTGCTCGGCGGGGTCGTCGGCGCCGTTGTGGGCACCGCGCTCTCGGCCCTGTTCGTGGTCGTCCTGCGGGGCAACGGGGTCCTGCCCGACGCCGAGTACACGTACGTGCCGTGGGAGCTGGTCCTGCCGGTCGTGGCCGTCGTCCTCGCCACCTGGGGTGCCTTCGCTGCCGGGTCGCGCCGCGTGCTCACCGTCACACCGCTCGAAGCCCTGTCGTCGTCCGTCGAGCCGAGCCACGACGACGTCCGGTCCGGTACGGCCCGCAAGGTCTGGGCGATCGTGCTCATGGCCGGCGGCGCGGTGCTGATGCTGCTCGGGCTCGCGGTGAGCTCGCTGTCCCCGGTCGCGGTCCTTCCGGCGGCGCTCGGCGGGTTCGTGTCCTTCGCGGGGATCGCCGTGGGGGCGACGATCGTGATGCCACCCGTGCTGCAGCTCATCGGCCGCATCGGCTCGCACGACCCCGTCGTCCTGCTCGCCGGACGGAACGCGATGCGGGCGCCGGGTCGGTCCTCGCGGGCGACCATCGGGCTCGTCATCGGTGTCACCCTGCTCGTCACCTTCGCGGTGGCGCTCGGCATCATGCAGCACGTGCTCGAGACCGAGATGCGCGCCATGAGCGCGGGGAGCGCCACCCCCGAGATGATCGAGGCGCAGCGGGACCTCTTCGTGCAGATCAACGCCGTCGTCAGCGTGATCGTCGGGTTCTCCGCCGTGATCGCCGCCGTCGGGGTCGTGAACGCCCTGGCGCTCGGGGTGCTCCAGCGTCGACGCGAACTCGGGCTGCTGCGGGTGCTCGGCCTGACCGGCGCGCAGGTTCGACGGATGATCGTGACCGAGGCCGTGCAGATGGTCGTCGCGGCCGTCGTCTCGGGGCTCGCACTCGGCACGCTGTACGGCTGGGTCGGCGGGCAGACGCTGCTCGGCTCGCTCGGGACGCCCGTGGCACCGGTGCTGCCGCCGCTGACCATCGGCATCGTGGTGATCGGCGCGCTGGTCCTGGCGGTCGTCGCCACCATCGCCCCGGTGCGGCGCGCCATGCGTGTCCCGCCGACCGAGGCGCTCGCGGTCGACTGACCCGTCGCCCTGGTCGCACCACGCGACGACACGGGAGGCCCGGTGCCAGCTGGCACCGGGCCTCCCGTTCGTCGTGTGGTCGCGCCGACGTGCCCTGCCCGGCTCCGCCACGCCGCTCACGTCCGCCGAGGTGTCACGAACCGTCGTCTGGACGCCGCCCGGGGCGACAGACCGTGACCGCTCGGCGACCGGCGCGCGGCAGGTCTCGACCACCCGGCACCTCCCCGGCACCCACTCGGCACGCCCTGCCGAAGCACCGGGCGGTCCCGCGTCACACGCTTGCGCCAGCCTGGTACACCGGTGCTACCGTGGGTCCCGATGTACTCGGCACTCCTCCTCCTTCGCTGCCGCGACGAGGCCTGACACTCCGGCCCACCTCGTCGCGGAGTCCGTCGTGGCCGCACCACAACAGCTCACGAACACGCGACGAAAGCGAAGAACGATGCAGAACACCCAGCAGCCCTCCGGGATGCCGATCCACAAGTACGTCCCGTTCCACGAGCAGATCAGCGTCGACCTGCCGGACCGCACCTGGCCCACGAAGCGCATCGACAAGGCACCGCGCTGGTGTGCCGTCGACCTGCGTGACGGCAACCAGGCCCTCATCGACCCGATGGACGCCGAGCGCAAGCGGGCGATGTTCGACCTCCTCGTCCGGATGGGCTACAAGGAGATCGAGGTCGGGTTCCCGAGCGCCTCGCAGACCGACTTCGACTTCGTCCGGTCGCTGATCGACGAGGGCGCGATCCCCGACGACGTCACCATCCAGGTGCTGACCCAGGCGCGCGAGCACCTCATCCAGCGCACCTACGAGGCGATCGACGGCGCGAAGCAGGCCATCGTCCACCTGTACAACTCGACGAGCATCGTGCAGCGCGAGGTCGTCTTCCGCACCGACGTGCAGGGCGTCGTGGACATCGCGGTCACCGGCGCGAAGCTCTGCAAGGCCGCCGAGGCGACGCTGCAGCACGACACGACGATCTACTACGAGTACTCGCCGGAGTCCTACACGGGCACCGAACTCGAGGTCGCACTGGAGATCTGCAACGCCGTCCTCGAGGTCTTCGAGCCGACGCCCGAGCGCAAGGTCATCATCAACCTGCCCGCCACCGTCGAGATGGCCACGCCGAACGTCTACGCCGACTCGATCGAGTGGATGTCCCGCCGCCTCGCCCACCGCGAGGACGTCATCCTGTCGCTGCACCCGCACAACGACCGCGGCACCGCGGTCGCGGCCGCCGAGCTCGGCTACATGGCAGGCGCCGACCGCATCGAGGGCTGCCTGTTCGGCAACGGTGAGCGCACCGGCAACGTGGACCTGGTCGCCCTCGGGATGAACCTGTTCACGCAGGGCATCGACCCGGAGATCTCGTTCGCCGACATCGACCAGGTGAAGCGCACCGTCGAGTACTGCAACCAGCTGCCGGTGCCCGAGCGACAGCCGTGGGCGGGCGACCTCGTGTACACGGCGTTCAGCGGCTCGCACCAGGACGCCATCAACAAGGGCTTCGAGGCGATGAAGGCCAAGGCCGCCGCCGCGGGCAAGGACATCGACGAGATCGAGTGGGCGGTGCCGTACCTGCCGGTCGACCCGAAGGACATCGGCCGGTCGTACGAGGCCGTCATCCGCGTCAACTCGCAGTCAGGCAAGGGCGGTGTGGCGTACCTGCTCAAGACCGACCACGCCCTTGACCTGCCCCGCAAGCTGCAGATCGAGTTCTCCGGCGTCGTGCAGCGGCACACCGACACCGAGGGCGGCGAGTTCTCGTCGCAGCGCATCTGGGACGTGTTCCAGGACGAGTACCTGCCCGCGTCGATCGACGACGAGAAGTGGGGCCGGTACGAGCTCACCAAGACGGCGACGTCGAGCGACTTCGAGGGCACGACCTCGCTGTCCGTGGCACTCCGGGTCGACGAGGGCGCGGTCACGGCCGAGGCCGTCGGCACCGGTCCCATCGACGCGTTCCTGAAGGTGCTCGCCGAGCAGGGCGTCCAGGTCACGCTGTACGACTACTCGGAGCACACGATGAGCGCCTCCGGTGACGCGAAGGCGGCGTCCTACGTCGAGCTCGACGTCGACGGGGTGCGCTTGTGGGGCGTCGGCATCGACGCCGACATCTCGACGGCGTCGCTCAAGGCGATCGTGTCCGCGGTGAACCGCGCGGTGCGCGCGGGTGCCGCGGCCGGCGCACCGGAGCTCGTCTCGGCCTGAGACGCAACCAGCCCTGGAGGCGCGGTGCGGGTCCGTCCCGCAGCGCGCCTCCCGTCTGTGCCCGGTCTTTCCCCCGTCACGCGCGATTGCGGGTCGAATCGGGCGTACCTGGTCGTTCCTTCCGACCGGGTATGCCCGATTCCACTCGGTACCCCCGAGCCTCCCGCCCGCACCGCACGCGGCTGTCGGCGGGGCGGGGGATACTGGGGGCATGCCGCTGTACCGGGACGAGTGCGTCGTGTTGCGCACCCACAAGCTCGGTGAAGCCGACCGCATCGTCACGATGCTCTCGCGGCAGCACGGCAAGATCCGCGCCGTGGCCAAGGGCGTGCGGCGGACCGCGTCGAAGTTCGGCAGCCGCCTCGAGCCGTTCATGGTCGTCGACGCCCAGTTCTACGAGGGCCGTTCGCTCGACATCGTCACCCAGGCGGAGTCCCTCGGCGCGTACGGGGCCCAGATCGTCGCCGACTACGGCGCCTACACCGCGGCCAGCGCCATGGTCGAGACCGCCGACCGACTGAGCGAGGCCGACGCCGGGCTGCAGCAGTACCTGTTGCTCGTCGGGGCGCTCCGCTCGTTGTCGCGCGGTGAGCACCAGTCCAGCGCGACCCTCGACTCGTACCTGCTCCGTGCGATGAGCATCGCGGGGTGGGCCCCCTCGTTCAGCGACTGTGCGGTGACGGGGGAGCCCGGCCCGCACTCGGCGTTCGTGGTGCAGCTCGGCGGTGTCGTCGCCGACCGTGCGGCACCACCGGGGACCCCGCGGCTCGACCCGGCGACGCTCGGGGTGCTCGGCTCCCTGCTCGCCGGTGACTGGGCGACGGTCGACGCCACCGACGAGCGGACGCGTTCGCGGGCCTCCGGCGTGGTCGCGGCCTACGCCCAGTGGCACCTGGAACGATCGCTCCGGTCCCTGCCGCACGTCGACCGCTCCGAACACCCGATGCCGGTGCCGCAGACCCACGGCGGACCCGAGGCGACGGCGCGCGCGGTGGCCTCGACCCCGGCACCCGCCGTACCCGAGCCCGATCCTGATCCCGCTGTCGAAGGAGCCCCCACCGCATGAGCCCCCGCCGCCCCGACGACGTCGAACCGTTCCGCCCGATCGACTGGACCGGCGAGACGCCCCCGGCGATCCCGGCCCGGTTCGTGCCGGAGCACGTGGCCATCGTCATGGACGGCAACGGCCGGTGGGCGAACGGCCGCGGCCTGACGCGGATCGAGGGGCACAAGGCGGGCGAGGCCTCGCTGCTCGACGTCGTCGCCGGGGCGATCCAGATCGGCGTCGGGCACGTGTCGGCGTACGCGTTCTCGACGGAGAACTGGAAGCGCTCCCCGGAAGAGGTCCGGTTCCTGATGGGCTTCAACCGCGACGTCATCCGCCGTCGCCGTGACCAGCTGCACCAGTGGGGCGTCAAGGTGCGGTGGGCCGGCCGGCGCCCGCGGCTGTGGCGGAGCGTCATCGACGAGCTCGAGACCGCCGAGCGGATGACGGCGGGCAACGACGTCCTCACGCTGACGATGTGCGTGAACTACGGCGGCCGGAACGAGATCGTCGACGCCGTGCGGGGCATGGCCGAGGACGTCGCCGCCGGACGCCTGAAGCCGAGCCAGGTCACCGAGAAGGCTCTCGCCAAGCGGCTGTACGTGCCCGAGATGCCCGACGTCGACCTGTTCCTCCGGAGCTCGGGGGAACAGCGCACGAGCAACTTCTTGCTGTGGCAGTCCGCCTACGCCGAGATGGTGTTCCTCGACCGGCTCTGGCCGGACTTCCGTCGCACCGACCTGTGGGGTGCGATCGAGGAGTACGCCAGCCGCGACCGACGCTACGGCGGCGCGGTCGACACCCCGACGGCCTAGCCAGAGCCCAAGCCCAAGCCCGAGCCCGAGCCCGAGCCCGAGCCCCCGAGCCCGGCCCCTCAACCCGGCAGCGGCCCCTCGAGCAGGTGGGCGGCGGAGCGCACCGCGTCGAGCGCCGCACGGACGCTCGGCACACGGTCGGCACCACGGGCGACGACGACCTCGACACGCCGGGCGAGCTCGTCGTCCACGGGGTCGATCGCGACACCGGCGGGGATGACCGTCGTCGCGAGTGCCAGCCGGGGGAGCAGCGCCACCCCGAGCCCGGCGGCGACGAGCCCCACCACCGCGGCCGCGTTGTCCGTCTCCAGCACGATGTCCGGCGTGAACCCCGCGCTCGCGCACGACGCGAGCAGGTGCCCACGGCAACGCGGGCAGCCCCCGATCCACCGGGCGTCGTGGTGGGACGCGAGGTCCACGACGGTGGAGCCGGCGGGGCGGAGTCGCGCAGCGCCTCCTGGCTCGACCGGCGTCACCAGCGCGAGCGGGTCGCGACCGAGTGCCCGGGTCACGAGGCCCGCGTCCGGGGTGGTCCCGACCTCGTCACCGACGTAGGTGAAGGTCAGGGCGACGTCGACCTCGCCGCCGCGCAGCAGGTCGAGTGCCTCGGGTGGCTCGACCTCGACGTACGAGGTCGTCACGCCGGGCGCCGTCGCGGCGAGCCGGGCGAGCACCGCGGGCACGAGGGCGGAGGACGCGCTCGGGAACCCGGCGAGTCGCACCCGGCCACGGCTGAGTCCACCGACGGCGTCGAGGTCCTCGCGCGCCGCGGTCAGCGCGGCCTGGACGTGCAGGGCATGGTCGGCGAGCACCTGCCCCGCGTGCGTGAGGGTCGCGCCCCGTCCGCCCCGCAGGACCAGCGCGTGGCCGAGACGCTGCTCGGCCCGGGCCAGCAGCTGGCTGACGGCCGGCTGGCTCGACCCGAGTGCGGCGGCAGCGCGGGTGATCGACCCGCCGTCGGCCACGGCGCGGAGGACCCGGAGCAACTGGGGATCGATCTCGTCCATCACCCGATGTTATCGGTGGCACAACGAACCGGCTCTGGTGTGATGGGGCGGGAACGAGGACGCTGTCCGCATGGACTCCTTCCCCGCCGGCCGCGGCTACCTTGCGGCGTGCACAGCGGGCCTGCCGACCCGCGGCACCCTCGCCGCCCAGCGCGCCGACCTCGACGCGTGGTCCCGGGCCGAGACGTCGCCCGCCCGGTACGGCGCGCTGGTCGAGCAGGGACGGGCGCTCTTCGCCGCGCTGGTCGGCGTCCCGGTGGAGCGCGTGGCGACGGGATCGCAGACCTCGGTGATGGCCGCGGTCGTCGCCGACGCGCTGCCGGACGGCGCCGAGGTGGTCGTCCCCGACGGCGACTTCAGCTCGGTCGTCTTCCCGTTCCTCGCCCAGGCGCACCGCGGCGTCCGGGTCCGGAGCGTCCCGCTCGAGCGGCTCGCGGCGTCCGTCGGGCCCGACACCGCCTTGGTCGCGTGGTCCGCGGTGCAGTCCGCGACCGGCGTGGTCACCGACCCCGACCCGGTCGTGGCCGCCGCCCGACGCGTCGGCGCCCTGACCCTCTGCGACCTCACGCAGGCCGCCGGCGTGCTGCCCGTCGACGCCGCACCGTTCGACGTGACGCTCACGCACACCTACAAGTGGCTCTGCGCTCCGCGCGGCGTCGCCTTCATGACGCTCTCCGACACCGCCCTCGGCCGGCTCCGCCCGGTGCAGGCCGGCTGGTACGCGGGAGCGGACGTCTGGTCCTCCTGCTACGGCCCCGCCATGCACCTGGCCGACGACGCGCGTCGCTTCGACGTCTCGCCGGCCTGGCAGGCGTGGCCCGGTGCCGTGGCCGCGCTCGAACACGCGGTCGCGCTCGACCAGCGGGCGGTCTGGAGGCACGCCACCGGTCTCGCGGATCGGCTGTGCGACGCCCTCGGGTCGTCTCGGCAGGGCGACGGGCAGGCGATCGTGACGTTCGCGGACGCCGACGGGGCGGCCCTCCGGGCCCTCACCGCCGCGGGCGTCACCGCCTCGGGGCGTGCCGGGCGACTGCGCATCGCGTTCCACCTGTGGAACGACGAGTCCGACGTGACCGACGTCGTGGCCGCGCTCGGCGGGGTGGGGCCGGGCACGTCGCGCGGGTGAGCGTGGAGGGCGGACGCGGGGCGGGCCTCCCGGGCCAGGATCGCCGGTAGTCTTGCCCGGACCGTTTCCGCACCGAGCACCCAGCTCGGCGACCTCTGGAGCACCCTTTGGCACAGCCCTCCCGTCTCGACAGCGTCATCGCCCTGGCCAAGCGCCGCGGCTTCGTCTTCCAGTCGGGTGAGATCTACGGAGGCTCCCGCTCCGCATGGGACTACGGGCCCCTCGGTGTGGAGCTCAAGGAGAACATCAAGCGCCAGTGGTGGCAGCGGTTCGTCCGCGGCCGCGGGGACATGGTCGGACTCGACTCCGCGGTGATCCTGCCCCGCAAGGTGTGGGAGGCCTCCGGGCACGTCGCGACCTTCACCGACCCGCTGGTCGAGTGCCTGCACTGCCACCACCGGTTCCGCGAGGACCACCTGCTCGAGGCGTTCGAGGCGAAGAAGGGCCGCGCCCCCGAGGGCGGCATGGGCGAGATCGCCTGCCCGAACTGCGGCACCCGCGGCGAGTGGACCGAGCCCCGCGAGTTCTCCGGGATGCTCAAGACCTACCTCGGCCCGGTCGAGTCGGAAGAGGGCCTGAACTTCCTGCGCCCCGAGACGGCCCAGGGCATCTTCGTCGACTTCGCGCAGGTCGTCACGACCAGCCGCATGAAGCCTCCGTTCGGCATCGGTCAGGTCGGCAAGGCGTTCCGCAACGAGATCACGCCCGGCAACTTCATCTTCCGCACGCGCGAGTTCGAGCAGATGGAGATCGAGTACTTCGTGCCGCCGGCCTCGGCCGAGGAGCACTACGAGCAGTGGATCGCCGACTCGGTCGCGTTCTACACCGACCTCGGCATCGACCCGGAGAACCTGCGCCGCTTCGACGTGCCGGACGGCGAGCGGGCGCACTACTCCGACGCCACCGCCGACATCGAGTACCGCTTCGGCTTCACCGGCTCGGAGTGGGGCGAGCTGATGGGCGTCGCGAACCGCACCGACTTCGACCTGAACAACCACATCGAGGCGTCCGGCCAGGACCTCCGGTTCTTCGACCAGGCCGCCAACGAGAAGTACGTGCCGTACGTCATCGAGCCGTCGTTCGGGCTGACCCGTGCACTCATGGCGTTCCTGCTCGACTCGTACCACGAGGACGAGGCCCCCAACGCGAAGGGCGGTGTCGACAAGCGCACCGTCCTGCGCCTCGACCCGCGCCTGGCCCCGGTGAAGGCCGCCGTCCTGCCGCTGTCGCGCAACGAGCAGCTCTCGCCCGTCGCCCGCGGCCTGGCCGACGACCTGCGCAAGAACTGGAACGTGGACTTCGACGACGCCGGTGCCATCGGCCGTCGCTACCGTCGCCACGACGAGATCGGCACGCCGTTCTGCATCACGGTCGACTTCGACACGCTCGAGGACAAGGCCGTCACGGTGCGCGAGCGCGACACCATGGGCCAGGAGCGCGTCTCGCTCGACCAGCTGCAGGGGTACCTGGCGCAGCGGTTGCTCGGCGCGTAGGGGTCTCGCGGCCCCGCAAGACACCGGTGTTCGTGTGTTGCACACCCGCAGCAGGGTGCTCGACCTGCGAACACCGGTGTTTTGCTGCCAGCGGCGGGAATGCGCGCCGCAGGAGCGCGTTGGGGTCAGCATGAACGACTCCGTGAAGGTCGATGTCTGGTCGGACATCGCCTGCCCCTGGTGCTACATCGGCAAGCGCAAGTTCGAGGCCGGCGTCGCCGCGTTCGGCGCCTCGAGCGAGGGCCGCCCCGTCGAGGTCGAGTACCACTCCTTCGAGCTCAGCCCGGACACCCCCGTCGACTTCGAGGGCACCGAGGCCGAGTTCCTCTCGGGCCACAAGGGCATGCCCGTCGACCAGGCGCAGCAGATGCTCGACCAGGTCACCGCCATCGCCGCTGGCGTCGGTCTCGACTACGACTTCGAGGCCATGCACCACACCAACACGGTGAAGGCACACCAGGTCATCCACCTCGCCAAGCAGTACGGCAAGCAGCTCGAGATGGTCGAGCGTCTGTTCACCGCCTACTTCGAGCGCGGCGAACACGTCGGACAGGAGTCCTCGCTCGCCGACCTGGCTGCGGAGATCGGCCTCGACCGCGACGAGGTCCTCAGCACCCTGCGCGACGACGCCCAGCTCGCCGCGGTCCGCGCCGACCAGGCCCAGGCGCAGGCGTACGGGATCAACGGCGTGCCCTTCTTCGTGATCGACGGCAAGTACGGCGTCTCCGGCGCCCAGGACCCCACGGCGTTCGAGCAGGTGCTCCGCCAGGTGGTCGCGCTCCGCGAGACCACGCCGGAGGAGGTCGCCTCGGCGGCCGAGCGCGCTGCGGACGACGCGAGCGCGGACGTGGCGGTGCCCCGATGACGGACATGACCATCAGCGACCAGGGCGCGGTGCGCCTCCAGGCCGTGACGTCGGTGCCGTCCGTCCCGGACGCGCTCACGGGGCTGCCGGGTGCGTTCGGTGGTTCCGGCGTCCCCGGTCTGGAGGCCCGTCCCGCGTTGCTGACGCTCGTCACGCCCGGCGGTGCGCCGGTCTGCGAGGGCGACGCCTGCCTGATCGACGCCGGCTCGTTCGCCGGGGCCGAGGGCGACTGGTCCGAGGTGCCGGACTGACGGTTGCGTCAGTCGCGCTGCGGTTCCTCGTCGGTGATGTCGGCGACGGTCGCGCCGTAGGCGGCGACGAGCGCGTCGGCGTCGACGAAGGCGCTCGCACCGTGCCGGCCGGCGCCCAGGGCGACCCGGCGGCCGACGATGCGTTCGTCGGCGTACACCGGCAGGTCGCCCGTGGCACCGATCGGCGTGATGGTGCCGCGCTCGTAGCCGGACGCTTCGAGCGCAGTGGTGGCGTCGGGCATCGAGAGCTTGTTGACGCCGACGACCGTGCGGAGCTTCTTCCAGGCGATGCTGCGGCCGCCGGGCACCAGGGCGAGCAGGAACCCGCCGTCGTGGCGCTTCACCACCAGGGTCTTGACGATGTCGCCGGGCTCGATGCCGAGCAGTCCGGCGGCCTCGTGCAGGGAGTTCGCGGCCGGGCGCTCGACCACTTCGACCGGCAGGCCACGGGCCTCGGCGTCGGCGTCGAACCGGGTGCTGGCGTCGGTAGTCATGTGGAGAACGCTACCGGCGCGCACCGACGTGGGAGAATGGGAGACGTATGACGATCACTGACGCACCCGGGACGGCGACCCGTCCGGCGAAGCCCCTGCGCATCGGCCCCATCGAGGTCGACGTGCCGGTCGTGCTCGCGCCGATGGCGGGCATCACGAACATGGCCTACCGCCGGCTCTGCCGCGAGTACGGCGCCGGCCTGTACGTGTGCGAGATGATCACCTCGCGCGCGCTCGTCGAACGGACGCCCGTGTCGATGCAGCTCATCCAGCACCACGAGTCCGAGACCCCGCGGTCGATCCAGCTGTACGGCGTCGAGCCGAACACCGTGGCCGAAGCGGCGTCGATCCTGGTGGGCGAAGACCGTGCCGACCACATCGACCTGAACTTCGGCTGCCCCGTTCCCAAGGTGACGCGGAAGGGCGGCGGCGCGGCGCTGCCCTGGAAGCTCGACCTCTTCCAGGAGCTCGTCACGAAGACCGTGCGTGCCGCCGGTGACGTCCCCGTCACGGTGAAGATGCGCAAGGGCATCGACGAGGACCACCTGACCTACCTCGACGCCGCACGCATCGCGCGCGACGCCGGTGTCGCCGCGGTGTCGCTGCACGCCCGCACCGCGAACGAGCACTACTCCGGGCACGCCGACTGGTCCGCGATCGCCACGCTGAAGGAGACCGTCACCGACATCCCGATCCTCGGCAACGGCGACATCTGGTCGGCCGCCGACGCGCTCCGGATGATCGACGAGACCGGCGCCGACGGCGTGGTCGTCGGGCGTGGCTGCCTCGGCCGCCCGTGGCTGTTCGGCGACCTGGCCGCGGCGTTCCGCGGCGAGGGGCTGCGGTACATGCCGTCCCTGGGTGAGGTCGCCGACGGGTTCCGCCGGCACGCCGAGCTGCTCGTCGAGTTCTTCGCCGACGAAGAGCACGCCTGCCGCGACATCCGCAAGCACGTGGCCTGGTACTTCAAGGGGTACCCGATCGGCAGCGACGTCCGGGCCGGCCTGGCGATGGCGTCGAGCCTGCAGGAGATCGACGACTTCCTCGGTCAGCTCGACCACGACGCGCCGTACCCGGGTGCCGACGCCGAGGGGCCGCGCGGTCGTGCCGGGCACCCGAAGCGCACCGCCCTGCCCGACCGCTGGCTCGAGACCCGCGACGTCGACTCCGAGTTCCGCAAGGTCCTGGCCGCCGCCGAGCTGCACCACAGCGGCGGATGAGCGCCACCGCCTCGTACGGCCCGGCCGACGCGGAGCGCTGGCTCCCCGAAGAACACGGCAACCGCCGCTCGGACTTCGCCCGTGACCGCGCCCGACTGCTGCACTCCAGCGCCCTCCGGCGTCTGGCCGCCAAGACCCAGGTGCTCAGCCCGACGGCGGGGCTCGACTTCGCCCGCAACCGGCTGACCCACTCGCTCGAGGTCGCGCAGGTCGGCCGCGAGCTCGCCGATTCGCTCGGGCTCGACCCCGACGTGGTCGACACCGCGTGCCTGGCGCACGACATCGGGCACCCGCCGTTCGGGCACAACGGCGAGACCGCCGTGAACGCCTGGTCCACCGGGATCGGGGGCTTCGAGGGCAACGCGCAGACCCTCCGGCTGCTGACGCGGCTCGAGCCGAAGGTCTACGGCGTCCGGCCGGGTTCCGACGTCGACCGTCCGTACGGGCTCAACCTGACCCGCGCGTCGTTGGACGCCAGCTGCAAGTACCCGTGGCCGGCGGCGCAGGGGGTCTCGGAGTCGTCCTCCGGGCGCACCAAGTTCGGCTTCTACGACGACGACCACGACGCCTTCGAGTGGCTCCGCGCCGGCGCCCCGCGTCGTCAGCGCTGCATCGAGGCGCAGGTCATGGACCTCGCCGACGACATCGCGTACTCGGTGCACGACTTCGAGGACGCCGTCGTCGCCGGGTTCATCGACGTCGCGGCCCTGGGTGACCGCGTCGGCGAGAACGACATCGTGAGCGCCATGCACGCCTGGGTCGGCGACGACCTGAGCCGCGACGAGCTGCTCGAGGCGTTCGACCGCCTGCGCGAGTTGCCGCTCTGGATGACCGCGTACGACGGCTCCCGCCGTGACGCCGCACGCCTGAAGAACCTGACGTCGCAGCTGATCGGACGCTTCGCGCGCACCGCCACGACGGCCACCCGTGAGTCCTACGCCTCGGGGTCGCTCGTGCGGTTCGCCGCGTCGGTCGTCACCCCGCCCGAGATCATCGGTGAGATCGCCGTGCTCAAGGGCATCGTCGCGGCCTTCGTGATGACCCAGGGCGACCGTCAGCCCGTGTACGAAGACCAGCGCCGCGTGCTCACCGAACTGCTCGACGCGCTGGCGGCGACGGGGGCGTCCGACCTGGAGCCCGGCTTCGCCGCCGACTGGCACGCCGCGGGCGACGACGCCGGCCGACTGCGCGCCGTCGTCGACCAGGTCGCGAGCCTGACCGACCAGGGTGCACTCGCGTGGCACCGACGTCTGGTGGTGGGTGACCGTGAACCGGTCCACATCGCCGTCTGACCGGTCCGCCGACGTCGGTCCCACGAACTAGGATCGAGGGGTGGCTGGCAGGATCGCGCGGAACGACATCGACGAGGTCCGCTCGCGTGTCAACATCGCCGACGTCGTGGGCGACTACGTCACGCTGAAGCACGCGGGCGTCGGGTCGATGAAGGGCCTCTGCCCCTTCCACGACGAACGCTCCCCGTCGTTCCACGTCCGGCCCCAGGTCGGCCGCTACCACTGCTTCGGCTGCGGTGAGGACGGCGACGTCTTCAGCTTCATCATGGCGCAGGACCACACCACCTTCGCCGAGGCCGTCGAGCGCATGGCCGCGAAGATCGGCTTCACCCTGCACTACGAAGAGGGCGACGGGCCGCGCACCGACTACAACACCCGGGCCCGGCTGATCGCCGCGAACGAAGCAGCGCTCGAGTACTTCACGGGGCAGCTCACCACCGCTGCCGCCGACCCCGCCCGCCGGTTCCTGGGGGAGCGCGGGTTCGACCCCTCGGCCGCCCAGCACTTCGGCGTCGGGTTCGCCCCGAAGTCCTACGACATGCTCAAGGACCACCTGCGCGGTCGCGGCTTCACGATGGAGGAACTCGTGTCCGCCGGCCTCGTCAGCCAGGGTGACCGCTCGCCGTACGACCGGTTCCGCGGGCGCCTGATGTGGCCCATCCGCGACGTCACCGGGGCGACCATCGGCTTCGGGGCGCGCCGCCTGCTCGAGGACGACAAGGGTCCCAAGTACCTCAACACGCCCGAGACCCCGATCTACCACAAGAGCCAGGTGCTCTACGGGCTCGACCTGGCACGCCGCGACATCTCGAAGCAGAAGCAGGTCGTCATCGTCGAGGGCTACACCGACGTGATGGCCTGTCACGTCGCGGGCGTCACGACGGCCGTCGCCACCTGTGGCACGTCGTTCGGGGTCGACCACATCAAGGTGCTGCGCCCGATGCTCGGTGACCTGGCCGGCGCCGACCCGAACGCCAACGGCGAGGTCGTGTTCACGTTCGACCCCGACGAGGCCGGGCAGCGCGCAGCCTCGCGTGCCTTCGCGGAAGAACAGCGCTTCGCCGCGCAGACCTACGTCGCCGTGGCGCCCGGTGGGCTCGACCCGTGCGACCTCCGGCTCGCCCGCGGTGACGACGCGATCCGCCGATTGGTCACGAACAAGCGCCCGATGTTCGAGTTCATGATCCGCCGCACCCTGGACGGCCACGACCTCGAGACCGTCGAGGGGCGCGTCGGTGCCCTGCGCGCTGCTGCGCCCGTGCTCGCCGGTATCCGCGACCGCTCACTGACGCAGGGCTACGTGCGCGAACTCGCCGGCTGGCTGGGGATGGAGATCCCCGAGGTCCGTCGGTCGGTCGAGACCGCCCGACGCCGTGCGGGGTCCGCTGCCCAGGACGACCGGTCCGCGGGCTCGGGGCGCGACGGCCGTGCCGGAACCGGCACCGACGGGGCCGACACCCCCGACGAGCCCGTCGCCGGGATCCGCTCGCTGCCGAACGACCCGATCAGCCGCATGGAGCGCGACGCCGTGATGGCGATGGTGCAGCAGCCCACGTCCGTCGGGGCACCGATGCTCGGGCTCGCCGCGTCGGCCACGTTCTCGACGCCGATGCTCGCCGCCGTGCGGGACGCCGTGGTCGCCAACGTCGACGTCATCGGCGCGGGGGACTGGCTCGACCGGCTGCTCGCCGACGTGCCGGCGCCCCTCCGCACCCTGACGCACGAACTCGCCCTCGCACCGATCCCCGCGCGCAACGCCGAGGACCTGGCTGCCTACTGCCGGAGCATCGTCGTGGCTCTGGTCGAGCGCGACCTGCTCGCCCGCAAGGCCTCGTTGCTCGGCCAGCTGCAGCGCGCCGACCCGCACGAGCAGGCCGAGCGTCGCGCCGAGATCCAGCGGCAGCTCGTCGACATCGACGGGCAGCGGATGCGGTTGCGCGCCGACGCCGAGGCGTCCTAGGGCTCTTCCCGCGCTGTTGGTGGGCGCGGGGTCGCACGACGCGCCGCGTGCCTCTCGCCGAGGTCGCGCGAACCGTCGGACGGTGGGGCTGCAATCGGCGGTTGGTGCGCCCTTGGGGGTGCGTGAGCGGTCAGGACGTGCCGCGTGTGGGGCGTCGAGTGGTCGCGAAGCGTCGGTTGGCCGGGGTCCGGCCGACGGAACGTGACCGCGCGGGGCGGGTCGGGCGGGGAGTCGTGACCAGTTGGCAGGGGCGAGGGGCGGGGCGGACGCGGGGCGGGCCTCCAAGCCGGGGGACGAAGTCGCACGACGCGCCGCGTGCGTCTCGCCGAGGTCGCGCGAACCGTCGCACGGTGCGGCTGCGAGCGGCTGCTGGTTGTGCCGGCGACGGCGTGAGTGGTCGGGACGTGCCGCGCGTGGGGCGTCGAGTGGTCGCGAAGCGTCGGCTGACCGGGGTTCGGACGACGGAACGTGACCGCGCGGCGGGGGCGAGGGGCGGCGCGGACGTGGGTCGGGCGGGGAGTCGTGACCGGTCGGCGGGGGCGAGGGGCGGGGCGGAGGCGGGGCGGGCCTCCCGGCCGGGGGTGAAGTCGCACGACGCGCCGGGTGCGTCTCGCCGAGGTGGCACGAACTGTCGCACGGTGGAGCTGCGAGCGGCAGGTTGTGCGACCGGCGACGGCGTGAGTGGTCAGGACGTGCCGCGTGTGGGGCGTCGAGTGGTCGCAGATCGTCGGTTGGCCGGGGTCCGGCCGACGGGACGTGACCGCGCGGGGAGGGTCGGGCGGGGATTCGTGACCGGTCGGCGGGGCAAGAGGCGGGACTGACGCGGGGCGGGCCTCCCGGCCGGGGGTGAAGTCGCACGACGCGCCGCCGGCGCACCCCCGAGGTCGCGGGAACCGTCGCCGGGCGTTCCGTGGGACGGCAGCCCCGGCACTTTCGGGGTGGGAAGTGGCGGGAACGGCCGAGAACCAGCGCAATACGCCCCAGGTTGCACCACGCAACTTTTGTGCGTGACGCGCCGCTCGACTCCGGCGGAATCATGCATCACGCGGCGGGCCCGTGCATTACAGCGGTGTAAACAAATCGCCCCCGGTTCGTTCTGTTCCGTGACAGGGTGATACCAATGAGCGTTCCTGGCCGGGCACACAGACGTTCCACCCTCCGGCTCAGGACTCTTGCAATCATGACCAGAGAGGCAGCGGACATGGCATCCGTGACCAAGTGGGGCAAGCGCGGCATCGCGCTCGGCGCCGGTGCAGCAGCGACGGCGCTGGTGCTGACCGGCTGCGCGAGCAGCAGCGTGAGTGACACCGAACTGAACGGCCTGAGCATCGGGACGACGGACAAGATCACGTCCCTCGACCCGGCCGGTTCCTATGACAACGGCTCCTTCGCCGTGCAGAACCAGGTGTTCCCGTTCCTGATGAACACGCCCGTGGGGAGCCCGGACGTCGAGCCGGACATCGCCACGAAGGCGGAGTTCACGAACCCGACGACCTACAAGGTCACCCTCAAGGACGGGCTCGAGTTCGCGAACGGCAACAAGCTCACGTCGAGCGACGTGAAGTTCTCGTTCGATCGCGAGCTGAAGATCAACAACGAGAACGGTCCGCAGTCGCTGCTGGCCAACCTCAAGAGCATCGACACCCCGGACGACACCACCGTGGTGTTCAACCTGGACCACGCCGACCAGACCTGGCCGCAGGTGCTCTCGAGCCCCGCGGGTCCGATCGTCGACGAGGACGTCTTCAGCGCGACGAAGCTCACCAGCGCCGACGACATCGTCAAGGGCAAGGCCTTCGCCGGGCAGTACCAGATCAGCTCCTACAAGGAGAACGACACGATCCAGTACAAGACGAACCCGAAGTACGACGGCCTGCTCGGCAAGGCGAAGACCGACGAGGTCACCGCCAGCTACTACACCAAGGAGACCGACCTCAAGCTCGCCGTGCAGAAGGGCGACGTCGACGTGGCGTACCGCTCCCTGACGCCGACCGACATCTCGGACCTGCGCAAGGACGACTCCCTGAAGGTCACCGACGGCCCCGGTGGCGAGATCCGCTACGTGGTCTTCAACTTCAAGACCCAGCCGTTCGGCACCGGGCAGGACGACGCCGACGAGGCGAAGGCCCTGGCCGTGCGTCAGGCCGCCGCCGACGTGGTCGACCGTGCCCAGCTCGCGAAGGAGGTCTACAACGACACCTTCACCCCGCTCTACTCCATGGTGCCGGACGGCCTGACCGGCGCGGTCCAGCCGTTCAAGGAGATGTACGGCGACGGCGACGGCGGCGCGGACGTGGCGAAGGCGAAGAAGACGCTGTCGGACGCCGGTGTCACGGGCAAGGTGCAGCTCGACATCCAGTACGCGCCCGACCACTACGGTTCGGCCTCGGACGACGAGTACGCGCTGCTCAAGCAGCAGCTCGAGGACTCCGGTCTGTTCACCGTCAACATCCAGTCGACGGTCTACACGACCTACGCGCAGGAGCGCACCAAGGACGCCTACCCCGTGTACCAGCTCGGCTGGTTCCCGGACTTCTCCGACGCCGACAACTACCTGTCGCCGTTCTTCACCAAGGAGAACTTCGTCCAGAACCACTACGACGACCCGGAGATCCAGGACCTCATCGCGAAGGAGCAGGCCGAGTCCGACACGGACAAGCGTGCTGCCCTGATCGAGCAGGCCCAGGAGCGCGAAGCCACCCAGATCTCGACGCTGCCGCTGCTGCAGGGCAAGTCCGTCGCGGTCGCCGGCAAGGACGTCAAGGGCCTGACCCTCGACGCCTCGTTCAAGTTCCGGTACGCCACCCTGAGCAAGTAGCACCAAGCCCCACGTGCAGGCCGCGGGCGTTCCCACGAGGAACGCCCGCGTGCCTGTGCAACGGCGACGAAAGGCACACACCCCGTGACCCTCAGCACTCCCGAGGCGACGCAGGACGTGAACGGCACCGATCCCACCAAGCCACAGGCACAACGCAGTGCCAAGAACAGTGGCGGCGGACTCGGCCGGTACATCCTCGTCAGGTTCCTCCTCATCATCCCGACCGTCTTCATCCTGGTGACGCTCGTGTTCTTCCTGATGCGCGTCATCGGGAACCCGATCACCGCATCGGTCGGCGGTCGTCTCACGCCGAGCCAGCTGCAGGAACGCCTGCACGCCGCCGGGTACGACCGGCCGGTGCTCGTGCAGTACTTCGAGTACCTCGGCAACATCCTGCGCGGTGACTTCGGCACCTCGTCGACGGACAACCGTCCGATCACCGACATCATCGTCACGTACGGCGGCGCGACCGCGGAGCTCGTGTTCTACGCGCTCATCGTCGCGCTCGTGCTCGGCATCCCGCTCGGCATGCTCGCCGCGTACACGCGCGACAAGTGGCCGGACGTGCTGCTCCGTGCGCTCGCGATCCTGACCTACGCCACGCCGGTGTTCTTCGGTGGTCTGCTGCTCAAGCTCGTCTTCTCGGTGTGGCTCGGCTGGCTGCCCCTCGGCGACCGTGCATCGACCCGGGTGTCGCTCATCCTCGACGGCATCCCGGGCGCGAGCGGCATCTACATCATCGACGCGCTCCGCACCGGCAACGCCGCGGTCATCGGCGACGTGCTGCAGCATGCCGTCCTGCCGGCGCTGACGCTCGGTCTGCTGACGGCGGGCATCTTCCTGCGCCTGGTGCGCGCGAACATGATCGGGTCGCTCGGCTCGGAGTACGTCGACGCCGCCCGGTCCCGCGGCGTGCGCGAGTCGCGGCTCGTCCGCACCCACGCGTTCCGTCCGGCCCTCGTGCCGATCATCACCGTGATGGGGCTGCAGATCGCGATGCTCCTGGGCGGCTCGGTGCTCACCGAGACGACCTTCGGGTGGCGCGGCCTGGGCTTCGAGCTCAACCAGTACCTGTCGGCCCGTGACTTCGTCGCGGTGCAGGGCATCGTCGCGATGCTGGCGGTGATCGTCGCGGTGACCAACTTCATCGTCGACGTGGTCGCCGCCCTGATCGACCCGAGAGTGAGGTTCTGACGATGGTCGACACCACCCTCGTCGACCGCCACGAGCCGCTCTGGAAGCGACTCCCCGTGGTGGTCCAGCTCCGCCGGAGCACCGGCTGGCAGCGCGCCATGCTCATCGTCGGCGTGGTCATCTGCGCCCTCTACCTGCTCGTCGCGGTCTTCGCACCGCTCCTCGCCCCGTACGGCTTCGGCCAGCTGCAGGGCGCGAACGGGCAGAGCTTCCCGCGCACCGGCGAACCGAGTGCCGAGCACATCTGGGGCACCACGGTCGGCGGCTTCGACGTGTTCAGCCGCGTGCTCTACGGTGCCCGCACAGCCGTGCTCGTCGTCATCGTCGCCGTGATCGTCTCGATCATCGTGGGCGTCCTGCTCGGCATGGTCTCCGGGTACCTCGGCGGCTGGCTCGACCGCGTCCTGGTGGTCGTGGCCGACGCCATCTACGCGTTCCCGTCGCTGCTGCTCGCGATCATCGTGTCCATCGTCATCTCCGGCGGCAACTCGAGCTACTCGGGCGGCATCATCGCGGCGGCGATCTCGATCACCGTCGTGTACGTGCCGCAGTACTTCCGCGTGGTCCGGGCCGAGGCCGTCCGGCTGAAGAACGACGCGTTCGTGGAGTCGGCGCGCGTGATGGGCACGAACCCGTGGCGCATCATGACGCGGCACGTCCTGCGGAACTCGACCCGTTCCCTGCCGCTCATCCTGACGCTCAACGCGAGCGACGCGATCCTGACCCTGGCCGGCCTCGGCTTCCTCGGGTTCGGCATCGGCCCGACGTCGGGCGCCGAGTGGGGCTACGACCTGAGCCGCGCGCTCTCCGACGTCGCGAGCGGTGTCTGGTGGACGGGTGTCTACCCGGGTGTCGCGATCGTGGTGCTCGTGCTCGGCGTGACCTTCATCGGCGAGAGCCTGAACGACATCTCCGACCCCCGCCTGCGTGCACGCCGACGCCTGAAGCAGCTCGTGTCCACGCGGGAGACGCGCGAGACGCGCGACGCCGCGACACCCCGCGACACGCGCGACGCCGAGGCACCGCGCACCGCCGGGAACGACACGGAAGGGACGGACGCATGACCCCGACCACCCGCCTGCAACCGGGCGACACCACCACCGAACCGGTCGTCGTCGTGGACGACCTGACCGTCACGTTCGCGACCGACGGCGGCGCCGTCGACGCGGTCAAGGGCGTCAGCCTCGACGTCCGCCCCGGCGAGGTGCTCGCCCTGGTCGGCGAGTCCGGCTCCGGCAAGTCCGTCACGGCGCGCAGCATGCTGCGGCTCATGCCGGAGACGGCGACGCTCGGCGGCGCGGTGCTGCTCGACGGCACCGACGTGGTGAGCGTCGGCGCCCAGAAGCTCCGCAGCCTGCGCGGAACCGCCGGGGCGATGGTGTTCCAGGAACCGTCGACCGCCCTCAACCCGGTCTTCACCGTCGGGTGGCAGATCGCCGAGGGGCTCCGTGCCCACGGCGGCGTGTCCAGGAAGGAAGCACGGGCGAAGGCCATCGACTACCTCGGTCGCGTCGGCATCCCCGACCCCGAGACCCGCGTCGACCACTACCCGCACCAGTTCTCCGGCGGGCAGAAGCAGCGCGTGGTCATCGCGAGCGCACTGGCCCTCGAGCCGAGCGTCATCATCGCGGACGAACCGACGACGGCGCTCGACGTGACGGTGCAGGCCGAGATCCTCGACCTCCTGCGTCGCTGCCGTGACGAGTTCGGCACCGCGATCGTCGTCATCACGCACAACATGGGCGTGGTCGCCGACCTGGCCGACCGCGTCGCCGTGATGTACCAGGGCGAGATCGTCGAAGAGGCCACGGCGTCGGCGCTGTTCGCGACGCCGCAGGCCGACTACACCAAGCGGCTGCTCGCGGCGGTGCCTCGGCTCGAGGCGTCCACCGGGGTGGCCCGGCGCGCCGCGATCTCCGAGGACGTCACCCCGCTGGTCGAGGCGAAGGGGCTCGAGATCGAGTACCCCGGGCGGCTCGGCTCGCCGGCGTTCAAGGCGGTCAAGGGCGTCGACCTGGCAATCCGTCCGGGAGAGGTCCTCGGCCTGGTGGGGGAGTCCGGCTCCGGCAAGACCACCATCGGCCGGGCGATGGCGGGCCTGACGAAGGTCACCGGCGGGTCGCTCAAGGTCCTCGGCGCCGAGATGCTCGGGTACCGCGAACGCGACTTCAAGCACCTGCGGAAGGACATCGGGTTCGTCTTCCAGGACCCGGCGACCTCGTTCAACCCGCTGCTGACGATCGCCGAGTGCGTCGCCGAGCCGCTGGTCGTGCACAAGGAGGTCTCGAGCCCGCGCGCTGCACGCAAGCGGGTGGACGAGCTGCTCGAGGCCGTGCAGCTGCCGGCCGCGTACGGCGACCGCTACCCGCACGAGCTCTCCGGCGGGCAGCGCCAGCGCGCGTCGCTCGCCCGGTCGCTCGCGCTCCGGCCGAAGCTGCTCATCGCCGACGAGCCGACCAGTGCGCTCGATGTCTCCGTGCAGGCGCGCGTGCTCGAGCTCTTCCTCGAGCTCCAGCAGGACCTCGGCTTCGCCTCGCTGTTCATCAGCCACGACCTCGCGGTCGTCGGCGCGCTCTCCGACCGGATCGCGGTGCTGTACCGCGGCGACCTGGTCGAGACGGGCACGACGGCGCAGGTCCTCGGCGCGCCGCAGCACCCCTACACGCAGCGGCTCCTCGCGTCGCTGCCGGTGCCGGACCCAGCCGAGCAGGCGGAGCGACGGCGTACGCTGGAGCGACTGGAGCACGCCGGGTCCTGACCCGACGTGACCCACCCTGGAGGCCCGGCCAGCGTCGTCGACGCACGCCGGGCCTCCAGGGTGGTCGGCTCCACTGCTGTACGCACGACGGACCTGCCAGGGCGGCCCGTCGCGAACCGCCGCCAGGGGGCGGCGTGGAAGGGGACCCATGATCGCGGTCAACGGACCGGCGGTCGTCGCGGACGACGTGTCGATCGAGTACCGGGGCGGACGCGGGGGCGAGTCCATCCGGGCGGTCGACGGCGTGAGCCTGACGGTCCGGCAGGGGGAGATCCTCGCCCTGCTCGGTGAGTCGGGCTCGGGCAAGTCGACCTTCGCCGCCGCCATCGCCGGCCAGCTCGGATCCCACGGCGAGGGCGAGGGAGCCCTCCGTCGGCACATCGTCGGCGGCGAGCTCACGGTGCTCGGCCAGAAGACCCGGGGCCTCCGCCCCTCGTCGCGCAAGCTCGAACGGCTGAGCGGCCGGATCGGCTACCTGCCGCAGGACGGCGCCGACCGGCTCAGCCCGGACCTGACCGTGGGCGAGGCCGTCGCCGAACCGATCTACGCACGCGACCGCCGGTTCGACCGGCGCGAGGCCGGGCTCATCGTGGCCCGGCTGCTCGACGCGGTGCACCTGCCGCTCGGGGCGATGCGCCTGAACACGTGGGAGCTCTCGAGCGGGCAGCGCCAGCGCGTCGCCCTGGCGAAGGCGCTCGTGCTCGAACCCCAGCTGCTGGTCGCGGACGAACCGGCACGCGGGGTCGACGTGCTCGTGCGGCAGTCCGTGCTCGAGGCCCTGGCGACGCTGCAGCGCGGCCGGCAGTTCTCGGCCGTCGTCGTGTCCAGCGACCTGCGCGAGGCCCGCGCCCTCGCCGACCGCGTCGCCGTGATGGCCGATGCCCGGCTCGTCGGGCTCGGCACCTTCGACGAGGTCCTCGACAACCCCGTCGACCCCTACGTGAAGACCCTCGCCTCGACCGCGGCCCGCGGGGTGAAGCGTCGTCCGGCACCGAGCACGTCTCGCCGTTCGTCGGCGCCGCGTCGTCCGCTCGCCGCCGGCACCGGCCCGCGCACCGACCGGCCCGAGGGCCTGTGAGCGCCGCGAAGCCGGCCCGCGGGCACCGGGCAGTCGTCCCCACCGCCCGCACGCCCCTGCCGATCCGACCCCCGGAGTCCGGCCCCGTCGCGGTGCTGCCCGCGCCGGCCGACCGGCCCGTGAGTGCGGCCCCCGAGGTCAGCGGGACCGTCGGACCGAGCGACCTGCACGCGCGGGTCGTGACCGAGGCCGGCGGGACGGTCGGGCCGCTCGGCCCGGACACCCGCGGCATCGTCTGGCTCGACAACCGCGATCCCGCCGGCCTGGACGAAACCCTGCGCCGGCACTCCGCCGTCGGGTGGGTGCAGCTGCCGTTCGCCGGAGTCGACGCCTTCGCACACCTGATCCAGGAGCACGGCGACCGCGTGCTGTTCACGTCGGCCAAGGGTGCCTACGCGGAGCCGGTCGCCGAGCACGCGCTGGCGTTGACCCTCGGCACGCTCCGGGTCCTGCAGAAGCGCGCTCGTGCGTCGTCGTGGGCGACCGAGCCCGAGGGGGTCTCGCTGTACGGGCGGAACGTCGTCGTGATCGGTGCCGGCGGGATCGCGCTCGAGTACCTCCGGCTGCTCGCGCCGTTCGACGTCGACGTCACCGTCGTGCGCCGCTCGCCCGACCCCGTCCCGGGAGCCGCGCGGACCGTCACGACCGACGAGCTCGACCAGGTCCTGCCCGACGCCGACGTCGTGATGATCGCGGCGGCGATGACCTCGGGCACCGCGAAGCTCTTCGGTGAGCGGCAGTTCCGGATCATGAAGCCCTCCGCCCGGCTCGTGAACATCGCGCGCGGTGGACTCGTCGACACCGACGCCCTGGTCGCCGCGCTGCGCGCCGGGGAGATCGCCGCGGCCGGCCTCGACGTCACCGACCCCGAACCGCTGCCCGACGGCCACCCGCTGTGGTCCGAGCCCGGTGCCGTCATCACCCCGCACCAGGCCGACACCCCGGAGATGGTCGCGCCCCTGCTGGCCGAGCGCGTCCGGTTGAACGCCACGGCGTTCCTCGGGGGCGACGGCGAGGGCTTCGTCGGCGTCGTCGACCCGGTCGCCGGGTACTGACCCGGGGGCTCCACTGCGCGGCGCGCCCGGGCGGCGTGTCCGATGCGGTGGAGGGCGCCAGGGTCCTGCTATGCTGTTACCCGTTGTTCGCACGTCATTCGCCAGCGGACAGTGATCCTCGATAGCTCAATTGGCAGAGCAGCCGGCTGTTAACCGGCAGGTTGTTGGTTCGAGTCCAACTCGGGGAGCGACAGGTCCTCATCCTTCTGGATGGGGACCTTTTGCGTTCCGGCTGCCGAACTGCACCAGCGCACCAGCACACCTGCGCACCGGATCCGCAGCGTTCGCGCGGCTCGTGCCCGGTCGATGCTGTTAGCGTTCACAGGTGCACCGTTCCCGTTCGCCTCGACTCGCGCTCCTGGGCGTGGTCGTCGCCGCGACGGCGGTGCTCACCGGCTGCAGCAGCGTCGGCCCGGACACCGATGCCTCCGAGGACCCGACGAGCTCGGACACCGGGCTGGGCTCAGGCGCGTCGCCGGTGGTCTTCGCGTTCGTCTGCGACCGCGGCGGATCGGACAGCGAGACCTACACGACCTACTCGGCGGTGTGGGATGCCGAGCGTACCGACTGCTCGGCGAAGCGCCTGACCGGCTCGGTGCCGTCGAGCCAGCAGCAGGCCGCGGTGACCGCGGCGCGTGGCGACGCGACCCTGGTCGAGCTCGCGAGCGCCTGCGCGGTGCGCGGCTCGGACCCGTGGACGTCGGCGATCGCCGACGAGCGCGGGGCGCACGTGGCCGCAGGCCTCCTGCGGTACTGCCCCGGACACCCGGAGACCGACCACCTGCGGGACGCACTGGCGGCCTACCGGGGCTGAGCCGGGCCTCCAGACCGACCGCCGCACCCGCGACGGGCCGACGGCGGCAGGACGGGCGTCAGCCCTCGGGGTGGTCGCGACCCGGCAACCAGGACTGGCCGGGTCCGCCCCAGCTGCTCTTGCGGATCGCCTTGGCGACCTGCTTGCCGTAGGGGTGCACCAGGCGGTCGGCGTAGAGCCAGCCGTCCAGGTGGTCGTACTCGTGCTGGAAGATCCGGGCCAGCCAGCCGTGCGCCTCGACCTCGAACGGGGTGCCGTGCTCGTCGAAGGCCCGCAGCAGGGCGCTCTCGGAGCGGCGGAGCGGGAACCGCTCGCCCGGGATCGACAGGCAGCCCTCGGACTCCTCGTCCTCGTCGAGCTCCTCGACGGACTCGGGGACCGGGGGCGTGATCCACAGGGCCGGGTTGACGGCGGCGCCCCGGTGCAGGACGTCGTCGTCATCGGTGTAGGAGTACACGAACAGGCGCTTGCCGACGCCCACCTGCGGTCCGGCCAGGCCGACGCCGGGGGCCAGGTCCATGGTCTCGAGCATGTCGGCGACGAGGGTGCGGAGGTCGTCATCGAACGCGGTGACCTCGGCTGCACGCTCGTGCAGGACGGGTTCGCCGGTGATGCGGATCGGGAGAACGGCCATTCACCCAGGTTATCCGGCGGGGGACGGTAGCCTCGACGCGTGACGACGGACCTCCAGCTGCCGGACGCCGTGAGCAACCTCACGCCGTTCCAGGCGCTGATGATCCCGGTGGCCCTGATCGGTGCGGTCTTCCTGTCGCTCGGGGCGCAGTTCCAGAGCCGCGGGGTGCAGCGGGTCGAGGCACGTCTCGGTCGGCAGTCGAAGGGGCTGAGCGTCCGGCACGTCGTCGGGCTCGTCTCGAGCGGCTACTGGGTGCTCGGCACGCTCATGCTCGGCATCGCGGTGGTGCTCCAGCTCATCAGCATCACGTTCGCCCCCCTGATCGTCGTGCAGCCGCTGGGCGCCGTCGCCCTCGTCATCACGACGTGGTTCTCGTCACGGTCGTCGGGCGTACCGCTCGGTCGTCGAGCGCGGCGGGCAGTGTGGACGTGCATCATCGGCGTCGGCATCTTCGTCGGCATCGCGGCGTTCGTCGGGCACGAGAGCGCGATCACCCGCCAGCAGCTCGTCACCGTGCTGGTGATCCTGGCCGTCGTGCTGGTGCTCGTGCTGGTGTCCTTCCGGCTGGTCGCGAAGCACCGCAGCGCGCTCTACTACATCGTCGGGGCGGGGGTGCTCTACGGGTTCGTGGCGACACTGGCCAAGGTCGTGCTCAACCGGTTCGTGAACGGCACCTTCGACTGGCTGACCGTGCTCGCCATCGCCGGCGTGGTCGTGGCGGCGTCGCTCGGCGGGTACTTCGTGCAGAACGCGTACTCGAGCGGATCGGCCGACCTCGTGATCGCGGGGCTGACGGTGATCGATCCGATCGTCGCGGTCGGCATCGGCGTCATCGTGCTCGGCGAGGCATCGGGGGCGCCGTGGTTCGCGGTGGCGGGGTTCGTGGTCGCCGCGGGCATCGCCATCACCGGGGTGTTCCTGCTCGCCAAGCACCACCCCCAGACCCGGGCCTGACGCCGCGCGCCCGGAGGTCGCCGCCCTCATCCGCGCGGCTGACGCGACCGTCGATCCTGGTGCGATAGCGTCACTGCCGACCAGCCATCGCCCACGAGAGGACGAACTCAGCCGTGTCAGGAGACGCCACCACCGCCACCGCCGGACCGACGGGTGCGACGGGCGGTCACCGACCGTTGCGCGTGCTGATCGCAGCGGACACCTTCGCCCCCGACGTCAACGGCGCCGCCACCTTCGCCGAGCAGCTCGCCGTCGGTCTCGCCGAGCGCGGGCACGAGGTGCACGTCGTGGCCCCGGCCTCGAGCCGCCAGTACGGCACCTTCGACGAGGAGCACCACGGCGTCACGCTCGTCGTGCACCGCCTGAAGTCGTACAAGTGGCCGCTGCACCCGTGGCTGCGCTTCGTGTGGCCGTGGAGCGTCCGGAAGTGGACGGCCCCGATCCTCGACGCCGTGAAGCCCGACGTGCTGCACATCCAGTCGCACGTGGTCATCGGTCGCGGCATCGTGCACGAGGCGAACGACCGCGGCATCCGGGTCATCGCGACGAACCACTTCATGCCCGAGAACCTGCTCGAGTACACGCCGTTCGGCAAGTGGACGCTGCCCCTCGCGCTGAAGATCGCGTGGAGCGACGCCGCCAAGACCTACCGGCTGGCCGACACCATCACCACGCCGACGAACCTGGCCGCCGACTACCTGCGGAAGGCCATCGCCGGACAGCAGGTCCTCGCGATCTCGTGCGGCATCGACGCGTCCCGGTACGTGGCGCGCGAGGGACGCCCGGTCAACAACGACATCGTGTTCGTGGGTCGTGTGGCCCCCGAGAAGAACCTCGACGTGCTCGTCCGCGCGGTGGCGCTGCTGCCCGCCGAGCTGTCCGCGACGCTGACGATCGTCGGCGACGGCGAGATGATCCCGAAGCTCACCGCGCTGGCGAAGGAGCTCGGGCTCGAGGACCGCGTGCGGTTCCTGGGCTTCGTCTCCGACGAGCGCAAGCAGGAAGCCCTGACCAACGCGACGGTGTTCGCGATGCCGTCCACGGCGGAACTGCAGAGCATCTCGTCGCTCGAGGGGATGGCCTCGGGGTTGCCCGTGGTCGCCGCTGACTCGATGGCGCTGCCGCACCTGATCGACGGCAACGGGTACCTGTTCACCCCGGGCGACGTGGACGACCTGGCGGCGAAGCTCACGACGGTGCTCACCGCGCCCGAGTCGGAGTACGTGGCGATGCGGGAACGCAGCCTGGCCATGATCGAGGCACACGACATCAACCGCACGCTGTCGACGTTCGAGTCGCTGTATCGTGGTGAGCCGGTGGCCTGAGGGTCTCCGGCGAGGGGCGGTAGCCAAGCTGGTCAAGGCAGTCGGCTCATAACCGAACGATCCGCGGGTTCGAGTCCCGCCCGCCCTACGTGCACATGCCAAGGAAGCGCGACACGTCGCAGGACGACCACGCACCGACACCGAACGTCACCTTCGAGGTGACCCGTGGCGGTACCGGCGTGCGCGTGAACGCCTTCCGCATCGGGTTCATGGGCGCCATCGGGGTGCTCGTCGCGCTGCTCGCCGGGTCGATCATCAACGAGCTGAGCACGGTCCTGGTCTACATCGGGGTCGCGCTGTTCCTGGCGCTCGGCATCGACCCCCTCGTGTCGTTCCTCGAGCGGATCATCCCGCGCTGGTCCGCCATCACGATCGTCGTCGTGGTCGTCCTCGGGGCCTTCGCCGGCATCGTCTTCGCCGTCGTCCCGATCCTGGTGGAGCAGACCTCGAACCTGGTCCAGAACTTCCCCGAGATCGTGCAGGACATCTCGCAGCAGCCGTGGGTGCAGGACCTGTCGAAGCAGTTCGCCGGGTCGTTCGACATCGACCACGCGCTGCAGTCGCTGCAGTCCTTCGTCGAGAAGCCGGGCAACCTGCTCAGCGTCGGCGGCGGGATCCTGGCGGTCGGCAGCGGGATCCTGTCCGGGGTCACCGGGGCGCTCATCGTCATCATCCTGATGCTCTACTTCCTCGCGTCGATGCGGGGCATGAAGCGCGCGGCCTACCGGTTCGTCCCGGCGTCGCGTCGCCAGAACTTCATCGACGTGAGCGAGCAGATCACGCAGGCGGTCGGCCGGTACGTCGTCGGGCAGGTGTCGCAGGCGCTCATCAACGGCATCCTGAGCTTCATCTTCCTGCTCATCATCGGTGCTCCGCTGCCCGTGCTGCTCGCGTTCATCGCGTTCCTCGGCTCGCTGATCCCGCTGGTCGGCACGCTGGCCGCCGCCATCGTGATCTCGCTGCTCTGCTTCTTCGCGTCGCCAGCCACCGCCCTGTTCTCGGGTATCTACTACCTGGTCTACATGCAGGTCGAGGCCTACCTGATCTCCCCGCGCATCATGTCGCGGGCGGTCCAGGTGCCCGGCGCCCTCGTGGTCATCGCGGCGGTCGCGGGCGGCACGATCGGCGGCGTGCTCGGTGCGCTCGTGGCGCTGCCCGTCGCGGCGTCGGTCATCATCATCGTGCAGAAGGTCATCTACCCCCGCCAGGAGCAGGCGTGACGAGCGGCACCGGCGCAGCCGACGACGCTGTCGTCGCCGCCTTCGCCGAGCACGTCCACGACCGTGACCGCTGGGCGCGCAGTGCCCGTGGGCCGCTCGCCCTGGTGAACGCCCAGCACGTCGACCACCCGCAGCCGGTCTGGCCGGTCCCCGGGACGTGGGCCCCGGCCGTCGGCGGACTCACCGTGACGGCCGAGGCATCCGACGGCGTCGTCGTCGACGGCGTCCCGGTCGCCGGCACGGTCCTGGTGGCCGGGGACACCGCCGTCGTGCCGTCGACCGTCGCGCTGCCGGACGGCTTCGCCGGTACCGTCAGCGGTGACACCCTGCGCGTCTGGGACCCGTCGTCCGAGGCGATCGCCCGCTTCGCGCAGATCGGCCGCTTCGCGTGGTCCGGCGACTGGGTGACGTCCGGCACGTACGTCCCGCTGGTCGGGGACGCCCCGGAGGCCCGTGGCAGCGTCCGTGACGCCGCCGGCGACGCCCTGCCGGTCGCCGGACACGTCGAGACCGTCGTGGGTGGTGCCGCGGTGCGCTTCGTCGCCGTCCGGTCGGCTGCCCACCGCGGAGCCGCCCGGCTGCAGCTCATCGTGCAGGACGCCACGAGTGCCCTGCCCGAGGACGACCCGGGCAGCACCTACTCGATGGGTCGGTTCCTGTACCTCGACGACCCCGGCGCCGAGGCCACGGTCGAGCTCGACTGGAACCGGCTGGTGCTGCCGCCGTGCGCGTTCTCGTACCAGTACGCCTGCCCGATCCCACCGGAGGACAACCGCGTCCCGGTGCCGATCACGGCGGGGGAGCGGCACCCGGTCGACGCGAACGGTGCCGTCCTGCACTGACGGGTTGCGGTGGCACTGATCCGGTCGGGTCCTTGCCGTTCCCAGGCGTGGCGCTGCATAATGGGCGTGTCCCGTCGGGACATCACAATCGCATACCGATGGTTCCGTGGCCCCTCGGGTCAGGATCCTCCGCACCAGGTCGATGGGGAAGTCGCACCTGACGTATCGGAGGAACCGTGAACGGAACGACGACAGGAGTGCTCTACGTGCACTCCTCACCCCGCGCGCTCTGCCCGCACGTCGAATGGGCAGCAGGTCGCGCGATGAACCGCGCCGTGAACTTCTCGTGGCTCGACCGGCCCGCACAGGACGGTGCGCGCCGGACCGAGTACACGTGGACCGGTGCGGTGGGCGCCGGTGCCGCGATCGCGTCGGCCCTGCGCGGGTGGGAGCACCTGCGGTACGAGGTCACCGAGGAGCCGACGAGCGCCTCGGACGGCGGCCGCTGGATGCACACGCCCGACCTCGGTGTGTTCTACGCCCAGACCGACGTCACGGGCAACATGGTCATCCCCGAGGACCGGGTGCGCTACGCGATGGAGGTCGCGGGCAGCAACGCCCTCGAGCTGCACCGTGAGCTCCGACTCGCCCTCGGGCAGGCCTGGGACGACGAACTCGAGCCCTTCCGCCACGCGGCCGAGGGCAACCCGGTCGTCTGGCTGCACCGCGTCGGCTGACCCGACTCGCAACACGCCGGCGTCTCGGGTGCGCCGGACGTCGGCGTTGGGTGCGCAACACGCCGGCGTGTTGTCCTGACACCGCTGAAGACTCGAGACGCCGCCGAACACGGCGGCGTCTCGTCGTTCCCGGGGCGCCTCAGCGAAACGACGGCGTGTTGGCGGGACTGCGAACCGACCACCGGAACGAAGGAAGCCCGCGCCGACGACGCGGGACGGGCCTCCTGGCAGAGGGTGTGACGGATCAGACGCTGCGGAACGCGACCACGGCGTTGTGGCCGCCGAAGCCGAACGAGTTGCTGACCGCGAGCAGGTCGCCCTCGGGCAGGGCACGCGGCTCGCGGGCCACGTCCATCACGATCTCCGGGTCCTGGTCGTGCAGGTTGATCGTCGGCGGGGCGACGCGGTTGTGCAGCGCGAGGACGGTGAAGACCGCCTCGATCGCACCGGCACCACCGAGCAGGTGCCCCGTGGACGCCTTGGTGGCGGACACCACGACGTCGTCCAGGTGGTCGCCGAAGACCCGACGCATCGCGTGGTACTCGGCGACGTCACCGACGGGGGTCGAGGTGGCGTGCGCGTTGACGTGCACGACGTCCTCGATGCTCGCGTCGGCGTGCTCGAGGGCCTGCAGGACCGCACGGGCGGCGGCGCTGCCCTCGGGGTCCGGCGCAGTGATGTGGAAGGCATCGGAGGTGATGCCGGAGCCGGCGACCTCGGCGTAGATGGTCGCGCCGCGGGCTTCCGCGTGCTCCTTCGACTCGAGGATGAGCGCTGCTGCGCCGTCACCGAGCACGAAGCCGTCACGCGTGACGTCGTACGGACGCGACGCGGTCTCGGGGGAGTCGTTCCGGCGCGACAGGGCCTGCATCGCGGCGAACGCGGCCAGGGGGAGCGGGTGCAGCGCGGCCTCGGCGCCACCGGTGATGACGATGTCGGCGTCGCCGTCGGCGATGTGCCGGTACGCCTCGGCCAGCGACTCGGTCGAGGACGCGCAGGCCGACAGGTAGGTGCGGGCGCCGCCACGGGCCCCGAACTCCATCTCGATGGCGGCGGCGGGGCCGTTCGCCATGAGCATCGGGACCGTCATCGGCAGGACGCGACGCGGGCCCTTCTCGCGAAGGGTGTCCCAGGCGTCGAGCAGCGTGTTGACGCCGCCGATGCCGGTCGCCCAGTCGACGATCAGGCGCTCGGGCACGACCGACTCGTCGTCGATGCCGGCGTCGGCCCAGGCCTCGCGCGCCGCGACGAGCGACAGCTGCGACGAGGGGTCGAGGCGCTTCGACTCGGGGCGGGTGAGCTGGTCCGTGAGGAACCGCCGCGCCTGGCCGGCGAACTCCACGGGGAGTTCGAGCTCGGCGTAACGGGGGTCCTCGATGCGGGTGATGCCGGACTTGCCGGCGAGCAGCGCGTCCCAGGTGTCCGGGGCGGTCGCGGCGAGGGGTGAGATCGCACCGATCCCGGTGACGACGACGGTCTTCTTGGTCATGGGACGACGTGTTCTTTCGTTGGGGTGAACAAGATGAGCGCCGTGGCCCGCAGGGGTCCGCGGGCCGCGGCGCTCAGGAAGCTCGTGTCAGGCCTGGGCCTTGACGATGTAGTCGACCGCGTTGCCCACGGTCTTGAGGTTCTTGACCTCTTCGTCCGGGATCTTCACGTCGAACTTCTCCTCGGCGTTGACCACGATGGTCATCATCGAGATGGAGTCGATGTCGAGGTCGTCCGTGAAGGACTTGTCGGCGGCGACGGTGTCGGTGGCGATACCGGTCTCGTCGTTGATCAGCTCGGCCAGGCCGGCGAGGACTTCTTCGTTGGACAGGGCCATGAGTGTTCTCCTTGAAGGGGGGTGTCGTTTGACCGTTGACCAGCCTAGGGCACGCGGGGTCCGGGTGCGCGGAGGCTCGTCGGGATGGGGACCGGGCGCGCGGTTGCGCGACCGGGCGGGGATCAGGGGAGGACGACCACCTGCGCGCCGAAGACGAGTCCGGCGCCGAAGCCGATCTGCAGGGCGAGGCCGCCCGACAGGTCCGGGTGCTCCTCGAGCAGGCGGTGCGTGGCGAGCGGGATGCTCGCGGCGGAGGTGTTGCCGGTGGTGGTGATGTCGCGGGCGATCGTCACCGTCTCGGGCAGGCCGAGCTGCTTGGCGAACTCGTCGATGATGCGGATGTTCGCCTGGTGCGGCACGAAAGCGGCGAGGTCCTCGGGGCGGACCCCGGCGGTCTCGAGTGCCTGGCGGGCGACCTTGACCATCTCCCAGACGGCCCAGCGGAACACCGTCTGCCCGGCCTGGCGCATGGTCGGACGCGGCGCGCCGGCCTCCCACTCGTTGTAGGTCGCCGTCATGCCGATGGCGTCCCACTTCGAGCCGTCGGAACCCCAGATGGTGGGGGCGATGCCCGGGAAGTCGCTCGGGCCGATCACGGCGGCGCCGGCACCGTCCCCGAGCAGGAACGAGATCGAGCGGTCGGTCGGGTCGACGACGTCGCTGAGCTTCTCGGCGCCGACGACCAGCACGTGGTCGGCGAGTCCGGACTTGATGAACGAGTCGGCCTGGGCGATGCCGTAGGCGTACCCGGCGCAGGCGGCGCTGATGTCGTACGCGGCCGCCGGGGTGGCCCCGATGCGGTCGGCGAGCAGCGACGCCATCGACGGGGTCGCGACGGTGTGCGTGACGGTGCTCACGAGCACGACGCCGATCTGGGACGGCTCGATGCCGGCCTTCTCGATGGCCTCGCGCGCTGCGGCCTCGGCGAGGTCGACGGCCTCGACGTCCTTGCCGGCGCGCTTGCGGGTGATGATGCCGGTGCGCTGCCGGATCCACTCGTCGGACGAGTCGATCGGGCCGACGAGGTCGTCGTTCGGCACGACGTTCTCGCCGCGGGCGGCGCCGAACGCCAGGATCCGGGTGAACTCGTGGCCGCGGCGCTGCTGGAGCAGCGGGCGCGCGGATCCGGTCGGGAGGCCCGTGGGGACGTCCGTCGGGGTGGTCGGGTCGGTCATGCGGTTGCGTCTGCTTCCTGGCCCGCGCGCTGCAGCAGGTCGATCGCTGCAGGCAGGTCGTCGGGGGTCTTGATGGCGACGGTCGGCGTGCCGCGGAGGCCGCGCTTCGCCAGGCCGACGAGGGCACCGGCGGGTGCGAGCTCGATGATGCCGGTCACGCCGGCGGCGGAGAAGGACTCCATGACCGCGTCCCAGTGCACGGGGTTCGCGATCTGCTGGACCATCAGGTCGACGAAGCGACGGCCGTCGTCGACCCGGGAGCCGTCGGCGTTCGTCCAGATCGGCAGGGTCGGGTCCTGCACGGTGGCAGCGGCCGCGCCCGGGGCGACCCGCTCGACGGCGGGGGCCATGTACCGGGTGTGGAACGCACCGGCCACGGCGAGCGGGATCACGCGGGCCTTGGCGGGCGGGTCGGCGGCGAGGGCCGCGATGGCTTCGGCCGCACCGGCGACGACGGTCTGGCCGCCACCGTTGTGGTTCGCGGGCACCAGGCCGTGCTCGGCGAGGGCTGCGGCCACGGCGTCGGCGTCGCCACCGAGGACGGCGGCCATCGAGGTCGGCTCGAGCGCGGCGGCGTCGGCCATGGCCCGGCCGCGTTCGGCGACCAGGGCGACGGCGTCGGTCGGCTCGAGGATCCCGGCGACCGCGGCGGCGGTGAACTCGCCCACCGAGTGTCCGGCGACCCCGCCCACCAGGGCACGACGGCCCTCGGCGAGCAGTGCGTCGGCGGTCACCAGACCGGCGGCGACGATGAGGGGCTGTGCGAGCGCGGTGTCCTTGATGGTGTCCGCGTCGGAGTTCGTGCCGTGCTCGGCGAGGTCGACGCCGATCGACTCCGACCACTGCCCGACTCGTTCACGAACGGTGGCGTCCTCGAGCCAGGGGGCGAGGAAGCCGGGGGTCTGGGAGCCCTGTCCGGGCGCGACGACGACGATCACCGGACAATCCTCGCGTTCTCGTCCCGCGGGGCCCGTGTGGACTTCCCACACGAATCCCCGCGGGACATTGTTGGTTCTCTACCGCCGTGGGGTGATGCGGCGGCGTCCGGTGGCGGACTCGGACATCGCGCCGAGGATGAGCGCCGACTGCACGATCAGGGCGTCACGGGCGTGCGTGGCGTCCCAGCCGATGATGTCGGCGACCCGGCGCAGGCGGTAGCGCACGGTGTTCGGGTGCACGAAGAGCTCGCGCGCCGTGGCCTCGAGCGAACGCCCGGTGTCCAGGTAGCACCAGAGCGTCTGCAGGAGCTCGGTGGACTGGTCCTTGAGCGGGACGTAGATGCGCTGCACCAGGGCCGACCGGGCGAGGGGGTCGCCGGCCAGGGCCCGTTCGGGCAGCAGGTCGTCGGCCAGGGCCGGGCGGGGCACGCCACGCCAGGCACGCGCGACGGCGAACCCGGCGAGGGCGGCCTTCGCGCTCGTCGAGGCGTCGACGACCCCGGGGACCTCGTTGCCGAGCACCAGGTGGCCCTCGCCGAACAGCGGTTCGAGGGCCTGCGCGATGGTCGTGAAGGAGACGGGTTCCTCGCCCTCGGGGACGTCGTCGCGCGGGGTGGCGCGGCCGATCACCACGACGAGCCGCGATCCCTGGACCCCGACGAGCACGTCGGCGTCCATGTGCCGTGCGGTGCGCCGGACCTGGTCGACCTCGAGCTGCTTCGGTGCGGTGCCGACGAGCACCGCGACCTCGCCGTGGCCGTGCCACCCGAGGGCGGCGATGCGGGAGGGCAGTTCGTCGTCGTACTCGCCGGAGAGGATCGAGTCGACCACGAGCGCTTCGAGCCGGGCATCCCACAGGCCACGAGCCTCGGCCGCGCGGGCGTAGACGTCGGCGGCGGCGAACGCGATGTCGCGGGAGTACTTGAGGATCGCCTCCTGCAGCATCTCGTCGTCGGCGGCGCGTTCCTCGACCACGGTCACCACGACGCGGATGAGCTGCAGGGTCTGCTGCAGGCTCACCGAGCGCAGGAGTTCCCGCGGGGCGGACCCGAAGACGTCGGCCGCGGCGATCCACGGTGTCGACGCGGTGCCCTCGAGCCAGCTGATGAACGAGGTGATGCCGGCCTGGGCGACGAGGCCCACGGCGGAGCGGCGCCCCGGCGGCATCTCGCTGTACCAGGGGAGCGTGTCCTCGAGCCGCTTGATGGTGGCGGTGGAGAGTTCTCCGGACACCTGACGGAGCCAGGAGAGCGCACGCTCGCGCGCGCTCTCCTGGCTCTCGTGGTCCGGGCGGACCGTCGTCACGGGTTGATCAGCTCTCGCCGCCCGCGCTGCCGGTGGTGCCGGCGGTCACGTCGTGCAGGCGGTACTTGTCGATCGCCTGCTGGACGAGCGCGCCGTCGACCTTGCCCTGGCGGGCGAGCTGCTGCAGCGTCCGCACGACGACCGAGGGGCCGTCGATGTGGAAGAAGCGGCGAGCGGCCGGACGGGTGTCCGAGAAGCCGAAGCCGTCGGCGCCGAGCGTGGCGTAGTCGGTCGGCACGAACGGGCGGATCTGCTCCTGCACCAGGTGCATGAAGTCGCTCACGGCGACGACCGGGCCCTCGGTGCCGAGCAGACGCTCGGTGACGAACGGCGTGCGGGCCGGCTCGTTCGGGTTGAGGAACGCCTGCTGCTCGGCGGCCACACCGTCGCGGTACAGCTCACCCCAGCTCGTGACGCTCCAGACGTCGGCCGACACGCCCCAGTCCTCGGCGAGGAGCTGCTGCGCCTCGAGGATCCACGGCACGGCGACACCGGACGCGAGCAGCTGGGCCTTCGGGCCGTCGTGCTCGCTCGCCTTGAGCAGGTACATCCCCTTGAGGATGCCCTCGACGTCGACGCCCTCGGGCTCGGCCGGCTGCACCAGCGGCTCGTTGTAGACCGTCAGGTAGTACATGACGTTCGGGTCGGCGTGCTTCGGCGAGCCGTCCTCGTTCGTGCCGTACATGCGGTCGAGGCCGGCCTTGACGATGTGGCCGATCTCGTAGCCGTAGGCCGGGTCGTACGAGACGACGGCCGGGTTCGTCGTGGCGAGGAGCGGCGAGTGGCCGTCCGCGTGCTGCAGGCCTTCGCCCGTCAGCGTGGTGCGGCCGGCGGTGGCACCGATCATGAAGCCACGGGTCATCTGGTCTCCGGCGGCCCAGATGGCGTCGCCGGTGCGCTGGAACCCGAACATCGAGTAGAAGACGTAGACCGGGATGAGCGGCTCGCCCTGCGTCGAGTACGAGGTGCCGACCGCGGTGAACGCCGCGAGGGCGCCCGCCTCGTTGATGCCGACGTGGATGATCTGGCCCTGCGGGCTCTCCTTGTAGGCCAACAGGAGCTCGCGGTCGACCGACGTGTAGTGCTGGCCGTTCGGGTTGTAGATCTTCGCCGACGGGAAGTAGGCGTCCATGCCGAAGGTGCGTGCTTCGTCCGGGATGATCGGGACCACGCGGTCGCCGAAGTCGGGCGAGCGCAACAGGTCCTTCAGCAGGCGCGCGAACGCCATGGTGGTGGCGACCTCCTGCTTGCCGGAGCCCTTCTTGACGACCTGGTACTTCGAGTCGTCCGGCAGCGTGAACTGCGTGTACTTCGTGCGACGTTCCGGCACGTAGCCACCGAGCGCGCGACGACGCTCGTGCATGTACTGGATCGCCTCGTCGTCGTTGCCCGGGTGGTAGTACGGCGGCGTGTAGGGGTTCTCCTCGAGCTGCGCGTCGGAGATCGGGATGCGCATCTCGTCGCGGAACTGCTTGAGGTTGTCGAGCGTGAGCTTCTTCATCTGGTGGGTCGCGTTGCGGCCCTCGAAGCTCGGGCCGAGGCCGTAGCCCTTGACCGTCTTCGCCAGGATGACGGTCGGCTGGCCCTTGTGCTCGGTCGCGGCCTTGAACGCGGCGTAGACCTTGCGGTAGTCGTGGCCACCGCGCTTGAGGTTCCAGATCTGGTCGTCGGTGTAGTCCTTGACGAGCTCGAGCGCCTTCGGGTCGCGCCCGAAGAAGTTCTCGCGCACGTAGGCACCGTTCTCGGCCTTGTACGTCTGGTAGTCGCCGTCCGGCGTCTGGTTCATCAGGTTGAGGAGCGCGCCCTCGGTGTCACGGGCGAGCAGGTCGTCCCACTCGCGGCCCCAGACGACCTTGATGACGTTCCAGCCCGCACCGCGGAAGAACGCCTCGAGCTCCTGGATGATCTTGCCGTTGCCACGGACCGGACCGTCGAGTCGCTGCAGGTTGCAGTTGATGACGAAGTTCAGGTTGTCGAGGCCGTCGTTCGCGGCGACCTGGAGCTGCCCGCGGGACTCGACCTCGTCCATCTCGCCGTCGCCCAGGAACGCCCAGACCTGCTGGTCCATGGCGTCCTTGATGCCGCGGTTCGACAGGTACTTGGCCTGCTGCGCCTGGTAGATCGCGTTGATCGGGCCGATGCCCATCGACACGGTCGGGAACTGCCAGAAGTGCGGCATGAGGCGCGGGTGCGGGTACGACGACAGGCCGCCGCCGGCGTGCGACTTCTCCTGCCGGAACCCGTCGAGCTGGTCCTCGGAGAGGCGCCCTTCCATGTACGCGCGGGCGTACATGCCGGGGGAGGCGTGGCCCTGGAAGAAGACCTGGTCGCCACCGGAGGGGTGGTCCTGCGCGCGGAAGAAGTGGTTGTAGCCGACCTCGTACATCGCAGCGCTGGACGCGTACGTCGAGATGTGCCCGCCGACCCCGATGCCGGGACGCTGTGCGCGGTGCACCGTGATGGCCGCGTTCCAGCGGATCCAGCGGCGGTACCGGCGCTCCAGCTCTTCGTCGCCGGGGAACTCCGGCTCGTTCTCCGGCGCGATGGTGTTCACGTAGTCCGTCGTCGGGACCATCGGCACGCCGAGGTGCAGTTCCTTGGACCGCTTGAGCAGGCTCAGCATGATCTCGCGACCGCGCTGGTGTCCGTGGGTCTGGACCAGCCCGTCGAGGGACTCACGCCATTCGGCGGTCTCCTGCGGATCCTGGTCGTTCGCCCCGGCGCTGTACGGGTCCTGGTCGTTCACCGTCACCCTTGACCTCGTTCGTTCTCGTGGTGGTGGACATGGTGGCTCCGGTGGTCGGGTCGCGACCGGCTGGGGCCCCGTCCACTCTAGGCCCCAGGACCGACGCTGATGCTGATGGTGACGTGCAGGTGGACGGGTGCTTGCATTCGCGTGTCGTCGGCGTAGCATGGCCGATCGTGCACACGCGATCTGCGGCGCACGGACCCGACGGGCACACCCCTCGCCCGAGGAAGAAGCACACGTAGCGATGGCACTGGAGATCGGCTCACTCGCGCCGGATTTCGAGCTCCCGAACCAGTTCGGTGAGCACGTCCGACTCAGCGACTTCCGCGGCAACCGCCCGGTCGCACTCGTCTTCTTCCCGCTGGCGTTCTCGTCCGGGTGCACGAACGAGCTCTGCACCCTGCAGGACAACATCACGATGTTCCAGGACCAGCGCATCGAGCTCCTCGGCATCTCGGTCGACTCGAAGGCGACGCTGCGGTCGTTCGCCGAGACGAACGGCTACGACTTCGAGCTGCTCGCCGACTTCTGGCCGCACGGCGCGGTCTCGAAGGAGTACGGCGTGTTCCTCGAGCACAAGGGCTTCGCCACCCGCGCGACCTTCGTCATCGACGTGCAGGGTCGGATCAAGGCCTCGATCATCACCGAGCCCGGCCTGCAGCGCGACGTCGCCGAGTACAAGGCGGCCCTCGACCGGCTCGCCGCCTGCTCGGCACCCGTCCCCGTCGGCTAGCGTTCCGAATCCCTCCTGACGGACGCGTCCGCGTCGACGGTCGGACAGGAGGCCCGGTGCACGCCATCGACACCGACCCACGTGGTCACGGGGTCACCGCTGATGCGTACGCCCCGTACCCGGTGCGCGTCACGCCCGGCACCTGGGGGCTGACCCGCACGGTCGTGGAGGCCCCGACCGGCCCCGTCGTGGTGCACCACCGCGCCGGTCCGGACCCGCTCCTGCTGCTGCACGGCGTCGCCGGCTCCTGGTCGACGTGGACACCCTTGTTGCACGCCGCACAGGGCGTCGGTGACCGCGGCCTGGTGCTGATCGACCTGCCCGGCTGGGGGTCCTCGCCGGCTCCGGACGGTCCGCTCGGGCTCGACGCCGTCACGGGTGCCGTGTCGGCCGTCCTCGAAACGCTGGGTCTCGGTGCGGTCGACGTGGTCGGGCACTCCATGGGCGCGTTCGTCGGGCTGCACCTGGCGGTGGTGGCGCCCGAACGGGTGCGGTCGCTCGCCCTGGTGTCCGGCACCACGGTCGCGACCGCCGGTGCGGCTCGGCACCCGGTGCGGGCGCTCGGCACCCTGCCGGCGTTCACCCTGCTGCGTGCGGGCCTCACGGTGACCGGTGGCGCCGCTCGTCCGCTGCTCCGGGGGATCGCCCGGGTCGGTCTGTTGCCGCTCGTCGCGGCGCCGGTGTTCACGAACGTGCGACGCCTGGACCCGAGCGTGCTCGAGGCCTTCGTCGAGGAGCTCCGGCCGGAGCAGTTCACCGAGGCGGCACGGTCGGCGGCGGCGTACGACGTCGACCGGTGGCGCGCCGTCACCTGCCCGGTGACGGCGATCGCCGGGCGCGACGACGTGTTCGCCCGCGTCTCGGACCTCGAGGCGCTGCGGGCGCTCGTGCCGCAGGTCCGGACGGTGCTGCTCGACGACAGCGGGCACTTCGCCCACGTCGAGCGTCCCGACGCCGTCGCGCGGGAGCTCGGCCTCCGCTGAGCCGGGCGGGCCGCCTCAGGTGTGGACGGGGAACGTCGCCGCGACGCGGGAACGCACCTCGGCGACGACGGCCTCGCGCATCGCCGGGGAGAACAGCGCGTGGTCGCCGTCCTCGACGCGGACGACGGACACCGAGCCGCGACGGTCGTCACCGGGCCAGCGCCGGACGGCCTTCTGCCCACCGAGCCGGTCGAACAGGGCTGCGTCCTCGGGAGCGACGATCACGACGACGTCGGTGCCGTGCTCGACGAGCGGGCGGACGTGGCCGACGACCCCGCCCATCCGGTCGCGACGGGCGATCCGGTCGCGGACGGCCTTCGGCACGAACCGGTTGTACCGCTCGCGCACCCACATCCGGGCGGGCGACGGGGCGTCGATCGCCCGGACCCCGTCGGCGTACGAGCCGGGCTCGGCCGGGACGCGACGGTAGTCGTTCGGGCTGATCTCGACGACCAGGCGCGGGGCCTCCTCGACGGCGCGGCCCGCGACCCAGGCGCCGGCGCACATGCCGACGAGCACGAGCCGGTCCGATGGTGTGGCGAGTGCGGTGACGACGGCGGACTGGTCCTCGACCCACTCCTGCGCGAACAGGAAGCTCCGCTCGTCCTCGTGCACGCCGGTGCTCTCGCCGGTGGCACGGCGGTCGACCCGGACGACCCGGGCGCCGTCGCGGGCGAGGGCGCGGGCGAGTTCGACCTGGTAGTCGGTGGCGCCCACGCGGTGCTCGGCGCCGCCGCTGTGGAGCACGACGACGGGGGCGTCGTGGTGCTGGGCGGACGAGACGGTCTCGATCCCGAACAGCCCCTGATCGCCGAGGTGGACGATCCGCTCCGACACGCGGCCGTCGACGTCGAGGACCTCGTCGAGGACGGGCGCGCGGACGGGCACCGCCGTCTCGGGTGCCCAGGTGTCGAGCCAGGCGACGACGGTGTCGACGGCGGCTCCGGGGATGCGGGCGTGGATGCTCGTGCCGTCGAGGAGCTCGGCGCTGCCGGTGACCTCGGTCACGTCGACACCGCCGAGGGGCTTCGGTGGCCGGGCACCCGGACGGACGAGCGCGACGGTGGGCCCGGTGCGCGGGGCGAAGGCGAGGTCCGAGAGTGCGGCGGCCTCGTCCGGCTCGACGTCGAACCCGATGAGGCTCTCGACGCCGTCGACCACGCGGTCGGCACCGATCGTGATGGTCGCGAGGGCGCGCTGCCGACGGAGCCAGCCCTTGCCCGATGCCGGGGCGTCCCAGACGACGAGGCCGTCGGTGTCCGCGGCCGCGTTCGCCGCGACGAGGGCCGCCGAGGCCAGCCCGACGAAGGCGACGTGCTGCACCCCCGTCGTGCGGAGCACGGAGGCGGCGTGGCGTGCGGACCGGACCTGCGCGTCCGGCGTGATGTCGGGGGCGCCGTCACCACGTCCGGACGGGTCGTAGCGCACCGAGGCGATGCCACGGGCCTCCAGGCGGTCGGCCAGCAGACGGAGCGTGCGGTACGCGATGACGCCCTCCTGCCCGAGCGGCGGGCAGATGACGACGCCGGCGCGCGCGGCGGCGGGGAGCTGGACCGCGGCGCGGATCGCCGGCGATCCGGACCAGCCGTGGAGCGTGGTCACAGGGCGAGGGCCGCGCGGGCGGACGCCGGCCAGGCGTCGAGGTCCGTGCCGTGGGCGGCGAACAGGGCGATGGTGATGCGCTCCAGGCCGAACGCGATGCAGGCGCTGTGCGCGACCTGTCCGTCCTCGGTGCGGAGGCCGAATGAGGTGCCGAAGTGGTCCTCGTGCAAGTTCGCGGAGCTGATCGCGGTCGCGTCGTGGTCGGGACCGTAGACCTTCGTCACGAACTCGAACTTGAGCGCCTGCTCGACCTGGTTGCGGGCGAGCATCTGCCCGACGCGGCCGAAGAAGGGGTCGTTCGCGGGGACGACGTCGATCTCGAGCCCGAACGACTCGAGCAGCGCGCGCATCACCGGGATGCTGCCGTCCCGGTGGGCCGCCGCGGACGCGGGCGTGCCGACGTGCACGAACTCGTGCATGTGGAAGGCCTGCAGGCGCATCGGGTCGAGCGAGGGCTCCCGGCGGAAGGAGTCGCCGAGGACGTCGAAGAACCGGCCCTGCCGGGGCACGGTGTCGCCGATCAGGCCGTAGACCGGGTGGCAGACCGCGGGGGTGAGCATGAGGTCGGCCGGCTCGAGGAACCCCTCCCAGCGCTCACCGCGCTCGCGGGCGGCGAGCAGTGCGCGGTGGGTGCGGTCGTCGCCGGTGAACCCGGAGATCGACGCGGCGAGGTCCGGGAACGACGCGATGTAGTCGGTGCGCTCGAACGACGCGAGCGGCTCGACCGGCGGGAAGCGCAGGACCTCGGCGCCGAGGTGCTGCTGGCTGCGCACCGCTGCGGCGTCGACCGCGGCGTACACGCGCTCGAAGACCCCGGTGCGGCCGTAGAGGCCGGGCGTGCCGAGGTCGAGGAGGACGCCGTCGGTGAGCAGGCGGGCGCGGAGGGCGGCGCGGGCGGCGTCGAGCGCGGCGGCGGTGTCCGCGGTGCTGGTGTCGGTGGTGTGCGTGGTGGTGTCCGTGATGGTCACAGGATCACTCCCGTCATGATGGCCAGGTCGGCGTCGTTCTTGAGGAGACGGTCGTTGCTCACCATGACGGCGGCCCCGTGGGCGTCTCGGAGGTGTCGGGCGATGCTCATCGGACCCGAGGCGGCGTAGCCCGCGATCCCGACGATGCGCAGCGCCTTCGTGACGATGTCGGTGACGCGCTCGGACGCACCGATCTTCAGGGCGTTCGCGGCGAGGGCGTACGCGCTCGAGGCCAGCACGTCCGGGTCGTCGGCGGCGGCGTCGAACCGTTCGGCGGCGTGGCGCACCGAGTCGGCCAGGGCCTGCAGGTCGACCAGGAGCTCGGCGAGCCGCAGGGCACCGGGCGGGGTCGTCCCGACCGCGGCGCGCGCCTGCTTGCGGACGGCGCTGCGGGCACGTTCGGCGGACGAGACAGCGATGCCGAGCCAGACCGAGGCCCAGAGCACGTGCGACACCGGCAGCACGGTCTGGGCGGAGATCGTGGCGTAGTCGTCGCGGAACACGCGGTCGATCGTCGTCTCGGTGTCGAGGATCCACCCGTTGCTGCACGTACCGCGGAGCCCCAGGGTGTCCCAGGTGGACGTCTGCGACAGGACCATCGTGTCGGTGCGGCAGATGAGCAGTCGCTGGTCCGACGCCGGGGCCTCCGGGTCGCGTCGGGCAGTGACGAACACCGCGTCGGCCTCGGTGGCGTACGAGATCACCGGCGCGTCCTTGCGCAGACGGATCCGGCCGTCGTCGGTCGGCTCGATGGAACACGTGGACCGCCGCGCGTCACCGCCGACGCCGCGCTCGGTGGTGGCCGACGCGACGAGCGCACCGCCACGGACGGCCTCGATGGTCTCGAGCACGCCGGCACCGTCGCCGCCGTGCCGCCAGAGCGCCATGACCTGGCCCTGGTGCATCGCGAACACCATGCCGGTCGCGGCACAGGCCCGGCCGAGTTCGGTCGCGATCGCGGAGAGCTCGGCCACGGAGGCACCCTCGCCACCGTGCTCGGTCGGCACCGCCGCCGCGAGCAGGCCGTACTCCCGCATCGCGGCGATGGCCTCGCGCGGGGGTCGGGCGTCGCGGTCGACCTCGTCGGCGAACTGTGCGGCGACCTCGGCCACCGCGCTCGCACGCTCGGCGAAGCGGTCGATGACCGACGGAGCGGGCAGGACCAGGGTCACGACGCGAGCTCCGCGGCCGCGGTGATCGACTCGACGCTCGCGAAGGTGGACCGGTTCAGCACGGAGTCGGGGAACTCGACGTCGAGGTCCGACTCCACCGCGAGCATCACGTTGACGGTGGCGTGCGAGGTCAGGCCGAGGGCGTAGAGGTCGGCGATCGACGCGACGTCCCACGCGTCGACCGTCAGCCGGCCGTGCTCGGCGAGGGCGCGACGGACGGCCCGGTCGGTGGCCGGGTCGGCGATCGTCGCGGTGGTGCTGGAGGGGTTCGGGTCCTGTTCCATGACTGCAACCGTAAAGAGGAACGGCCCTCGGGAAACCGCCGTGCCGGTGCGGGAAACCGCACCCCTGTCCGGAGCGCCGGGTCAGCGCTCCGAGAGGGCCACCGCCGTCGCCACCGCGAGCCCCCGTTCGTGTGCCAACGAGACCGCGATCGGGCCGCACCCGATCGACTCCGCCAGGGCCGCGGCCGCCCCGGACAGCTCGACCGTGGGGGCCCCGTCGGCATCGAGCACGACGGCGACGTCCCGCAGCGGGATCGCCTGGTCCGGAGCCGGCCGGAGCAGCTTCACGACGGCCTCCTTGCCCGCGAACCGGGCAGCGAGGCGCTCCGGGTCGTCGCGGGTGTCGGTGCGTTCCCGCAGGGTGAACACCCGGTCCAGGTACCGCTCGCCGTGCGCCGTCACGGCGTCGACGACGTCCTCGACCGCGGCGAGGTCGGTGCCGGTGCGGATGGTCATCACGAGGAGCAGGCTACGCACGAGTTCTCCACAGCGCATTCCCCGAGGGGCATGGGGCGCCGAGGGGGTTCGTATGATCGTCGCCAGGGACCACCGAGGGGGAACGATGGCATCACCGTGGACGGGCATCATCGAGGACGCGCGGCACTACCCGTCGCCGCACAACTCGCAACCGATCGTCGTGCGCGTCGAGGACGACCGCACCGCGACCGTGTTCTACGACCTGCGACGGGGGTTGCCGGCGGAGTCGTTCGGCATCCCGTTCGGGCACGTCTGCGCCGGGGTGTTCCTGGCAGGGCTCGACGTGGTGGCACGGGCGCACGGGTTCACCGTGCAGGAACGGCTCGACCACGCCGAGATGGACTTCGGTCGGCTCGACGCCGGTGCGGACGACCACCTGCACCGGCTGGGCACGGTGACGTTGCGTCCGCACGTGGTCACCACGGACGACCGGGAGGCCCTGGCCGGCTTCCTCGCACGGCGCACCTCGCGCAGGCCCTACGACGCAACGCTCGTCGACGCCACCGCGGTCGAGGCCGCGTCCGCCATCGCATCGGCGGCCGGACAACGCTTCCGCACCACCGACGACCGGACCACCGTCGACGAGATCGTGCGCGTCAACCAGGAGACCCTGTTCGACGACCTGCAGCACGACGCCGTGCACGACGAGATCCTGCACTGGCTGCGGTTCTCGAAGCGACAGGCAGCGGCCACCGGCGACGGGCTGTCCGCCGAGACGATGCTCATGCCCGGCCCGGTGCTCCGGTTCGCCATGGAGCACCGCGGACTCTGGCAGGCCCCGGGCATCGGCGGGGTCTTCCGCAGGGTGTACCTGTCCACCATGCGGGGCGTCCGACAGCTCGCCTGGCTCGAGGGACCGTTCAGCACCCCGGCCGAGTACGTCGAGGCCGGACGGGTCTTCATGCGCATCTGGCTCGCGTTCTCCGCACGCGGCATCGCCATGCACCCCTTCGGGACCGTGATCACCAACCCGCGGTCACACGCCGCGTTCGTCGAACGCGCGGGCGTCGACGAGTCCGACGGGCGGATGGCCTGGATGCTGTTCCGCTTCGGACACAGCGACCCACCACCCCTGGCACACCGCCGACCCGCAGCAGCGATGACCGTCGGGGGGACCCGGTGAAGCGCGCAGCGGTGTTCTCGGTGGTGTGGGTGGTCGAGACCTTCGTCGCACTGTTCATGCCCCGCGTCGGCACCCACAAGCTCCTGCTCACGCCGGGCATCGAGCCGCTCCGCTGGACCCTCGGACGCTGGCGCGCCTGGCGGACCGCGGAACGGGCTGCGAAGCGGGTCCCCGCGTACCGGGCGTTCCTGGCGGAGTCCGGACGGACCTCCAGGCTCGACACCCGTGGCGGGATCGCCGCGGCGATCTCGGGACTGCCCGAGATGGACAAGGAATCCTACGTTAAGCGCTGGAGCATCCCCGAGCGCTGCATCGACGGACGCCTGCCCCGACGCGGCGTCGTCGTCGACGAGTCCAGTGGGTCGAGCGGCACCCCGACCAGCTGGGTGCGCGGCCCCGACGAACGCCAGGCCACCCGACAGCTGCTGCAGCTCGGGTTCTCCCGCACCGCCAAGGACCTGTCGAAGCAGCCGTTCGTGCTCAACGCCTTCTCGCTCGGGGCCTGGGCCACCGGGATGAACGTGACCGCCTCGCTCACCGAGTCCTCCATGATCAAGTCGATCGGCCCGGACCGCGACAAGATCGTGCAGACGATGCGCGAGTTCGGCACCGACTTCACCTACATCATCTGCAGCTACCCACCGTTCCTGAAGGCCCTGTTCGAGGACGACCGGCTCGACTGGAGCCAGTACACGATCGTCGCCGCGTTCGGGGGCGAGGGCATCAGCGAGAACATGCGCGCCCACATCGAGCAGTACGCGCAGGCCGTGCTCGGCTCCTACGGGGCGAGTGACCTCGAGATCAACCTCGGCATCGAGACCCCGTTCAGCGTGCAGCTCCGCCGGGCGATCGCCGCCTCACCGGAACTCTCCGCCGCCCTCACCAAGCAGGGCGAGTACGGGGTGCTGCCGATGGTGTTCCAGTTCAACCCGTTCGGCTACCTGATCGAGACGAACGACCTCGGCGAACTCGTCGTCACCATCGCCCGCTCCGAGAACATCAGCCCACGCATCCGCTACAACATCCACGACCGCGGACACGTCGTGCGGATGAAGGAGCTGCGGTCCGTGCTCCGGGCGACCGGACACGCGGCGCTCGCCGCCGAGGCCGAGCTCGACCTACCGCTGCTGTTCCACTACGGCCGGTCCGACCTGTCCGTCGACTACAACGGCGCCGTCGTCGCACCCGACGTGGTGCGGGACGTCGTCTACGGCGACCCGGAGCTGCTCGAGGCCGTCGAGAACCACCGGCTGATCAGCTACGAGGACGACCGCGGTGACCGGCAGCTGCACATCGCGTTCCAGCTCGCCTCGGGTGCCGGCGGGTTCGGCGCGGATGCCGCCCGGGGCGACGTGATCGCCGAGCTGCGGCGGTTGAACAAGGACTTCTCGAACGCGATCCGCACGGCGCCGCCCGGCACGCTGCCGACGGTGGCGTTCTACCCGTACCGGACGGGGCCGTTCCGCGAGGACGGCAAGAAGCTCAAGAACGAGTACGTGTGGCAGCTGCCGGCCGGGTCGGTCGCGCAGTGGGACCTCGACCTGTCGTGGGTCGCGGCGAAGGAGGCCTGAGCCGAGCCGGTTCCGGCGCTAGTCGTACTGCGGCGGCCAGTCGAAGGGCGCCGGCAGGTGCGGGACCTCGCCGACGGTCGTGACGACGAGGACGATCTGGCGCAGGTCCGTGAGCTCGATCGAGCGCGGGTTGCCGATCCTCCGGTGCCCGTCGACCCACACCGTCAGTTCGCCGCGCAGGCCACCGACGTGCTCCGGACCGAGCGAGACGCCCCACTCGTCGAAGAACTGCCCGAGCGTGAACGTCTGCTCCGTCGGGGACTCGACGTGCACGATGCCCGAGGTGTCGTGCGTGTGGATCTCTGCGGCGAACTTCCGGCTGTCCGAGTGCCCGACGTTCGCCGGGACGGTCACCGGTTCGTCGCCGTCCAGGATCGTCAGGTGCGTGTGCACGTGCTCGGCCAGCCGTTCGCCCCAGACGTTCCGGAGCCCGGCGGACTCGGCGCGGGCCGTCAGGTCGGTCGGCCGTGGCCAGGGCGGAGCGTCGCGGGCGGTGGCCGGTCCGGATGCGGCGCACCCGGACAGCAGCAGGAGTGCGGCCACCGCGACCGCGACGCTCCGGCGTCTCACCAGCGGTCGTGGACGCTCGCGCGGAACCACGTGTCGTACAGGTCGTGCACGGTGGCGTCCAGCCCCTCGATCGGCGGCAGGTCGCCGGCGGCGGCGTTCGAGCGCGCCTGCTCCGGGTTGCGTGCGCCGGGGATCGCCGCGGTGACGCCGTCCTGCGCGATGATCCACGCCAGCGCAGCCTGCGGGACCGAGACGGCGTCCGGCAGGGAAGCTGCGAAGGTCTGCGCGGCGCGCACGCCGTCGTCGTAGTCGACGCCGCTGAAGGTCTCGCCCTGGTCGAAAGCCTCGCCGTGGCGGTTGTAGTTGCGGTGGTCGCCCTCGGCGAACGACGTGTCGGTCGTGTACTTGCCCGAGAGCAGCCCCGAGGCCAACGGGACGCGCGCGAGGATGCCGACCCCTGCCTCCAGGGCGGCCGGCAGCACGCGGTCGAGCGGCTTGAGGCGGAACGCGTTGAGGATGATCTGGACGCTCGCGACGCCGGGCCGGGCGATCGCGGTGAGGGCCTGGTCGGCGGTCTCGACGCTGACGCCGTAGGCGGCGACCGAGCCGTCGGCGACGAGCGCGTCGAGGGCGTCGTAGACGGCGTCGTCCTCGTAGACCGGGGTCGGCGGGCAGTGCAGCTGCACGAGGTCGAGGGTGTCCTGCCCGAGGTTCTTCCGCGAGCGGTCCACCCACTCGCGGAAGTTCGCGGCGACGTAGTTCTCGGGGACCTGGTCGGCGCGACGACCCATCTTCGTGGTGATCGTCAGCGGCACGTCGGGGTTCGCGGCACGCCACGCGCCGATGAGCTGCTCGCTCCGGCCGTCGCCGTAGACGTCGGCGGTGTCGAACAGGGTGACGCCCGACTCGACGGAGGCGTCCATGACGGCGTTCGCGTCGGCTTCGGAGACGGGACCCCAGTCACCGCCGAACTGCCAGGTGCCGAGACCGATGGGGGAGACGGAGCGGCCGGTGCGGCCGAGGGTGCGACTCTGCATGGATCCGAGCGTAGTCAGACGTGCGCTAGCGGGGTTCAGCCGAGCAGGGTGCAGCCGAGCGGGGTCCAGCCGCGCGGGGTTCAGCCGATCGTGGTGACGCCGCGGCGCAGGAGCGCTCGCGCCGCCCGGGCGCGGGGGATGACCCAGACGGCTGCCCACAGGGCCATCGCGCTCCACAGCAGGATGAGCATCGTCGTGATGAGCGTGCCGTGCTGGTCGCGCATCGACCACGTCATCGCGATCCACAGGACGCCGAGGACGACCTTGCCCCAGCCGGCGCCTTCGCGGTCGGCCTGGGCCTGCACGAGCGGGATCCACTGGTCCGCCGGCACACCGTCGGGCACCTGGCCGTCGGCGATCCACTCGCGCACGACGATCGACCGCTCGTAGCCGCCCTCGGCGCGCCAGGCGCGGCGCTGCAGGACGACGGCGATCGCCGCACCCGCCACCGCGGTCGGGATGCCGACCGAGACCAGGACGGCGGTGGTCGCTTCGGTCCACGACGACAGGACCAGCATGACCAGGACGACGGCGAAGGCCGCGCCCGTCACACCCGCACCGAGCAGGCGGAGCCGCCCGGCTTCGTCGAGGAAACCGACTCCGACACCGTTCACGGGGAGAGCGTACCTGCGGTGATCGGGGGCGGGGCTGTTCGTCAGCCCAGTGCCAGCAACCAGCACATGCCGGCGGCGGCGAACGCCATCGCCCAGCTCACCAGGCTGCCGATCAGGAAGTACTCGGCCTGGTACCCGGTCGTCTCGCGGCGGATCTCGGGGAAGCGGACGATCCCCTTCGCGGCGATCAGCGCCGCCACGACGGGGAAGGCGCCGGCCAACGAGAACCCGGCCAAGAGCAGACGCTCGATCGGGCCGATCATGCGTCCGCCCTTGAGGGTGACCGTGCCGTCCGTGTCCGTGTCCGTGTCGGTGTCTGCCCCGGGTGCCCGGGTGGTGCGGCGCCGGTCGAAGCGCTTCCGGCGGGTCGGTTCGGCCGCCACTGCACCGGGCCGTGCGTCGGGCGACAGCCCTGGCGGCAGCGCCTGGGCGACGACCACGTTGGCCGAGTCGACCAGGAACAGTGCGGACCCGATGCCGGCGACGAGCGCCGCGAGCGGCACCGCTCCGACGAACGCCGGGCCGGCGTCACGGTGCCAGTCGACCACGAAGCCGGACGCGTCGGCAGCCGGTACCCAGAGCAGCAGCACGGCGACGGCGACCGCGAGCAGGACGGCCGGCCAGGATCCCGAGCGTCGGAGCCAGGGGAGTGCCCGATCGCGACCGCCGGGTGCACCGCCGGACCGCACCGGGATCGTCGTCGCGACCCACAGGGGTGCGAGGACGACCGCGACCAGCACCGACCAGACCGCGAGGCCGAGGCCGAGCACCGCCACAGTCGCCACGGCGGCCCAGAGCAGGACGATCACCGTGGTGGTCAGCACGCGCCGTGGTGCCGCGTCGGTCCCGGTCCGTGCGCGGACGACGTCGGCGAGCCCGACGAGGGTCAGGAGGACTCCGGCGAGCATCAGCGGCCCCCGTCCCCGAGGACACGCAGGCCCTCGACCAGGGCGGCGACGCCCGACTTCTGCACGGACTGGGACACCGCCGACGGGGTGATCCCCTCGTCCGCGGCGATCTGTGCCTGCGTCCGGCCCTGCACCAGACCGAGTGCGATCCGGCGGGCGCGGGGTGCGAGTCGCGAGACGACGTGGTCGCGGCTGAGGAAGTAGGCGTTCACGAGTCGCTCCGTCGTTCCGTGGCGGTCGTCGGCGTCGTGGTACCAGGACCGCAGGAACGCGGTCCGGCCGTCCTCGCGCCGGTGGGTCTCGTTGATGGCGTCCCGCGCCGACCACCAGCCCGGGCCGTCCTGCAGCGGGCCGGCGCCGCCGGTGCCGATCGTCCGGACCTGCCCGCGGCCGAGGCCGAGGCGGATCTGCACGGTCGGGGGGAGTGCGAGGGTCGCGGCCGTCGTCGCCACGAGGGCGTCGGTGAGCGTGCCGTAGATGACCTGGAACTCGTCGCCCACCGTGGCACGGAGGGGGTCGAGCGCGGTGACGTCCGCGGTACTGTCGAAGGCGTGCTCGACGTCCTGCTGGGCTGCGGAGCGGTCCTCGAGCGTGCGGGAGTCGACCAGGTCGACGATCACGGCGATCACGGGCTCGGACTGCATGGGTTAAGCGTAGAGCTTCATATCGTCGAAAGTAAGCCTCGGGCTAAACCATTCGCGTCGGCCACTCCCACCACCGCGAGGGCATGCGGCTGAAATGTCACCTTCTGGACGTCCGGCGTCGAACCTGACAGCATGGGCGGACGCTGTCGGAGGGGGACGAGCAGATGGATGGTGCACGCCCGGGGACTGGTGTCGCCAGCGCAGGACGGACCGAGACCGCGGTGCGGCGGCAGTACGGTCCGCCACCCGTGCCGTTGATCGCGTGGAGCGGGGGCCGCGCGGTGCTCGCCTTCGTCGTGCCGTTCGCTGCCGGGCTGCTGCTGGCCGGGGTAGTGCTGCTGCTCGGCGTCCCTGGTGGTCGAGTCGCCCTGGTGAACGGTGCGTTCGTGGCGCTCGACGGGGCCGGGGTACCCGTGGCCCTGCTCGCCGTGGGCACGGTCATCGCGGCGCTCGGGCTCGGTTTCGGGGTGACCGCAACCACCGTGGTCATGCTCGCGGCCGCAGACGACGCGGTGGCGGGACCGCGCGACGCCTGGCGGTGGTCGGTCCACCACCGGTGGCTCGTCGTCGAGGCCGCTCTCGTCGCGTTGGTGGCGTTGGCGGCGGGGACAGCCACCGCTGTGTCGTGGCGGGCAGGTGGATGGGGCGCCGTCGTGATCGTCGTGCTGCTGGTGCTCGGTGCCGTCATCGTGGCGCCCCTGCTGCTCGGCTGGGCGTTGCTCGTGGCCGGTGTGCCCCGTCGATCGGTCTTCCGTCGTGCCTGGGGATCTGGTCGGGTCGTCGTCCGTGGTGGACACGAGGCGACGGCGACGCCGCGTCGTGCGCTCGTCGGGGGAATGACTCTGATGACGGTGCTCGGGGTCGGCGTCCTGGTGCTGCTGCGCCTGTTGCCGCCGTCCGTGCTCCGGAGCAGCGTGGTCGTGGCCTGGTGCTGCGTCGCCGTGACCGGTCTGGTGCTGGTCATCGTCGCGATCGCGGTGCGTGGGGCCGCAACACGGAACGAAGGCGGTCGGCTTCGGTCACCGCTGGCGGCGGACTCGGTGGCCGGGGGACGACGGGCCAGGCCCGGCCTCGTCGGAGCGACGGCGGTGCTCGTCCCGGCGGTGGTGTTCGCGGTGGTCGTCTCGAGTAATCCGCTCGCCGTTGTGCAGTACGACGCCGCGTCGGTCGATGCGCGCGGCCTGCTCGGCGGCGACATCGCGGACGTCGGAGGCCGGACGGCGGTCGTGAGCACGCCGTCGACACCGCCCAGCCGTCTGCGGATGTGTGGGGATGCGTCGTGCGACACCCCCGTGGAGATGCCCGGCCTGACCGGCGGCTCCGCGATCGGGAGCGCCGGCGACGGCGGGCTGCTCACTGCCCATTGGAAGGTGCGGTTCGAGGACGAAGTCGCGCAGCAGTACGAGCTCGAAGTCGTGCACTCACGCGCGGACCAACTCGATGCGGCGCCGAAGTCGGACGGTGCCGCCTGGCCCGCGGGGAGACGGGCGGAGAAGCGCGACTCCGCCGACGAGGCGCCGGCCGTCGATCGCCCGGAAGGGCGCCGCACCACGGTCACTGCCGTCGACATCGTCGACGGAGACCGGGATCACGTCAGCTACTGGATGACGGACGTCGCCATCGCGGGTTCCGGCGACCGGCCGGTCGTGGTCGGGATCGCCCGCGGCGGTGAACCGGAAGGACGCTCGCACCTGGTCGCCGTGTTCTGCGAGGACGTGTCCTGCGTTGAACACACGGTTCGGCAGGTGGCGATGCCGTGGATCCCGCCGCTGGACCACCAGGGCGTGGACGTCGCCGTCGCGCCGGACGGCACCGCGGTGGTCTCGCTGGTGTCGGAGACCGACGCTCGTTCGCCGACCTTCACCGCCCTTCGGCTGGTGTCGTTCAGCCCGGACGGTGGTCAGCCCGTCGTCCGCGACCTGTCGCACGCCATCCCGCCGGGGGAGCCGGTCCGGGAGTGGGACGAGGCGTACGACGCGCGGGTGGCGATCGGCGGCGACGGGAACCCGGTCGTGCTCGCGCGGTCGAACGGTGTCTCGACCCAACGGCTGACGTTCTGCGCGGATGCGTCGTGCTCGTCTTCGTTGCACACGGACATCACGCCGAAGGGGCCGACGAGCCTCCTTCCGGCGTTCGTCATCGACCGATCGGGGCGGCCACTCGTCGCGGTCCGTGACGAGGAACGCGGCACTCTGGGACTGCTCTCGTGCCGTGACGCGCGGTGCACCAACTCCGAGCAGACGACGATCGCCCGGTTCCCGCCGGTGCAGGACGAACGGTCGGGCACCAGCACGCTGGCGATCGACCTCAGCGCCGACGACACCCCCATCGTGCTGTCGGGGGGCGTGTCGGAGGACCGGGACGAGGACGTGCAAGGACTCGTGATCCGCTGCGACCGACCCCGGTGCGGGGTGTCGTGACGTGCCCGCTCGGTTCGACGACGATCGAGCGCTGACGCCCTAGGATCGTGGTGAGGGCCTTTAGCTCAGCTGGTAGAGCGCCACGTTTACACCGTGGATGTCGTCGGTTCGATCCCGGCAGGGCCCACCGAGAAGACCCGGGTTCAGCGCGTGGCCAACGATCCGTCAGTCGCTGAGGTGTCATCGCCGTACGGCTTCGAGGTCGCCGCCGCCTCGCTGATCGTCGATGTGCTCGCCGTGCCCGCTTCGGCCCGCTTCCCGGAACGGCAGCCACCAGATCCGGAAGGATCCAACCGATCGTCGCCCCGGGTCCTCGGCGATCACCCTGGCGTCCGGTAGCGTCAGCGCCATGACCGAGATGCAGCGACGCAGTCTGCTCGAACGGCTGATCGGCAAGCCCTTGCCGTGGCTCGTCTGGGTGTGGGCGGTCATCGCGCTGGTCTGGCTCGTCCTGGCCGTCGTCGAACCGTCACGGTTCCACACGCAGATGGCGGTCCTCTGGATCATCCTCGCCGCCGTGCAGATCGGCTCGGTGTCCTACGCCCGGGCTCAGGCGCGGAAGCGTGCTCGGAACGCAGGCGACGACTCGTAGTCGGCCGAGCGCCCGCGCCCGGCACACGTCGCTCGCGTCGCGGGGCTGCACTTCGTCGTGCTCCGGAGATCGCTCGGCTGGTCTGGACAGACCCCGGACGTGTGACCCGGGCGCGGGCCGCCGCCGGGACCCGTAGGCTCTCCAGTCCGACCCACCGGTGCACGGGGCGCACGGCGGGATCCGAGGGGGAACCACATGTCCATCACATCCAGGATCACCACCGCGGGGACGGCGACCGTGATCGTCGTGCTCGCACTCTCCGGCTGCACCGGCACCGGCACCGCGGCACCGGGAGCGGAGCGGGCCACACCTCGGTCATCGGCACCGACACAGGCACCGACGGAGACGCCGACGGAGACGCCGACCGCGCCGGCCACCGCCGACTCCGCCACGAAGGACCTCACGTTCGAGGACGGCGCCGCGCTCTCGGCGAGCACGCTGCCCGCGTTCGGGCTCCAGGTCTCGGCGCTCGACGGCTGGGAGCAGACCGGCGAGGACCCGACCACCGGGTCGCGGGAGTACACGAACGCCGACGGCTCCGTGGCGACGATCACGCAGCAGCGGCTGACCGACCTCGACCCGACGATCGGGGACCGCGCCGCCACCGAGCAGCTGTTCACGGCCGCGGGGCTGCCGGCCGACCGGCTCGAGGAGCAGCTCCTGCCGACGATCACCGGCGGCACCGCGCAGTTCCTGTCGATCGCCGGGCACAACACGGACGGGTCCTGGTCGGCGACGGTCGCGCGTGCCTTCGCGAAGCCCGGAGCGGCGCTCATCGTGAAGGTCCGGACGACCTCGCAGGATGCGCTCCGTCCCGACCTGCACGACATCCTGGTCAACGCGCAGGTGGTCGTCGCCTAGCGAGCCGGTGCGACGGGGGCGCCGCGTCGGGCCGCCGCGGCGGGGCGCTGCGACGGCTCCCTATGCTGAGTCCTCGTGCGCCGCTCCGTCCGTCTCCTGACCGTCCTCGTGATCGTCACCCTGTTCGCCGTCGGGGTCCTGTCGGCGGTGGTGTTCATCCAGCGTGTGCTGGCGGATCCGGCGAGCGACGTCGCGTGGGTCGGCACCGTCCGGGCGACGGGGTTCATCGTCATCGGGGTCATGCTGACACTGCTCGGACGGCGAGCGATGCCCGCGGCCGTCGACGCGGTCAACCTGCCCGCCAGCGCCGGTCCGGTGCGGCCGCTCACGGTCGTCGTGTGGGTCGTCCTCGGCGCCACCATCTACTCGATCCTGCGCGGCTGGACGGTGATCGTCCCCGTCGCGGCCGTCGTCGGCGCGATCGTGGTGGCGTTGCCGTTCGTCGAACGCTTCCTGGACGGGGCGCTGGCCCGGCAGGCTGCGCGAGCCGACGCCGACACCGACGCCGACGCCGACGCCGCCGCCGCTGACGCCGCGACACCGGTCGCACCGGTGGCACCCGCCGGGTCCGCCGCCGACGCGTGAGACGGCACGCGGGACGGACGTGAGACGGTCACGAGATGAGACGGGAGGCCCGGTGCCAGCTGGCACCGGGCCTCCCGTTCGTCGTGGACGCGGCCTGACCGCCCCTGCCGACCCACGCGGGTCGGCCCGCGTCAGCGCTCCGCGCGTCCGGCGAAGCGGTACCGGAACCCGGGCACACCGTCCGCGGTGACGACCACGTCGTAGTACCCCCACTCGTCGAGCGGCCAGTGCATCGTCTTGTGCCCGGAGCCGCGGACGTGTGCGGTCTCGCGGTGCTCGACGAAGTCGTTGGCCACGAGCACGAAGCGGAGCTCGGCCCTGCCGGTGTTCTCGAGCAGGAGCTGCAGCGTGCGCCGACCCCGGGTGTCCCGGACGACCGAGACGTGCGGCACGCCGCCGGTCGCCCGACCACCGACCGCGACGGTGCCGGCGAAGCGCCGGAGGAACCGGTCGGGTCCGTAGACGCTGACGTCGTAGGCACCGGCGGTCGTCGTGGTGTCCCATGCCCAGTCGGCGGTGGAGCCGACGGGGACGGTCTTCGGGTGGGCGGCGAACGGCATCGCGGTGTTCGGGTAGACCAGGAAGTTGACGCCCTGACGGCCGTCGTTCGCGAGCGTCACGGTGACCCGACCGGTGCGGTGGTCGACGGTCGTGTCGGCGTGCTGCCGGTAGGGCAGGCTCCGGCGGCGGACGGTGCCGGGCTCCTGGACGGGCAGGGTCTGCGCGCCGATCGCCGGTTCCTCGATGGGTGGCTTCGCCTGGTCGGCGTCGGCGGCCGCGACCAGCGCCCGGGTCTGCTCGATGCCGGGGACGACATCGGGACCGAGGATGCTCGGGTCCGGCGCGGTGAAGTCGAAGCAGCTCGTCAGGTCCCCGGAGACGGTCCGTCGCCAGGCGGAGATGTTCGGCTCGCGAACCCCCGTGACGTGTTCGAGGAACTGGATCACGGACGTGTGGTCCGCCACCTGCGAGTTGACCCACCCGCCACGGCTCCACGGCGACACCACGGTCATCGGCACGCGGGCACCCATGCCGATGGGCAGTCCGTCGACGTACTCGTCGGGGGTGCCGGGTTCGGCGAACGGGGGGACGACGTGGTCGAAGTACCCGTCGTTCTCGTCGTAGTTGACGAGCAGGACGGTCGAGGCCCAGGTGTCCGGGTTGCTGAAGAGCGCCTGCACGACGGCGTTCGTGTAGTGGGCGCCGTAGTCCGGGCTGGCCGCCGGGTGCTCGCTCCAGCCGTAGGGGGCGATGACGTACGACACGGTGGGCAGGCTGTTGGTCGCGCAGTCCTGCCCGAACTGGCTGAGCAGGTGGGTGACGTCGAGGCCCTTGCCCGAGTTCGGCTTCCACCCGTCGTGCAGCCCGGCGCGCGCGGCGAGCTCCTGCTGGGCGGGGTCGGAGGACGCGAGCGCACGGTGGTACTGCTCGAACAGCCAGAGCGGGTTGTCGCCGTAGTCGCCGACGTACGGGTCGGCGGAGCTGTCGCCGACCTCGTCGTTGGCGTAGGTCTTCCAGGTGACGCCGGCCGACTGCAGCCGTTCGGCGTAGGTGGTCCAGGCGAACACCGGTTCGTAGTCCGCCGGGTTGTCGGTCGCCGGTCCGCCCTGGGTGCCGCGGGGGTCGATGGTGCCGGACCACTGGTACAGGCGGTTCGGCGTCGTCGGACCGTTGAGCGAGCAGTGGTAGTCGTCGCAGACCGTGAACGCTCCGGCGAGTGCGCGCTGGTACGGGATGTCCTCGCTCGTGAAGTAGCCCATCGTCTGGGCGCTCTTCGCGTCGACCCACCGGTTCCAGGCACCGCCGTTCCACGCGGTGTGCCCACCGCCCCAGGAGTGGTCGAGGCCGTCGGCGTTCTGCGCGTTGAACCGGGTGGTGTCGAGCCGGAACGGCAGCATCGCGCCACCGTCGGTGCGGGCCGCCGACGGCTGGTGGAAGACGTCGTGTCCGGTCGGCAGCTCGAGCGCCTGCTTGTCCGAGAACCCGCGGACCCCGGGCATCGTGCCGTAGTAGTGGTCGAACGACCGGTTCTCCTGCATGAGCACGACGACGTGCTCGACGTCGGCGATCGTGCCGGTGGGGACGGCACGGGCGGTCGCTGCGCTGGCACGGTCGGCCGCTCCCGGTCCGAAGGCAGAGTCGGCGGCGACACCGGCCATGATCGCGGCCGCGCCGCCGATCAGGACGGTCCGTCGACTGACTCCGGGTCGGACCGCGGCGGTGTACGCGGCGTCCGGGGTCAGCGGTGGTGCGGCGTCCAGGTTGACATCGGGTGCGCCGTGTTCGGGCTTCCTCGTGCTCATCGGGGGCCTTCCTGATCGTGGGGAGTGCGGGCGCCCGGTGGGAGAACGCCCGTCAGCATGACAACCAGGTGCGCTGAACCGGGTCTGGCCTGGTCGTGGCAGGCGGGTGAACGCGTCCGGTGGAAACGGGACGGAGGTGTCCGGGTGCCCGACTGGTCGGTGCCGTCCTTCCGGGATCTTCAGCACCGACGCCGCCTCGCACGTGGACAGCTCGTCGCGGGGCAGAGGAGGATCACCGGGTGCGACCACTGTTCCGGGACCTCGCCGAGGACCTCGCCGACCGGGTGCTCCGCGGTGAGTTCGACGACACCGGTGTCCTGCCGGCCGAGCACGACCTCGCCGCCGACTACGGCGTCGCGCGCGGCACCGTGCGGAACGCGCTCGGCCTGCTCCGAGATCGGCGGGTCCTCGCCGCGCGCTCGGGTTCCCGCTGGCGCGTCCGGACGGCAACGCTGGGCCACGAAGCGGGCGGGCTCGAGTCGTTCGGTCAGCTGGCCAGGGCGAGGGGGCACGAACCGGGCGGACGGGTGGTGGCGACCGAGGAGCGGGCGCCGACGATGACCGAGCGGCGGGTGTTCCGCGCGGCGCACGACGAGCGTGTCCTGCACGTCGTGCGGGTGCGCTCCCTCGACGGTGTCGACGTCATGCTCGAGCGCACCGCCTACGCGCCGTGGGTCGCCGCCGTCATCCGGACGATCCCGGGCGGGCAGACGTCGGTGTCGGCGACCCTGGAGGACCGGTTCGGCATCCGGGTCGGTGCCGCCGTCACCACCGTGGACGCGCTGCTGGCGGACGACGCCGACGCCGCGCTCCTCGGGGTCCGGCCCGGAGCGGCGCTCCTGCAGGTGCGCCGGTCCAGCACCGCCGAGGACGGCCGCCCGCTCGAGGCGGGCGACGACCGGTACGTCGCCGGGACCGTGCCGCTCCGGATCCGGACGGCGTCCGCAATGGCACCGACACCGCTGACCGGCACCGGGCACGACGACGCGGGATGAGCCGGACGGGAGGCCCGGTGTCAGCTGGCACCGTGCCTCCCGTCCGTCTCCCCTCGACCGCACGGCGTGGGCCGGCAGGCGGGATCAGCGTCGCGGTGAGCCGTCCGCGGCGGCGGCGACGGCCGCCGCTAGCCCGGCCTCGATGACGTCCACGGGGTCGGGCGAGGCTGCGATCGACGCCGCGACCTGACGGCTGCGGGCGCGGTGGGTCGGCGAGGCGAGGACCTCGCGGACCGCCCGACGGATCGCCTGCGGCCGTGGCGTCCCGGAACGCAGGTTCCGACCGCAGCCTGCCCACGCGACCCGGGCGGCGACCTCCGGCTTGTCCTCGGTCGACCCGGCGACCACGAGCGGCACGCCGTGCGCGAGGGCACGCTGCACCCCGCCGAACCCGCCGTTCGTGACGACCACGCTGCACCGCGGTAGGAGCTGGTCGTAGGGCAGGAAGGTCGCCACCCGGGCGTTGGCGGGCAGCGCCGAGCCGAGCGCGCGTTCGACCTGGTCGACCGGGCGGCCACCGGTGGTGGCGACGACGAGGACGTCGTCGTCCGCCAGCGCGCGGAGCGTCGGCGCGATGAGCCGGCCGAGGTCGACGGTGTCGATCGTGCCCTGGGTCACGAGCACCACCGGGGTGTCGGTGTCCAGGTCGTCCCACCACGCGGGCAGGTCGGCCTCGGGCGTCGGTACCGCACGGGTCACGACCGGACCGACGAACCGGACCGAGTCGGGGAGCTCGCGGCGCGGGTACTCGAGCTCCGCGACGCTCAGCTGGAACAGGGTGTCGAAGCAGCGGTAGGCGAAGTCGAAGGTCCCGGTCTGGGACGGCGGCGCCCCCACCTCGGCGAGCACGGCGTCGACGGCCTGCTGCAGGGGGCGTGTGAGGACGGGGCGGATCGCCGCCGTGAGCAGTCGGTTGCGTGCGCGCGCCAGCGGCCCGCGACCCGGCGAGAGCGCGGTGCCGAAGGGTGCGGCGTCGATGCTGGTGAGCGTCACCGGGGTGGTCGCGATCCCGAGCACGGGCAGGCGGTCGCCCGGCGGCAGCGCGAGGTACGGGGCGAGCCCGGTGAACGTCGCCTCGCCGAGCACCGCGTCGAACCGACTCGCTGCCAGCAGGGCCGTCAACGCGCGGTACTGGGAGGGGATCGGCCGCACGAACATCGCGATGATGCCCTCGCGGACGACGGCCACCCCGCGGGCCGCCGTGGCGTCGGCGAGCCGGTCCTGCAGCTCGGCGTCGTCGAAGTCGGCGTCGGCCGGCAGGGCCACGAAGCGGAGCCCGGCGCCGACGACGAGGTCGCGGTACTTGGACCCCGTCAGCACGGTGATCTCGTGGCCGCGCTCGGCGAGGTCGCGCCCCACGTCGACGAGGGGTGCGAGGTGGCCGTAGACGGGCGGGGCGCAGAGCAGGTACGAGGACACGGGGCCGCTTCCGTCGGGGGATGGCCGGACGCTCGGAGCGTAGGCGCGGCGAGCAGGCGCGTGGCGCGGCACGGACTGGGAGTGGGTGAGAGTCCTCGAGCATCGGCACCCGGACGCTAGGGTCGCTGCATGACCACACCCGCGGGGGCGAGTTCGGGCAACGGCTACTGGCGCGGCCAGATCGGGGCGACGGCCCTGTTCGGCGTCGGCATGGTGGCGTGCAGCGTGGTGCTCTTCCGGGTGGACCCCGACGAGCCGGGGCGCGCGGTCCTGCTCGCGTTCGGGGGCCTGCTCTTCCTCACCACGCTCGGCTGGGCGGTCGATGCCGCGACCCGCTCGGACCCCCGGCAGCGCGCGCTCTTCGCGTGGGCCGTCGCTCAGCACGAGGCTGCGGGGCACGGCAACGACGCCCTCGCGCTGGCCGATGCGGCGCGTGCCCGGGACGGTGCGCTCGATGCCGAACGGATCCGGGCGCTGCAGGCGCTGCGCCCCGACAACCCGTACCCGGGCGGCCCACTCGGCGACGCCTCGGACGGCGGGACCGCCGAGACTGCCGGGGCGAACCGGCTCGGGATCGCCCTGCTCGCGCTGTTCCTCGCGTTGACCGGGCTGTACAGCAGCTGCTGGCCATCGGTGTTCGTGCTCGGGTGGCCGTTCCAGTTCGTCGCGTCGATCCTGGCGATGGTCGCGATCGTGCGGCCGTGCCGCGGGCGTCGGCTCGGTGTCGTCGCGGCGATCGTCTCGGTGCTCGGCACCCTGGTGACGGTCGGCATGCTCGTGTGGCGCGTGGTCGAGGCGAACGGCAGCTAGCTGCCCGCGGTCGCGCGCGCGGCCCGCGACGTGCGCGGTGACGGACTGGAGGGTCGGTGCCAGCTGGCACCGGGCCTCCAGTCCGGTGTCGTGACGCCCCACGGCGTGGGCGCCCCACGTTGCTGCCACTGCTGTGGCCCAGCAGGATCCTCAGCAGGCGGTCTCTGTTCACCCGCAGCCGCGGGTGGCCGTGCGCGAGGATCCAGGGGTGTCTCGTCGTGCGGCTGCTGTCGCGACCACCGTGGTGGTCGCGACCCTGCTGGTCGGTATCGCCTTCGTCGCCGCTCCCTGGCTCGGTGTCGGGCGGGCTCCGGTGCTCGCTGCCGTGCTGCCGGCCCGGTCCCTCGTGACCGCAGGACTGGTCGCTGCCGGTCTCGCCCTGGTGCTCGTCGCCATCGTCCTGCGACGTACGCGAGCCGTGCGGCTGGTCGCTGCGTCGCTCGGGGCGGTCCTGCTCGTCGTCGCCGTGGCGAACACGGCGGTGCTCGGCGTGCGGGGATGGGACGTGCGGCCGGTCGACGGTGCCCGGGGTGCACTCCGGGTGTTCGAGTGGAACACCAACGGAGGACTCGTCGGTGCGCAGGGCATCGCCCGCGCGGCACTGACCGCACGGGCGGACGTCGTCGTGCTCCCCGACGCGGGGGACCGACGGGTCGCCACCGCGGTGGCTCGGTGGATGGGGCAGCACGGTCGGCCGGTGCGGCTGTTCATGGGTGGTGCCGGCACGCAGGTGGCGGTGCTCGTCGGGGCCGATCGCGCGTTCGGCGCCTCGATGTCGCCCGGCGTCGATCCGGTGAAGACGATGACGGTGTCCGGGCCGTCGATCCCGACGATCGTCGCCGTGCACGCTCCGCAACCGATCGGGCGTGGCCTGGCGGGCTGGCGAACCGACCTGCGGTGGATCGGCGAGCAGTGCGGCCGCGGCGCTGACGTGGTCGTGTCGGGGGACTTCAACGGATCGGTCGACAGCTTCGACGACGGACGTCTCGGTTCGTGCCGGGACGCCGCGTCGACCGTGCACGCCGCGGCGCTCGGTACGTGGCCGACGTGGCTCGATCCGCGGCTGGCGATGCCCATCGACCACACCCTGATCGGGCCGTCGGCCGGAGTCGTCCGGTCGTGGAGCGTGCTGACGAGCCAGGACGAGTCCGGTGCTCGGCACCGCCCGACCCTGACGGTCGTCGGCGGCAGCTGACCCGGACGGCGGCCCCTGTTCCGGTGGGCGAGCGGCCCTGTTTCGGTGGGCGTGCGGCCCTGTTTCGGTGGGCGTGCGGCGCGGCAGGTGGGAACAGACTCGCAACGTCGTCGAAACACGCGCGCGGTGGGGTGGATGCATGGACGTCACCACCACGGATCGTGCTCCCGCCCGCTGGTACCACTCGCTGTTCGTGCAGATCGCGATCGGGGTGGCCCTCGGCATCGCCGTCGGGGTCTGCTTCCCCGCGGCGGCGCCGGTGCTGAACGTCGTCGGGCAGGGGTTCATCCGGCTGATCGAGATGGTGATCGCGCCGCTCGTGTTCATCGTCGTGGTGACGGGCATCGTGCACGTCGGCGACCTGCGGTCCGTGGGACGGATCGCCGGCAAGGCGATGATCTACTTCCTGCTCGCGTCGTCGTGCGCGCTCGTGTTCGGCCTGCTGGTCGGCAACCTCGTGCGCCCCGGGGCCGGCCTGCGGATCGACCCGTCGTCGCTCGACGCCTCCGCCGTGGCGGCGAAGACCGCCGGCGGCACGGCTCCGGACGCGGGGACCTTCATCCTCGACCTCATCCCGTCGAGCGTCGTGAACGCGTTCGCGACGAACGACATCCTGCAGGTGCTCGTCTTCGCGGTGTTCGTCGGCGCGGCGATCGCCGCGATCGGCAGTGACCGTGCGCGGCCGCTCGTGCGGGGCCTCGACCTGTGCCTCGAGGTCGTCTACCGCATCCTGGGCTGGGTGATGCGTCTGTCGCCGCTCGGTGCGTTCGGGGCGATGGCGTACGTGGTCGGGCAGTACGGCATCGACACCCTGGGGTCGTACGGGCTGCTGATCGCTGCCTGCTACGGCGCAGCGGCGGTGTTCATCGTGGCGCTGCTCGTGGGCGGGCGGCTGCTGTCCGGGGTGCCGATCTGGCGGTTCGTGTGGCACACCCGCGCCGAGTTCGGGCTGGCTCTGGGTACCGCGTCGACCGAGGCCGTGCTGCCGCGGATGATCACCCGGCTCACCGAGGTCGGCGTCTCACGGAGCGTCGCCGGACTCGTCGTGCCGACGGGCTACTCGTTCAACCTCGACGGGGCGGCGATCTACCTGTCGATCTCGCTGCTGTTCCTGACCCAGGCGTTCGGGGTGCCGCTGACGCTCGAGCAGCAGGTCGCCGCACTCGGGGTGCTGCTGCTGACGTCGAAGGGCATGGCCGGGGTGCCGGGCTCGTCGTTCCTGGCGCTGTCCGCGACGGCGACGAGCCTCGGGCTGTTCCCGGTCGCAGGCGTCGCGCTGCTGCTCGGTGCCGACCGGATCATGGACGCGATGCGGGTGAGCGTGAACCTACTCGGCAACTGCGTCGCGACGCTCGTGGTGGCGCGGTGGCAGGGCGAGCTCGACCGTGAGCGGGTGGACGCGGTGCTGCGGCCCGGGCGCGTGGTGCGGCCGTCGTCGGAGGCGGAGCCTGCTGCGGGTGCAGCCGCGGTGTCGGCGCCGGTTCGCTGAGGGGTCGGGGCGCGCTCGCGGCGCGGTCAGCGTTCGAGGACGGCGCGCTGCTGGTCGTACTGCTGGCGGGTCCGGTGTCCGCCCATCTTGCGGACGACGGCGCCCGAGGGATCACGCGTGATCCGCCACCAGATCGCGGTGCAGAGCGCGTCGACCGGCAGGGCCGTGCCGACTCCGACCAGGAGCTGCCGACCGAGGTCCGTCCGCCACGGCAGCCCCGAGACCTCGAGCGCGGTCACGACGAGCAGGCACACCACGATGGTGATCGGGCTGAGCCAGAGCTTCCGCACGGTGCGTTGACGTGCCACGTCGATCTCCGCCAGCTGCGCCAACGGCAGCGTCGAACCGACGTGCTCGCGCGGCTCGCCACCGACGATGACGGCGGCAGGGCCGGGGGTGGTCGCTGTGTCGTCCGCGTCCGTGGCGGGTCGCCACACCACGTCGTCCAGGTGCTCCAGGTCGCCGTCGATGCGGAACCAGCCGCCTTCGAAGCCGTCGGCAGCGGCGTCGGGATCGGCGCGGGGCGTGGTCGTGGTCACGTCGGTCATCTTGGCAGGAACAGGGGCCGCTGGGGCACCACCGCTTCGGGGGTGGGGCGGCGGCGTCGCCCGCGGGGCCCGGGGCGCGTTCTGCTGGCAGGATGGTCCCGACACCACGGGGGCGGGGGCCGGCATGGGCACGGAACAGCAGGACTGGCGTGACCAGGGGACGGGCCCGACGACGGGGCGGGGCAACGCGATCGCCATCGCGCTCGTGCTGCCGGTGCTGCTCGTCGTGAGCTGGGCGGTCCAGATCGGGGCGTACCTGGCACGCGACTTCGGGTCGATGGACGACCGGCTCGGAGCAGGGGGCGTGCTGACGCGGCTGGTCATCGGCACCGTGCTCGCCGTGGGGATCCCCGTGGTCGTGCTCGTCGTGCAGGTCCGGGCTCGTCGGCGCGAACCGCGCCACTCACTGGTCGCCGTCGTCGCGGCGATCGTCGTGCTGGTCATCGCCGTGCCGTGGAACGGCCTGGTCCTGACGTCACAGGTGCGGAGCATGGCCGCCGACGCCCAGCAGCGGGCGCAGCCGGCGACCGCCGCCGAGCGGCACTTCGCCGACGGTGACGCCCGGGCCACGCTCGAGCGGATCGGGGACCGCACGGTGCGGATCCTCGGTGGCGACCGGAAGTCCGCTTACCGCGATGGCGAGCGAGCCGGTGGTGCGTACAGCGAGGACTGCCAGCTGTCGAACGCCCACCAGGGCGTGCGGTGGATGTACTGGTACGACCCGGGGGAGTACACCGACGAGCAAGGCAACGAGCTCCTGCCCGAGGACCACACCGTGATCGAGGGTGCGAACCGCGACGTGGACGGAGTCCGGGAGTACTGGGCGTCCGAGGGCATCGACGCGCGGTCGGAAGAGGACATGGTCCCCGACCAGATCGCGCCGACCGCCGACTGGCTCGAGAGCGGCTCGTCGTACACACGGCCCGGTCCGGACGTCGACTTCCGCACGATCTGCCTGGTGCGCTGACCCGACAGTCGTCGGGTCGTCGCTCGTCAGCGCTGGTCGGCGGTCAGGCGATCGACGGCGGCCAGGACGACACCCGGGGGTTCGTCTGTCGCGACCGCGGTCCTGACTCGGTCCGCTGCGGTCGGCTCCGCGTCGAGGACGAGTCGGCGCCCATCGTCTCGACACAGCTGCCGTTCGGTACCTGGCGGCGCCGAGCGACACTTCGCCGACGGCGACGCCCTGGCCACGCTGGAGCCCAGGGGCCACGAGCTCTCGATGGTCGATCCGGTGAGCGATCCCCACACGGGACGCCCATCACGGCACAAACAGCGGCGCAAAGCACGCCAAAAAGCGGCCCGTCGCTTCGACGGCGCGAGTGGGGCAAAGAGTGGTGCTGGGTGACGGCGCAGTGGATCGACAGCTCAGGTGGGTCGCTTGTTCTGGCCGTAGCCGGTTCGTGACCCCTCGATTGCGCTGTCGAGCATCCGGGTCCAGGTGGCCCTGGACTCTGTGCTGAGGTCCCCGCCCTCGTTCAGAAGCCAGTGGCTCGAGGCGACCGTGACGCCGCTCATGAGCGATCCAACCAGTAGATCGACTTCGAGACGGCTCCAACTCGGGTAGCGGGTGGAGACATGCTCGGCCAGGTGCAGCGAGGTTCGGTCCATGACCTGTCGGAGCAGGGCTTCGTGCCGGGGTGACGCTTCGTCGCCTCGCCCGACGACTGCTCCGACGGACACGATCACGTCGGGCATGCTCGTGGCGCGCAATGACCGAGACACCTCGTCAAAGACAGCGGCACGAGAACCATCGGTCCCTGGCGCGGCCGCACTCACTTCGTCGAACGTCGCCCACGCAGTCTCGAACTGCTCGACACTCGCCGTCACCAAGACGTCTGACACCGAAGGGAAGTAGTTGAACACCGTCGCCCGAGACATGTCCGCACGCTCGGCGAGTTCTTCGACGGTGAAGGCGGGGCCACCCCGCTCGGCGACCAACGCGATAGCCGCGTCGAGGATTGCGCGTCGTGAGCGGGCCTTCAACATCTCGCGGCGTCCGAGCGGGATTGCAGGGGAACTCATACGCCGAGTGTAACGCGCAAAAGCTAGACGGCGTCGATGTTTAGACGTAGTCTCGGTTCACTACGTTGGCTTGCATGAAGGGCACCATGAGCACGAACGAGCAGTCATCCCAGTCCCTACCTCCGCAGGACGAGCGGACTGGCAGAGACCGTCCGGCGCGTTTCCGGTGGGCGCGGACCGTCGCTGCCGTGGTCGGCGCCGTCCTGGGGGGCCTTGTCGTCGTCTTCGCTGCCGGGAACCTCGTTCCTGCGACGAGCAACATCGTGACGCTCGGCGGCTCGATGGCGTGGGGCTATTTCGCGCCGCACCTGGTGATCGTCAGTGTCATCGCTGTTCTTCTCTGCGTTCCCCTGTGGCGGGCACGGCGACGACCCGTAGTCCGGGGCATCGCCTCTGTTCTCGCCCTTGGGGCGCTGGTCGCCTCGACCGGCATCACCGCAGCTCTGGTGCATTCGGCGACGGCCAACGGCGGATCCGTGAACTTCGCCCGCACTCTGGCGCTGACGAACGCGCCCGTGACCCCGACCAGGATCACGACCTACGTCACGGCTGGCGGTAAGGCCCAGCAAGCGCGCATCTACGAACCCGAGGGCGGCCCGAAGGGCGCGCCGGTGATGATGTACATCCATGGCGGCGGCTGGTACGGCGGTACTGCGGAAGAGTCCGACAGCCTGGCCCAGCGGTGGGCCGATCGGGGCTGGTACGTCGTCAACGTCGACTACCGGCTCGCGGACGCCACGCACGCAACATGGGACGAAGCCCCCGCAGACGTCGCCTGCGCCCTGACCTGGACAGACAAGGTGGCGAAGGACGTCGGCGCTGACACCAGCAAGCTGACCGTCATGGGCGACTCCGCAGGCGGCCACCTCGCCATGCTCCTCGGCTGGTCCGCCGCCGCGGGTGCCGCCCCCTCCACGTGCCCCGGAGCTGGCAAGGTCCCTGTTCCCGACGCCGTCGTGGCCGGGTATCCCGTGAGCAACATCGACTACACGTACGACCACGGCGCCTCACCCCTGCCGAGCTTCGACCCGCAGGAGTTCACGCGCTTCTTCCTCGGTGGCGCACCGGCCGACGTCCCCGATCACGCCCGAGCAGTGTCACCCTCGACCTACCTCGGCGCCGCGACCCCGGCGACTCTCGTCCTGCAGCCCGAGAGAGACGACTTCATCCCCGCCAAGGGCAACGAGGAGGTGATGGAACAGGCGAAACAAGCGGGCGCCGACGCCACGATCGTGCAGGTCCCCTTCGCTTGGCACGGGTTCGACGCCACAGAGGACAGCATCGGCGGCCAGGTCAAGATGACCGTCACCGAGAACTGGCTCAAGAAGCGGAACCTCGCCCCCTAGGCCCCGCCCGGTAGCCCATCTGCTGTTGAGACGGCGGGGCCGCAGGTGTGCCGCGGCTCGTGCGTCCTAGCGGGCTATCGCGTGTTGCTCAACCCGTTCCGGTGGCTGGCGGGCGGGTCTTGAGGTGTATCGCGTGATGTGATCTCTGATGAGGTTTGGGCTGTGATCGGCTCGTTGTTCCCGAGGGCGAAGGCCACCGGACGGCCGCCGGTGGATCGTCGAATGGTCGTTGAGGCGACGGTATGGCGGTTGCGCACGGGCGCACCCTGGCGGGACATGCCGGAACGGTTCGGGAACTGGAACCCGGTCTACAAGAACTTCGACCGGTGGGCCGACGCTGGGGTCTGGGCGCGGGTGCTGGAGTACGTGCAGTCACGAGCACAGCAGGCCGGGGACCTGGACTGGGTCGCATCGATCGACTCCATGAGCGTGCGCTTGCACCAGCACGGGGCGACGCTTGACCGCCGCGCCGCCGTGGTGTGGCGGGACCTGCGCTCCTCACCGCGGGGCGGGCGTCAAGCCGATCAGGCGCTCGACGGCGGCCAGGACGACGGCCGGGGGTTCGCCCGTCGCGATCTCGGTCCTGACCCGTTCCGCTGCGACGCCGAACGACGGCTCGGTCAGGAGTCGCGACGCGGTGGTGCGGATGTCCTCCGCGGCCGCCGTCGCGGCGTCGAGGACGAGTCCGGCGCCCAGGGTCTCGACGCAGCTGCCGTTCGGCAGTTGGTCCGCACCGAGCGGCAGGACCAGCAGGGGTACCCCGTGCGCGAGCGCCCCGGTCACCGATCCGGAGCCGCCGTGGTTCACCACGAGGTCCACGAGCCCGAGCACCGTGTCCTGTGGGACGTACTGCTCGATCCGGATCGCTCCCGGGCCCGCCGGCACCGCGAAGGTCGTCGGGTCGACCCAGGGTCCGGTCGTCAGGAGGATCCGCGCCGGCAGGGCAGCGAGCGCGTCGATGAGCCGAGCGAACAGGTCGCCGGACTTCGTGTTGAACTCGGTGCCGAGCGTGACGTAGACGCGGGGTCCGTCGCCGGCGGCCAGCCACGCCGCGGCATCCGACGAGTGTGCCGACCAGGTGTCCGGTCGCATCCGGATCACCGGACCACGCAGCTCGAGCCCGGATCGCATCGACGCGGGGAACGGGACCACGGTGAGTGCGCCGCCGAGCATCTGCTGCTGCGGGTCGGGCCCGAGTCCCGCGCGTCGGCGGAGCGCCTCGAGCGGCTCCCGCACCGCGTCGCGCCAGGTCCCACCGGCCGAGGCGAAGGCCAGGACCACCACGCACGGCACCCCGGCACGTTCGGCGGCGGTCATGGCACCGAAGTCGAACTCCCCGCAGACCACGAGGTCAGCCGACCACCGAGTGACCAGCCGTCCGACGTCGACGACGGCCCCGGCGGCCGCGTCCCCCAGGAAGACCTGGGGGACGCGGGTGAGCACCGCACTCGGATCGATCGGGGTCAGGGTGCCGGTGCCCGGCCTGCTCGCCGGCAGCTCCACGTCCCGCGGCTGCCGGTGCGAGAACCCGGTCTGTTCGAGGACCGCCTCGCGTGCGCCGCTCAGTGCGGTCCGGTGTCCGGCTGCGCTGGCCGCGCGGGCGAGTGGCAGCATCGGCGCGAGGTGTCCCCGCCCCCGTGGGAACGAGAACACGATGCGCAGGAGCTCCGGAGCCCCGTAGCCGGGCCGGCCGTTCGCAGCAGACACCACAGGGCTCCGATCGTCGTGCGGGCTCCCCGCCCGCTTCATCAGACAACCGTATGGCGAACGGCGGTTGCGCTCCATGAACCCTTGGTCAGCCTCGACGGGGCGTGCACCCGGAGTTGGTCACTTGCCAGCGGCCTCGTTGTAGGACTCGATCTGCTTGCCGGCCTGCTGTTCGGCGTCCTTCATGGTCGATTCGACGTCGGCACCCTCGACGATCCGGTTGAAGGCGCCGATGACGGTGGCGCGCACCGTCGGGAACGCGCCGGTGATGCAGCCGGCAGCGGCGACGCTCGTGGGGTCGTCGGCGAGCCGCTGGTACATCGTGGCGATGTTCGGGTCGGACAGGGAGCGCTTGCCCACGGTGGTGCCCTGGGCGTCGGTGTTCATCGCGACGTAGCCGGTCGCCTTCGCCCACTCGGCCTGCACGTCCGGCGTCTGGAGCCACTTGGCGAACGTGTACGACGCCTGCTGCTCGGCGGACGAGTGGCCCTTGCCGGAGATCCAGAGCGCGTTGCCGCCGATGACCTGCCCGGCGTCGTCGGAGGCCGACGTGGTGGGGAACCGAGCGACGACGGACTTCGAGCCGTCCGGGTCGACCGTCGTGTAGGCGCCGGAGGAGGTCAGCAGCATTCCGACCTTGTCGCTCGAGAACGCCGAGTTCTGCACGGTCGAGTCGGTGCCGGGGTTCAGGGCGGCACCGTCCTGGTAGAGCTTCTGCAGTGTGGTCATGAACTGCACCTGGGTGTCCGAGGTGAGCGAGACGCCGGTGACCGGCTTGCCCTTCCGCCCGTTCTCCGGCGTGCAGAACGCCTGGCCGCCCGAGGCGGTGAGCTCCTCGAGCATCCACGAGTCGCCCATGTTCATGCTCATGCCGTAGCCACCGGTCGCGGCGTGGATCTTCTCGGCCCAGGTCGCGACCTGCGCCAGCGTCTTCGGCGGTTTCGTGGCGTCGAGGCCGGCCTTCGCGACGAGCGCCTTGTTCAGGTAGAGCACGGGCATCGAGACCGAGAACGGCATCGCCGCGAGTTGCTTGCCGTCGCTGTAGTAGGTCGCGGCGGCCGGCGCGATCGTGTCGGTACCCGACTTCGATCCACTGAGCGTCGCGGGGGACACCGTCTGGCCGGAGTCGATCATGAAGCCGGTCGACACGTCGTTCATCATGAGCAGGTCCGGCGTCGAGCCGGACTGCACCGCCGCCGTGTACTTCGTCTGGACGGCCGCGTAGTCCCCCTGGAACGACGACTTCACGGTGATGTGCTTGTCGTTCTCCTTGTTGAAGCGGGCGACGAGCGCGTCGAGCTCGGTCGCGGGCGGCCCGGACATGGCGTGCCAGAAGTCGACGGTGACGGGGCCGGAGCTGTCCGACGCGGAGCTCGACGTGGAGCACCCGGTCAGGGCGAGGACCGCGACGGCGCCGGTGGCGAGTGCGGTGAGGGTGATGGAGCGACGTGCGGGCATGGTGCGTCCTTCGGGTGTGGGGCGGGCGGGGGTCGGGGAGGGGAGCGGACCTGTCGTCACTTGAGCGCGCCGGCGGTGAGGCCACCGGCGAGGAACCGCTGGGCGACGAAGACCAGGACCAGGACGGGGAGGGTCACCATGGCTGCACCGGCGAGGACCACGCCGATGTCGGCGGCCTCGGCGTCGGACAGCTGGGCGATGCCGACCTGCACGGTGCGGTGCTCCGGCGAGTTCGTGACGAGGAGCGGCCAGAAGAACCCGTTCCAGGCGGCCGTCGCACTCACCAGGGTGACCGAGACGAGCGTCGGGCGGGTGAGCGGCAGGAGCATGGACCGGATGAACCGGAAGTGTCCGGCGCCGTCGAGCACCGCGGCTTCGCGCAGCTCGTCCGGGAAGCTCAGGAACGCCTGGCGGAACAGGAAGATCGTCAGCGCCGAGGCCACGAACGGCAGGAAGACGACCAGGAGCGTGTCGATGAGGTGCCACGACGAGACGGTCAGGTAGTTCGCGATCAGCGTTGTCTCGCCGGGGATCATCATGCTGGCGAGCAGGACGAGGAACAGGGCGCGGGTGCCCCGGAGCCGACAGAACACCAGGGCGTAGGCGGTGATGATGCCGATGACGACCTGCAGCACCGTCTGGGCGAGGGTGACGACGACGCTGTTCAGGAACTGCTGCCCGAGCGGGACGACCTGCGTGGCCCGGACGATGTTGTCGAGTGTCAGGTGGATCGGCACGAGACCGGCGAGGCCCTGGTCCAGGTACCGGGTCGGGGTGAGCGCGCCCTCGAAGACGTAGTAGAGCGGGAAGCAGACGACGACGACAGCGATGACGAGCCAGGCGTAGACGAAGACGCTCCGGAGTCGGCGTGCGGTGACGGGGCGCATCAGTAGTTCACCCGCTTCTCGAGCACGCCGAACTGCACCAGCGACAACCCGAGGACGAGCAGGAACAGCACGACCCCGAGCGCGGCGGCGAGGCCGAAGTTCGCGCTGCCGGACCCGAACGCCTGCTGGTAGATCGCGTAGACGAGGGTCTTCGACGAGTCGGCCGGACCGCCGCCAGTCAGGATCTGGATCTGCCCGAAGGTCGTGAGTGCCTCGACGGTTCCGGTCACGACGACGAAGAAGAGCGTCGGCGTGACGAGCGGCAGGGAGATCGACCAGAGTGTCCGCACGGGCCCGGCACCGTCCAGGTGCGCCGCCTCGATGACGTCCTGGTCGATGGCGCCGAACGCTCCGAGCAGGAGCAGCACGGTGAACCCGAGCGACCCCCAGATCGTCACGACGATGACGCTCGCCAGGGCCCACTGCGTGCTCGTCAGGAACGGGACGGGCGCGCCGCCGAACTGGGTGATCACCGTGTTCAGCAATCCGTTCCCGGGTGCGAGCATCGCCGCGAACGCGACGGACCCCGCTGACACGGACACGACCATGGGCGCCGTCAGGAGTGCGCGGAAGACCGGCAGGCCGCGGAGCTTCACGGTCAGGGGGATCACCACGAGCAGACCGAACACGATCCGGCCGACGACCACGCCGACGCAGAAGACCGCGGTGGTCAGCATCGTCCGTCCGAACGCGGGATCGGTGAACGTGCGGACGTAGTTCTGCAGCCCCACCGAGCCCGCCGGCTGACCGAAGATGTCGGTGCCCTGGGTGCTGAGGACCAGGACGCGGCCGAGCGGGTAGAAGACGAAGACCGCGAACGCGAGCAGCGCCGGTGCGAGGAGCACCAGACCGAGCCGGCGGTCCGAGCGCAACGAGGACCGTGTCGTCCGGGTCGCCCGGGGTGGACGCTGCGAATGCGACGACCGCGGCGATCGCGGCGACCCTGCGGCACGCGGGGGACCGGCGACCAGGCCGGACCTGACGGGGACCGTCATGGGGCGGACTCCTCCGAGTAGGGAACGTTCCCTAACCGGGAACGACTCCACTGTGCGGCGGGGGTCGAAGACCGGTCAAGGCTCGTCGACCACCCGCCGTCACCCGTTCACGCCGCGTTCAACCCCTCCGCCGATCGGCTGCCGACGTTCACCGCCGCACGCCGCGCGTTCACCTCGGGTTCCGTCCGTCGACCGGCGTGGTTCGTCGTCCAGGAGCCTCGACGTCGTAGAACCGGAGACCATGCGAACCGTTCCTGCTCCCCAGACACTCTGGGCGATCGCCGAGGAGGCCGCGCGCACCGTCGCGCCCGACCTGCTCGCCGTGTTCCGCGCCCCGATGACGATCAGCACGAAGCGCGACGCGCACGACGTGGTGACCCTGCACGACCGCGCGGCGGAAGAGGCGATCACGGCGGTGCTCACCGCAGCCGTGCCCGGCTCCGTCGTCCTCGGCGAGGAAACCGGCACCACCGGCAGTACCGGCACCACCGGGGACACCGACTGCACCGGGGACACCGGCAGCACCGACGACCCCGTGGTGCGGTGGATCGTGGACCCGATCGACGGCACCGCGAACTTCGCCCGCGGTCTCGCGTACTGGTGCATCTCGATCGCGGCCGAGGTCGACGGCGAGGTCGTCGCCGGGGTGGTCTTCGATCCGGTCGCGGACCACGTGTTCGCGGCGGACGACGTCGGTGCCTGGCTCGACGGTGCGCCGATGCACTCGTCGTCGGGGCCGGACGACGCCGCGACGGTCCTGACGAGCTTCCCCGTGCAGCAGGACCTCGACCTGCTCGGCGAGGCCGCGGCGTTCGACCTGCTCCGGGACCTGACGCTCCGGTACCGCCACCACCACAGCCTCGGCAGCGGTGCCCTCAACCTGGTGCACGTCGCCGCCGGGTGGTCGGACGTGACGATGGGCTTCGCCACGCACCCGTGGGACGTCGCCGCCGGAGCGCTGGTGCTCGAGCGCGCCGGCGGGTGGTTCCGGGGCTTCCGTCGGGGTGGAGTCGTTGACCGTGCACACCTGGCCGACGACTACGTCGCCGCCGGCGCCGGGGGATCGCACGCCGAGCTGGTGCGCCGGGTGCAGGAGCTGTCGGCCACGACCCCCGCCGACTGAGCCGCCGACCGCCGCCAGTCGGCCCGCCGGCCCGACCGCCGGCCGCGGACCGACCCGGCGCGGGTGTCGCGAGCGGTCAGCCGAGCGGGTGCCCGGCGACCGCCCGCGCGGTGGACCCACGCGGCAGCAGGCGTGTCGGGAGCACCTCGTGCCGGTCGCCGCGGCGACCCCGGAGCCGCTCGACCACGAGCTCGACCGCCCGCGCGCCCATCCGGACGCGCGGCTGGTCGACACTCGTCAGGTCGAGCCGTTCGCCGAGACCGGTGCCGTCGAACCCGGTCACCGCCGCCATCCGGGGGAGCGCGAGCCCCGCGCCGTCGGCGATCGACACGAGCCGCGCCGCGGTCGCGTCGTTCGTCGCGACGAACGCCGTGACCCCGTCACCGAGGTGCCGCGCGATCCGTGCCGGGTCCGCCGCCAGGGCCTCGACGTCGTCGACGCGGTGCTCGCCCGGTGCGCCGAGCTGCCCGGTGACCGCGGCGTGCGCGACGGCACGACGGGTCGTCGACGGGTGGCCGGACTCCGCCACGAAGCACGTGCGTCGGTGCCCGAGGGCGGCGAGGTGGAGCACCAGTGCCCGCATGCCCGACTCCTCGTCGGCACGCACGGTGTCGAATCCGAGACCGGCGAGCGCCGACCCGCTCGATCCGAGGACCGCGACCGGCAGGTCGCGCGCGACCGCCGCGAGCCGTGCCGGGGCGAGCCGACTGCTCAGGACCGCGACCCCGAGCGCACCGTCGGCCGATCCGCGGGAGGCGTGCAGGGCCTCCAGGCCGTCGGCCAACCGGGCAGGGTCACGGAACCCGTCCACGACCCGGAGCGCGAACCCGAGGGTCTGCGCGGTCGCGCGTGCGCTCCGGAGTGCTTCGTCGTGGAACGGGTTCGCGGCTTCGGTGACGACCACCCCGAGGACGAGCGGCGCGCCCTGCGCGCGTCGCCTGGCGAGCGAACCGACCGGGAGGCCCAGCTCGTCCGCCGTCCGCACCGCGAGTTCCCGACGTGGCCGGGACACACCGTCGTCGCCCCGCAGGGCGAGTGACACGAGCGATCGCGAGATGGCACACCGCTCGGCGACGTCGCGGAGGGTCGCGGCCACGGTCAGGCGAGCTTCCAGGTGTGGACGTGCTCCCAGGTCATCGTCTGCCACCAGCGACCGGACCAGTCCGGGCTCGCGGTGCGGTAGAGCACGACGGTGTCGCCGCGGAACCCGGTCGGCACGTCGACGTCGAGCTCGCGGATGAACGCGCCGACCTCGTCGTGCAGGTCCGGTCGGCCGTACAGGTCGTGCGAGGCGAGCGAGAGGTGCGCGCGGTACTGCTCCGGGTCGTAGTCGTTCGCCAGCGGGACCTGCATCGGCTGCCGGAACGGGGCGACCACAGCCTCGATGTCGGCGGCGAGCCGGACGAAGTCGTCGTTGTGCGAGCCGTCCAGTCGGGTCGCGACGTCGTAGACGAACCCGATGCCCTGTTCTCGGACGCCGGCGTTGTGCACGTCGAACCCCGGTCGGCCGTCGAGCAGCGCCGAGACGGCCGCGATGACCTGGTCCTCGTGGCTGCCGAACGGCTGGCTGCCGACGAGTGTGGCGTGCGGCGGGAAGGCGCCGGCCGACAGCAGGCCGTACTGCGCGCGGAGCTGATCGGTGACGACCGTGACGGCTCGGCAGGTGCGGGCGTCCGGGCGCAGGTAGATGCCGTGGCGGTACGGGTCGCTCGGGTCGCGCGGCAGCTTGGCGGTGACGTTCTGGGGCATGGGTCCGTCCGTGGTCGGGGATGGGGAACGTTCCCGATGATCGGGAACGTTCCCCATGATCGACCGGACGGGTCCGGATCTCACCCGTCGGTCCGTGACGGGACGGTGAACGATGGGTGTCGGCGGTACCGCGCAGGTGCCGTCCCGGTCCGTGCGGTCAGCCCTTCCAGACGGACTCGGCGCCCGCGTGTCCGATGACGATGACCTCGATCATCGACACGACGCCGGCGGCGAGCAGCAGCACGGGACCCACGACCGCGACCGCGCGCAGCGCACCGCCGCTCGTCACCCGGTCGGTCGCGAACCTGTGCCAGGCCCACCACAGCAGCAGGAGCGCGAAGACCGCGATCGACCACGGCAGCAGGCCGTCGGCGAGTTCGGTGTGCCGTTCGAGCAGTGCGCTCTCGCGCTCTCGGTGCTCGAGCCACTCACCCGAGGACGTCGCCAGGGGGACCGAGACGAGGGCGACGAGGCCGATGATCGGTGCGCCGACTGCGAGCCACCGTCGCGCCGCGGGCCACACCGCGACCACGATCGCGGTCAACGCCGCGACCGGGACGGCGACCGAGGTCAGGTGGACGAAGAGGGGGTGGAGCGGTATCCCGCCGAACTGCCAGTCCATGACGGCCTTTCACGTCGAGCGCCCGACGGTGCAGGCGCGGTTCGACCAGACAACAGGATCTGGCGGCTCGGATCGTTCGAAACCTCACACGAACAGGGCGACCCGGACATGGTTCGCTGAGACCATGAGCACCGCGGAGCCGCACGCCGGAGAAGCGCACACCGGCGACCTCGCGGCACGTCTGAACTGGCTGCGCGCCGGAGTCCTCGGTGCGAACGACGGGATCGTGTCGACGGCCTCCATCGTCGTCGGCGTCGCCAGTGCCTCGTCCTCCGTGCCGGCGATCGCGACGGCCGGCATCGCGGCCCTCGTCGGCGGCGCGGTGTCGATGGCGCTCGGCGAATACGTGTCGGTGAGCAGTCAGAAGGACAGTCAGCAGTCCCTCATCGAACAGGAACGCCGTGAACTGGCCGACGACCCGGCCGCCGAGCTCGAGGAACTCACGCAGCTCTGGCAGGGCCGCGGTCTCCGACGAGCAACGGCCGAACAGGTGGCTTCGGAACTGACCGAGCGCGACGCCCTCGCCGCGCACCGCACCACCGAACTCGGGATCGACGAGGACGAGGTGGTCAGCCCGTGGCACGCTGCGTTCGCATCGGCCGCAGCGTTCTCGATCGGCGCGCTCCTTCCGCTCCTGGCGATCCTCCTCTTCCCGGAGGCGATCCGGGTACCCGCGACGTTCGTCGTCGTCCTCCTCGCGCTGGCCCTGACCGGAGCCACGGGAGCCCGCATCGGAGGAGGCTCGCTGCGTCGCGCCACCGCCCGGGTGGTCGTCGGTGGAGCTCTGGCCCTCGCGGCGACCTTCGCCATCGGGTCCCTGCTCGGCACGAGCGGGGTCGTCTGAGATGGCGAACATCCTGGTGGTGGAGGACGACCCGGAGATGGGTGCCCTCGTCGAGCGCGGCCTGACCGGTGAAGGACACGTGGTCACGGTCGTGACCGACGGCATCGCCGCACTCGTCCAGGCCCGGGCCCGGTCGTTCGAGGCGGCGGCGATCGACGTCATGCTGCCCGGGATGACGGGCTTCGAGGTCTGTCGACGGCTCCGTGAGCTCGGCCAGGACTTCCCGGTGATCCTGGTGACCGCACGAGACGCCGTCGACGACCGGGTGTTCGGGCTGGACTCCGGGGCTGATGACTACCTCACGAAGCCGTTCGCGATCACCGAGCTCAACGCGCGGATCCGGGCGCACCTGCGGCGTCGCGCCGCGGGTGGGGTGACCATCGTGGAGGCCGGGTCGGTGCGGCTCGACACCCTGGCCGTGCGTGCGTCGGTGCGCGGGCGGGACCTGCCGCTGAGCGTCAAGGAGTTCTCGTTGCTGCGGTTCCTGATCCAGGGCGTCCCTGACACGCGCACCAGGACCGAGGTGCTCGAGGAGGTCTGGGGGAGCCCCGAGCACTTCGATCCGACCATCGTCGACCAGTACGTCAGCTACGTCCGCAAGAAGCTGCAGGCCTCGGGCGCTGACGTCGCGATCCGGACGGTGCGCGGCGTGGGGTACGCCCTCGAGGTCGTGTCGGCGACGTGAGGTTCCTGCGCCGTCTGTCGATCCGTGCCCGCATCACCCTCGGGAGTCTGATGGTCGGTGCAGTCGTGCTCTCCGGGGTCGCGGTCGTCCTGCACGTGCAGATCGAACGCGCGACGCTCGCGACCGACCGGTCCCTCGCCTCCGGTGACGCCGCACCCTTTGTCTCCGATCTCCGGCGCAACCCGGACGAGGCGCCGGACCGTCCGGCAGAGGACGTCCTGGTCGGCATCCGGTCGGCGTCCGGCGGATGGGTCGTGGACTCCCTGCCGCGCGACGTCCGTGAGGTGCTGCCCTCGACGGTGCCGGACAACGGGGTCACGCTGCGGCTCCACACCGCGCACCGGGTCGCGACCGTCGTCGGTGTGCCGGTGGGGAACGCCGCCGGGTCGTTCGTCGTCTGGGCCGCGCACGACGGTCGGGCCGGACAGGAGACGGTGGCGCGGGTGGACCGGTCTCTGGTCGTCGGCACGATCCTGGCGCTGCTCGCCTTCGGCGCGACGGCGTGGTTGCTGTCGACGCTCGCCCTCCGCCCGGTGGGGCGGATGCGCCGGATCGCCGAGCACCTCAGTGCCGGGAACGGTGGTGGTCACCTTCCCGTAGGGGCGTCCGACGACGAGCTCGCGGCACTTGCCCGGACCCTCAACACCTTCATCGACCGGCAGCGCGAGAACACCGAGCGTGAGCGGCGGATGGTCTCCGATGCGAGCCACGAACTCCGCACGCCGCTGGCGGCACTGACCGCGCGGCTCGAACTCGCGCACCGCTCGTCCGGCGATGCCGTGGCCCTCGAACGTGCGCTGCGCGCAGCCGAGAGCGATGCCGCTCGGTTGGTCGCGCTGGCGAACGCCCTGCTGGAACTCAGTCGACTGGGTGAAGGCGGCGCCGTTCCGTCGACGCCGGTCGCTGCGCTCGTCACGGAACTCATGGGATCGATCGACCGTGCTCGCGCCGTCTCGCACGTCGGTCTGCGCGACATCGACTTCGCCGTCCGCCTGACTGCGCCGGACGAGCACTACGGGATCGAGCCCGCGGCGTTCGCCCGGGTCATCGACAACCTCGTGGCGAACGCGATCGCGGCCGGGGAGGACGGCGGCGTGATCCGGGTCACGCTCGAGCAGTCCGCCGACGGGCGGCTCGAGCTGCGCGTCGTCGATGACGGACCCGGCGTCCGGGAAGACTTCCTCCCACAGGCCTTCGACCGTTTCACCCGGGCGGACAGCGCACGGCGTGCCGTCCTCGGCGGGAGCGGACTCGGGCTCTCCCTCGTACGAGGCATCGCCGAACGTGCCAACGGGACGGCGGACCTCCGCAACGTCCCCTCCGGGGGTGCCGTCGCCAGCGTCACGCTCCCCGCGTGCTGACCGGGATCGCCGACCACATCGTCACTCGGACTCTCGGATGACCGAACGTCGCGGCTGAGGAGCGGGCCGGGCAGGCCCGGGGTGCGTTCCGCTCGGCGCTCAGACCCGGGCGGCGGTCCGGCCCGGTACCAGGGTGCCGTCGACCGCGTTGTGGGTCACGCCCATCGACCGGCCGTCGATCTGGTCGACCACGTCGTCGACGGACAGGCGGCCGATCAGGCCGAGTGGCTGTCGCCACGAGGTGATGCCGAGCAGCTCGGTGGCGAGTGGGGCGACCCCGTCGTAGCCCGTGACCGACAGGTCGTCCGGCGCACGGAGGCCGCGGCGGCGCATCGACTCGAGCACGCCGACGGCCCAGCGGTCGCTCGGTGCCATGATCGCCGTCACGCCACCGGCCCGCAGGACCTGCTCAACGAACGAGTCGAGGTCCTCGGGATCCGCTCCGTGGTCCTCGGAGCGGATCCGGAGCACCTCCGCGCCGCGCGCACGCAGCCGGCGCACCATCGCGTCGGTGCGTGCCGACTGCGTCAGCGACCCGGCCGGTGTGACCGTCAGCACGGCGACGCGGCGGTGTCCGAGATCGGCAACGTGGTCGGCGAGCCCGCGTCCGCCGCCGCGCTCGTCGCAGTACGCGCTGCTCACCGCATCGTTCGTCTCGGGGCGCCCGGAGACCACGGTCGGGATGCGCCGGGCGAACGGCAGGACGTCGGCGATCGGCAGGGCGCCGCTGCAGACGATGAGCCCCTCGACGCGCAGGGAGACCAGGGTCTCGAGCGCTCGGCGTTCCTCGCTGACCGGGAACGACCCCGCACCGGTGGCGGTGACGACGCGGTACCCGCGCGCCGCGGCCTGCAGCTGGAACGCGGTCAGCAGGTGCCCGTAGAAGGGGGTGGAGGCATCGCGGACGAACACCCCGAGCGTGTGCGTGCGGTGTGCCGACATGCCGCGGGCGTTGGCGTTCGCCACGTAGCCGAGGTCGATGGCGGCGCGCTTGACCCGCTCGGTCGTCGACGGAGCCACGCCGTACGCGCCGGCGAGGGCTCGGGAGACGACCGACTTCGACACACCGGCCAGGGCGGCGACGTCGTGGATGGTCGGGACGGCGGGGTGTCCGGTCACCGCGGGCGCCGTTGTCTGGAGGACTGCACGAGTGTCACGGTAGCCGGAGGGACGCTCGGACCGGGCGACGGTGGTGGTGAACAGTTGGTCACGCCGACCGCCGGCGCGGCGCGCGGGCGGTCGGCGGCGGTGCCGGACTAGCGCTTCGTCGCCGGGTGCCGCACCGTCAGGCGGTACCCCTTGGTCGTGGTGCCGTCCTGGGCCGTCACGGTGATGTGCGCGGTCCGCCCGGAGACGTGCACGCTCGTGACCGCGTTCGGGTTCGTGGTGTGCACGTGGACGTCCGCAGCGCGCAGCGTCCGGACCGGGGCCGTGACCGTCGCGCCGTGCGACGAGGCCGCGGCGGGCAGGTGGACGCGCACGCCCGCGACCGTGATGGAGGACGCGGTGGGGTCGTTCGACACGAGGAAGCGCTCGCGCAGGGCGGCGGCCTCGTGCTTCGTCACGCCGATCGTGTCGGTCAGGTACGAGCCCATGCCGCCGTACTCGGTGGCGATGTCCTGCTCGAAGGTGCCCTGCAGCAGCTGCGGTGTGGCCCAGGTCACCCCGAGCTGCGTGTTCGAGAGCAGGTAGTCGTGCAGGATGTCCGCGCTGTCGACGCCGAGCACCCGGTCGAGCAGGTCCACGACGGTGCCGGTGCGGTCCATGCCGTGGGAGCAGTGGATCAGGACCGTGCCGCTGGTGTGCGTGGCGAGGATCCGGAGGACCCGGCGGTACGCGGTGATCATCGACCCGGGTGTCGCCTGGTCGACCCGGCCCTTGTCGACCAGGTCGTGGTACATCGCGGTGTCGTCGCTGTAGTCACCGTCCGCGCCGAACATCGAGATGTCGACGTGTCGTGCACCCGGGATCGCGACGTCCGGCTTCGCGGCGATCTGGGACGACGTGCGCAGGTCGACGACGAGGTCGACGTGGTACTCGTCAGCCAGGGTGGTGGCCCCGGCCGCGGTGATCTTGTCGAGTGACTCGGAGCGGATCAGCCGCGGGGCGTTCACGGTCTGACCGGACCGGCCGTGGACCGCGGCGAGCTCACGGCCGTTGACCAGCCCGGGGACGTCGGTGATCGGGTGGTCGGCGGCGGTGAACGCCGGCTGGAGGGTGCTGTCGGCGTGGGCGGCGGTGACGGAGAACGCGGCGGAGGCGACGACGGCCAGGCCGGCGAGGGCGGTCGCGGCGACGCGGGTGGTGCGCGGGGAGTGGATGCGTGGGGAGCGGGTGAGTGGGGAGTGGGGGAGCGGGGACACGGGGCAACCTCGATCTGATCAGGACCCGGGGGTCGTGGGGAGCCGGACGTGGTGGCGTCCGGCTCCCCGCAGGATCGCGGCGAGGGTCGTCGGCGGTGTGGCGGCGAGGTGGCCGGGGCGTGTCCGGGTCATGAGGCAGCGCTCAGTCGCCCACCCGGCGGCCCGCGCCTCAGGACGCCGGGGCCAGCCGGTACCGGAACAGCTCGGTCAGCACCTGCTGGACGGGCGTGTAGAGCAGCACCGTCGAGCCCGTCGAGCCCGTCGAGCCCGTCGAGCCCGTCGAGCCCGTCGAGCCCGTCGAGCCCGTCGTGCTCGTCGTCGTGCTGCCCGAGATGATCCCGTACAGCCGGTTCGTGGTGCTGATCACCGGTCCGCCGGCGTCGCCCGGCTCGATGCCGGCGCCGACACCGGCCTCGGCGCGCGCCGCGGCGAGATGCTGCGCGCCGGGACGGCTTGCTGCCGACACACGTGTGGAGGTCCAGGAACACAGCAGCCCGCTCGACGCCCCGCTGGTGCAGAAGGAATCGGCATCCGGTTGGCCGATACCGGTCACGGCGGGACGTGCCAGGACCCCGCCGACCCGGTTGAACACGCGACCCGATGCCCGTGGCGTCCACGTCGCGACGGACGGGTCGCAGGACCCGGTCGCCGCCCGGGCCCGGGTGCACGCCAGGGGCAGGACGACGGCGAGCTCGAGGTCCGACTCCGCGGACTGCCAGACCACGCTGCCGACGGTCGCGCCGTCGAGCTGCAGGGGTGCCTGCAGCGGCGCGCAGTGCTTCGCGAGCACGACCCACCGGGTCGCTCGCTGGTACGGGGTGAACTGGCTCCGGAACCCCTTGCCGGCCAGCACGGCACCGACCGTGCAGGAGCCGCCGGGCACCCCGACCTCGGTGCCGGCGATGATCGGCGCCGCGACCCGGTCGGCGTCGCTCGTGGTGGCCGAGGCCGACGGAACCCAGGTGAGGGTGGCCCCGACGACGGCCGCCAGGGACACGGCGACGGCCAGGGTGTGGACGAGCGCCGGGTGCGCGTGGCGAGTCACGGGTCAGCCGAGCGTGCGGGTGCCGTTGACGCGTCCGATCACCGACAGGGTGTCCGGGTCGGCGAGCCGGGCGTGCCAGTGCAGCGTCGTCGCGCCGCGCGGCAGGTCCGGGAACGCCGCGGTGAAGCGGTAGTGGCCGCTGGCGCTGACGAAGTCGTCCCCCGACGTGACCTCGGCGATGTGCTTGTCGAACAGGCCGCGGGGCTTGCCCGGAGCGTCGTAGTAGACGATGACCAGGGTGTCGGGCTTGCCGGTGCCGGCGAAGGTGATGCCGGTGAAGCTCTTCCGGTCGGGGCCGCCGTAGGTCTCGGTGGTGAATGCCACGGCGGAAGGCTGGGCCGAGGTGTGCTCGGTGTGCGTCGTGCGGGAGATCGTGGCGGCTCCGGCCTGCGCGGGGGCCAGGACGCCTGCGGCGAGCGCACCGCCGAGGGTGACGCAGGTCGCGAGCACGGTCAGTAGGCGGACCGACGGGGTGCGGTGGGTGGACGGGGTGGAACGCATGGGACTCCTCGGTTCGTGGCGGTGCGGGTGGGGGTGGCTCGGTGTGCGTGAACGCTAACAATGCGTCAGACGATCGTGTAGCGAAATCCTGAACCTGAGGAGATCAGAGGCATCGCGCCCGGTGCGACCGCTGCCCATGCCTGATCAGACGTTCGTATGATGAACCAAGACCCGATCGAGGAGTGCGATGAACCAGCGGCAGCAGGCGAAGACCCGGACCCGCGAGCAGATCATCGAGGCCGCGGCGTCCGAGTTCGCGAGTCACGGCTACGCGGGGACCTCGTTCGCACGGGTGGCCGCCGCGATGGACCGGCCGAAGTCGGCGATCGGCTACCACGTGTTCTCGTCCAAGCACGAGCTCGCCTTCGCGGTCATCGAGCGGCAGCAGGAGCGTTGGGCGGCGATCGACTCGCGGATCACGCAGCCCGCGGGGCTCGAGCACCTGCTCGTCATGCTGACCTCCGCCTGTTCCGACGCGATGCGGTGTTCGGTGGCGGCCGGGGCCATCCGGCTGAGTCACGAACTCCGTGGTGCGGGGGAGGTGATCCCGCGGGTCTTCACCTGGGATGACTACGTCCGTCGGCACCTGTCGGCTTCGAGCGGAGGTGTCGGCCCGGACACCGATCCCGAGTGGGCACGTGCGGCGGACCTGGTGCTGACGTCCACCTTCGGGGTGATGTGGGCCCGGACGAGCGTGCGGCTGACGCGGGACACCGAGGGGCAGCTCCGTGACCTGTGGGCGGCGCTGTTCACCGGGCTCGGACTGCCCGGCGTGCATGCGCTGCTCGAGCGGGTGGAGCCCGTGCGGGTGGGTGGGGACCCGGGCCTGGCCGAGAACTGACCCCGGGCCTGGCCGAGAACTGACCCCGGCGGTCCCGGCATGTCTGCCGTCCCGCCGGGGCCTCCGGTCTACTTCTTCTGCTCGGTCCCGTCCGGGTTCACGACGTACCAGACACCCTTGTCGCCCTGCCCCGTCACGTCGCCGGCCTTCTTGTCCCCGACGAAGGTGTAGATCGGCCGACCGTCGATGGTGATCTGCCGTCCGCCGTCGACGCCCTTGATGGTGCCGACCGTGCCGGTGATGCCGGACACCTTCGGCGTCGTCGTGGTCGCCTCGATCGCGGGCCATGCGGTCGCGCAGCCACCGGTGCAGGTGCTCGTGCCGGAGTCCTTGACGTCGGCGTCGAAGTAGTAGGCGGTCATGCCCTTGCCGTCCACGACGACCTTGCCGAGCGACGTCGCGGCGACGGTCACGTCGACCGAGGGTGACGAGCCGGTCGTCGCGGGTGCGTCGCCCTGCGCGGCGGGGGACGGGGAGGGCGAGGGTGTCGCGGACCCGGCCGTGGAACAGCCGGCGAGGCCGAGGGTCAGGAGCAGCGCGGCCCCGAGTGCGATGGACACGGGTCGGGATGACGGGGTGCGGTGGGGTGTCGACACGGGGGCTCCTCGTGGTCAGGTCTCGCCGCTGACTGCTGGCCAGACGTTCGTCTAGCGAACGTAACCGCAGGATGGTGCGGCGGCCAGCACCCTGCGCGCCCTCTCATCGAGCGGGGCCACGGAGCGGGGTGTCAGGGGTCCGTCTGCTCGACGAGGTGGACGCCCTCGACGCGGCCGATGACGGCCAGTGATGCGGGGTCGATCAGCAGGGCGCTCCAGGATGCCTGTTCAGCGCCGCGGGGCAGCTCGGGCAGCGACGCGGTGAAGGCGAACCGGCCGGTCGGGCCGACGGCGCTGCTGCCCGGCTCGACCTCCGCGACGTGGACGGTCGCGACCTGGCTCTCCGGGGCGGCGTAGTGGACGACCACGACGGCGCCGGGCCTCCCCGAGCCGGCGAACCGGACGCGCACCACCCGGTCCGTGCCGACCGTCCGTGGAGACCTGATCGCGAACCGGTGCGTGCTGTTCGCCGCGGGCGGCGCGCCGAGTGCGGTGCCGAGCGCGCCCGATGCCCCTACCCCGAGCGCCTCGGGTCCCGGCGCGGCCGGCGCGGGCAGCGCGAGGGCGACCGCGAGCGCCGCGACCCCGACGGCGAGGGCGATCGGTGCCACCCGGGCCCGATCGGTGCTCCGCGACATGGTCGACCCTCTCGTGGACGGTGTGCGGCGGGTGCCGCCACTGCACACGCTACCGGTTCGCCAGACGATCGTCTGCGCTGGCCGACGTGCCGACGCGGACACCAGCTCGTGGTGAGCGGTACTGTTCCCCTTCGTGAGTGTTCGTCGCCGTGCTTCCCGTGTCGTCTCCATCGGAGTGGTCGCAGCCCTGGCAGCGTCGTTGACCGGGTGCGGCGAGGGAGCCGGGGTCGACAGCGACTACGCGAAGATCTGCCGCGACAACGCGACCGAGAAGCGTCTGCCGGACGACGACTGCAACAACCACGGCGGGCACGCCGGCTGGTACTTCCTGCCGCTCTTCGCCAACCGTGCCACGAGGGTCCCCGGCGTGGGGGACGCGGTCTCCGGCGGCACGAGCGCCCTGCCCGCCGGGAAGACCGCGAAGGCCGGCGTCTCGTCCCGTGGGAGCTCCGTCACCAAGGGCGGCTTCGGCGGAGCCGGCGGACACGGTGGGTTCGGCGGCTGATGGAGCGCATCGAGTTCCCCGAGCGTCCGGACTGGCGGCGCCGGATCCAGCAGACCGGGTTGATCTACTCGCGGTCGGTCCGCGACGACGGCACGCCCGTCGAGTACTGGAACGACACCGCCGCGTACGTCTTCACGCTGCCGGAGGTCGAGGCGCTCGAGCGGCAGACCGAGGAACTGCACCGGATGTGCCTCGAAGCCGCGCGGTACCTCGCCACCGGTGCCCTCGGCACGCTGGGCCTGACGCGAGCAGGGTTCGACCTCGCCGCCTGGTCGCTCGAGCACGATGAGCCCGACCTGTACGCGCGGTTCGACCTGGCCTCCGCCGGAGACGGTTCACCCGCCAAGATGCTCGAGTACAACGGGGACACCCCGACCGGGTTGATCGAGGCATCGGTCACGCAGTGGCACTGGATGCAGGACCGGCTCGCCAACGGCGAACTCTCCGCCGAGACCGACCAGTGGAACGGCATCCACGAGGCGATGGTGGCGCGCTGGCGGACACTGCTGCACGAGTCCCTGCGCGCCGAGGACGGTGGCCGACTGTTCGTGGCGCACTCCGACCTCGACACGGCGGGCGAGGACTGGGACACCGTGGCATACATGCGCGACCTGGCGGGGGAGGCCGGGTGGGAGCACACCGGCATCGAGATGAAGGACATCGGCTGGCACGCGACGGCCCGCCAGTTCGTCGGCGACCAGGAGCCGGCCGGTTCGTCGCGGAGCGTGTTCACGCTGCCCGGGGACGAGCCGGGGACCCAGTACCCGGTGATCCGCAACCTCTTCAAGCTGTACCCGTGGGAGGACCTCGTCTCCGGGGACGACCGGGCGCAGGGCGACGAGGAGTTCGGCGCCTTCCTGGTCAGCGACCGCGGGCGGCTCGGCCGCTGGTACGAGCCGGCGTGGAAGATGTTCCTGTCGAACAAGCTGCTGCTCGTCGCGCTCTGGCGCTTGTTCCCGGGCCACCCGAACCTGCTGCCGGCCTTCGCGGACGGTCCGAACGGCATGCGCGACTTCGTCGTGAAGCCCGTGTTCGGTCGCGAGGGCGACGGCATCGCGGTGCACCGAGCCGACGGTTCGGTCACGACGAACGGTCGCGAGTACCGGCGCCCCGGCACCGGGGCCGAACGGGTGTGGCAGCAGTACCACGAGCTCCCGGACTTCCCGGGGTCGAACGGGCACAACCACCCGGTGCTCGGGTCGTGGGTCGTGGGCGGCGAGTCCTTCGGAGTCGGCATCCGCGAGTCCGACGGGCCGATCACGGACTACTGGTGCCGGTTCGCCCCGAACCTGATCGCGGCCTGACGTCGGTCAGTTGACGATCTCGCCGCGTTCCTCGGGCGGGATCGCGACGAGCCGTTCCCGCCACCCGCGCAACGCCTCCGGGGTGAGCCGTGTCCACCCGGTCTCCTCGCCGACCACGCGGAGCGGGAGGGCACTGCGGTACGACCGGGTCGGGTTGCCGGGGAACTTCTTGTCGGTCACGTTCGGGTCGTCCTCGAAGGGACCGGTCGGCTCGACACGGTACACGCGCGGCTCGCGGTCGCCGGGTACGAGCTCGGCCGCGAGTTCGGCCGCGAGCCCGGCGCCGTCGCGGGTCGCCGTGAAGTACACGTGATTCATCACGACGTCGGGGCGGTAGTTCGAGCGGAAACCGGGGGAGAGGAACTCCCCGGGTCGCAGGGCCGCCACGGTGCCGTGCCAGAACGGACCGGTCTCGTCTGCTGCTGCCATGGCGTCAGCCTACGAACGACTCAGCGCCCGTGTCCGACCAGTGCGCGCCACCGCGGCTGTTCCGAGACGACGACGGCGACGCACAGGACGGTGACGACGGGCGCGCCGCCGTGGATGCGGTCACCGTGTCGTCGCGGCACGGAAGCCACGATCCAGGAAGTCGACCATCCACGCGGCACTCGCATCGACGTCCGTGTCCATCTGGAACCCACCGGACGCCTCGATCGTCGCGAACCCGTGCAGGACGCTGCGGAGCACCCGGAGCGCGTGGATCTCGTCGGCCGGGTCGAGGGGGTAGTCGCGGAGCGCCGCGGCGAAGGACGCCAGGGTGCGGCCGAGAGCGACCGCCAGGGGGTCATCAGCACCGGTCGGCCGGACGCTGACGGCCGCCTGGTACCGCGCCGGGTGCTCCTGGACGCTCCGGCGCACGGTCTGCACCGCCGCCTCGAGCGCACTCCGACCGCTGCGCCCCTGCATGGCGTCGCGGAGCGCGTCACCGAGCTCGTTCGCGCCGAGGATCGCGATCCTGCGGGTGAGGTCGCCGAGCCCGTCGACGTGCTTGTACAGCGACGGTGCCTTCACCCCGAGGCGATCGGCGACGACGCTCATGCTCAGCTGGGCGAGGCCGATCTCGTCGGCCAGCGTCGCCGCGGCCTCGGTGACGGTCGCCGGGTCGAGCCCCGCCCTAGGCAACGGGACCTGCGACGGGCAGCGTGCGGGCGAGGAACGGCAGCAGCAGGGCGAGGAGCGCCGCCGGCGTCTCGGTGTGGGGGTAGTGACCGGCGCCGTCGATCACGGCGAGTTCGCCGAGGCCGTCCGGCAGGTCGGCGAGGATCCGCTCGCCCTCGGCGCGGGGCTCGGCCCAGTCCGGATCGGCACTGCCCTCGACGACCAGCACGGGGCAGCGGACGGCACCCAGCTGCTCGCCGGCGTCGGCGGGTGACGTGCGGGTCATGGCGCGGAGGACCGCCATCCGCTCCGGTTGCCGCAGGGTCGTCTCGATGCGGCTGCGTTCCGTCGCCCAGTCGGCGGGCTTGGTGGGCACCGCGATGTCGAGGTACGCGAGCCAGCCGGGCAGGCTGCCGCTCGTCATGACCCGCGCGAGCTGGACGGTGCCGGCGCGGTGTCGGCGGTTGCGCATCAGTCCGCCCAGGTCGACGGACTGCTTGCGCGTGAACGGCGCCAGTTCGACGATGCCCGCGACCAGGTCCGGGGCGGTCGCCGCGGCGATCGTCGCCGCACCGCCGCTGATGGACTGCCCGACGACCACGGCCGGGCCACCGAGGTGGCGGGCCACGGCGACGAGGTCGCGTGCGATGTCGGCGCGCTCGTAGCCGGCCCACCCGGTGCTCGAGTCGCCGCAGCCGCGGAGGTCGACGTTCGCCACCCGGTAGCCGGCCGCGACGAGCTCCGGCGCGACGAAACGGTAGGCGTGCCGGCTGTCGCCCATGCCGTGGGCGAGGACCACGAGCGGCCCTGTTCCGGAGAGGTCGTAGGCGATCGTGCCGCCCTCGGTGTCCAGGTGTTCGAGCATGTCGTGGCTCCTTCGGCTACGGGTAGTAACTGAAAGGCTAATACCCGTAGCCAGGGTTGGCAAGGGGCATGTGTCACGCCTCCAGGTCGAGCGTCGTCGACAGCTCGGGGAACGCCTGCGCCTGCTCGACGAGCTGCTGTCCCTTCTGCACGATCCCCGCCACGCTGTCCGCGCCGGCGGCGAACCGCAGCGGCGGCTCGGGCATCGCGATCAGCGTCAGCAGCACCTGCGCGAGCTTCGCGGGGTCGCCGGACTGGTTGCCCCGCATGCCGCGGAAGAACTCCTTCGACCCGGCCGAGAGCGGGGCGTATTCGTCGATCGCGACGTCACCCCAGAAGGTCGAGTCGCCCTCGGCCAGCAGGTCGGTGCGGAAGAAGCCGGGCTCGACCACCGTGGTGCGGATGCCGAAGGGCGCGACCTCGTCGTGCAGGGCCTCCATCCAGCCCTCGAGCGCGAACTTCGACGCCGAGTAGGCGCTCCCACCGGCGCCGGCGACGATGCCTGCGGTGGAGCTGATGCTGATGACGTGCCCGGAGCGCTGCCGTCGCATGACCGGGAGCACGGCGCGCGTCACGGCGAGCGCTCCGAAGAAGTTCGTCTCCAGCTGCGCGCGGAACTGCTCGGCCGAGATCTCCTCGAAGTACCCGGCCTGGAAGCTCCCGGCGTTGTTCACCAGGACGTCGACGCCGCCGAACCGGTCGGTCGCGGCGTCGACGGCGGCCCGGACCGATTCCGGGTCGGTCACGTCGAGCTCGACGGCGAGCAGGCGCTCGTGGTCGCCGAGGACGGCGCGGACCCGCTCGGGGTCGCGTCCGGTCGCCACGACCCGGTGCCCGGCGTCGAGGGCGGCCCGGGCGAAGTCGGTGCCCATCCCGCGGCTCGTGCCGGTGATGAGGAAGGTGCTGGTTCCGGTCATGGTGTGTGGTTCCTGTTCGATGGAAGGGACGCGAAGAAGGGGACGGATACCCGTCAGCCGCGCACTCGGACGGTGGCGGCGCCGGACGGCAGGTCGCGCACCGCTGCGACGTCGTCGACTGTGCCGATCGGCACGATCCCCGAGAAGCTGCCGACGTCCGTGTAGTACAGGACGATCGACTGGTCCGGCGCGTAGTAGGCGATGGTGCCTGCCGGCGCATCGCTCGTGCTCGGGGCGCCGGTGGTGTCGAGCGGCGTGGGGAGCCGGGCGATCTGCTCCTGGCCGCCGTAGTCGCCGAACGTCAGCGTCGCCGGCAGCTGGGCGGCCAGCGCGCGCGCCGTCGCGTTGTCCGTCAACCGGCCGGTCAGGGTCTCGCCGTCGAGCTCGATGGTGATGTGCACGGGGTCGGCCTCCGTCGGGGTGGTGATCGTGGGAGCTGCTGAAGGAGACGCAGACGCCGTCGACGTCGCAGCTGACGGCGCAGGCGACTCCGCGCGCTCGACGCCGCTGCACCCGGCGAGCGCCCCCACCACGAGCGCGACGACCGGAGCCGACGCGAGCGGACCCAGCCCGACGAGCGGATCCTCGGCGGTACGGCGTCTGGTGTGGATGTGCATCGGAGCTCCCTGAGTTGGTGGACACCCACCATCGAAGCCCCACCACCACCCGCCCAGTGAGGCTCCGGCGAAACGGGGTCCTGCAGAACCTCCCTGTCCGCCGGACGATGCCCCTACCGTCGGTCCGTGACCACGACGACCTCCGACCTCCCCACGACCGACCGGGCGACCGACGGCCGACTGCCCTGGTTCCCGCTCGCCCTGCTCGCCGCGATCGGGTTCCTCCTCGTCGCCATGGAGACGATGCCGGCCGGGCTGTTGCCCGCGATCGCCGACGGGATGGGCACGAGCGAGGGCACGGTCGGCCTGTTCGTCAGCGCGTACGCGATGGGCACGGTCATCGCCACGGTCCCGGCGATCGCCCTGACCCGCGGGTTCCGCCGCAAGCCGCTCATCGTGGCCGCCATCGCCGTGCTGCTCGTCGCGAACACCCTGACCGCGTTCGCGCCGAACGTCGCGGTCGCGCTGGTCACCCGGTTCGTCGCCGGCGCGATGTCGGGGACGATCTGGGGCATGTTCGCCACCTACGCCCGGCGGATCAGCCCGGCCCGCTCCGCCGGGGTGTCGCTCGCGATCGTCTCGACGGGCGCGCCGGTGGGGTTCGCGCTGGGCACCCCGCTCGGGTCCTTCATCGGCGACGCCCTGGGCTGGCGGTCGTCGTTCATCGGGCTGAGCCTGGTCGGCGTGGTGGTCCTCGCGCTGATCGCGCTGTTCGTGCCGGATGCCCCGGGGCAGACGAGCGCCGCGAAGCTGTCCGTCGTGAGGGTGTTCCGGATCCGCGGCATCGCGGTCATCCTCGCCGTGATCGCGACGTGGATGGTGGCACACAACACGATCTACACGTACATCTCGCCGTACCTGCGGGCGACCGGCACCGAACTGAGCGCCGGGCTGGTGCTGCTGGTCTACGGGATCGCCGCGATCCTCGGCGTCGTCGTGACCGGTGCCCTGCTCGACCGGCATCCCCGACCCCTGCTGCACGGCAGCGTCGGCCTGTTCGTCCTGGCGGGCGTGGTGCTGCTCGTCGGGCACACGTCGCCGGTCGCGGTCCTGGTGGCCGCGGGCCTGTGGGGGATCGGCTTCGGCGGTTCGTCGACGCAGCTGCAGGCCGCCCTGACGACCGCAGGCGGCGAGGACGCCGACGTCGCGAGCGCGTTCCTGCCGGTCGCGTTCAACATCGCGATCTTCGCGGCCGGCCTGTTCGGCGCAGCCCTGCTGACGGCCTTCGACGGGCTGGTACTCGCCGTGGTGATGATCGTGTTCGGGGCGGTCGCGGCGCTCCTCACCGTCATCGGTCGTGGTTCAGCGTTCCCCGCGAAGCTCTGACACGACCGCGACCGCGAAAGCCACCGCGACCGCGACCGCCGGCTGCGATCATGTCCGGGTGCACCACGACGAAGTCCACCCCCGCCCGGACGTCACGACCGTCGAGATCATCGGCGGCCCGGAACCGGTCACCGTGCCCCTGCACCCCGCCGACAGCGGGTGGGCTGCGGTCTTCGCGGACCACCGGCGACGCATCCTGGAGGCCCTCCCCGGCTCAGGCACGGACGCCCCGGTCGTCGAGCACATCGGCTCCACGGCCGTCCCCGGCCTGGCCGCGAAACCGATCGTCGACATCGTGGTCGCCGTCCCGGACGTCACCGCCGAGGCCAGCTACCTCGACCAGCTCCTGGCCGCCGGGTACGAGCTACGCGTCCGGGAGCCGGGTCACCGCCTGGTCCGGACGCCGGCCCGTGACGTCCACATGCACGTCTACGAGCGGGGCGCGGCGGCGGTCGACGACTACCTGCTCCTCCGCGACCACCTGCGCGCCGACGCCGGTGACCGGGCGCTGTACGAACGGACGAAGCGGGAGCTGCTCGACCGGAGTTGGGACGACATGAACGCCTACGCCGACGCGAAGACGGCCGTCATCACCGCGATCAAGGAGCGGGCGCGAAGGAGCCGCGCGTCCTGAGACGCGCGGCTCCGTCGGCCGAGTCTCAGCTCGTCGGGACGACGTCCCAGTGCTCGCGGATCAGGTTGCCGTCGACCCGGAACAGGTCGGCCGCACCGAACGGTGCGTCGGCCTTCGCCCCGACCGGCTTCGAGAACGTCCACACCAGGTCGCCGTCGGCGAGCGAGATGACGGACTCCTGCTTCGGCAGGCTCTGCGCGGCGCTGCCGGCGAAGAACTGCTTGAGCGCGGCTGTGCCGTTCGCCGCGACCGAGTTGTGCTGGAGGTACGCCGGGTCGAACTCCTCGTCCAGCACGGACACGTCGTGGTCGCGGAACAGCCGGTCGTACGCGGTCACGGCGAGCACCCGGTTGTGCTCCTCCTGCTGTTCGGTCAGGTGACGGTCACGCTTCGCGGCCGGGTACAGGTCGCTGAACATGCTGTTCGTGTTGCCGCTGGCCGGGGTCCCCTTCGGCACCGTCTGACGGAGTGCCCACCACTCGCTGATGCGCCCGTCGCGCATGCGGAACAGGTCGACGGCGGCGTCACCCGTGCGTTCATCCGTCGGCTTCGCGGTGATCTGCCAGTGCACCGCCACCAGGTCCGCGTCCCCGGCGACGTGCTTGATCACGGCGTGGGCGCCGGGCACCCGGGAGCGGTCCGCGGTGAACTCGGCGAGCAACGCGGACGGACCCGAGGCGCTCGTCGCACCGTGGGCGACGGCACCGGTCGCGACGGCGGTCCGGGCAGCCGCACGGGCCGTCGCGGACCCGGGGGACCGGAACGCGCACCGGAACAGGTGCCGGACCGTGGCCTCGTTGCGCTGCTCGGCGCGACGGTCGAGCCGTGAGACGGCCGTGCCGCCCGAGGTGGTCCGCGCCGCACGGGTCACCGTGTGGTGCGCGGCGGTCGCGGTGGTGTCGGATGTGGAGGTGTGGAGGGGTGCCGCCACGGCCGGACCGGCCACGAGCGACACGGCGATGGCGACCGGAGCTGCCACCGCACACGCCTTGGCGATGATGGGGAGAAGTGATGTCGTCTGCACGGCAGAACGATGGAACCGGACCCTGGGGGCCGGCGCGCGCCGTGGAGCCGCCTCGCGCTGCGACCGTGACCGGCTTCTCAGTCGCGGTGCGCGCCTCCAGGGTGGCCTGTGCACGCGCTGCCAGGGTGACCCGCTCCCGCTGGTGATCGACGAGCCGGACCTGTGCGACGGCTCACGCGCACTGTCAGCCGATCCCTACGCTCCGGGCTCGTCGATGGCCAGACGGAGCTCGGCGAGTACGGGCAGCGCGGCGCGCAGCGCGTCGACCCCGTCCGGGCCCAGGCGTTCGAGCGCGCCGACCAGGACGTGCTCGGCCGAGGCGTCGTAGACCCGGAGACGCTCGGACGCGAGCTCGGTCAGGGCGATCTCGGTGCTGCGGCCGTCGCCGGTGGCGAGCCGCCGGTGGACGAGCCCGCCGCGTTCCATCGCGGTCACGAGGTTGCTGACCGTGGAGCGGGCGAGGCCGAGGGACCGGCCGAGCGCCGTCGGCGTGAGCCATCCGGCCTCGTCGAGTCGTCGCAGGACCTCGATCTGGGCATCGGGCAGCTCCGGCAGCGCACCGTCACGGCGTGATGCGTTCAGCAGGGTGCGGCGGAACGGGCCGACCTGGTCGCTGAGCCGCCGGGCGATGTCCCGGAGTCCTGCGGTGTCGTGCTCGCTGCCCATGTCCTCAGCTTAGGTCCTCGAAAAAGGTTTGCAACAAAACTATGTTTGGCGCAGGATGAGTGCATGACGATCACCACCTCAGTCGCACAGCCCGTCCCGTCGCAGGACCTCTCCGGCATCGTCGGACACCGGTTCATCTACACGTACGCCAATGGCTGGCAGTACGAGATGTACGTCAAGAACGCCACCACCATCGACTACCGCATCCACTCCGGCATGGTCGGCGGGCGCTGGGTCAAGGACCAGCAGGTCGACCTCGTTGTGCTCACCGCCGGCGTCTACAAAGTGTCGTGGAACGAGCCGACCGGCACGAGCGTCGTCGTGACCGTGGTGCCGGGGGAGCGCGTGCTGCACGGCACGATCTTCTTCCCGCACTGGGTCGAGGAGGACGGCAGCAAGACCGTGCTGTTCCAGAACGACCACCTGGACCGGATGCGCGAGTACCGCGACGCCGGCCCCACCTACCCGATCTACGTCGTCCCCGAGTTCGCCCACATCACCCTGTTCGAGTTCGTCGGCCAGGACGACGAGACCGTCGTCGACACTGCGCCCGCCGACCTGCCGGCCGGGTTCGCCGACCGGAGCAACTGAGCATGACCGCGGAACGTCCGCTGGAGCGTGCCCTGACGAGCATCCGGCTCGAGCACCGGGGCGGGGCGCTCCGGGGGTGGGAGTACCGCCCGGCGTCGGCGCCCGCGGCGCGGTGCTGTTCGTGCACGGGTTCGGTGACTCGTCGATCGGCCCGCGCCAGCTCTTCGTGCAGGCCGCGACCGTCCTGACCGACACCGGTCTGACGGTCCGCTCCTACGACCGTCTCGGGCACGGCACGAGCGACGGACGGTTCGCGGACATCTCGATCGGCGACGAGGTCGAGCAGGTCGTCACGATGATCCGGGCGTTCTCGGCCGACCAGGGGGCACCGATCGACGTCGTCGCCCACAGCCTGGGCGCCGTCGAGTCGGCGATGGCGGCGGCCCGGGTCCCCGACCTGGTGCGGAGCCTGACCCTGTGGTCACCGGCCGGGGTCGTGGTCGACGACATCGCCGTGCACGACGCCATCCAGGGGCAGCCGCTCGCACCCGTCCGTGACCGCGGCTGGTTCGACTTCGGTGGGACCGCCCTCGGGCGCGGGTTCGTCGACGAGGTCCGGGACGGACTCGACGTCTACGCACAGGCCCGCGGGTACGACGGGCCGGTCGACGTGCTGCACGGCACCGCCGACGAGATCGTCCCGGTCGAGTACGGCCGGCGCTACGGCGAACTGCTCAGCGGGGCGACGTTCACCGCGGTCGAGGGTGCGGACCACGTCTGGTCGTCGGTCCCGTGGCGCGAGCAGCTCGTCGACCGCCTGCTCGACCGCGTCAGGGAGCGGTCCGGGCGATGAGGTCCTGCACCCGCGCGCGCACGTCGTCGCGGATCGGCCGGACGGCGTCGAGGTCGAGCCCCGCGGGGTCGGTCAGCTCCCAGTCCTCGTAGCGCTTGCCCGGGAACACCGGGCAGGCGTCCCCGCACCCCATCGTGATGACGACGTCGGCAGCGCGGACGGCATCGGTGCTGAGCAGGGCCGGCTGCTCGCTCCGGATGTCGATGCCCTCCTCGAGCATCGCCGCGACGACCACGGGGTTGAGCCGGTCGGCCGGTTCGGAGCCTGCGCTCCGGACGTCGACGCGGCCACCGGCCAGGTGCTGCAGGAAGCCGGCGGCCATCTGGGAACGACCGGCGTTGTGGACGCAGACGAACAGGACGGTGGGCATGCGTGGTACTCCGATCAGAGGACGACGGCGCCGAGCAGGCCGGCTCCGAGGACGACGGCCCACGGGGGAGCGGACCAGCGGGTGAGGGCGGTGAAGGCGGCCACGGCGAGCGCCAGTGCGGGTGCCGAGCGGACCCCCTCGGTGATGACCGGGTCCCAGAGCGCCGCGGCGAGGAGCCCGACGACCCCCGCGTTCACGCCGGCCAGCACGCGGCGGGCCCACGGCAGGGCGCGGAGCACGTGCCAGAAGGGCAGCGCGCCGACGACCAGGAGTGCCGCCGGCAGGAAGATCGCGACGAGTGCCACCGTGGCGCCGACGAGCCCGCTCGGACTGCCGTGGGCGACGGCGCCGAGGCACGCGGCGAAGGTGAACAGCGGCCCGGGCACGGCCTGTGCGGCGCCGTACCCGGCCAGGAAGTCCGCGTGGTCGACCAGGTGGGTGGCCACGGTCTGCGACTCGAGCAACGGCAGGACGACGTGGCCCCCGCCGAAGACGAGCGAGCCCGCCTGCGCGAAGACCCCGAACAGGCGCACGGCCCCGGTGCCGCTCGCGGCGACGGGTGCCGCGACGAGCAGGGCGGCGAACGCGACGAGCGCCGACACGGCGACCCAGCGGGGGAGCCGCACGGCGAGCTCGGTGCCTGCGACCTCCTCGACCGGTCCGACCACCCGGCCGAGCCACAGCACGCCGACCACGCCGCAGGCCGCCATGACCGCGACCTGCGGCCCCGGTCCGGGGACGAGCAGCACCACGATCGCGGCGGCGGCCGCGATGGTCGCCCGACGGCGGTCCGGTGTGAGCGAGCGCGCCATGCCGAGCACCGCCTGCGCCACCACCGCGGCGGCGGCCGCCTGCAGCCCGAGCAGCCACCCGGCGCCGGCCAGGTCGGGCGTTCCGGAAACGAGCAGGGCGAACGCGACGAGCAGCACCGCGGACGGCAGGGTGAACCCGCACCACGCGGCGAGGAGTCCGAGCAGTCCGGCGCGCTGCAGCCCGAGTGCCATCCCGACCTGGCTCGACGCCGGTCCGGGCAGGAACTGGCACAGTGCGACGAGGTCGGCGTAGGCGTCGTCCCGCAGCCAGCGGCGACGCACCACGAAGGCCTCGCGGAAGTACCCGAGGTGTGCGACCGGCCCGCCGAACGAGGTCAGCCCGAGCCGCAGGAACACCAGGAACACCGATCCCGCGGACGACCGCAGGGGCTCGGGGCTCGTCGTCACCCGCTCATCTTGACGACGGCAGATGGTTCAGTCAACATTGAACCGATGAACACCCGGCGGCAGGACCTCGAGCAGCGTGCGGCGCAGCACGCGGCCCTCGGCGACGTCGCCCGCCTGGCGATCGTCGACCTGCTCGCCGCGTCCGACGCCAGCCCGAGCGAGGTGCGGGCCGCCCTCGGGATCTCCGGGCCGCTCCTGGCGCACCACCTGCGCGTCCTCGAGCAGGCCGGTCTGGTCACGCGACGCCGCTCCGACGGCGACGGTCGCCGCAGCTACCTGCACCTCGAACCGAGCGGTGTCCCGCACGGTTCGGCAGCGGTGCCGGGCCCGGTGTCCCGCGTGCTGTTCGTCTGCACCGGCAACTCCGCGCGCTCCCCGCTGGCCGCGGGTGTCTGGGCGCAGGTCAGCGAGATCGGCTCGTTGTCCGGCGGGACGCGTCCCGCAGCCGCCATCGCCCCCGGGGCGGTCGCCGTCGGGGAACGCCACGGCCTGGACCTCGGCCGCCACGTCCCGCGCGCCTTCCGCGACCTCGTCGCCGACGGTGACCTGGTCGTGACGGTCTGCGACCGCGCGCACGAGTCGATCGACGACGGCGACAGCCTGCACTGGTCGCTGCCGAACCCGTCGCGCGTCGGCACGCCGGACGCGTACGAGGCCACCTTTGCGGACCTCCGGTCACGGGCCACCGCGCTCGCTGCGCGCCTCGCCGCCTGACGCGGCCCCACGAACGGAACGTCCCGATGAGATCCCCCCTCCTCATCGGGGCGTTCTCCTTGCTCGACCGCCTGCGGACTGGAGGCACGGGGCGGGCCCGCACCGAGCCTCCCGTCCGTCGCGTGGTGCGCCCAGGGCGGCGCGCGCGTTCCTGGGAACGCCGGATGTGAGGTCCGTTTACGTTTTCGGCCAACGGGGCAGGCAGGGGCCCCGAGGGCGAAGGCGGCCGCATGACCTGGGTCAGGGACACCATCATCGAACACCCCGAGATCGCCGTGTTCCTGGCGCTCGGGGTCGGGTTCTTCGTGGGGCGCTTCAGCTACCGCGGCATCGGTCTCGGGGCCGTGACGGGCACCCTGCTCGCCGGCGTCGTCATCGGCGCCGTGCTCGGGGACGACCTGCAGGTCGACCCGATCGTCAAGCAGATCTTCTTCCTGATCTTCCTGTTCTCGCTCGGCTACAAGCTCGGCCCGCAGTTCGTCGCGGGGCTGAAGGGCTCCGGGCTGCCGCAGGCGGTGTTCGCCGTCGTGCTGGCCGTGGTCGGGTTCGGCACGACGATCGTCATCAGCAGCATCCTCGGCTACAACCCGGGTCTGGCCGCCGGTCTGGCGGGCGGCGGGCTGACGCAGTCGTCGATCATCGGCGTCGCGCAGGACTCCATCGCCGGACTCCCGGTGAGCGACGCGACGGCGAAGGCATGGAGCGACCTGGTGCCGGTGGCGTACGCCGTGACCTACATCTTCGGCACCGTCGGTGCGGCGCTCTACATCTCCCTGCTCGCCCCGCGGTTCCTCGGCATCCGCGACCTGCCCGCCGCCGCCCACGACCTGGAGCAGCGCCTCGGGGTGCACGACGACAACCCCGACGTGACGTCCGCGTACCAGCAGGTCGTCCGTCGCGCGTACCGGCTGACGTCGGCCTTCACGCCGCAGACCGTCGGCGAGTTCGAGCAGGCCTCGGACGCCCGCATCGGTTCCCGGGTCTTCATCGCACGGGTGCGGCACGGGGACACCATCGTGGAGCCGCACCTGGACCAGACGCTCGCCCCCGGCGACGTGGTGGTCGTCGCCGGCCACCACGCGGCGATCATCGAGGACGACCTGGCCGCGTTCGCCGTTGAGATCGACGACCCGGCGCTGCTCGACGTGCCGATCGAGGAACTGTCCGTCGTCGTGACCAACAAGGCGGTCGTCGGTCGGACCGTCGAGGAACTCCGGCAGACCGAACGGGCCCGGCAGATCTTCCTGAAGGGCATCAGCCGGGGTGGGCACGCGATCCCGTTCGGCCCCGACACCGCGCTCCACGCCGGTGACGAGCTGCGGGTCCAGGGGCCGCTGCCGTTGCTGGAGCAGGGGATCCGGTACGTCGGGTTCCCCGAGCGGACCGATCCGAAGACCGACATGGTCACCGTCGCCCTGGGCATCACCGTCGGCGCCGTCATCGGTGTGCCGTCGATCACGGTGGGCGCCGTGCCGCTGTCCCTCACCACCAGCGTCGGTGCGCTCATCGTCGGACTGATCCTGGGCTGGCGACGCTCGAAGAGCCCCACCTTCGGGCACGTCCCGCCCGGCGCGCAGTGGTTCTTCGAGACCGTCGGGCTCACGCTCTTCGTGGCCGTCGTCGGCATCAACGCCGGGCCGGGCTTCATCGACGGGCTCGCGCAGTACGGCGTCCAGCTGCTCGTCGCCGGGGTGGTCGTCACCCTGGTGCCCCTGGTCGTCATGACCTTCGTCGGCCGGTTCTTCTTCCGGAAGACCGACCCCGTCTTGGTCCTCGGCATGCTCACGGGTGCCCAGACCACCACCGCGGCGGTCGGGTCCCTGCAGGAGACGGCGAAGAGCAGTGTGCCGCTGCTCGGCTTCACCGTCCCCTACGCCATCGGCAACATCGTCCTCAGCATCGGCGGCGCCGTCGTCGTCGCGATCACCGCACACTGACCCCGCACAAGGAGCACCACATGCCCGTCGCCAGCGTCTCCCGCGAGCAGATCGCGCGCCTGCAGCACCTGTCCCCGTTCGAACTCAAGGCCGAGCTCCAGCGCATCGCCGGCGAGCACGAAGCACGCACCGCGTTCCAGATGCTCAACGCCGGCCGCGGCAACCCGAACTTCATCGCGCCCACCCCCCGCGAGGCGTTCTTCGCACTCGGCCAGTTCGCGCTCACGGTCTCGCGCGAGAACCGGGAGTGGGACCCCGAACTCGTCGGTGTGCCGCAGAAGGACGGCATCGCCGAACGCTTCGGCTCGTGGCTGACCGAGCACGACGGCGAACCCGGGGTCGACCTGTTGCGCCGGGTGCTCCGGCACGGGGTGGACGACCTCGGCTTCGCACCCGACTCCTTCGTCTGGGAACTCGCAGACTCCGTGATCGGCGACCACTACCCGGAGCCGGACCGGATGCTGCACCACGCCGAGCAGATCGTGCACGAGTACCTCGTCCAGGAGATGTGCGCCGGGGAACCGCCGGCGCAGCCGTACGACCTGTTCGCCGTCGAGGGCGGCACCGCGGCGATGTGCTACGTGTTCGACTCACTGCTCGAGAACCGGCTGATGCACCGCGGCGACCGGATCGCCCTGATGACGCCCATCTTCACCCCGTACCTCGAGATCCCCGCGCTGGCCGACTACGACCTCGAGCAGGTGCACCTGCACGCCAGCACCGTGGACCAGGACGGTGTGCACACCTGGCAGTACCCGCCGGAGGAGATCGACCGGCTGCGCGACCCGTCCATCAAGGCCCTGTTCGTCGTCAACCCGACGAACCCGCCCTCGGTCCGCATTGCCCAGGAGACGCTCGACGCGATCGCCGACGTCGTCGCCACCGACAACCCCGAGCTGACGATCATCACCGACGACGTCTACGGCACCTTCATCGACGGCTTCCGCTCCCTGATGGCCGAGGTCCCGCGGAACACGATCGGCGTCTACTCGTTCTCGAAGTACTTCGGCGCGACCGGCTGGCGGCTCGGCGTCGTGGCCGTCAACCGGGACAACGTGTTCGACGAGCGGCTCGCCGCACTGCCCGAAGCGGACCAGGCCGCCCTCGACGCCCGGTACGGCACCCTCTCCCTGCACCCGCGCGACATCCGGTTCGTCGACCGGCTCGTCGCCGACAGCCGCTCGGTGGCGCTCAACCACACCGCCGGGCTGTCCCTCCCGCAGCAGTGCCAGATGCTGCTCTTCGCGGCGTACGCCGTGCTCGACGACACCGACCACTACAAGCACCAGGCGCAGGGGCTGATCCGGCACCGCCTGGAGCTGCTGCTCGACGGCATGCAGGTCACCCTGCCCGAAGACGTCAACCGGGTCGGCTACTACGTGGAGCTCGACGTGCTGGCCTACGCCGAACGGCTGCGAGGGCCGGGGATCGGCGCGTTCCTCCGCGAGCACTACGAACCGACCGACATCCTGTTCCGGCTCGCCGACCAGACCGGCATCATCCTGCTGAACGGGGGCGGGTTCGACGGCCCCGAGTGGTCGGTCCGGGTGTCGCTGGCGAACCTGCGCGACGAGGACTACACGCAGATCGGCCGGAGCCTGCGGGCGATCGGCAAGCAGTACTTCGACGAGTGGCGCGACGAGCAGGGCGCCGACGCCGACGCCGAGGCCGACCCCGGCCGGGCGGCCCGGCCGTGACGGCGCGGGTCCGCAGCCGGGCGGCACTGCTCGGCGTCGCCGCGCTCCTCGTGCCGGCGGCCCTGGTCACGCCGGCGGCCATGTTCGCGACCGCGCCGGCAACGGCGGCCGACGTCCCACCCGTCAACCCCGTCACCGTGCCGGTGGACGGGCACCCGGCGAACCAGGGGTTCCTGGTCTTCGTCGAGGGTGACGTCGAGCTCGCCGCCGACGAGGCCGAGGGCACGCTCGCCGCCGGCGGTGACCTGGCCTTCGAGACCAGCTACAACATCGGCGCGGGCAACCCGCCCGCGAACGCCCTGACGCTGCCGGGGGAGAGCCGTCCCACGTTCCTGTACGTCGACGGCGGCATCCGGTTCCCGTCGGAGCAGTCGGCCGTGCTCCGCGTGCTGAACGGCGGGTACGCCCACGTCGGCGACACGGCGACCTACGACGCCTTCGACACCGACCAGAACGGCGCGACGATCGACTACCGGCTCGCTCCGGAGGGCACCACCGCCGAGACGTTCCCCCGCATCGAGGGGACCACCCGGCAGCCGGCGAGCTCCGTCCCGACGACGGCCGACCCGTCGGTGTTGGACTTCGCGTCGTCCTTCGCCCGCTACCGGTCCCTGTCCGCCGACCTCGGGACGTGCCCGGTGACGACCGTGCTGCACGATGCCGCTGGCGCGCCCCTGCCGACGCCGATCGCGCCGGGGACGGCCGCGTACGCCGATGTCCAGCCCGGCGTCACGAACGTGCTGACGGTGGCCGCCGCCGACCTCGACGCCCTCGACCTGCTGACCTTCGACGGTCTGCCCGGCCCCGGATCGCCGCTCGTCGTGAACGTCACCGGGACGACCTTCGACGGTTCCGTCCCGAACCTCGCGAACCTGACGAACGCGCACGCGCCGTTCGTGCTCTGGAACTTCCCGGACGCGACGACCGTGCACGTCACCGGCGCCGACGTCCTCGAGGGCACGATCTACGCTCCCCGGGCCGACCTGCGGTGGGATGTGACCCAGAACGTCGAGGGCAACGTCGTCGCGGCGTCGTTCACGCACGGGGTCGCGACCGCCGCCGGGCCGGTGCCACGTGAGATCCACGGGTTCCCGTTCTCGACGACGGTGTCGTGCCTGTCGACCGACGCGGTCGAGGGGGACCTCACCCTGGTCAAGCAGGTCGTCGGTGGCGACGCGGATCCGGGTGACTGGACCCTGACCGCGAGCGGACCGACCACGGTCTCCGGCACGTCGGGCAGCGACGCGGTGACGGGTCGACCGGTGCCGCCGGGGGACTACACGCTGACCGAGTCGGGCGGCCCCGACGGCTACGAGGCGGGGGACTGGACCTGCACCGGCGCGCCCCTGACGGACGGGGTGGTCACCGTCGCGGACGGCGACGACGTGGTCTGCACCATCGTGAACACGGCGCTGCCGGACGACGGCAACGGCGGTGGCGACGGCGGTGGCGACGGCGGTGGCAACGGCGACGGCGACGGTGGTGGTGGTGGTGGCGGGTCCGACGTCCCGACCCCCGTCCCGGGCGGGACCGGCACGGGCAACCAGAGCGGCGACGGCGGATCCGGCACGGGCGGTGGCGTCGACGCGGCGCCGGTCGTCGGCGTGGAGCCCGGCGGCGGGACCGGGAGCCTGGCCGCCACCGGAGCCGATCCGCTGCCCCTCGTGCTGTTCGCGCTCGGGCTGATCGTCACCGGCGGCACGACGGCCCTCGTGCGTCACCGCGCCCGGTCCGTCACTCAGCAGGAACGGGATCCGGCAACCAGCCGGAGGACCTGATCGGTGTGCCGTTCCGCCGTCGCGAGCCGGGCGTGCTCGACGGCGGCGGCGGTGTGCGGTCGCAGCAGCGTCCGGTCCGAGGCCAGCTCGATGATCGTCGTGGCGAGCCCGAACGCGGTCTCGTCGTCGGTCAGGACGGCGGCGGAGCCGAACTCGCTCGCCAGGCGGATGTCGGACACGATGACGGGACGGTGGTCCCGGAACGCCTCGAGCGCGGCCATCGGCTGGCCGTCGTGCTCGAGCGAGCAGACCACCGCCGCGTGCCCGCACAGCAGCAGGTCGTGGACAGCCTGCGACGACAGGCGGCCGTGGACGCGGACCGACACCGGCGTGCGGGTCGGGGGGACGGTCCCGCCGGCGACATCGACCCGCACCGCGTGTGCACCGAGTCGGATCTCCACCAGCCGGATCGCGTTGAGGAGGACGTCGAGACGCTTGTCCGGGGTGAACCGCGACGCCCAGACGAGCCGGAGCGGGCCGAGTTCCGGTGCCGGCGGCGGTTCGACCGTCCGGCGACCGAGGGCGTTGGGCACGACGTGGACCGGGCCGACGCCGGCCTCGCGCAGCGCACGTGCCTGTCGTGTCGTCGGGGTGACGACGACGTCGGCCGCCCCGCAGACGGCCACGGCCATGTTGCGGCGCGCGTCGTCCATGGGGTGCCCGGTGAAGCGGTGCCGTGTGGGCCGGATGCCGGTCACCACACGGTGCGCGTGCCGTGCGAGGGGCGCCATCGCCGCCGCGGTCCGGCCCCGGACCGGCGCCGAACCGTGCACGGTGTGGATCGTCGGCAGCTCGAGGGAGCGCGCCGTGGTCAGCGCCGCCGCGGCGAGGCCGAAGTCCGAGTGGGTGACGACGAGGTCGATCCGTTCCTCGAGCATCAGCGTACCGAGGCACCGGCGGACACGGACCGAGTTGCGGACCACCGGCAGGTCGCTCTCCGGGGGGCTGATCGACGGTTCGACCTCGAACAGGCGGACGCCGTGCCTTCGCAGCTCCGCGGTCTCGCTCGACCGCGGAGTCGCCACCCAGACGACGTGACCGGACTCGGCGAAGGCCTTCGCCTGCTCGACCAGCGCGGCGCGCTCACCCCGCATCGCCGACAGGGGGAAGTCGCTCACGAGCAGGACGGTCGCCTTCGCCGCCGCCACGTCAGCGGCCGGTCTCGAGCACGGTGGTCTGGCGGGGGCTGTGCATGCGGTCTCTCACGGTTCGGGAGCGGGACGGGGTGCTGGGAACCGTAGGCGTTCAGAAGACGATCGTCTAGTGAAACGACGTGCTGCTGAGCGGGCCTTCACGACTCGTCGAGTGGACGTTCAGTCCGGGCGAAGGCGGCGGACGGACGAGACTGTCCGGTTCCGGCGGATTCCGTACACGTCTGAGCCGTGGTCGTCATACAGTCTCGGGAAGCTACCCCGCCGGACCCTACCGGCGGGTGCCCGACCCCCGTTCCCGGGCTGGCCTCGTCATGACCACCGCGTCGAACCCGACGGCGTCGTAGCGCGAGGACGTCTGCTCCTGACCCGAACTCGTGGCAGACGTCCTCGCACCATCCCGCTATCGTCGAGGAACCGCCGGTCCCCGATCTCGGGGCGAGCAGCGGCCAGGGGACCACGGGGGACACCATGCAGCACCAGCGCGGCATCACCGCATTCACGACGCTCACCGCGACGATCGCCCTGGCGGTGACGCTCAGCGGGTGCACGGCATCGTCGTCGGCGTCACGGACCGTCACACCGGACGCCTTCGAACGCGTCGTCGTCGACGCGTTGGCCGACGTCTCGGATGCGACGCCCGAGGTCGACTGTGGTGCGGACGACATCGCGATCGAGGACGGCGCCGAGGTGCACTGCGACGTGAACACGGCGGGCTACGACGTGGTCTACGACTCGGTGTCGACGATCAGCACCGACGGCGGCGACGACTACCACGTGGACGTGGAAGTGGCCGACCAGCCCAAGGACTGATCGGCCACGACACGGTGTCCGACGACTAGCGGTCGGACGCCTCGACGACACAGCTCTCGACCTGCTGGGCGGCCTTCGAGTCGTCGGCGAACGGCGTCGGCGCGTCCGAGGTGGTGGTGGTCTCGTCGGCGACCGCCTGCTTGGCGACGTCGTTCACGGCGTACAGCGGGCCGTCGAAGTCGTCGGCCGTGGGGTCGGCGGTGGTCGCCCAGATGGTGACCTCGTCGTCGTTCGAGTCGTTGCTGTCCGCGGGGACGATCGCGGCACCGAGGTACCAGCCGCCGTCACCCTTCTGGATGTTCGCGAACTCGGTGGTGTCGTGCGACCCGACCGCCTTGTCGATCATGTCGACGGCGGCGCTGGCGGCCACGTCGCACTGGGCCGACTGGGACTTCTCCTCGGAGCCGGGGACCTTGCCGACGGGGTTGATGTTCTGGGCTCCGCCGGGGTCGCAGGCGGTGAGCAGGAGGGCTACGGTGGCGGCGCCGAACAGCGCCGTGACGGTCTTCGCTCGCGTGGACATGGCCCTGAACGTAGGCCGGCCCCGGTGGGCGGCGATTCAGCCAGGAGCGTCCCCCGACGACGGACGGGAGGCCCGGCGCACGTCGTGCCCCGGGCCTCCGGTCCGTCACCTGGTCCCGTTGCCGGACCGGCGTCCCGTCACAGGATCGGGGTGCCGCCGGTGACGGCGACCCGCGCGCCGGAGACGTAGCTGCCGTCGTCACTGGCGAGCAGCACGTAGACGGGTGCGAGCTCGGCCGGCTGGCCGGGACGGCCGAGCGGCGACTGCTTGCCGAACTGCTCGACCTGCTCCGGCGGCATCGTCGACGGGATCAGCGGCGTCCAGATCGGACCGGGTGCGACGCTGTTCACGCGGATGCCGCGATCGCCGAGCAGCTGCGCGAGCGCGGCGGACAGGTTCGCGACGCCGGCCTTGGTGACGTCGTAGGGCGCCAGGTTCGGCTTCGGGTTGTCGGAGTTCACCGAGCTCGAGCCGATGATCGACGATCCCGGGCCGAGGTGCGGCAGGGCCGCCTTGACGAGGTGGAAGTAGGCGCTGAGGTTCGTCGCGAGGGTGTGGTCCCACTCCTCGTCGCTGATCTCCTCGATCGTCTCGTGGGTCATCTGGTAAGCGGCGTTGTTCACGAGGACGTCGAGCCCGCCGAGCTCCGAGACCGCCTGGTCGATGACCGATCGGCAGTACGCGGGGTCGCTCACGTCGCCCGGGAACAGCACGGCCTTCCGACCGGCTTCCTCGATCCAGCGCTTCGTGTCCTGGGCGTCGTCCTCTTCTTCCGGCAGGTAGCTGATCAGGACGTCGGCACCCTCGCGCGCGAACGCGATCGCGACGGCCTTCCCGATGCCGCTGTCCCCGCCGGTGATGACGGCACGCTTGCCGGTGAGCTTGCCGGAGCCGCGGTACGACTCCTCGCCGTGGTCGGCCTTCGGCGTGAGTTCCTGGTCGCTCCCCGGGGGCTGCTGCTGCTCGGTCATGTCTCTCCCTGTGGTCGGTTTCCCTGGACGTCCCCGATGCTGGGCGGGCGCCACTGAACGCCCGTCCAGGGTCACGGCGTACCCCGTTCCGCGCTCGAAGATGTGTACCCGGCACGACGGCGGCCTACCGTGGCAGCGGATCAGGGAACCGTCACCGCGACGGATGCTCCTCTTCACCAGGGAGCAACGTTGAAGTACGTGAACTACGCGGGTACCGTCCGAGTCCTGACGAGCGACACGATCGCCGATGCGGTGATCCGGTACGCCGCAGCACTGCACCAGAGTCGGCTGAGCGACGTCGTGTCGATCCCGACGGCCGACGACTTCGGGGTGGCGAGCACGATCGAGGTGCTCCTGGCCCCGGCGATCCCGGTCGCCCTCGAGCCGGCTCCGGACGACGACCTCGAACCCGAGGGCGAGGCGTTCCTGCTCGAGCTCGGCCGGCGCACCGAGGCCGTGCTCGCCGTCGACACCAACGCGTCGCCGCCGGACTTCGGGCGCTGAGCGGGCGCCCCTACGCCACCGGCCCGTCGGTCAGGTCCGACCGGGTGTCCGCGTGGATCACCTCGTCGTGCTCGAAGGTCAGCGCGGCTGCCCGCAGCCGTTGCACGAAACCCGTGTCCTCGCGCTCGAGCTCGTCCTCTTCGGCATCCTCGACGACGAGCTGGCTCGACGGACCGATCAGCACCTTGGTCGTCGTCATGGTGCCGTCGGCGGCCACAGCGGGGATCGCGACGGTGTCCGCCCGGTTGCCGCCTGCCAGGGCTGCGGCGTACTCGATCACGGCGTCGGCCACGTCGTCGCTCGTCAGGATCGTCGAGCGGTCGTACTGGATCTGCTTCATGTCCGGGCCTCCATGTGCACAGCCAACAGGCCGTCGGCTGGCCGTCGTACAGGAACACGGCGCGTCGCTCGTTGCGCCGACGCCGACTTGTCGTCAGGATCATCACGTGCCCGAGACCATGCACCGCCTGCTGCGGGAGATCCAGACCGCCGAGCCGTCGGTCGCGGCCGAGGCGATGGCCCGGACGCACATCACCCACGGGCTGTCGGTCGAACCGACGGACGCCGAGTTCGTGTTCGAGGAGCGCGTGCGCGGCACGGCACTGCTGTCGCTCGAGTCGACCCGCTGCACCGGAGTGCTGAGCGGCACGATCGAGCCGGGCGACGCGATGATGATCTTCTGGATGAAGTCCGGGGTCGCCCAGCTCGACGAGAACACCGTGAAGATCGGCCGCCCGACGCTCTTCCGTCAGGGCCCCCAGCGCTTCCGCTGGATCGCCTGCAACAAGGACGTCCTGCGCATCGACCGTTCGATCGTCGAGCAGGTCGCCGCCGAGCGCGGGGACTGGGCCCCCGGTCCCATCGAGTTCCGTCCGCGGCACGTCCCCGAGGGTGCCCCGCTCGCTGCCTGGTGGCTCATGGTGCGGTCCGTCGCACAAGAGGTGCTGGCCGGACCGGACGCCGTACCGATCGAACGCGAGCGGGAGCTCGCCCGGTTCGCCGCCGGTGGTCTGCTCACCGCGATCCCGCACTGGCCGGTCGGGCAGCACGAGCCGGCGATGGCCTCCACCGCCCGCTTCGCCCGTGCCGAGACCTTCCTGCTCGAGCACGCCACCGAGCCGATCACCGTCGACGACGTCGCCGAGGCCGCCGGCCTCAGCGTGCGCGGCGTACAGGCGGCGTTCCAGCGGCACCACGGCATCACCCCGACCATGTACCTGCGACGCATCCGGCTGCTGCTCGCCCGCGAACAGCTCGAGTCGGGCGACGGGCGGAGCATCGCCGAGATCGCCCGGGCCACCGGGTTCGCCCACCTCGGCCGGTTCGCGGGGAGCTACCGCGAGGAGTTCGGCGAGCTGCCCCGGCAGACGGCGTCCACCGCGCGCGACGGCGCCCGCGCGTAGACGAGCTGCCGCGCGGGCCCGCAAGAATCCCGCAACCGCCCGTCGTCCGGCCGATCGCCGACGATCGTCGTCCTACGTTTGCGCTGCACGGACACGCAGCCACGACGACTGGAGACCCCATGGCCGGCTCAGCAGCACCACCCGTCCCGACTGCGGTCGTCCCGCCGACGACCGATCCGTCGACGTTCGGCCGCCGGCTCGTCGAGGACGCCTCCTACGCCCGTGAGCACTTCGTCTTCACCGCACTGCTCGGATCCCCGCTGCTGCCGCGGATCGTCCGTCGGCTGCTGCTCCGTGCCGCCGGCGCACACGCCGAGTCCGGTGTGGGCACCGGGTTCTCGCTGACGGGCGACCCGAAGCACCTCACGATCGGCCGGGGCGTCTTCTGCAACCGGAACGTGACCGTCGAGGCCGTCGCTCCCGTGACGATCGGCGCGAACACCGCGATCGGGATGCAGGTGCTCATCATGACGAGCCACCACGAGATCGACGCCGAGGGCCGGTGGAGCGACGTCGCGACCGGCCGCCCGGTGGTCGTCGAGGAGCACGTCTGGATCGGCGGCCGCGCCACGATCCTGCCCGGCGCCCACATCGAGCACGACGTCGTGGTCGCCGCCGGCGCCGTGGTCGTCGGCCGCCTGGCGGCGCACGGCGTCTACGCCGGCGTCCCCGCCAAGCGGATCCGTGAGCTCGCCCCGTCCGCGCGACCACCGGTGGTGGACCCCACCGCCTGACGGCCTGGAGGCCCGTGGCGGCGCCGCCACGTGCCTCCCGTCCGGCGTTGGTGCTGCTTCGAAGACGCCGGCGTGCTGCTGCGACGCCGCCCCGCCGTCGAGACGCCGCCGAATGTGGAGGCGTCTCGACGACCTGGCGGCGCCGGACGAAGACGACGGCGTCTCCTTCCGCGGGGACGCGCACTCTGCCAGCATGATCACGACGCGGGCGACGGCGCCCGCGCAGGACGAGGGAGACCGTCATGACCGTTCGCCTCAACCCCTACCTCGGGTTCCGGAGCGGCGCCCGCGAAGCGCTCGAGTTCTACCACTCGGTCTTCGGTGGCACGCTCACCATCGGCACGTTCGGTGAAGCCGGCATGAGCCAGGACCCCGCCGACGCCGACAAGGTGATGCACGGGCAGCTCGACGGCGACCAGGGCCTGCTCCTGATGGCGTCGGACGCGCCGTCCGGCATGCCGACACCGGCGGAGAGCAGCATCTCGCTCTCGCTCAGCGGCGACGACCACGAACTGCTGACGCGGTGGTGGAACGGCCTCGCCCAGGGCGCGACGATCGTCGAACCACTCACCACCGCGCCCTGGGGCGACACCTTCGGCATGCTGACCGATCGCCACGGGGTGTCGTGGCTGGTCAACATCAGCGGCGCGACGAGCTGAGCGGCACCGAACCCACCCGCGCCGGCACCGGCCACCGCGGCACCCAGCACCGGACCTGCTCGGCGTAGCGGCGGAAGTCGTCGCCGAACCGTTCCGCCAGGTCGGATTCCTCGAGCGGGCGGACGATGCAGTTCCAGACCACGGAACCGGCGATCGCGTAGACGACGACCAGCCACGACGACAGCAGCAGGCCGACGGCGACACCCTGGGTGATGCCGGCGAGTGCCATCGGGTTCCGTACCGACCGGTACGGCCCGGCGACCACCAGGCGGTTCGCGGTGGCCGAGGGCAGCGGTGTGCCCTCGCCCTTCGTCGACATCGCCGCCGCCGACGCGATGCCGAGCGCGCTGGCCAGCAGGAGCACGACCACACCGACGACGGTGAGGGCGGTGACGACGGGTGTCGGTAGCTGCGGGTGCAGGCCCCAGCGGTGCTCCGCGAACGCGATGACCAGGGGGAGCACCCCGAGGAACAGGCCCCAGAAGACGACGATCTGCAGCACGGTCGCGGTGACGTGCCGGGAGCGCGGGGCCGCGGCATCAGCCGTCCGGATCCGCAGCGGACCGCTCGTCACCCACTCCGTCGGGACCCGTCCGAGCAGGACCAGGGCGAGGGCGACCGTCGACCCGATCGTGGCGGCCAGCATGACGAGCACGCCCCAGCCGGCCTCGCCGGTCACGGTGGCCCAGACGCTCAGGGCGACGAGCACCAGCGCGGTCCACACCGTCGTGACCACCGCGGAGGCCCGGACCCCGGCGGCGGCGAGCGCCGAGCCGACGACGAACAGCGGGACGTCGAACACGGCGACGAGCACCGGGTCGAGCGAGCCGAGCGTCGCCATGCGGATCCACGGCACCGTCGCGACGGCGATCCACCAGGCCGCTCCGCCGACGGCTTGCAGCGCGTAGTACCGCCGGCCCCAGGACATGGGTGCACGGTAGCAGTGCGCGGCGAGGGCCCGGGCCGTGGGCGCCCTCGCTCCCGCTGGTGGGTCAGTCGGTGTGGTTGATCTGTCCGAGCCAGCGGCCGAAGGACGGGGTGCGCTCGTCGTGCAGGCTGGGCAGGACGGGCTTCGGCAGGCAGGTGCGCTCGTCGGTGACGTTTCCGGTGCCGGTGCTCTTGTGGAGGTCGAGGCTCATGGTGGGCTCCTTCATGGTCGGTGGAGAGTTCGACACCGGGCGGGGCCGTTCCATTCCCATCAGACTCGATCCGCCCTGCGCAGTCGTCCAGCACCGTCGGGTTGTCTCGACGGCATGAGCGAGCACGACGACGAGCAGACCCGAGCCGACTTCGACGACGCGGTGAACATGACCGCCACCGAGCTGCGGAAGTGGCTCGACACCGACGAGTCGAAGTCCGTCGGGCAGAAGCCGTCCGGCGGGGGCGAATCGACCGGCCACGAGAGCGGTCGGCACATCATCCGGATCCTCGAGAAGCACGAGGCCGACCGCACCGACGACGACCTGGCGCACATGCGGAAGGTCGTCGGCTACGTCGCCCGGCACTCGGAACAGCGTCCCGACGGCGACGTGCACGACACCCCCTGGCGGTACTCGCTCATGAACTGGGGCCACGACCCGGAGAAGCACTGACGGCATCGGGCAGAATGGGAGGTGTGAACGAGACAGGCATGCCGCGCTTCCGACGGATCTGGTCGACCGTGCAGGTCGGTGTCCTCGCGATCGCCGTCGCGTTCTGCGTCGTGATGCTCGTGATCGGGCAGGGCAAGCTCGACCGGGTGTACGCGGTCGCCGCGGTGTTCTTCGGACTCGCCCTGGTCGGGCACAGCACCTACCTGTGGCTCGTCGCCCGGGCGAACCGCCGTCCCTGAGCGGGCAGCGCGGAACGGACCGGGTCGGCTGCGGGGTCCCGGCTAGCCGTTCTGGTGGACCCGCAGCCAGTCGATCGTCATCTGCTGCGGGAACCGCGTCGAGGCGTCCGGCGAACCCGGCCAGTTCCCGCCGACCGCGACGTTGAGGATCACGAAGAACGGCTTGTCGAACACCCACGTCGCCGAGCCGACGTCGGACCGGGTGACCGTCCGGTACGCGACACCGTCGACCGTCCAGGTGATGGAGCCGGGGCGCCAGTCGACCCCGTACACGTGGAAGTCGTCGGCGAAGGCTGCTCCGGACGGAGCCGTGTACGCCGCCGAGATGCCCTGCGCGCCGGAGTACCCGGGCCCGTGCACCGTGCCGTGCACGATCCCCGGCTCGTACCCGACGTTCTCCATGACGTCGATCTCCCCGCACGCCGGCCACCCGACCTGCCCGATGTCGGCGCCGAGCATCCAGAACGCCGGCCAGATGCCCTGACCGCGGGGGATCCGGATCCGCGCCTCGATGCGGCCGTACTGCGCGGTGTAGGTGCTCTCGGACTTCAGCCGGGCCGACGAGTACGAGCCGTCGGCCTCGCGGTGTGCGGTGATCACGAGGTTGCCGGCACCGTCGAGCGCCGCGTTCCGCCGCGAGTCCGTGTAGGTCTGCAGCTCGGCGTTGCCCCAGCCACCGGCACCCAGGTCGTACCGCCAGATCCCCGGGTTCGGCGCGCTTCCGGCCGGGCCGTCGAACTCGTCGGCGGCGAGCAGCACAGGGGCGGCAGCAGCCGCCGTGGTCGCTGCCTGCGCCGACCCGTCCGCGCCGATCGCCGTCGCGCCGAGGGCCGTCGTCGCGGCTCCGGCGAGTCCGAGCGTCATGAAGCGCCGTCGATCGATGTGCTGGTCCATGTCGTGCTCCCTGCAGCGCGATGGTGGTGTGGTCGTCGGATCATGCACCATCCGGACGAGTCAGACCAGGGCCGCACCGTGGTTGATCCGCCCCGCGCACACCGCAGCCGGCGCCGACGGACCCGTCAGCCGAAGCGCATCGCCAGCGGCACGAGCAGGCCCGCGACCCAGACGAGCACCATCACGAGGGCGCCGACCGCGATGAGCCGTCGGCGACGCCGCAGCTTCGGGCTCCGCTCCTCGCCCCACATCTGTGCACGGACCAGCACCCGGTTCGCCTGCTCGACGACCTTCCGCACCTCGGGGTCGTCGACGTCGAGGACACCGGAGCGGGCGTGCTCGGCGATGACCGCGGCTTCGTCGACGGTCAGGTCGTCCTTGCGCATGCTCCATCTTCGCACCGCGTGCAGGGGTACGACCCGGCTGTGCGGGAACGGACCACGGCCGGGTACCAAGGACACATGGGACATCGGTACCGCGGGAAGATCGTCGTCATCACCGGAGCATCGAGCGGCATCGGGAGAGCCGCCGCACACGAGTTCGCCCGGCAGGGCGCCACGCTCGTGCTCGCCGCACGCGGGCACGACTCGCTCGAGGCCGCAGCCGCCGAGTGCCGGAAGCTCGGCGCCGAGGCGATCGCGATCCCAACGGACGTCGCCGACGAGCACCAGGTCAAGGACCTCATCGGCACGGTGACGACCCGCTTCGGTCGCATCGACGTCTTCGTCGGCAACGCGGCCCTGTTCGTCTACGGCCTGTTCGAGCAGACCCCCACCGAGGCGTTCAAGCGCGTCGTCGACACGAACCTGTACGGGCACCTCAACGCCGTCACGCACCTGCTGCCGCACTGGAAGCAGCGCGGGAAGGGCACCTACGTGCTCGTCGGCTCGATCCAGTCGCTGCTCTCGGCGCCGTACCAGTCGGCGTACGTCACGAGCAAGCACGCCGCCCTCGGCCTGGTCGACGTGCTCGGCGACGAGTTCGCGGGCACCGGCATCCGGTTCACCGCACTGCTGCCGTCCACGATCGACACCCCGATCTACCAGAACGGTGCCAACTACACCGGCAAGACCTCGCACCCGCTGCCGCCCACCGTCTCGGTCGAGCGGGCGGGCCGTGCCGTCGTGCAGGCCGCCACGCACCCCAAGCGCTACCGCTTCGTTGGACGCATCCAGGCATCGCTCGTGCCGCTGCAGTACGTGTTCCCGGGCCTGTTCCACAAGATCACGAAGCCGATGGTGGAGACGTTCGCGCTCCGTGGCGAGGGCGCCCCGACCGACGGGAACCTCTACGCCCCCGCCGACGCCGCGAACGCTACGAACGGCGGCTGGGTCGCGAAGCGACGGCGCGTCACGCGCCCCGTGCTGTGGGCCGGAGCGCTCGTCGCGGTCGCGGCCGTCGCCCTGCGCCGACGCCGCTGACGGCCTGGAGGCACGGTGCCAGCCCGCACCGAGCCTCCCGTCCGCCCGTGCGTGCGTGCACAGCCGGGCGCACCTCCCCGAACCGGGCGTACCTGGCGGAACCGGGCGTACCTGCCGGAACCGGGCGTACCTGCCGTGATCTTCGTGGCAGGTTCGCCCGATCTCGCCAGGTATCGCAGCCGTTCTGGGAAGGAACGGGCGGCTAGAAGAGCTTCGCGCTCGCGCGCCGGGCACCCTCGCCGAGGGACTCGAGCTTCGCCGCGGCGATCTGCGGGTGCACGCGGCCGCCGAGGCCGCAGTCCGTGCCGGCGATGACGCGCTCACGCCCGACCACCGAGGCGAACCGCTCGATGCGCTGCGCGACGAGGTCGGGGTGCTCGACGACGTTCGCGGCGTGGCCGACGACACCGGGGACGATGACCTTGCCCTCGGGCAGGGTGACGTCCTGCCAGACGGTCCACTCGTGCTCGTGGCGGGCGTTCGCGGCCTCGAACGAGTACGCGCCGGCGTCGATGTCGAGCATCAGGTCGACGATGTGGCGGAGCTCGATGTCGGTGGTGTGCGGGCCGTGCCAGGAACCCCAGCACAGGTGGAAGCGCACGCGGCTGGTGTCGAGACCCCTGAGTGCGTGGTTGAGCGCCTCGACACGGATGCGGGTGAAGGCGCGGTAGTCCTCGGTGCTCGGCTCGGGGTTGATCTGGTCCCAGTTCTCGGCGATCGAGGGGTCGTCGATCTGCAGCACCAGGCCGGCGTCGAGGATCGTCGTGTACTCCTCGCGCAGGGCGTCGGCCCACGCCCAGATGTGTTCTTCCTCCGTCGCGTAGTACTCGTTCGCGATGCGGGCGGCGGAGCCGGGGGAGAGCGCCGTGATGAAACCGTTGTCCGCGCCGGCGGCCTCGACCGCGTGCTTGAGGTTCGCGGCGTCGGTGGCCGCGGCCTCGTGGCCGGTGTAGGTGATCGGGCCGGTCGTGGTGGGGAACGCGGTGGCGTTCTTGCCGGTGCCGATACCCGACGCCGGGTCGGTGTAGGCCTCGCGGAAGATCGTCCAGTCGCGACGGTCCGGGAAGCTGGTCAGCTGCACGTTGCCCGGGCTCGAGCGGACCGGCTGCTGCGTGAAGATGTCGGCGTCCGTGAGCGAGAGTCCGCTGACACGTTGGAACGAGTACCCCCACCACGCGCCGTAGTCGACGCTGTTCGACATCGCCTTGCCGAACTCGCCGTCGCCGGGCTGCGTGATGCCGAGCGCGGTCTGCCGGGCGACGACGTCGTCGACGGCCGCGCTCGTCAGGGCCCGGACCTCGTCGGTGGTCTCGAGCGTGAAGCCGTCGGCGGCCACGGGCCGCGCGGCGTTCGCGGCGATGAGCTCCGGGGTGCGGGGGAGTGATCCGGCGGTGGTGGCCTGGATGCGGTCGGTGTTCTCGAAGGGCATGCGCTGCCTTCCTCTCGATGGGTGCGGACTGTCGGGAGTCGGGGGCCGCGCGCGAGGCTTCGCGGTGCGCTGCAGTGCCACTCTGCCACGAGGGGTCGGGCCCGTTACGTTCCGCGACCACGGCTTCGTGCGGACGCCGAACGACAGGGTCGATGTCGTACGACACCGACTCGGTCGCCTGTTGCGTGCGCGGACAGTTGCAGGCGCGTCCGAACGACAGGATCGATGTCGTACGACGTCGACGGTGTCGTTCCTCGTCGACCAGCCCACCGCCCGCCCCGCGCCCGCCCCGGCCACCGCCCGCCCGCACGCGCGCGACCCCCGCCGACGCACGGCGACACGATCGTCGCGCCGACGGGCCACGCGTCGTACGGTCGACCCATGAGCACGACGACCCCGGCGAACGCCACGACACCGACCACCGCGACCTTCGCCGAGACGTGGACCACGTGGCACGACGACCACGAGCAGGTCCGGGCGAGCGAGCACGGGTTCCTCGCGATCACCAGCATCCGTTGGCTCACCGCCACGCCGGAACGCTTCGAGGACGCACCGGGCAGCTGGTCGACGGACGAGGACGGCCCGGTGGTCGCACTGGCCGAGGACGAGACGATCGAGGTCGACGGGCAGCAGGTCACCGGGACGCACCGGTTCGGCCCGCTGCCCGAGCGCTCGAGCACGAACGTGGTGTGGCGCGACGGCGACGAGACCGCGGTGATCGAGGTCGCCCGGCGCGGCGGCAGCGACCTGCTGCGCCCACGACACCCGTCGAACCCGACCCGCGTCGGCTACCACGGCACCCCGGCGTACGCCCCCGCTGTGCACTTCGTCGTGGACGCGCACTTCGAGCCGTTCGACACCCCGCGCGAGGTCACCGTGGGCAGCGTCGTCGACGGCCTGCTGCACGTGTACGAGGCCCCCGGCGTCCTGACGTTCGACCTCGACGGGCCGCGGTCGCTCCTGGCGTTCAACGGGCACGCCGGCGGCCTCCACGTGCTGTTCACCGACCGCACGAGCGGGGTCACGACGTACGCGGCGAACCGGAGTCTCGACATCGCCGCACCGGATGCCGACGGTGCCACCCGCATCGACTTCAACCGGTCGACGAACCTGCCGTGCGCGTACACCCCGCACGCGACCTGCCCGCTGCCGCCCGCCGAGAACCGGCTCGACGTGGCGATCGAGGCGGGCGAGCAACTGCCCGCAGCCTGACCGCGGAGCACGCACGGCCCCCGAGCGCGCACCGACGCAGCCGACCCGTCCACGAGAATGGGGGAGCCATGCCACGACCCACCTCCCGCATCCCGCTCAACACCCTCGCCGTCCCGTTCGGCCTCGCCGGCTTCGCCGAGACGTGGTCGTACGCCGCCCCCGTGCTGCACCTGCCCACCGTGGTGCCGCAGGTGTTCTGGGCGATCGCGGCCGTCGCGTGGGTGTGGCTGCTCGGTGCGCACGCCGTCCGGGGCGCACGCGTCAGCGAACGGCTCGTCGACCAGCTCCGCCACCCGGCGCAGGGGCCGATCGCCGCGCTCGTGCCCGCGACCGCGATGCTGCTCGGCGTCGACCTCGCGCGGTTCGCCCCCGTCGCCGGGCAGGTCGTCGTGCTCGCCGCCGTGGCCATCGCGGCCGGGTTCGCCGCCTGGCTGCTGAGCACCTGGTTCGAAGGCCGGCTCGCCCTGGAGTCCGCGCACGGCGGCTACCTGCTGCCGACCGTCGCCGCGGCCCTGGTCGCCTCGGTCGCCACGCACGAGGTCGGCGTCGGCTGGCTGTCCTGGCCGGCCCTCGGCGTCGGCGTGTTCTTCTGGGGCGTCATGACCGGCCTGCTGCTCATCCGGCTGGCGTTCCGACCGGCGCTGCCGGGGCCGCTCGTGCCGACGATGGCGATCCTGGTCGCGCCGCCGGCGGTCGCCACCCTGTCGGTGTTCGCCCTCACCGACGGAGCGGTCACCCTGCCCGTGCAGGCCATCGCGGGGCTCGGCGTCCTGATGGTCCTGGTGCAGCTGGCCCTGCTGCCGCGGTACGTCCGCCTGGCGTTCTCGCTCGGGTTCTGGTCCTTCGTGTTCCCGGCCGCCGCGGTCGCCACCGCCGCAGTGGAGTGGTTCCGGGCACTCGCGCTGCCGTCCGCCTGGATCCCCACCGCCGCGTTGCTGGCGCTGCTGAGCGTGCTCGTCGCGGTCGTCGGTGCCCGCTCGATCGGCCTCGCGGTGCACCACCTGCTCGGGCAGGCCGAACGGACCCTGCACGACGCCGACGACGAGGACGCCGCCCCCGGCCCCGTGACGGGCGCGACGCGCGTGGTCTGACGAGCGGCGCGGTCGGGCCGCGCAGGCGGCGGACGGGAGGCCCGTGGCGGCCCCGCCCCGCGCCTCCCGTCAGGTCGCGGGGACGCGTCTCCAGCCGCTGGTCGCCCGCCAGGCGAGCGCGTCGAAGTGGAAGACGCTGCCCATGCCGGGCTGGTCGAGGGCGCGCGTGATCGGGACGCCGCGCAGGTGGGCCAGGAGCAGCGCGCCGACCGCGCCGTGCGACACGATCGTGAGGTCGCCGGTGGCGCAGTGCCGGCGGACGGCCGCGACGATGCGCTCCTGGGCGTCGATCGCCCGCTCCCAGCCGCGGACCGATCGCTCGGGCTCGGCGAAGAACGTGTCGACGACGGCCTCGAACTCGGTCGGCGGCAGGTAGCCGGTCGCGCTCCGGTCGATCTCGCCCAGCAGCGGGTCGTGCTCCACCGACAGCCCGACGGCGCTGGCGAGCAGGTCGGCGGTCTCGACGGCCTTGCGCTCGGTGCTCGAGACGATCCGCCGGGAGCCCGGCGTCCACGCGAGCCGGTGTGCGGCGGCGGCCCGGACGCGTCCCTCGGGCGACAGCCCCCACGACTCGATCGGGACCGCGGGGTCGACCACCACTTCAGCGTGGGTCAGGAACGACGAGACCATCCGGCGATCCTCGCACGGTGCGAGGTGCGCCCCGGCCCCGTCCCCGGCCCCGTCTGGTGCGAGGTTGTCCACTCCGTGCCCGGTCTGTTCCGACGCACCGAGTGGACAACCTCGCACCGAGCGACGCCCCGCCGCCCGCGACGCCCCGCCCGCCCGCCGCGCGTCACACGGCGACACCGTCGGTCACGTTCCGCAACACCGCTTCGCCGCCCGGCCGAACCGTCCTAGCGTCGCCCCATGACCGTGCCCGACCGCATCACCCTCGTCACCGCGCTGCAGGGCGCCGGCTGGCATCCCGCCGCCTGGCGCGCCGCCGGCCCGGCAGCACAGCGCCTCACGAGCCTCCGGCACTGGCGCGACGTCGTCGTCGAGCAGGACCGGCTCGGAGTCGACGCCGTCACCCTCGAGGACACCTTCACCGCCGGCCCCACCGACCCCGACGGCGACCTCGACACGTCGACCGTCGTCGGCCGCCTCGACGCGCTCCTCGTCGCGAACGCGGTCGCCCCCGCGACCCGCGCGATCGGTCTGGTGCCGACTGTCTCGGTGACGCACACCGAGCCCTTCCACGTCGCCACGGGCCTCCAGACCCTCGACCACGTCTCGCTGGGGCGAGCCGGGTGGCGGATCCAGGTGAGCCCGACGACCCGCGAGGCCGCGCTCTTCGGCCGCCGCCCCGGCGGCGACGACGCGGCCGCCCTGTTCGCCGAGGCACGCGAGGTCGCCGAGGTCGTCGCACGACTCTGGGACAGCTGGGACGACGACGCGATCATCCGCGACGTCACGACGGGCCGCTTCATCGACCGCGACCGCATCCACAACGCGGCGTTCTCCGGTTCGTTCGTCTCGGTGCACGGCGCGTCGATCGTGCCGCGGTCGCCGCAGGGGCGCCCGCCGGTCTTCGCGCTCGCGCACCGTGCGGACGCGGCGGCGTTCGCCGTGGACGCCGCGGACGTCGTGCTGGTCACGCCCGGCTTCGACGGCCTGGAGGCGCAGGACGCGCTGGCACTCGTCCGTGACGCCGAGCAGGCGGCCGGGTCCGACGTCCGCCGTCCGGTGCTCGCGGACCTCGCGGTCCTCTTCGGGTCCTCCGCGGCTGCCGCCGCGGACGAGCTCGCGGCGCTCGACGCCGCGGCCGGTGCGCCGTACGCGCTCGGTTCCGGCTCGGACACGACCGTCCTCGCCACCACGGTCGCCGACCTGGTCGACCGGATCGGCGCGCTCCGTGACCTCGGTTTCGCCGGCGTCCGCCTCCGCCCGCTGCGGATCCCGATCGACTCGACCCCGATCGCCCGGCAGCTCGTCCCCGCCCTCGTCACCGCCGGCCTCCGTGCCGACGTGGCGTCCCGTCCCACCGCCGACCTGCGCACGCGGCTCGGCATCGCACCGGCGGTCAGCCGGTACGCCCGTCCGTCTTCCCTGGGGGTCTCAGCATGAACGCCAAGCGTCAGGTCCACCTCGCCGCCCACTTCCCGGGCGTCAACAACACCACGATCTGGAGCGACGACCGGGCCGAGAGCCAGATCGCGTTCTCGTCGTTCGAGCACTTCGCCCGCAACGCCGAGCGCGGGTTCTTCGACTACCTGTTCCTCGCCGAGGGGCTGCGGTTGCGCGAGCAGAAGGGACGCATCCACGACCTCGACGTCGTCGGGCGCCCGAACACGCTCGCGATCCTGGCCGCGCTGGCCGGGGTCACCGACCACATCGGGCTCGTCGGCACCCTGCAGACGACCTTCAACGAGCCCGTCGAACTCGCGAAGCAGCTCGCCACGCTCGACCACCTGACCGACGGCCGCGCCGGCTGGAACGTCGTGACGAGCTCGGACGCGTTCCACGGTGCGAACTTCCGCCGTGGGGGATTCCTCGACCACGCCGACCGGTACACGCGAGCCGCCGAGTTCTTGGAGCTGTCGCGCGAGCTCTGGGACTCGTGGGACTCGGACGCGATCGTGGCGAACGGGTCGGGCGCCGCCGGGACCCTGGCCGCCGGGGCCTTCGCCGACCGGTCCCGGATCCACGACGTCGACCACCACGGCCCGCAGTTCGACGTGACCGGCACGTTCCCGGTGCCGCGCAGCCCCCAGCGGCACCCGGTGATCGTGCAGGCGGGTGACTCCGACGAGGGCCGCGACCTCGCCGCCGGGCACGCCGAGGTGATCTTCTCGCTGCACACCGAGTTCGACGACGCGCAGTCGTTCTACCGCGACGTGACCGAGCGACTCGAACGGGTCGGACGGTCGAAGGACGAGCTGCAGATCCTGCCTGGCGCGACCTTCGTGCTCGGCGACACGGCGGACGAGGCCGAGGAACGTTCCCGGGCGATCCGCCGCGCCCAGGTCAGCCCGGCGACGGCGATCGCGTTCCTCGAACAGGTGTGGAACCGTGATCTGTCGTCGTACGACGTCGACGGGCCGTTGCCCTCGATCGAGCCGGACCTGGAGGGCGCCGACATCACCCGTGGCCGCGTCCGCCACACCCGCGACGTCCCCGCGCTGGTGCAGTCGTGGCGTGACCTCGCCGCGGCCGAACACCTGTCGATCCGTGACCTGGTCATCCGCGCCTCCACCCGTGGCGGCTTCGTCGGCACGCCCGCTCACATCGCCGCCGAGATCGACCGGTACGTGCAGGAGCGCGCCACCGACGGGTTCGTCGTCGTGCCGCACACCAACCCGTACGGACTCGACGAGTTCGTCGACCGGGTCGTCCCGCTGCTGCAGGAGCGCGGCGTGTACCGGCAGTCGTACGACGAGGGCGCAACGCTCCGCGAGACCCTCGGCCTGCCGGGGACGATCCGCTCGGCCCGCGGCGCGGGGGTGCTCGCGTGACGGTCCGCAGCCTCGCGATCCTCGTGCCGGGCAACTTCGAGGACGACGCCCCCGTGGACGGTCTCGACGCCACGCTCGGCCTCTTCGAGACGGCCGAGCGCCTCGGCGTCGACGGCGCCTGGGTCCGGCACCGGCACCTCGAGCACGGCATCGGCTCGGCCGCGGTGTTCCTCGCCGCCGCGTCGCAGCGGACCGCCCGCATCGAGCTCGGTGTCGCCGTCGTCCCGATCGGGTGGGAGAGCCCGTTCCGGCTGGCGGAGGACTTCTCGCTCGCCGACGTCCTGTCGCACGGACGCGTCCAGGTCGGGCTGTCGACCAGCTCGCCGCACGAGGAGGTCCTCGGCGACCTCGTGTTCGACGGCGACTGGCGCTCCTTCGACCGCGGGTACGGCCGGGTGACCCGGTTCGTCGACAACCTGCGCGGGACGTACCTCGGCGACGAGGACACCGTCATCCAGAGCCCCGGCGCCGTCCAGCGACCCCGGCTGCAGCCGTACGCCCCCGGGCTCGTCGACCGGGTCTGGTACGGCGGCGGGTCGCTCCGCTCGGCGGCCTTCGCGGGCAGCGCCGGGCTCAACCTGTTGATCGGCAACCTCACGTCCGGCGAGGGCACCGACGACTACGGCACCGCGCAGCGGAACCAGCTCGCCGCGTACCGTGCGGCGCTGCCCGTCGGCCGCGCGCCCCGGGTCGCCTGGGGGCGCTGCGTGGTGCCGACGGACTCCGCCGACCGGGTCTCGCGCGAGCGCTACCGGGCCTGGTACGAGTCACGGCTCGCCCGGCAGGCCGGGCCGCAGGGTCCGCGACGCACGCTGTTCTCCGCCGACCTGGTCGGGCCGGCCGAGCAGATCGTCGAGCAACTCGTGCACGACGCCACACTCGCCGAGGTCGACGAGTTCCGGGTCGAGCTGCCCTACGAGTTCGCCGGTGACGAGTACGAGCAGATCGTCGCGGACGTGGTCGCGAAGGTGGCGCCCGAGCTCGGTTGGAGCGCGCACCGGCAGCCGGAGGTGATCGCCGCGTGACCCGCTACGTGCTCGCCCGGATCGGGCAGGCCGTGCTCGTGCTCTGGGCGGCCTGGACGATCTCGTTCTTCGTCCTCTACGTGCTGCCGAGCGACCCGGCGCGGATCATGCTCGGTCCCGATGCCACCGACGTCACGGCGGCGCAGCTCGACGCGCTCCGGCACCGGTACGGACTCGACCAGCCCGTGCTCGTGCAGTACGTGCAGCATCTCGGGTCGCTGCTGACCGGCGACCTCGGTCGGTCCATCGGCGTCGGCCGCCCGGTCACCGAGGTGATCGGCGAAGCGGTCGGCCCCACGGTGCAGATCGCCGTCGCCGGACTGCTGCTCGCGGTCGTGTTCGGCGGAGGCCTGGCGGTGCTGGCGACCTGGACGCGGAACCGTGCGCTCGGCCAGTTCCTCCTCTCGCTGCCCCCGATCGGCGTCGCCGTCCCCGGGTTCTGGTTCGCGCTCCTGCTCGTGCAGTGGTTCTCGTTCGGACTCCACGTCTTCCCGGCGTTCGGCGGCGAGGGGCCGGCGTCCGTCGTCCTGCCCGCGATCACCCTCGCGCTGCCGACCGGGGCGACGATCGCCCAGCTGCTGTCGAAGTCGCTCGTGCAGACGCTCCGCGAGCCGTACGTCGACACCGCCTACGCCAAGGGTGCGGGTCGCTGGCGCGTGCAGCTCCGGCACGCCCTGCGGAACGCCGCCCTGCCGGCGCTGACCGTCACGGGGCTCATCGTCGGGCAGCTGTTCTCCGGCACCGTCGTCACCGAGACCGTGTTCTCACGCCCGGGGCTCGGCCGTGTCACCGCGACCGCCGTGCAGGGCCAGGACATCCCGGTCGTGCAGGGCATCGTGCTCGTCGCCGCGGCGGTCTTCGTCGTCGCGAACCTCGTCGTCGACCTGGTGTACCCGCTGCTCGACCCGCGCGTGGTCCTGGCCGGCAGTCGTCGGCGGCTCCGCGAGCAGGACGGCGCGGGCACCGGGACGACGCCGGGCGCGACCGCCGGGTCCACCACGACCGCACCCCAGGGAGCCCCCGCATGACCGACACCACCCAGCTCGCCCTCGGCCGCCCCGGCGTGCTCGTCGCCGACGGCGTCCCCGGTTCGCCCGGCGTCCGCAGCGGGGCGACCGCGGCGCTCCGCACCCTCGCCGCCCGCCCGACCCTGACCGTGGCTGCCGTCTGGCTCGCCCTGGTCGTCCTCGCCGCGGTGCTGCCGGGCGTCCTCACGCACCACGACCCGCTGGCCGCCGACCCCGCCGCGAAGCTCACCGCGCCGGACGCCGCGCACTGGTTCGGGACCGACCAGCTCGGCCGCGACCTGTACTCCCGGGTCGTGCACGGCACCGCGCTCACGCTGCAGGCCGCGGTCCTCGCGATCGTCATCGGCCTGGTGGGCGGGTCGGTCGTCGGACTCGTCGCCGGGTTCGTCGGCGGGGTCGTGGACACCGTCCTCATGCGCCTGGCCGACGTCTTGCTCGCGATCCCGAGTCTGCTGCTCTCGCTGACGATCGTCACCGTGCTCGGCTTCGGCACCGTCAACGTCGCCGTGGCGGTCGGCGTCGCGAGCATCGCCACCATCGCCCGGATCATGCGGTCCGAGGTCGTCCGGGTCCGCACCGCGGCGTACGTCGAGGCGGCGTCGGCGAACGGGAACCGATGGTGGCGCGTGCTGGCCGTGCACGTCCTGCCGAACGCCGCCGGCCCCGTCGTCGTCCTCGCCGCGCTCGAGTTCGGCACGGCGATCCTCGCCGTCTCGAGCCTGAGCTTCCTCGGCTACGGTGCCCAGCCGCCGGCTCCGGAGTGGGGCTCCCTCGTCTCGACCGGCCGCGACTTCATCGCCACCTCGTGGTGGCTGACCACCATCCCGGGTCTCGTCATCGCGGTCACGGTCCTCGCCGGCAACCGCATCGCACGGGCCCTCGACACCGAACGGCGGGCCGTCCGATGAGCCTCCTCAGCATCCGCGGCCTGACGGTCGCCTACGGTCGCGGCCGAGCCGCACGCACCGCGCTGCACGGCGTCTCGCTCGACGTCGGTCGCGGGGAACGCGTCGCGATCGTCGGCGAGTCCGGTTCGGGCAAGTCGACGACGGCGCACGCGGTCCTCCGGCTCCTGCCCGCAGCGGCAGCCCTGACCGGAGGCACGGCGCAGCTCTCCGGGGCGGCCGCCGGTACCGCGGACCTCGACCTGGTCACCGCGTCCGACGCCGCCGTGCGCTCGGTGCGCGGGCTGCGGATCGGGTTCGTCCCGCAGGACCCCACCGTCTCGCTCAACCCGGTGACCCGGATCGGCACCCAGGTCGCCGAGGTGCTCCGGATCCACGGGCTCGCCACGCGCGCCGAGGCCGCGGACCGGGCCGTCGAGGAGCTCCGTCGCGCCGGCATCGACCGCCCGGAGCTCCGTGCGCGGCAGTACCCGCACGAGCTGTCCGGCGGCATGCGACAGCGCGTCCTCATCGCGATCGCGCTCATCGGCGACCCGGAGCTGCTCGTCGCCGACGAGCCGACGAGCGCCCTCGACGTCACGGTGCAGCGGACGATCCTCGACCACCTGGACCGACTCGTCGCCGAGCGCGGCACGAGCGTCCTCTTCATCACGCACGACCTCGGGGTCGCCGCCGACCGGGCCGACCGCATCGTCGTGATGTCCGAGGGGCGGATCGTCGAGCAGGGCACACCCGCCGAGGTGCTCGGCGCACCCCGCGAGGCGTACACCCGTGCCCTGATCCGAGCGGCGCCCAGTCTCGACGACGCGCGCGGATCCGTGGGAGCCGCACCGCGCCTCCAGGCCGTCACCGGCACGCCCCTCGTGATCGCGACCGGACTGCGGAAGTCCTTCGACCGCGTGACCGCCGTCGACGGGGTGGACGTGACCGTCCCGCGGGGCCGGACGCTCGCGCTCGTGGGGGAGTCCGGCTCCGGGAAGTCGACGACCGCGCGCCTCGTCCTCGGACTCGAACGACCCGACGCGGGGGCCGTGCGGTTCGACGGCAGCGACGTGACGGGCGCCCGTGGCGGCACGCTCTGGGCGTACCGGCGGCGCGCGCAGATCGTGCAGCAGAACCCCTACGCGGCCCTGCACCCGCGCCTGTCGGTCGGGTCGATCATCGCGGACCCGCTCGCGGCGTTCGGCATCGGGACCCGGCGCTCCCGGCAGGCGCGCGCCGCGGAGCTGCTCGACCTCGTGGCGCTGCCCGCGTCGGCGGCGGCACGTCGACCGTCGGAGCTGTCGGGCGGCCAGCGGCAGCGCGTCGCCATCGCACGTGCGCTCGCGCTCGACCCGTCGTTCGTCGTCCTCGACGAGCCCGTCTCCGCGCTCGACGTGTCCGTCCAGGCGCAGATCCTCGACCTGCTCGCGTCGCTGCAGGAGACGCTCGGCGTCTCGTACCTGTTCATCTCGCACGACCTCGCCGTCGTCCGGCGCATCGCCCACGAGGTGTCCGTCCTCCGGGGCGGGCGCGTCGTGGAGCACGGCGGTGTCGCCGACGTCCTCCACCACCCGCAGCACGAGTACACCCGTGCCCTGCTCGACGCGATCCCCGGACGATCCCGGCGCGTCGCACCCGACCCCGCAGGCGTCGTCGTCGACGGCGCTGCCGCACCCGAAGGAGTCTCATGACCATCCACCGCACCCCGATCCGTCTGGTGGCCGCGATCGCGGCCGGCACCGCGGCGGCCCTGGTGATGGCCGGCTGCTCGTCGGGCAGCACCGCGTCGTCGTCCTCGTCGTCGAAGCCCGTCGACGGCGGCTCGCTCACCTACGCCGTCGCGAACGACCCCATCACGCTGAACCCCTCGGGTGTCGGCGCCGGCAACGACACACTCGCGATCACCCGCCAGCTCGTCGACTCGCTGCTCTGGCAGGACCCGTCGGACGGGTCGCTCAAGCCGTGGCTGGCGACGAAGTACTCGGCCAACGCGGACGCCACCGCCTTCACGTTCGACCTGCGCTCCGGCGTGACGTTCTCGGACGGCACGGCGCTCGACGCCACGGCCGTGAAGGACACCTTCGACGACATCGCCGCCGCCGGAGCCACCAGCACCGCCGCGGCGTACTTCTCCGGGTACCAGGAGACGAAGGTCATCGACGACGACACCGTCGAGGTCGACTTCACGACGCCGAACGCCGCGTTCCCGAACGCCACCGCGTCGGTCGCGCTCGGCATCGTCGCGCCGAAGACCACCGAGACGCCGTTCGACGACCGGGCCGACGGCAAGGCCGTCATCGGGACCGGGCCGTTCACGCTGTCGTCCTACACGAAGAACACCTCCACCGTCCTGACGAAGCGCAAGGACTACGACTGGGGCCCCGCAGCGCGGTCGAACACCGGGGCGGCGCACCTGTCCAAGGTGACGTTCCAGGTCGTCCCCGAAGCCAGCGTCCGCACCGGCAGCCTGCAGTCCGGGCAGCTCGACGCCATCAGCAGCGTGCAGCCGAGCGACGTCGACACGCTGCAGTCGCAGTACGAGCTCGTCACCCGCGCGAACCCCGGGCAGGTGTTCGGTCTCACGTTCAACCAGAAGCGCCCGCTCGTGTCCGACCTCGTCGTCCGCAAGGCGATCGCACAGGCCGTCGACCCGAAGACCGTCCGGGACACGTCCCTGAACGACCTGTTCGCGGTCGCGAACTCGGTCCTCGGATCGACGACCCCCGGCCACGTGGACACGTCGTCGTCGATCGAACACGACCCCGCGGCCGCAGCCTCGGCGCTGCAGGACGCCGGGTGGGAGAAGGGCTCGGACGGCATCCGCGCGAAGGACGGCAAGAAGCTGCAGCTCACGCTCATCTGGATCACGAACTTCGGGCCGAACCAGACCTCGCTCGAACTCATCCAGCAGGAGCTGCAGAAGGTCGGCATCGGCCTGACCCTCGAGAGCGGCACCGTGCCGCAGTACCTCGCCAACACCACCAGCGGCGACTGGGACCTGGCGTGGGACAACAGCTCGCGCGCCGACGGGGACGTGCTCCGCTCGAAGTTCTCGAGCGCCGGAGCACAGTCCATCGGCGCGTCCGACACCACGCTCGACGCGCTCTTCACCCAGGAGCTGTCGCAGTCCGACCCCGCCGAGCGCGCGAAGACCTTCGCGTCGATCCAGCAGCGGATCGCCTCGCAGGTCGACTTCGTGCCGGTGCACGAGCTCACGAGCATCATCGCCACGGCGAAGGACGTGCACGGCATCGCGTTCGGCGCGGACACCCGGCTCGACCAGCTCACCGGCGCGTGGAAGGACGCGTCGTGAGCGGCGCCCTCGAGCCTCGGGCGGTCCCGCTGTCGGTCCTCGACCTCGCGCCGGTGTCGGCGGGCTCCACCGCCGCGGCCGCTCTGCGCAACACCGTCGACCTCGCCAGGCGCGCCGAGCAGGCGGGGTACGCCCGGTACTGGCTCGCCGAGCACCACCTCAACCCCGGGGTGGCCGGCAGCGCGCCGACCATCGTGATCGGGGCGGTGGCCGGCGCGACCTCGACGATCCGGGTCGGGAGCGCCGCGACGCTCGTCGGCAACGTCCGGGGGCTGCAGATCGCCGAGACCTTCGGCACCCTCGCCGCGCTCTACGGTCCGCGGATCGACCTCGGGCTCGGGCGCTCGGGTGCGCCGGCCCCCGGCACCCCGAAGTCCCCGTCGCTCGCGCCGCGCGAGGACGAGGTCGTCGACGGACTCGTCATCCCGGCGCCGTTCGACTTCCGGATCGCGCCCGGCAGTCGGTTCGCGCTGCAGGGGGAGCTGCTCGGCCGGGTGCCCGGCGACGTCGACCGGTTCGAGGGAGAACTCGACCTCATCCGCGAGCTGTTCGCCGGCACCTGGTCGCGGGACGGCTCGGTCGTCGAGGCCCCGCCCGCCGCCGGAGCACCCGTCGAGCTGTGGATCCACGGCTCGACCGGCGGCGCGAGTGCCCGCGCGGCGGGTGCGCTCGGACTGCCGTACGGCGCGAACTACCACACGTCCCCGGGCACGGTGCTGGCGTCCGTGCAGGCGTACCGAGATGCCTTCCGCCCGGGAGTCCTCGACGCCCCGCACGTCATCGTCTCGGCGGACGTGGTCGTCGGCCGCACCGCCGCGGAGGCCGCGGATCTCGCCCTCGGCTACGGCCAGTGGGTGCACTCGATCCGCTCCGGGGTCGGGGCGATCGAGTACCCGACGCCGGCGTGGGCACGGGAGCACCCGCTCGTCGCCGCCGACGAGGCCTCGGTCGCGGATCGCCTCGCGACCCGGTTCGTCGGCGACGCGGGGTCGGTGGCGGACCAGCTCGAGACGCTGCAGCGCGTGACCGGAGCGGACGAGCTGCTCGTCACGACGATCACGCACGACCATGCTGCGCGGGTGCGGTCGTACGAGTTGCTCGCGGAGGAGTGGGCGGCGCGCGCGGTGTCGCCCGTTGCGGCGTCGCCCGGTGCGGTGTCTCCCGCCGCGGCGGAGGCTGCGGTGGGCTGACGCGGCTGTCCGTGCGTGTGCATGTTCCGACGTCCCACGAGTCGATCGACTCGTGGGACGTCGTTCGTTGCGCACGCATCTGGTGCGTGTGCATGGTGCGACGTTGCGCGCGTCGATCGACTGGTGGAACGTCGTTCGTTGCGCGTGCATGGGGCGACACGGCCGGCGTCGTGCGACTGCGGCGGTGTCGTTGGCCCGCGTCCGCGATGGTGCGCGCGTGCACGGTGCGACTCCGTTGACGTCGTGCGACTGCGGCGGTGTCGTTGGCCCGCGTCCGCGATGGTGCGCGCGTGCACGGTGCGACTCCGTCGACGTCGTACGACGTACACGGTGTCGTTCGGCATCGGCCGACGCGTCACGACGCCCGCGCCCGCACGCACGACGCCCGCACGCACGACACCCCCGCGGCCAGGACGGCCACAGGGGTGTCGGACAGCGCGCGCGGCGTCAGCTGGCGTCGAGCGGCAGGCCCTCCGGGTTGAGCTCGGACTGCTTCACGGCCTCGTTCGACAGGTTGTAGGCCGTGAGCCACTTGGCGTAGGTGCCGTCGTCGATGAGCTCGTTGATCGCGCCCTGCACCGGCGCGGCCAGCCCGTTGCCCTTCTTGGTCGTCGCCGCGATGAGCCCCTGCAGCGAGCCGCCGGCGCCGGAGTAAGTCCCCGCGGTCGTGGTCGCCTTCGCCGTCCCAGCGTTCTGCTTGTTCTGGTACGCGATGGTCGGGTTCGGGCCGAGGTAGCCGTCGACCTTTCCGGACTGCACGGCGAGCAGCTTCGCGTTGGCGTCCGGGTAGTACTTCACCGTGATGGTCTTGCCCTCCTTCGCGAGGTCGGCCTTCCACCCGAGCAGGATCTTCTCCTGGTTCGTGCCGGAGTCCGTCGCGATCGTCTTGCCGGCGAGTACGGACGGGTCGCCGTCGAACGTGAGCGAACTGCCCTTCTTGACCTGCAGGGCGAGGTTGTCCTGCCGGTACGAGGCGAAGTCGTACTTCTCTTTCCGCTGCTCGGTGACGGTGATGTTCGACAGTCCGACATCGGTCGAACCGCCGTCGATGCCCACGAAGAGGTTGTCCCACGTCGCGTTCTTCACCTGCGGTTCGAGCCCGAGCTTCGCGGCGACGAGTCGGCCCAGGTCGGGTTCCGAGCCGGTGAGCGTCTTCTGGTCGTCGCCGGTGAACGCGAGCGGCGGGTACCCGGACGGCAGGGCACCGATGCCGATGACGAGTGTGCCGGACTTCTTGATCGAAGCCGGGAGCTCGTCGTGGAGCTTCGAGTCCTCGGTGACGCGGACTTTCGTCTCGGTCGCGGCGCCGTTCGACGCAGCTCCGATCGTGACGGTGCCGTCGGACGAGCCCGAGCCCGAGCCCGAACCCGAGCCGGAGCCGGAGCCGGCGTTCGCGTTCGCGGCGCAGCCGGCAAGGGCGACGACGACGCCGGCTGCGAGGACGAGGGAGCCGGCGCGGTTGCGCCAGCGGGACGGGGTGTTCGTGGACATGGTTCTCCTTGGGGTGCGTGCGGGGATCGGGGATCAGGGGTCAGCGGACGCGGGACAGGAAGTCACGCGTGCGAGTGTGCTGCGGGTGGTCGAGCACCTGGGCCGGCGGGCCCTGCTCGACGACCCGCCCGTGGTCGAGGAACACGACGTGGTCGGCGACCTCGCGGGCGAAGGCGATCTCGTGGGTGACGATGACGAGCGTGGTGCCCGTGTCCGCCAACCCCCGGATGACCCCGAGCACCTCGCCGACGAGCTCCGGGTCGAGTGCCGAGGTCGGTTCGTCGAGCAGGACGACCGACGGCTCGAGCGCCAGCGCCCGCGCGATGGCCACGCGCTGCTGCTGCCCGCCGGAGAGCTGCCGCGGCCGGGTGTCGCCACGGTCACCGAGTCCGACGCGCTCGAGCAGGGCCGCTGCGCGGTCGCGCGCCACGGCACGGGGGACTCCGGCGGCGATCGGCCCCTCGGCCACGTTCTCGAGCGCGGTCAGGTGCGGGAACAGGTTGAAGTGCTGGAACACGAAGCCGATCCGCGACCGCTGCCGCAGGATGTGCCGCTCGGGCAGCTCCTTCCAGCGGGGGACCCCGTCGCGGCCGGTGCGCAGGCGGACGCCGATGGGCTCGTCGCCGACGGTGACGACCCCGCGGTCGAGCGGCTCGAGGTGGTTGATCGCCCGGAGCAGCGTGGACTTGCCGGAACCGGAGGGGCCGAGGACGACGGTCACGCTGCCGGACGGCAGCGACAGGTCGACGCCGTCGACGACGACCGTGTCGCCGAACGCCTTGACGGCTCCGTGGATGCTGATCGCTGCGCTCATCAGATGGTCCTGTCGTCGATGGTGGAAGCGGGGCCGGACGCGACCACGCGCGCGGCGGAGGCGGCCTGGCGGGGGCGATCCGGGCCTCCAGGCCGTCTCGACCCACGTCCGGAACCGCGACGCACGGCGGCCCGCACCCGCTGGAACGGCGTGGGCGGCAACGCCCGGACGGAACCGCGGGCCGTCCACCGCTCGACGTAGTACTGGACGATCGACACCGCGCTGGTGAGCACGAGGTACCAGATCGTGGCGACGACGAGCAGCGGGATGATGTCCGTCGGGTAGGTGTTCGACAGGTTCTGCACCACGCCGAACAGGTCGAGCAGCGAGACGTAGAACAGCAGCGACGAGGCCTTCAGCAGTCCGACGACCTGGTTGACGAACGCCGGCACGATCGACCGCAGCGCCTGCGGCAGGATCACCCGCACGAACTGCCGGCGACGGGGGAGCCCGAGCGCCTGCGCGGCCTCGTGCTGGCCGTGGTCGACGGCGAGCACGCCGGCGCGGACGATCTCCGACGCGTAGGCGATCTCGCTGAGGCTCAGCCCGATCACACCGATCGCCAGGTCGCCGAGCACGTTGGCGGTCGGCACCTGGAACTGCGGCCCGAAGGGGATCCCGATGCCGATGGTCGGGTACAGCGACCCGAGGTTGTACAGGAAAACGAGCACCAGGATGAGCGGCACCGACCGGAACAGCCAGACGTACCCCCACGCGAGCCCGGACAGCACCGGGTTCTGCGACAGCCGTGCGATCGCGACGACCACACCGCCGGCGAAGCTGATCACCGCGCTCAGCGCCGTCGCCGTCAGCGTCAGCTGCAGTCCGGTCAGGACGGCGGGGCTGAACAGCCACTTGCCGACGGCGGGCCAGCCCCACTGCTCGTTGGTGAACAGCGTCTCGACGAAGTTCAGCAGCACCACGAGCACGAGGGCCGCGGCGATCCACCGCAGCGGGTGGCGCAGCGGCACGACGGGGCGGTCGAGTGCGGCGTGTCCGGCCGCGTCGATGGTCGCGGTCTCCGGCCTGGAGGCGCGGCTCGGCTCGGGCGTCCGGCCCGCGTCGTCGACGCTGGTCGCCTCCCGCTGCGGGGCCCTGGTGGTGTCGGTCATGTCGCGACCGTAGGAGGCCCGGGCGGCGCCGACAACGCCTCGCGCAACACCCCGCCACGCGACGCAACACCCGGCCATCCGGCGCAACGCGGCGTCACAGAACGCCTGCCCCGCGTGACGTTCCGTGACGGCGGACGGAGCGCTACCGTTGCGCCATGACAGCGCATCGTGTGACCGCCCCGGTGCCCCCGGCGGACGGCACCAAGGTGAAGGGTCCGGCGTCGTACTTCCCGAGCATCGAGGCGAGGTACGGGCGCCCGGTGCAGGAGTGGCTCGACCTGGTCGCGGACCGGCTCGACGGCCACCAGCACATGGAGGTCGTCGGGTGGCTCAAGTCCGAGCACGGCCTCGGGCACGGGCACGCGAACGCCCTGGTCGCCTACGTGAAGCACGCGCTGGCCTCCTGAGCCGACGTGCGTGGTGCGGCGGGTGTCGGTGGTCGTTCCTAGCGTGGTGGGGTGACCGAACCCGTCGATGCGTGGTGGCGCCGCCGACAGTGGTCGCGCGGCGAAGCTGTTCCGTACGCCGTCGGGCAATTCCGCGCCGACTGGGCGCCGTACCCGGTGCTCATCCGGCAGTACCACCCCGACTGGAACCACGGCGTCGTCCTGACCCAGGTCCCCCCGGCGGCCGAGGTCCTGCTCACCTGGGAGTGCGACGTCGGGCACGTCTTCGTCGCGACCCCGTCCGAACAGCGGTCCCGTCCGGGCCGTGAGCGCCGCCGCTCCGTGTGGTGCCCCGAGTGCGCGGTGCAGGCCCAGCCCCAGCGGTGGCCGGTGCTGCCGTCGGACTGGCCCCAGACGGTGCCCGTGCCGCAGCGGGTCGTCCGGAGTGCCGGACGACAGACCCTGCCCGCGGCTCCGGTGCGCGGGGTCCCGGCCGGAGCCGTCCCGTCGAGCCGTGCCCGCTCTCGTCGGCCCGTCGCCGGGTCCGTCGGCTCGGCAGCGTCGGCTGGTGGTGCACCCCGTCGGGCCGCCCAGTCCGTTCCCCGCACGGTCTGCCCGAAGACCCCGCGGCTGCCGTCGGGTGAGTCGTTCACGAGCGTCTGCGCCCCGGCGACGGCCTCGGCGGTCGAAGCCGAACTCCGGGGCATGCTGTCCGAGCGGTTCGCGTTCACCTACGACCACTCCGCCATCCGACTCGACCGCCCGTTCTTCGACCACGTCGAGGCCTGGCCGGACATCATCCTGCCGGAGCTCCGCGTCGCCATCGAGTACGACTCCACCGGTCGGCACGGGCTCGAGCACGTCGGCCCGCGGCAGGACACCGACCGCAGGAAGGACCGAGCGATCCGCGCCGTGGGGTGGGAGGTCGTCCGCATCCGCACCGGGCGGCTGCCGGCGCTCGGCCCGTACGACCTGCAGGTCTCGGGCATCTCCGGCCGGACCGTCGACCGGCTGGCGGACACCCTGCGCGAGCTCCGGGGCGCGCTGTTCGTCGACGCCTACGCCCGGTGACGCCGCCGATCGGGGTACAGGCGCGGGGTGACGGGGTACGGCCCGGCTGGGAGCGGTCGCGAGCGACGGGTAGGTATACAGAGTGACCACCGTCTTCTGTCTCCACGCCCTCGGCGCGAGTTCCGAGGAGTTCGCGCTGCTGCGCGCCGAGCTCCTCGGCGACCTCGACCTGATCGGCATCGACCTGCCCGGCTTCGGTCGCAGCCCGGCGTCGTCCGGCACCACCGTCGAGGAGATGGCCGTCCTGGTGGAGCGCGCGATCGGGGCGAGTGGCTCGACGGAGTGGATGCTCCTCGGGCACTCGATGGGCGGCAAGGTCGCCACGGTGGTGGCTGACCGCACGATCTCCGGCGCGAACGGCCTGTTCGGGCTGCGGGCCGTGGTGCTCCTCGCCGCGTCCCCGCTCGCTCCCGAGCCGATGGACGACGACCGCCGTTGGACGATGCTCTCGTGGGCTGCCGGTGGCCCGATCGGCACCGAGGACGCCGCGCAGTTCGTCGCCGCCAACGCCGCGGCACCCCTGGCGCCCGCGCGGCACAGTGCGGCGGTGCAGGACGTCGAGCGGACCGACCCCGCGGCCTGGACCGACTGGCTGTCCCGCGGCAGCCGCGAGGACTGGTCGGACGCCGCACCGAACCCGGTGCCCGCCCTGGTGCTCGCCGGTGCCGAGGACGGCGACCTGGATGCCGACGCCCAGCGTCGCCTGACCCTGCCGCACTGGCCGAACAGCGAGCTCCACGTCGTCGACGGCGCCGCCCACCTGCTGCCCTGGGAACAGCCAGAGGCCGTGGCCGAGCGCCTCCGCGACTTCTGGCAGCGCCGGGTCGCGGGGTCGCCGGTCGTCCCCGTGGAGCACGCCCGCGTGATCGCCTCGCCGCGGGTCAGCGCTCGGACCCGAGGCCTGCTGGCCGAGCGCGCCCTGCCCGACGACCCGACGGCCGCACCCCACGCGCTGACGCCGACGCAGTTGGGCACCCTGCGTGCGGTCGCGCGGATCGTCGTCCCGCAGCCCGGCACCGACCAGGTCGACCTCGCCCTGCGGGTCGACGCGCAGCTCGCCGCCGGGCTCGGCGACGGCTGGCGGCCGGACGGCATGCCGGTGGACGCCGAGGCCTACCGAGCCGCGCTCGACGTGCTCGCCGCACCCGCCCGCGACGGCGTGCTCGACCAGGCCCTCGAGTCCGTGGCAGCCGGGCGGTACCGCGCCGACGGTGATCTCGACGCCGAGCAGCTGCGCGCGTGGTTCGAGGACGCCAGCGTCGACCTCGTGAAGCACTGGCTCGCACACCCCGCCACCATGGCCGCCATCGACTTCGACGGCTACGCGAACGGCGGTGACGGCGTCCGCAAGCAGGGCTTCCAGCTGCTCGCGGCGGGCCAGCGCGAGGCCTGGGAACCCGAGGCCCCCGCCGACCCCGGCACGGCCACCACGATCGACACCGCACCGACGACCGGAGCTGCACGATGAGACTCGACGGACAACGCACGTACGGCACGGACGACGTCGTCGACGTGGTGGTGGTCGGCACCGGGGCCGGGGGAGCACCGCTCCTCGCCTCGCTGGCCCGCCGAGGCCTGACGGTCGTCGCGCTCGAAGCCGGCCGCAACACCGAGCCGGGCGACCACGTGCCGGACGAGGTCGCCGCCCCCGGTGACATCAACTGGATGGACGAGCGGCTGAGCGGCGGCGGAGCCCCCACCGCCTTCGGCCCCAACAACAGCGGCACGGGCGTCGGTGGCTCGACGCTGCACTGGGGCGCGTTCACCCCGCGGCCGAGCGAGCACGACCTGCGGCTGCGGACCGAGAGCGGCGCGGGACAGGACTGGCCGATCAGCCACGCCGAGCTCACGGGCTGGATCGAGCAGGTCGAGCACGACGTCGGTGTCGCCGGCCCCGAGCACTACCCGTGGGACCCGTCCCGTCGTTACCGGATGCGCCCGCCGGCCCGGAACGCCTCGTCGGACATGATGATGCGCGGCACCGCGGCGGTCGGGATCACCGCCACCGATGCCCCGGTCGGCCTGACCACCGAGGACCGGCACCAGGAGCACCACGGGCTGCGCCAGGCCTGCGTGTCCTGCGGCTCCTGCCACCAGGGCTGCCGCAACGGCTCGAAGGTCTCGATGGACACGACCTACCTGCCCGCCGCCGTGGCGTTCGGTGCCGAGATCCGTCCGGAGTCCTTCGTGCACGGCATCGAGCTCGACGCGGCGGGACGGGTCGAGGCGGTCCTCTACACCGCCGACGGGCGTGAGCACCGCCAGCGCTGCCGGACCCTCGTCCTCGCCGCGGGCGGTGTCGAGACGCCGCGGCTGCTGCTGCACACCGGTGTCGCGAACGGCAGCGGACAGGTCGGCCGGAACTTCACCGCGCACGGAGCCACCCAGGTGTGGGCGCGGTTCGACGAGTCGATGCGCTCGTACCGCGGGTACCCGTCGTCGATCATCACCGAGGACTTCGTCCGACCGGCGGACGCCGACTTCGCGGGCGGCTACCTCATCCAGAGCCTGGGCGTGCAGCCGCAGACCTTCGCGACCTCGCTGGTGCGGGGTGGCGGACTCCGCGGTGCCGAGCTCGTCCGGGCGCTGCAGGACTACCCGTTCTCGGCCGGCGTCGGCATCAACGCCGAGTGCCTGCCGTACGACGACAACCGGCTCGAGCTGACCGACGAACTCGACGAGCACGGCGTCCCGCGTGCCCGGGTCTCGTTCACCCCGGGCTCGAACGAAGAGGCGATCCGCCGCCACGCGGTCCGCACGATGACGACCATCGTCGAGGCTGCCGGTGGCCAGGACGTCCGGGTGCTCGAACGCACGGCGCACACCATCGGGACCGCGCGGATGGGCACGGACCGCGAGACCTCCGTCGTCGACCAGGACGGCCGCTCGTGGGACGTCCCGAACCTGTGGATCGCCGACAACTCGGTGTTCCCGAGCGCGGTCATCGCGAACCCGGCGCTGACGATCATGGCGCTCTCGCTCCGCACCGCCGACCGCATGCTGCAGGCCGCCTGAGCAGGCGCCCCGACGGCTGAGCAGGCGCCCCGCCTGCTCGGTCGTGCGTCAGCCCCGCAGCGCGAGCGCCTCGCTCGTCCACCGGGCGTGCAGGTCCCACGGGTCGTCGACCCCGGCGGCGACGGTGTCCACGTGGGCCAGGAGTTCCGGCGTCACCCGGAACCACTCGGTACCCGGGTACCGGCTGGCGGCGAACGTGGCGTGCCGTCGGCGTTCGAGGGTCCGGTCACCGCGCTCGAACGCCAGCAGGTCCTGGTGCGGGATCGCGGCGAGCCGTTGCCGAGGGTTCATCGTCGTGCCGATCTTGATGCGGTCGCCGAAGTCGTCGCGCATCCGCAGGTAGTAGACGACGTCGACCCGAGGGGGAGCGAGGTCGCCGTCCGGCACCTCGCCCCAGCGCCACTCGCACCGGGCGCACACCATCCCCGAGGGGTAGCGCACCCCGATCCGCGAACCGCACGCCGGGCACGGGCCGGGCAGGGCGTCCTCGATGCCGGGGCGTTCGGCCGCGAGGTCGGCGACGAACGCGACGTGCGCGCCGCACAGGGGGACGCCCGCGAGACCGTCCGCGAGGACGCCCGCGCAACCCGGCACGCAGCACGACGAGGTGACCATGCGCGGAACGCTAGCCCGACCCACCGACGTGCCCCGGGCCTCCCGGCCGCTGCGCGTACCGGGCGTGCCTGGCGTACCTGGTCGAATCGGCCGTACCCGGTCGAACCGGGCGTACCTGGTCCGTTCTTCCGACCAGGTACGCCCGTTTCCACAAGCCATCGCGCGCGTTCTGGGTAGGATCGGGCGTACCTGGTCGAATCGGGCGTACCTGGTCGAAGCGGGCGTACCTGGTGCGTTCTTCCGACCAGGTACGCCCGTTTCCACCAGCCATCGCGCCCCTTCTGGGAAGGATCGGGCGTACCTGCGGGAACCGCGCGCCCCGGCCGCCGGGCGTACCGACCGAGAACGGGCGTACCGCCCAAGAACGAGCGTCCCTGGTCGAATCGGGCGTACCTGGTGCGTTCTTCCGACCAGGTACGCCCGTTTCCACCAGCCATCGCGCCCACCATGGGAAGGAACGGGCACGCAGGCCGCCGTCAGTCGGTGAAGATCACCCCGACGGGCTCGCGCTTCTCCTCCTGGAACTCGTCCTCACCGCGACCGAGCGCCCAGTACGCCGACAACGACATCTCGCGCTTCTCCAGCCCCCAGTCGTCCTGCAGCAGCCGACGGATCGCCTTCATCGCGGTCCGCTCGCCGTGCGCGAAGACCTGGACCGGCCGGGAGGCACGCGGCAGCCCGCGGGCCGTCTCCAGCAGGAGCGTGCCCGGCTGGGCGCCGGTGGCGTCCCGGTGCAGCCACCGCAGGTCGACCCCCGCCGGGTGCCGGAGGTCCTGCTCGTCGGCGGGCCCGGCCACCTCGACCAGGGCGACCCCGGTGGCGGAGTCGGGCATCGACTCGAGTGCGGCGCCGATCGCGGGCAGGGCGCTGTCGTCACCGAGCAGCACGTGCGTGACCGCCGGGTCCGTGGTGGGCGCGTAGCCACCACCGGGCCCGGACAGGGCGAGCCGATCACCCGGCTGCGCGGACGCTGCCCAGGGACCGGCGAGGCCCTCGTCACCGTGCACGACGAAGTCGATCGCGATGGTCCGCGTGGCGTGGTCGACCGCACGCACCGTGTAGGTGCGGCGGGCAGGGCGGTCGTGCTTCGGCAGGGTCTCGCGCAGGGCCTCGAGGTCGTACGGCGGCACGAGTCCGAGCGACGGCTTGGCGAGCAGGAGCTTGACGTACTTGTCGGTCGAGCCGAGTCGGTCGGGGTCGGCCTGGGCGACGAATTCCTCGAAGGCCGAGCCGCCCAGGTGCACGCGCACCATGTGGGGCGAGAGCCGTTCGGTACGGTCGACGACGAAGACGTGCTGGGGGCGTTTGGGTTTCGAGCTCATCGTGGGGGAGCTTCCTCTCGCGGGTTCGGCGCCACCTGGGTGATCCCTGCTTGACGCGCGCATCACTAAGGTTAGCCTTACCTCATGGACTCGACCGTCATCCCGTTCTCCGAGCTGCTGCGGCGTCGCACGCGGCGCTCGCACGGTGCCTCGGCCACGAGCGGCTTCATGCAGGACCTGCTCGGCGGCGACTGCGACGTCGCCGACTACGCGGACCTGCTCGGACAGTACGCCTTCGTGTACGACGCGCTCGAGCGGGCGGCGGAACGCATGGCCGACCATCCCGTGGCGGCGCCGTTCGTCACCGCGCAGCTCACCCGGATGCCGGCGATCCGTGCCGACCTCGAGTACCTGATCGGCCCGGACTGGTCCGAGCTGGTGTGCCCGCTGCCCGCGACGACCGCGTACGTGCGACGCCTCAACGAGGTCGCGGCCGAGTGGCCCGGCGGCTTCGTGGCACACCACTACACGCGGTACCTCGGCGACGTGTCCGGCGGGCACGTGATCGGACAGGTGCTGGCCGAGCGGTTCGGGTTCGACACGAACGGTGTCCTCTTCTACATCTTCGACCAGGTCGCCGACCCGAGCGACTTCGAGCACACCTACCGGGCCCAGCTCGACGCCGCGCCCTGGACGGCCGACGAGCAGGAGCGGGTGATCGCCGAGGTCGAGCTCGCCTACGAGCTGAACCGTGGGCTGCTCGCCGGCCTCGATGCCCGCCGTGCGCCGTTCCGTCAGGAGCCGGGCAGCGCCTCCGTGCCCGCCTGACCCGCGGCGGCAGTACCCGGGCCCAGCCCGCTCGGACCCGCCTGAGCGCGCAGCGGCTGCGCACTCCCGCCCGGCCCCGCGTCCGTCCGGACGGTCGACGTCATGCGTCCCCGGGTGCCGATACGCTGCTGGGACCCGGGACCAGCCTCCCGGACGACCCGGAAAGGACTCCATGACGGCGATCGACGGATCTGCACGCCACGAGCGCGCGCGGGACGACGTCAGCGGTGCGGTCGACAGTGACCTGCGCGCCGACGTGCGGTACCTCGGCAACCTCCTCGGCCGGGTGCTGCGGGAGAACGGGGGCGACGAACTGCTCCACGACGTGGAGTCGTTGCGCGCCGCCGTGATCGACGCCTACGAGGGCGACCACGCCGAGGGTGCAGCGCGTGCCCAGGCGATCGTCTCCGGCATGTCGGCCGAACGCGCCGAGGCCGTGGCACAGGCGTTCACCACCTACTTCCACCTCACCAACCTGGCCGAGGAACACCACCGCGTGCGGGTCCTCCGCCAGCGCGGCGACGACGGCGGCGTGGCCGGCGACTCGTTCCCCGCCACCTACGCCGAGCTCGTCGCCGAGGTCGGCGAGGCCGAGGCCGCCGAGCGCCTCCGCACCCTGCGGTTCCACCCGGTGCTGACGGCCCACCCGACCGAGGCCCGCCGCCGCGCCGTCACCACGGGTGTCCGCCGCATCACGGACCTCATCGACGAGCGCGACCGCGTCCGCAACGCGACGGCCCGCGCCGAGAACGAGCGCCGCCTGCTCGAGGAGATCACGACCCTCCTGCGCACCTCCCCGCTCCGCACCACCCGGCCGACCCCGCTCGACGAGGTCCGCACCGCGATGAGCGTGTTCGACCAGACCCTGTTCGAGATCGTCCCGCAGGTCTACCGCCTGCTCGACGACCGGCTGCAGGGCGACGACGCCGGCCGCGCTCCCGTGATCGCGCCCGCGTTCGTGCGGTTCGGCACCTGGATCGGCGGCGACCGCGACGGCAACCCGCACGTGACGGCCGACGTCACCCGCCAGGCCGCCGAGATCGCGGCGGAGCACATCCTGCTCGGCCTCGCCCGCGCGACCACCCGCATCGGCAGCGCCCTGACCCTCGATGCGAGCGACACCCCCGCCGACGCCGGCCTCACCGCCCTCGTCGCCGCGCAGGAATCCCTCGACCCGGGCATCGCCGAGCGCATCGGCGTCCGTGCACCGAACGAGACGCACCGTCGTGCGCTCCTGTTCGTCGCCGCACGCATCGACGCCACCCGGACCGGCACCACGCCGCTGGCCTACGACGGACCCGAGGCGCTGCTGGCCGACCTCCGCACCATCCAGGCGTCGCTCATCGCCGCCGGTGCGATCCGCCCGGCGAACGGCGAGCTGCAGAACCTGATCTGGCAGGTCGAGACCTTCGGGTTCCACCTCGCCGAGCTCGAGGTCCGGCAGCACTCGCAGGTGCACCGCACGGCCCTGGCCGAGATCCGCGCCGGTGGCGAACTGAGCGAGACCACCGAAGAGGTCCTCGCCGTCTTCCGCACGATCGCCGGGCTGCAGTCCCGCTACGGCGTCCGCGCGGCGAACCGGTACATCGTGTCCTTCACGCAGTCCCCGGCGGACCTGGCGAACGTGCACGAACTCGCGGTCGCCGCGCTCGGGTCCGCCGAGGCCGCGCCGGTGCTCGACGTCATCCCGCTCTTCGAGACCTTCGCCGACCTGCACGCCAGCGTCGACATCCTCGACGAGGCCGTCCGCACCGAGGCCTTCCAGCGACGCCTCGCCGCGACCGGCCGTCGGCTCGAGGTCATGCTCGGCTACTCGGACTCGTCGAAGGACGTCGGCCCGGTGTCCGCGAACCTGGCGCTGTACGACGCGCAGGCCCGCATCGCCGACTGGGCCCGCGACAACGACATCGAGCTGACCCTGTTCCACGGCCGGGGCGGTTCGCTCGGCCGCGGTGGCGGTCCCGCCAACGAGGCCGTCCTCGCGCAGCCGCCGGGGTCGATCGACGGTCGCCTGAAGCTCACCGAGCAGGGTGAGGTCATCTTCGCCCAGTACGGCGACCAGGACATCGCCGCCCGCCACCTCGAGCAGATGGCCTCGGCGACGCTGTTCGCGTCGTCGCCGTCGAACGAGGCGCGCACCGCCGCCGCGGCCGCCCGGTTCGCCGACCTTGCCCAGCAGCTCGACGACGTCTCGCGCGTGGCCTTCTACGACCTGGTCAAGGCCGACGGCTTCGCGCCCTGGTTCGCCCGGGTCACCCCGATGGAGGAGATCGGCCTGCTGCCCCTCGGCTCCCGCCCGGCCCGTCGTGGCCTGTCGGTGGAGTCGCTGGAGGACCTGCGCGCCATCCCGTGGGTGTTCTCGTGGACGCAGGCGCGCATCAACCTCGCCGGCTGGTACGGGCTCGGCTCCGCGCTCGAGGCCGTCGGCGACGTCGACGTGCTCCGCGCCGCGTACGCCGAGTGGCCGCTCTTCGCCGCGATGATCAAGAACGTCGAGATGTCGCTCGCGAAGACCGACGAGCACATCGCCCGCCGGTACCTCGAGCTCGCCGACCGCGACGACCTCGCCGCGAAGGTGCTCGACGAGATGGTCCGCACCCGCGACTGGGTGCTCCGCGTCTCCGGCGGCAGCGACGTGCTCGAGGACCGGCCCGTCCTGGCCCGCGCCGTGCGCCTCCGCAGCCCGTACGTCGACGCGCTGTCGCACCTGCAGCTCCGTGCGCTGCGCGCCATCCGCACGTCCGGCAGCACGGACCCGACGGACGCCGACCACCGGCTCCTGCTGCTCACCGTCAACGGGATCGCGGCCGGCCTGCAGAACACGGGCTGACGCCCCCGACCGACGGACAGGAGGCCCGGTGCCAGCTGGCACCGGGCCTCCCGTCCGTCCGCGCGCACGTCCCGGGCCGCTGCGCCCAGTGGTCACGAAGCGTCGGCTGCGCCGTCGCCGGGCGACGGAACGCGACCACTCGGCGGACGTGAGCGGGGTGTCGTGGCCGCTCGCGCTTCGCGCCGCCGCTCCGCGCGAGTGGTCAGGACACGTCGGGTTGCCCCGGCCGAGTGGTCACGAAGCGTCGGCTGCGCCGTCGCCGGGCGCCGGAACGCGACCACTCGGCGGACGTGAGCGGGGTGTCCTGACCGCGCGCGCCTCGCGCCGCCGCTCCGCCGAGTGGTAACGAAGCGTCGGCTGCGCCGTCGCCGGGCGACGGAACGCGACCGCTCGGCGGACGTGAGCGGGGTGTCGTGACCGCGCGCGCCTCGCGCCGCCGCTCCGCCGAGTGGTCAGGACACGTCGGGTGGCCCCGCCGAGTGGTCACGAAGCGTCGGCTGCGCCGTCGCCGGGCGACGGAACGCGACCGCTCGGCGGACGTGAGCGGGGTGTCGTGACCGCGCGCGGCGCCGGACGGGAGGCCCGTGGCGGGCCCGCACCGGGCCTCCCGTCCGTCCGCACGCACGTCGCAGGCCCGGCGCTTCGTGAGCAGCAACGGTCGCGTCCGGCACCTCGACTCGACCGTTGCTGCTCTCGAAGTGCCTGTCGAATCGATTCGGGGACGCGTAGCGTGTCCGAGGTGACGACGGAGCGCAGCCTGGGACCGACGACGACCGTGCTGCCCCCGATCGTGCCGCTGGCGCTCATCGTCGGGGTCTCGCCGTTCGCGACGGACATGTACATCCCCGCACTCCCGGCCATCGCGCGCGACCTCGACACCACGCCGGGCGCGGTGCAGCTGTCGCTCACGGCGTTCCTCGTGGCCTTCGCGGTCGGCCAGCTGCTCGTCGGACCGGTGAGTGACGGGATCGGTCGTCGGCCGATGCTCGTCGTCGGGACCGCCCTGTTCGCCCTGGCGTCGGTCGGCTGCGCGCTCGCGCCCGACGTCGTGACGCTGGTGGTGGCCCGCGTCGCCCAGGGACTCGCCGGTGCCGCGGGCGCCGTGGCCGGTCGGGCGATGGTGTCCGACGTGACGAGCGGCACCCGGATGGCGAAGGTCTTCGGCACACTCGCGGCCATCAATGCGATCGGCCCCGTGGTGGCCCCGCTGGCCGGGGGAGCGGTGCTCACGGTCGGCACGTGGCGGCTCATGTTCGTCGTGCTGGCCGTGCTCGGTGCCGTCTTCTTCGTGGCGGTGGTGCTGCGGTTCCGCGAGACCCTGCCGCCGGAGCGTCGCGGTGGCGTCGGGTTCGCCGCCAACGGACGTCGCATCCGCGAGCTCCTGGCGATCCCGCGGTTCCGGGCCTACGTGCTGAGCGGGGTGCTGTCGACGGTGGGGTTCTTCGCGTACATCGCGACGAGTTCGTTCGTGTTCCAGTCGGAGTTCGGGTTCTCCGAGGGGCTGTACACGCTGGTCTTCGCCACGAACGCGTCGATGATGATCGTCACGACGCTGCTGTTCGGTCGGCTCGTCGGACGGTTCACCGAAGACGCCCTGCTGACCCTGGGCCTGGTCGTCGGGACGGTCGGGGCCACGGCCGTGCTCGTGTCGGCGATCCTCGGACTCGGACCCGTGCCGGTGTGGTGCGCCCTCGCGGTCGTGACGGCCGCGTGGGGCTTCGTCCTGCCGGCGGCGATGACCCGCACCCAGCACGTTGGCGCGGCGCACCCGGGGACTGCGGCCGCCCTGCAGGGCGGGCTGACCTTCGGCATCGGCGGTCTCGGCACACCGCTCGCCGGAGCCCTCGGCGGCACGGCACTGGCGATGGGCGGGGTGATGGCAGCGCTGATGGCCGCGGCCGTGGTGGTCCAGGTGACGGCGACGCGGCGAAACCGGTCCCACACCTGACGGTCTGAGCCGGTAGGTTGCTGGTTGCAAGGCGCACCGATCTGAGGAGACCCACCGAGATGGACATCGTCGTACACGAGGCGGAGACCGACACCGCCGTCCTGGAGTGCAGCGGCCGGCTCAACATGGTCTCCGCGCCCACGTTCCGCGAGACCGTCGCCCAGATCGTCGGCAACGGGCGTTCGCGGCTCGTGGTCGAGCTCTCCGGGGTCGAGTTCATGGACTCCTCCGGCCTCGGCGCCCTGGTCGGCAGCCTCAAGACCGCGCGGCAGGCCGGCGGCGACCTCCGCATCGCGGCGCCGTCGGAACAGGTCCAGATGGTGCTCAAGCTCTCGAACATCGACAAGATCCTGCGGACGTACCCCGACGGGGACGCCGCGGTGACCGACTGGTGATGACCGCCCCCGTCGCCGAGCACATGCTCGCACTGGCGTGCCCTCCGGACGACGTGTCCGCCGTGCACGACTTCCTCGCGGGCGTGTGGCAGCACGAGCCGTCCGTCGCCGCCGAGGACCGGATGGCCCTCGAGCTCGCCCTGGTCGAACTCACCTCGAACGTCATCGAGCACGGCGCCCGGCCGGACGGCGTCTCGTGCGAGCTCCGGCTCGAGATCGGCGACGAGCGCTTCCAGGCGCTGCTGTCCGACGACGGGGTCGCGGCGACGGTGGATCCCGACGCCGCCGTGCTGCCCGACGACTTCGCCGAGGGCGGTCGCGGGCTCGCCCTCGTCCGGATGGTCGTCGACGACCTGCGGTACGAACGCGTGGCCGACCGGAACCGCTGGACGGTGCTGCGCTCCCGCCACTGAGCGGGAGCACGGCCCCGGGCATCGACTGGGCCGCATCGGTCGTCCACCCAGCGCACTCCGTGGGCCGTAAACCGCAATGACGGATCGCCGATTGTCGCGTTTCCCGGACACCGTGTCACGATTCGCGCGATGACTGTCGAGCCTGATCCCCGGATCCGGTTCGAGACGTCCGGCGCCGGACTCGACGCGGCCGTGCAACTGTACGAAGAGGCCTACGAGAGCACGGGGTTCTCGGCGTCCCGGACCGATCGTCCGTTCGCGTACCGGTTCCAGGTCGTGGGCGACGGATCGATGACGTTCCGCTCCACCCGGTTCGACGGGCGGATGCAGGGCGAGGTCGAGGTCCCCGACGAGTACGTCGTGATGTGGACCTCGGACGGCGGTGGCCGCGTCGACGTCGGTCGCCAGGAGGTCGACTTCGCACCGGGGACGCCCCGGGTGTTCCCGACACGGCGCCCCTTCGCCTTCGACCTGCAGGAGATCCGCCAGAGCCTCGTGCAGTTCGACCGCACGTACCTGGAGCGCGTCGCCGCCGAGGTGCACGGCACCCGGCCCGGCCCCCTCGTGTTCGATCACACCGCAGCGCCCCGGCCGGAGGATCTCCGCGCCTGGAACGCCCGGGTGCAACGAGCCGCGGCGATCGTGCTCGGCCCGACACCGCTCACCGCGCTGGCCCTCGCCGAGACCGTGCGCGAGACCGCGCTGGCCTTCCTCGACACGTTCCCGCACGAGTCCATCGCCCCGGATGTCACGCTGCCGCAGGGAGCCACCGGTCGCGTCCGCGAAGCCGTGGAGTTCATGCACGCCTTCGCCCACACGCCCGTGACCACGACCGACGTCGCCCAGCACGTCGGCCTGAGCGTCCGGGGGCTGCAGCAGGCGTTCCAGCGGCAGGTCGGCACAGCGCCGAACGCGCTGCTGCGGGGGATCCGCCTGGACCGCGTGCACGAGGAACTCCGGCGTGCGTCGGCGGGCGAGCTGACGGTGGCGAGCGTGGCGTTGCGCTGGGGCTTCGCGCACCTGGGCCGGTTCTCGGCGGCGTACGCGTCGCGCTTCGGGCAGTACCCGCGCGACACGCTGCAGCAGCCCCGGGGCGCTGTCCTGCAGCCCTGACGCACGTCACACTCCGGATCGGCACCCCGCCGGTTCGCTACGCTGCCGGGGTGAGCAGACCGCGACCGTGGGTGATCGTCCCCGGCATCTGGAACTCGGACCCGGACCACTGGCAGTCCGTCTGGGAGCGGGAGCAGCAGGACGAGCACGGCCAGCACGGCCAGCAGGACGAGAACGGCCAGCAGGACGAGAACGGCCAGCACGACCAGCACGACCGTCACCCTCAGCGCGCCACCGTCCGCATCGCCCCCACCTCGTGGAGCGACCCGGAGCCCGACGACTGGCACGACGCGATCTCCGCGGCCGTGGCCTCGTGCACGGAACCCCCGGTCCTCATCGCCCACAGCCTCGGCGTCCTGGCCGTCGCCGACTGGCTCGCCACCACGGCGGACGCTCCCGCGCTCGTCGCCGGTGCCTTCCTCGTCGCCCCGCCCGACCCGCTCGGCGCCGCGTTCCCGGCCGAGGCCTCGGGCTTCGTGACACCGCGCCCGGTGCCCGCGGCCCAGCAGGTCCCGACGCGCCTCGTCGTGAGCGACGACGACCCGTACTGCAGCGCCGACCGGGGCGTCGTGTTCGCCGACGTCATGGGCGCGGACGTCGTCCGTGTCGGTCCCCTCGGGCACGTGAACGTCGCCAGTGGTGTCGGTGCCTGGTCGGCTGGACGGGAACTGCTGCGGGCGTTCGAGGACGGCCTCCGCCCACCCCGGTGACCACGGCGCGCGACACGCCGCTCAACTCCGCTCCGATATGGCAGGCGGTGCAGCGACACTCCGCGGATGTCCCGCATTTCGGCCCGCGCGATATTTATCCTTCGAGCATGGAGACCCAGTCCGGCGCACGCACCCCGCTCGTGGACCCGTTCGGCCGCGAACTCGAGGAGTGGCTCCGCGACGCACCGGCGACCCGTGCCCCGTACGTGCCGGACCTCGTCGTCCCGCCCGTCACCGGCCCCGTGCAGCGCCCCGGACACGCAGCGATCAGCACCTCGACCGCCGACGAAGCGACCGTCGACCCGACGACCGCCCCGGCGCACGTCGCCACCCCGGCCCCGGCTGACGAGACGACCCCGGCGGACGAGACCACCCCGTCGGCACCCGCCGCCCCCGCGTTCCGCCGCGACCGCGCCCGCCACGCCGCGGTCTGCGCCCCGTCGTTCCCGGAGCCGCCGGAGCGTCTGGCCCTGCGCATCGAGGACCTCGCGGTCAAGGTCTCGTCGTCCACCGGCCGCAGCAGCATCGAGCGCATCGTCCTGCTCGAGGACGAGGTCCGCCGCCGTGACGAGGACCTCGCTCGCCTCGCCGCGTGGGAGGCCACCGTCGCCGGCTCGGAGGACCCCGAGGTGACGGCCGCCCGCGCCTTCGCCCACACCGTCTTCGCCGACCTGCTGACCGATGCCGCCGCCGAGGCGGACCGCCGCGACCGCGCCGCAGCCCGCCGCGCAGCGACCGCTCCCGTGGCGCTCGTCACCCGGGCGGCCCCCGTGCCGACCCGCGCAGCACGGAGCGTCTCCGCAGCAGAGCAGGCACCCGCACCGGAAGCCGCACCGGTGGTGGAACTCGTCACCCCGGAACGCGACGAACCCGTCCGACCGGTGCTGGGCCTCCCGACTGTGTCCCCGGTGTCCGCGGCCACGCGACCCACCCCGCTCGTCCTGCCCGCCACCGGGCCGACGGTCATCGACCGCGCGGCCTTCGCCGCCGCGCTCACCGCGCACCAGGGCGTCACCGCCAGCACGCCGGTCGTCCTGCCGGACGCCGTCGCCGCACCCGTGGTCCCGGCCCCCGTCGCGCAGGCAGCGGACGCCGACACCGCCACGGCGGCAGCGCCGGCCCCGGCCGGCTGGTGGTCGCGACTCGTCGACCGCCTGCTCGGTCTGCTCGCTCGTCGCTGACGGCTTGCGGCCACGACGCCGTCGGCTGCACTGCCTCCGGCTGCACTGCCTCCGGCTGCACTGCCTGGAGGCCCGGATCACCCCACACGGACCGGCTGCCCCGTGCGGGGCGGTCGCCTCGGTACACTGACGGGATGCCGACGCTCCGCGAACTCCAGGCCGTGATCGAGGACCTGTGGCCCGCCGCCGGTGCCGAGTCGTGGGACTCCGTCGGGCTCGTCGCGGGGGATCCCGCCGCCACCGTCGAGCACGTGCACCTCGCCGTCGACGCTGTCCCGGCCACCGCCCGTGAAGCCGTCGAACTCGGTGCCGGGCTCCTGCTCACGCACCACCCGCTGCTGCTGCGCGGGGTGACGACGATCGCGGAGTCGACCTACAAGGGCAGCGTCCTCGCGACCCTCGTGCGGGGCGGCAGCGCCCTGCTCGCGGCGCACACCAACGCCGACGTCGTGACGACCGGCACCTCGGCCGTCCTCGCCGATCGCCTCGGGCTCACCGAGCAGCGCCCGCTCGACGCCGGAGCCGACCCCGACACGGGCATCGGCCGAGTCGGGGTGCTGCCCGAGGGGACGACCCTCGGCGCCCTCGCCCGGAAGCTCGTCGACCTGCTGCCGCCCACCGCAACCGGCGTCCGCGTCTCCGGTGACTTCGACCAGCCCGTCCGTACCGTGGCGCTGTGCGCGGGTGCGGGCGACTCGCTGCTCGGCCACCCCGCCGTGCTCGACGCCGACGTCTACATCACGAGCGACCTGCGGCACCACCCGGCCTCGGAGTTCCGCGAACAGGCGCTGCTCGGCGGCGGGCCGGCGCTCATCGACACCTCGCACTGGGCCACCGAGTGGCTCTGGCTCGACGTCGCCGCCGAGCAGCTGCGCACCCGGGCCGGGGTCCGCGTCACCGTGAGCGACCTCCGCACCGACCCGTGGGACTTCGCCGTCCTGCCGGCCGCCGAACCCACCACCCCCACAGAAGGAGCCTGACCATGAAGGCAGCACCCGAGGACCAGGTCATCCTCCTCGACGTCCAGCGTCTCGACAACGACGTCACCCGCATCGCGCACCGCATCACGTCGTTGCAGAAGGGCGACCAGCTGACCGAGCTGAGCAAGCAGGCCGCGGCGCTCCGGAGCGAACTCGTCGCCGCCACCGGCGAGGTCGAGGACGCCGAGCGCGACCTCGCCCGCCTGGAGTCCGACACCGCTGTGGCACAGGCCCGTGTCGAACGCGACACCACGATGCTGCAGAACGTCGCGAACGCGAAGGACGCCGCCGGACTGCAGAGCGAGCTCGACTCGCTGCAGCGGCGCATCGGCGGCCTCGAGACCGCCGAGCTCGAGATCATGGAGAACCTCGACGGGCTCCGCGCCCGGGTCGGCGACATCGAGGCGAAGCTCGCCGACGTCGAGGCCGCCCGCGGTGGTCTGGTCGCCGAGCGCGACGCGGAGATCGCCCGGCTCACGGCCGACCGCGAGTCCGCCGAGCAGGCCCGCGCCGACGTCGCTGCCAAGGTGCCGGCCGAGCTGCTCGCCCTGTACGACCGGCAGCGTGCGCGCTACGGCTTCGGCGCCTCGCTGCTGCAGGGTGGCGTGTCGACGGCCTCGGGCGTGGCGCTCAACAACTCCGACCTGCAGACCATCCGCCGGGCTGCACCCGACGACGTGGTGCTGTGCCCCGACAGCGACGCGATCCTGGTGCGGACGGCCGAGTCCGGGCTGTAGTCGCGAGCGACGTCCGTGGCGGAGGCGCGGTGCCGGCTGGCACCGCGCCTCCTGTCCGTCATGGGCTGGTCGCAACGCGTCGGGTGCGTGCCGCCGAGAGGTCACGAACGGTCGGCTGCGGTCCCGCCGGCCGACAGTTGGTGACCGCTCGGCGGACCTGAGCGGGGAGTCATGACCGCGCGCGGCGCGCGCGCCGCCTGACGGGAGGCCCGTGGCGGCGCCGCACCGCGCCTCCTGTCCGTCGTGGGCTGGTCGCAACGCGTCGGGTGCGTGCCGCCGAGAGGTCACGAACTGTCGGCTGCGGCCCTGCCGGCCGACAGATGGTGACCACTCGGCGGAGCTGAGCGGGGAGTCGTGACCGCGCGCGCCGCGCGCGCGTGCACGCGGGCCAACGCGGCACGGGGAAGGGGGCGAATGGGCCGGCCGTACGCCGGGTTCTGTCCCGCCACTTGCGCGGCGGTGACGGCCATCTCTCTCGGACCGACGTTGCCGTCGGCCTCCAGCGGTCTACCCGAGGACTCGGCGAGCAGCCTCAACGTCCTCTGTCTGACCTTGCTCCGGGCGAGGTTTACCGAGCGGATCCGGTCACCCGGACCCCTGGTGGTCTCTTACACCACCGTTTCACCCTTACCGACGTTGCCGCCGGCGGTCTGCTTTCTGTGGCACTGTCTCGCGGATTGCTCCGGGTGGGTGTTACCCACCGCCCTGCTCTGTGGAGCCCGGACGTTCCTCGGCGCTCCCGGGGGAGCGACGCGACCGTCTCACCGACCCATTCGCTGGAGCGAGTCTACCCGGCTCCGCGGTGCCCGATGCGAGGAGAGCCGCACCCACACGCTTACCTGATGAGAACGGGCGTACCTGGTCGAAAGTTCCGACCAGGTACGCCCGATTCGACCAGGTACTCCCGCGACCAGGTACGCCCGCAACCAGGGACAGCCGCGACCAGGGACAGCCGCGACCAGGCACGCCCGCAACGAGGACTAGACGCTGCGCGCCGCCAGGGTCGCGGCGCCGATGATGCCGGCGTTGTTGCGGAGCGTCGCGGGGATGATGTCGGCCTGCAGATCGAGCAGCGGGAGGAACTCCTCGTACTGCTTCGAGACCCCGCCGCCGACGACGAAGAGCTCGGGGGAGAGCAGGGCCTCGAGCGTCGAGTAGTACTTCTGCAGGCGCTTCGCCCAGTGCTTCCACGACAGGTCGTCGCGCTCCTTGGCGGCGAACGAGGCGCGCGACTCGGCATCGTGCCCCTCGATCTCCAGGTGCCCGAGCTCCGAGTTGACGATGAGCACGCCGTCGTTGATGAGCGCGGTGCCGATGCCGGTGCCGAGCGTCGTCACGATGACCAGGCCGTCCTTGCCCTTGGCCGCGCCGAACTGCTGCTCGGCGAACCCGGCGGCGTCGGCGTCGTTGACGAAGTGGATGGAGCGGCCGAGTTCCTTCTCGAACAGCGCCTCGGCCTCGAAGCCGATCCACTTCTTCGACACGTTCGCGGCGGACATCGTCTTGCCGTCCCGCACGATCGCCGGGAAGCAGACGCCGACGGGGACGTCGTCACCGGGGGCGAGCTCGCCGATGATCTCCTTGACCACCGCCGTGATGTCCTGGGGCTTCCCGCCCTCGGGCGTGGCCTTCTTGATGCGGTCCGTGGTGAGGGCGCCGGACGCGACGTCGACGATCGCGCCCTTGATGCCCGTACCACCGATGTCGACGCCGACTGCGAGGGAGGTCATGAGGTTGTCGTGCCTTTCGGTTGCCTGCCGGAGGTGTCCGGTCAGGAGACGGTGAGGAGCTCCGCGCCGCGTTCGGTGACGACGAGGGTGTGCTCGAACTGCGCGGTCCACGACTTGTCACGGGTCGAGACTGTCCAGTCGTCGGACCAGATGTCGGCCTCGATGCCGCCGAGCGTGAGCATGGGTTCGATGGTGAACACCATGCCGGGTTCGATCACCGTGTCGTACTGCGGTGCGTCGTAGTGGGGGATGATCAGGCCGGAGTGGAACGCCCGACCGACGCCGTGTCCGGTGTAGTCGCGGACGACGCCGTAGCCGAAGCGCTTCGCGTACGCCTCGATGGCACGACCGATCACGTTGACCTGTCGGCCCGGGGCGACGGCCCTGATGCCGCGACGCAGTGCCTCTTCGGTCCGTGTCACCAGGTCCGACACCTCGGGTGCTGCTTGCCCGACGACGAACGTGCGGTTCGTGTCGCCGTGCATGCCGTCCTTGTAGGCGGTGATGTCGATGTTGACGAGGTCGCCCTCCTGCAGGACGGTGTCGTCGGGGATGCCGTGGCAGATGACCTCGTTGAGGCTCGAGCAGAGCGACTTCGGGTAGCCGCGGTACCCGAGCGTGGAGGGGTAGGCGCCGTGTGCGACGACGAACTCGTGCCCGATCCGGTCCAGCTCGTCGGTGGTCACGCCGGGGCGGATGGCCTCGCCGACGGCGTCGATGGCCTGCGACGCGATGCGTCCGGCCACGCGGATGCGCTCGACCTCGTCCGGTGTGTAGGTGTCACCGAGACCGTGCTCGTGGGGCTCGACCTTCCCGACGTACTCCGGACGCTCGATGTCCTTCGGGACGGCGCGGTGCGGGGAGATGCGGCCGGCGGTCAGGTGTCCGTGTTCGTCCCGGGGCATGCGGACCACTCTAGCCGCGGCGCGACGCGCCGAACGCAACCGCCCCACGGTGCGGTCCGACGGGTTGGGCGTGACTGCCTGGAGGCCCGGTGCCGGTCCGCCGGACCGGCACCGGGCCTCCAGACGGTTGCGTGGGTACGGTGGGCGGCATGAGCGAAGACCGCATCGAGTCCCAGTGGTGGTTCAACGACAAGACCGGCCAGGTCGAGCAGGGCCCGCAGTCCCCGCAGCGTGACCGGATCGGCCCGTTCGCGACGCGAGAAGAGGCGCAGCACGCGCTCGACCGCATCGCCGCGAACAACGAGAAGTGGGACGCCGAGGACCGCTGAGCACCGCGACCGGCGCCCCGGCGACGGCGCGTCGCACGGCCCCGCGCACACCGCCGGACCACTAGCCTGGGACGAGGCCCGCCAGCGGCCACCCGATACACGGAAAGGTCGTGCATGGACAAGCAGACGGACTTCGTGCTCCGCACCATCGAGGAGCGCGGCATCAAGTTCATCCGACTCTGGTTCACGGACGTCATCGGGACGCTGAAGTCGGTGGCGATCGCCCCAGCCGAGGTCGAGGGCGCGTTCGCCGAGGGCATCGGGTTCGACGGCTCCGCGATCGAGGGCCTCACCCGTTCGTACGAGGCCGACGTCCTGGCGCACCCGGACCCCTCGACCTTCCAGATCCTGCCGTGGCGCGGCGAGATCGATCCCACCGCGCGGATGTTCTGCGACATCACGACGCCGGACGGGCAGCCCGCCGTGGCCGACCCCCGCAACGTGCTGAAGCGCACCCTGGCGCGGGCGAGCGACCGCGGGTTCACGTTCTACACGCACCCCGAGATCGAGTTCTACCTGCTGAAGAGCCGCGAGTGGAAGGACGGCGGCCCGCAGCCCGTCGACCAGGCCGGCTACTTCGACAACGTCCCCGGCGGCAGCGCGCACGACTTCCGTCGCCGGTCGGTCCGGATGCTCGAGGACCTCGGCATCTCGGTCGAGTTCTCGCACCACGAGGCCGGCCCCGGGCAGAACGAGATCGACCTCCGCTACGCCGACGCGCTGACGATGGCGGACAACATCATGACCTTCCGCACCGTGGTGAAGGAAGTCGCGATCGAGCAGGGCGTCTACGCGACGTTCATGCCGAAGCCGATCTCCGGCCAGCCCGGTTCCGGCATGCACACCCACGTGTCGCTGTTCGAGGGCGACCAGAATGCCTTCTACGAGGCCGGTGGCCAGTACCAGCTGTCGCAGACGGCCAAGCACTTCATCGCCGGCGTGCTCAAGCACGCGCCGGAGATCACCGCGGTGACGAACCAGTTCGTCAACTCGTACAAGCGGCTCTGGGGCGGCGACGAGGCCCCGTCCTTCGTGACCTGGGGCCACAACAACCGCTCGGCCCTGGTGCGCGTGCCGCTCTACAAGCCGAACAAGGGCCAGTCCTCGCGCATCGAGTACCGCGGCATCGACTCGGCGGCGAACCCGTACCTGGCGTACTCGCTGCTGCTCGCCGCCGGCCTCAAGGGCATCGAGGAAGAGTACGAGCTCCCCGCCGAGGCCGAGGACAACGTCTGGAGCCTCAGCGACTCGGAGCGCCGGGCCCTGGGCTACAGCCAGTTGCCCGCGAGCCTCGACCACGCCCTGAGCCTCATGGAGGACTCCGAGCTGGTGGCCGAGACCCTCGGCGAGCAGGTGTTCAACTTCGTGCTGCTCAACAAGCGGCAGGAGTGGAAGCGCTACCGCGACCAGGTCACCCCGTTCGAGCTCGACACCAACCTCGGCGCGCTCTAGAGTCGAGCGCCCTGACCCCTCGGGAGCACGTTCCACATGACCGGTCGGACGACGACGTCACGTTCGGAGCTGGCCCGTCTGGGGTTCGCGGAGCTGTCGGAGAGCCTCGAGCGGGCTGCCGACCTGGAGGCCCGGTTCGGCCCCGACGTGCCGCTGCCGGTCGCCGGGTCTGCCGCGCTCTGGGGCGGCACCGCTGATCCGGACGGCGCCCTGCGGATGCTCGAGCGGCTGCTCGAGCGCGCGCCGGACGAGCTCCGCCCCGTCCTGACGGACGACGCGGCGACCGAGCGCCTGGTCCGCCTGCTCGGCGCCTCGATCGGTCTCGGGGAGTTCCTGCACCGACGTCCGGCGGAGCTCGCCCTGCTGCTCGAACCGGTCGGCGAACCGTGGTCGCAGGAGCGGTACACGGCGTCGCTGACCGAGGCCGTCGACGGCGCCACGGGTGAGGACGCCCGGATGCGCCTGCGCGTGCGCTACCGCCGGCACCTGGCCCAGATCGCCCTGTTCGACGTGCTGCACCCCGTGCCGACGGACGCGTTCCCGGCCGTGGCTGCCGGACTCGCCGACCTTGCGGGAGCCACCCTCGACGCCGCGGTGGACATCGCGCGGCGCGAGGTGCCGTTCCCCGCGGCCGACGTCGCGGCCACGCCGCTCGCCGTGATCGCGATGGGCAAGGCCGGTGCGCGCGAGCTCAACTACGTCAGCGACGTCGACGTCATCTTCGTCACCGAGCCCACCGACGGCGTCCCCACCGACCGGGCCGTGCTGGTCTCCACCCGCATCGCGATCGCCGCCATGCACGCGATCACCGACCTCGCCGCCGAGCCCGCCCTGTGGGAGGTCGACGCGAACCTCCGGCCCGAGGGCAAGGACGGCGCACTCGTGCGCACCCTCGACTCGCACGTGGCGTACTACGAGCGCTGGGCGAAGGGGTGGGAGTTCCAGGCGCTGCTCAAGGCCCGGCCGATCGCCGGGTCCGCCGACCTCGGTGCCCGGTACGCCGAGGCCGTCGCGTCGTTCGTGTGGAACTCCTCCACCCGGCCGGGGTTCGTCGAGTCGGTGCAGCGGATGCGCGAGCGGGTGACCGAGCACATCCCCGACGCGGACGTCGACCGGCAGCTCAAGCTCGGCCCCGGCGGCCTGCGGGACGTCGAGTTCACCGTGCAGCTCCTGCAGCTCGTGCACGGCCGCGACGACCCGTCCGTGCGGGTGCGGTCGACGCTCGAGGCGATGGACGCCCTGACCGACGCCGGGTACGTCGGCCGTGCCGAGGCCGCTCGGTTCGGGCCGGACTACGCCCTGCTCCGGGTGCTCGAGCACCGCATCCAGCTCCGGCGCCTGCAGCGGACGCACCTGATGCCCTCCGACGAAGAGGAGCTGCGGGTGCTCGCCCGGTCGAGCGGTGTCGCCGCGTCGGCCCCGGCGCTCGAGGCCCGCTGGCGTGCCGTGAAGCTCGAGGTCCGCGGGCTGCACGAGCGCCTGTTCTACCGGCCGCTGCTGTCCGCCGTGGCCTCGACCGAGGACGAGATCGTCCTGACCAACGACCAGGTCGTCGACCGGCTCGCCGGCGTCGGGTTCGTCGACCCCGCCGGAGCCGTCGGCCACATCCGCGCCCTGACGCAGGGCACGAGCCGGCGTGCGGCGATCCAGCGGAACCTGCTCCCGGTGCTCCTGCGCTGGATGGCCGAGGGGCCGGCACCGGACCGCGCGCTGCTGGCCTTCCGCCGGCTGAGCGACGGCCTGGGGGAGTCGAGCTGGTTCCTCCGCATGCTGCGCGACTCGTCGGGTGCCGCGCACTCGCTCACCACCGTGCTGTCCGAGTCGGCGTTCCTGTCCGGGCTGCTCGAGCGGTTCCCCGAGGCGGTCGCCTGGCTCGACGAACCCGAGGCGCTGCTGCGTCCGCGGCCGATCGACGCCCTGCTCGCCGAGATGACCGCGACCACCGCCCGGCACGGCGACGACGTCGACGGCTCCGCGGCGCTGCTCCGGTCGACCCGACGTCGGGAGACCCTGCGGCTCGGCATGGCCGCCGTGCTCGGCTCGCTCGACGTCGACGGCCTCGGCCCGGCCCTGAGCGACGTCACCGAGGCGACCCTTGCTGGTGCCCTCGCGCTCGCGCGCCGTGACGCCCCCGAGGGCTTCGAGTTCGGGATCATCGCGATGGGCCGGTACGGCGGGCGGGAACTCGGCTTCGGCTCGGACGCCGACGTGCTGTACGTGTACCGCGCACCCGACCTGGCTCCGGAGGTCGCTTCCCGGACCGCCCAGACCATCGTGCGCGAGCTCAACCGGCTGACCGAGGACACGATCCACCCGCTCGACCTCGACATCGACCTGCGCCCCGAGGGCAAGAACGGTCCCGTCGTGCGGACACTCGAGTCCTACGGCGCCTACTACGCCCGCTGGTCGCTCACGTGGGAGGCGCAGGCGCTCCTCCGCGCCCGCGGGGCCGTCGGCGACGCGCAACTCCTGCGTGACTTCGAGCACCTCGCCGACCGCACCCGGTACCCCGAGCGGATCGACGACCACCAGGTGCGCGAGGTCCGCCGAATCAAGGCCCGTGTGGAGTCGGAACGGCTGCCCCGCGGTGCCGACCCCGCCCGGCACCTCAAGCTCGGCCGGGGATCGCTCAGCGACGTCGAGTGGTTCGTGCAGCTCCTGCAGCTGCAGCACGCGCTCGAGATCCCGTCGCTCCGCACCACGTCGACGCTCGAGGCGCTCGACGCCGCGGTCGACGCCGGACTCGTCGGCGCCGAGGACGGCGAGCGGCTCGGGGCCGCCTGGCGCTTCGCATCGCGCACCCGGAGTGCCCTCGTGCTGTGGTCGGGGAAGACCACCGACGTCCTGCCCGTCGACCGCGTCCAGCTCGAGGGTGTCGCCCGTCTGATGGAGTACCCGCCGGGCTCCGCGAGCCGCCTCGAGGACGACTACCTCGGCGTCACGCGACGCGCCCGACAGGTGTTCGAGCGCGAGTTCTACGGCGCCTGACCCGCCCGCGACCGGACGCCGCGTCGCCCGCGACAGGACGCCGCGTCGCCCGCGACGGGACGCTGCGTCGCCCGCGACACGCCCGGACGTCTCCGGACGGGCCCGACCTGAGCAGCCGTCGAAGGTTAATTCCCCGTGTCGAGGGGCGTCCCCCGACGGCACCCCGTTCGTACCCCTGTTCGAAACAGAGCCCGGCTCGTTACCGTGCCGTGACCGAACTCCCACCGGACCGCCAGGGGACCATTTCCGGTGCCCCCCGACACGCCACGTGGCCACCTGCTGACCAGGGCTTTCCACCGGACCCGACCCGTGCCTCCAGGCCGCACCTGTCGCCCATCGAGGTGAGGCTCCGCGGTCGCGCGGTCCGCAGGAGTGCTGTCAGCACGACGGGGGACCGCTCCGACCGGCCGAGAGGGGGACCAGTGTGTACCCCGTAACGCGCCCGTAACGCCCCCGGACGGGGGCCGCGTTGCGCGCGCGTTCAGGTTCTGCATCAATGGCATCACCCGAACCGGCCCTGATTCCCCGATGAAGCGGAATCTCCACCTCGAACGTTGAAGCAGGGATCAGTGTTCACCTTCATTCTGCAGATCAGGCAGATGGTCGAAGGGCACCCCGAGTTCTACCTGTTCGCCGTGTACTCCGCGGTGATCTGGTTGCTCTGGTTGCTCAAGGTCGTCATCTCCGCCCGCTACCGCCCCTTCACCGGCACCTTCGTCGGTACCACCAGCGTCGTCGTCCCCGTCGTGGACGAACCGCTCGACCTGTTCCGCGACGTCATCGGCCGCATGGTCGAGCAGCAGCCCGGCGAGATCATCGTCGTCATCAACGGTGCTCGCAACGAGGCGCTCGAAGAGGTCTGCGACGAGTTCGCCCCGCTCGTCCGCTGGACCCACACGCCCATCCCGGGCAAGCGCAACGCCGTCAAGGTCGGCACCGAGATGTCCAACGGCGACATCACCGTGCTGGTCGACTCCGACACCGTCTGGACCCCCGGCGCGCTCGAGGAACTCCTCCGGCCGTTCGCCGACGAGTCCGTCGGTGGCGTCACGACCCGGCAGCGCATCCTCGAGCCGGAGCGCAGCTGGATCACCCGCTGGGCCGACTGGCTCGAGAACTCGCGGGCGCTCTACTCGATGCCGGCACAGAGTGTCCTCGGGCAGATCGGCTGCCTGCCCGGGCGCACCATCGCGTTCCGCCGGAGCATCCTCATGCGGGTGATGGACCGGTTCATGCACGAGAAGTTCATGGGCGTGTTCCTCGAGGTCTCCGACGACCGGACGCTGACGAACCTCACGCTCAAGGAGGGGTACCGGACCGTCTACCAGTACACGTCGCTGGTCTACACGGACGCCCCGCTGCAGGTGAAGAAGCTGTTCAAGCAGCAGCTCCGCTGGGCCCGCGGCTCGCAGTACAACACGCTGCGGATGCTGCCGTGGATGCTCGGCCACGCTCCGATCCTGGCGGCGTTCTTCATCACCGACATCATCCTGCCGTTCATGCTCTTCGGCGTGATCGCCGGCTGGATCTACCGCGCCTTCACCGGCCAGGGCGAGAACCTGTACCAGGGCATCCTGTCGCAGTACGGCTTCTCGACCGGCTTCGTCTACGTCGCGGCGCTCATGGTGATCTCGAGCGTGCTGAGCATGGCGATCCGCCAGATGCGGCACCTGTCCGAGAAGCCGAGCGACTTCTTCCGCCTGCCGATGTTCATCATCGTGTCGACGTTCTTCCTGATGCCGATCCGGCTCATCGGCTTCTTCCGCCTGGCGCACGCGTCCGGCTGGGGGACCCGAGCCGGCGCCTACGCCGGTGGTCCGATGCAGGAGGACCCGGCGGACGCCGTCCAGCCGTTGTCCTCCACGGCGCAGATCCCGGTCAGCCCGATCGACGCCGAACGTGCCCGGATGGCCGGTGCGGACGCAGGCTCGGCGGGCTCGTCCGCTCCGATCGACACCGTCGACCAGGTTGCCGTCGACCGCGCGTTCGACGAGCTCTTCGGCGCCGACGCGGCGACCAACTCCACCACCACCGTCCTCGCCACCCGCCGCGAGGCCGCAGCCGCGGTCGCGCAGCAGGAGGCCCAGCGAGCAGCCGCGCCGGCCCCCGCCCGAGCCCGCCGGTACAACCCGTACGCAGCGATCCCGTACGTGATCGGCATCGCGATCTTCGCCCTGGAGGCGTTCCTCATTGTCTGACATCATCCGTTCCTCGAGTGCTTGGTGGGCGCAGTCCAGTAAGCACGCCCGCCGGACGGCCATCGGCACGACGGCCATCGTGCTGGCGCTCGGCCTCATCACCTGGTCGGTGTGGATCTCGCCCACCGGCCCCGTCTCGACCGCCGTGCACCAGGCGCTCGGCGTCGAGGCGCCGAAGGCCAAGAAGGTGTCCGCCGCCGAGCTCCAGACGCAGCTCGACGCCGCCCAGGAGCGCATCTGGTCGCTCGAGGGCAAGCTCGACTCCCGCACGGCCCAGGCCGGGTCGCGCGGCGACCAGATCTCGGAACTCAAGGCGCAGATCGCGTCGCTGCAGTCCCAGCTCGGTGCCGCGAAGAGCTCGGGAGGCTCGTCCAACGTCAACGCCGCCGGTTCCGGCAGCGGCGGCTCGGGTTCCGGCGGTGCCGGTTCCGCCGGCGGGTCCGGTTCGGGTTCGTCGGACAACGGGTCGGGCAGCGGTTCGGGTTCGGGCAACGGCGGTGGGTCGAAGCCGAACCCCGGCCCCTCGACCGACCCGGGTGCCACACCGGTCGTCACGCCGACGAAGGCCGAGATCCTCGGCCAGCAGTCGCGCTGGTACGGCCTGTACACCGCGCAGTCCCCGTTCAACTGGGCCGAGTACGACGAGGTCTCCCGTCAGGTCGGCACCGCGTCGAACATGACCGGCTTCTTCCAGGGCTTCGACCAGGAGTTCAACGCCACCGCGGTGCAGCGCTCCTGGGCCAACGGTCGCGTCCCCCTCATGACGTGGGAGACGGTGCCGGCGCAGACCGGCAACGACCAGAAGTACGTCCCCGGGTACACGAACGACGACATCTCCGGTGGGTCGTTCGACGCCTACCTGACGAAGTACGCCAAGGCGCTTGCGGCCAACGGGCAGCCGATGGTCATCCGTCTCGACCACGAGATGAACGGCTCCTGGTACAACTGGTCCGAGGGTGACGCCCAGAAGAACCCCGTCGGCTCCTACAAGAAGATGTGGAAGCACGTGCACGACGTCTTCCAGGCGAACGGCGCGAACAAGTACGTCATCTGGGACTGGTCCCCGAGCCGCATCGACAAGCTCGGCAACACGAAGTACCAGACGCTCGAGTACATGCAGCAGTACTACCCGGGTGCGGACTACGTGGACTGGGTCGGCATGAGCGGCTACTACCGTGACGCCACCGAGCAGCCGACGTTCGCCACGACCTTCGGAGCGACGCTCGCGCAGCTCCGGCAGATCGCGCCGGGCAAGGGCATCATGCTCAACGAGATCGGGGCGACCGAGACCGGCACCAGTGTCGCGAACCCGCAGAAGACGCAGTGGATCAACTCGCTCTTCGATGCGCTGGCTGACCCCGCGAACAAGGACATCGTCGGCTTCGCGTACTTCAGCGAGACCGCGACCACCATCATCGACGGCAAGCGCACCACGAACGACTGGCGTCTCAACTCCCGCGCCGATTCCCTCAAGGCCTTCGCCGAGGGCATCAAGCGCAACGACATCGACTACGACCTGCAGGAGGTCACGCAATGAGCGAGTCCAAGAAGTCGACCGCATCGGCCGACACCCGTCCCGCACCCGTCATCAGCGTCATCGGCACCGGCTACCTCGGTGCCACCCACGCGGCCGCCATGGCCGAGATGGGCTTCGAGACCATCGGTGTCGACATCGACCCGTCGAAGCTCGCCGCGCTGTCCGCCGGTGAGGTCCCGTTCTTCGAGCCCGGGCTGCCCGAGCTCATCACGAAGCACGTCGCCAGCGGCAAGCTCCGCTTCACCTCCGACATCGCCTCGGCCGTGGCCGCTGCGGACGTCCACTTCGTCTGCGTCGGCACACCGCAGAAGGCCGGATCGCACGCCGCGAACCTTGCCTACGTGGAGAGCGCCACCCGTGGTGTCGCCGAGAACCTCACCCACCCGGGCCTCATCGTCGGCAAGTCGACGGTCCCGGTGGGCACGGCATCGCGTCTCCGTGGCATCGTCCGCGAGTTCACCCCCGCCGGTATCGACGCGGAGCTCATCTGGAACCCCGAGTTCCTGCGTGAGGGCAAGGCCGTCGAGGACACCCTGCACCCGGACCGTCTGGTCTGGGGCGGAGCCTCCGAGGCTGCCGACGCCGTGATCCGCGAGGTCTACGCCGCACCGATCAGCGAGGGCACCCCGGTCATCACCACCGACCTCGCCACCGCGGAGCTCGTCAAGGTGAGCGCCAACGCGTTCCTCGCCACGAAGATCTCGTTCATCAACGCGATCTCCGAGATGTGCGCGATCACCGGTGCCGACGTCTCCACGCTCGCCGACGCCCTCGGCCACGACGCCCGCATCGGCCGGAAGTTCCTGAACGCCGGCCTCGGCTTCGGCGGCGGCTGCCTGCCGAAGGACATCCGGGCGCTCATGTACCGCGCGAACGAGATCGGCGCGGGCCAGGTCGTCGGCCTCATGCAGCAGGTCGACGAGATCAACATGGGGCAGCGCCAGCGGGTCATCGACATGGCGATCGACTCGGCCGGGGGATCGGTGCTCAACCGCCGCGTGGCCGTGATCGGTGCCGCGTTCAAGCCCCTGACCGACGACGTCCGGGACTCCCCGGCGCTCAACGTCGCCGCTGCGCTGCACCTCCGCGGCGCACAGGTGACGCTCTGGGACCCCGAGGCGATGGAGCCCGCGAAGCGCTCGTTCCCGACGCTGAGCTACGCCGCCTCGATGACGGACGCGATCGAGGGCGCCGACGTCGTCCTCGTGCTCACCGAGTGGGACGACATCATCACCGCCGACCCGGTCGCCCTCGGTGACCTCGTCGGGCGCCGCGTCGTCATCGACGCGCGCAACTGCCTCCCGGTCTCCGACTGGGTGAAAGCGGGGTGGACCGTCCGTTCCCTGGGACGTCCCACGCCGGTCACGGGTGCACCCGTGAGCGTCGCAGCGGGGACGAACGACGCGTTGGCCACGAGCCGCTAGTCACCGTTCGCGAGACGGGGTCCGTGCCGGGCGGCGCGGGCCCCGTTCCCGTGCGCCCGGGGCCGTACCTGGTCCGACCGGGCGTACCTGGTCGAATCGGGCGTACCTGGTCGGAAGTTCTGACCAGGTACGCCCGATTCCGCTTTCCAGTCCAGCGGCGATGGGAAGGAACGTGCGTCGCGACCGCCTGGAGGCCCGGCGCACGCCCGTCGGACCGGCACCGGGCCTCCAGGCGGTCGCGTCCGCACCCCGCGCTGACGGTGGCCGCGTCCTCTCGCGCTGGGCGACACCTCACGGGCGGCGCAGCCCGTGAGGTGTCGCCCACCCCGAAACGTGGCCGGTACGGCGAAGGGCCCCGCACCTGACGGTGCGGGGCCCTTCGTGTGGTGCCAGCGGAACTCAGACGCCGAAGTACAGCTCGTACTCGAACGGGTGCGGGCGCTGGGCCAGCGGGAGGATCTCGTTCTCACGCTTGTAGTCGATCCAGGTCTGGATGAGGTCCTCGGTGAAGACGTTGCCCTTCGTGAGGAACTCGTGGTCCGCCTCGAGCGCGTCGAGCGCCTCGTCGAGGGAACCGGGGACCTGGGGGATGCCCTTCGCCTCTTCCGGCGGGAGCTCGTAGAGGTCCTTGTCGACCGGCTCGTGCGGCTCGATGCGGTTCTGGATGCCGTCGAGGCCCGCCATCAGCTGCGCGGCGAAGGCCAGGTACGGGTTGCCGGAGGCGTCGGGCGCGCGGAACTCGATGCGCTTGGCCTTCGGGTTGGTGCCCGTGATCGGGATGCGGATCGCCGCCGAGCGGTTGCCGGCCGAGTAGACCAGGTTGACCGGCGCCTCGAAGCCCTTGACCAGTCGGTGGTACGAGTTGATCGACGGGTTGGTGAAGGCGAGCAGCGCCGAGGCGTGCTTCAGGATGCCGCCGATGTACCAGCGGGCGAGGTCCGACAGCCCGCCGTAGCCGTTCTCGTCGTAGAAGAGCGGCTTGCCGTCCGACCAGAGCGACTGGTGGGTGTGCATGCCCGAGCCGTTGTCGCCGAAGAGCGGCTTCGGCATGAACGTGGCGACCTTGCCCCACTGGTCGGCGGTGTTCTTGACGATGTACTTGAACTTCAGGATGTCGTCCGCGGCGTGGACCATCGTGTCGAACTTGTAGTTGATCTCCTGCTGGCCGCCCGTGCCCACCTCGTGGTGCGAGCGCTCGAGCTCGAAGCCGGCGTCGATCAGCTTGAGGGTGATGTCGTCGCGCAGGTCGGCGGTCTTGTCGACCGGCGACACGGGGAAGTAGCCGCCCTTGTACGGGGTCTTGTTGGCGAGGTTGCCGCCCTCTTCGTCGCGACCGGTGTTCCAGGCGCCCTCTTCGGAGTCGACCGAGTAGAAGGACTCGTTCTGCGTGACCGAGTAGCGGACGTCGTCGAAGATGTAGAACTCGGCCTCGGGGGCGAAGAACGCGGTGTCCGCGATGCCCGTCGAGGCGAGGTACTTCTCGGCCTTCTTCGCCACCTGGCGCGGGTCACGGCCGTAGATCTCGCCGTTCCGCGGGTTGTAGATGTCGAAGATCATGATGAGCGTGCGCTCGGCGCGGAACTGGTCGACGTACGCCGTGGTGACATCGGGGATCAGCTGCATGTCGGACTCGTGGATCGACGCGAACCCACGGATCGAGGAGCCGTCGAACAGCTGGCCGACCGAGAAGAAGTCCTCGTCGACGGTGGATGCCGGGATGTTGAAGTGCTGCTGCACACCGGGCAGGTCCGTGAAGCGGATGTCGAGGAACTTGACGTCGGTGTCCTTGATGAAGGCCAGGACCTCGGAGGAATCGCTGAACATGGGGCCGATCTCCAATGGGTTGGGTGATGTCGGAGGCACCGGTCAAGGCACCTCCGACGAGGCTATTGACACGGGGTTTCCCGGACATGACTGGTTTGTTTCGGGCGTGTTACGCCCGGGCCGTCGCCTACGCTGGGGACCATGGCCCGTAGCACTCCCAGTCCGTCCGCGCCCTCCGAGCACCCGGACGGGTGGCCGGGCAAGGACCTCGGTCTGCCGGAGTCCGGACCCCGGAGTGTCGGGCGGATCGGCCGGCGGGTCGTGGCGCTGCTGATCGACGGCGCGCTGGCCGACCTGGTCGCCTACGTCACCGGCGTGTGGTCGCCGGTGAACGGTTCGGGCGACATCGCGCACTCGTGGGTGCAGATCGCCATCTTCGCCGTGCTGCAGATCCTGTTCATCTGCCTGCTGTCCGGGTCGTTCGGCCACATCTGCGTCGGACTGCGGGTCGTCCCGATGCGCGGAGGCTACGTAGGGGTGTGGCGGCCGATCCTCCGGACGGTGCTGCTCTGCCTGGTGGTCCCGGCGCTCATCATCGACCGCGACAGTCGGGGTGCGCACGACCGCATCGCCGGGACGGTGCTCGTCCGGCGCTGAGCCGCGCTGTGTGGTGCGAGGTTCCGTACTCGGTGCCCGCCTGCGCTTCCCGCACCGAGTACGGAACCTCGCACCGTGCAGGACCGGCTTCGAGCGAGGCACGCACCCCGCACGCACCCCGCACGCACGAGGACGCCCCCGACCAGGTGGTCGGGGGCGTCCTCGTGCCGTGTGTGGGGGTTCGGTCAGCGCGGCCGTCCGGCGCGGGCCCGCATCGGGTCCATGCCCTTCGGGATCGAGGCCGCGGGGCTCTGCGTCAGCGAGTCGAGACGGTTCGCGACCGCCAGGACCTCGTTGCGGTTGAGCGACTTCTTGAGCTTGTTCATGGCGCGGGGCAGCTTGTGCAGCGTCAGGCTCTCACCGGTGCCGTCACCCACGTGCAGCACGTGCACGGCGACGTTCGGGACGATGCGCTGGACCTTGCGGCGCTCCTCGTCGACCTGGCGGTTGAGGTTGCCTCGCTGGCCCTCGGTGATCAGGACGACACCCGGGCGACCCACGGCGCGGTAGACCGCTGCCTGCGAGCGACCGTGCACCGCGACCGGCATCTCGCTCGAGCGCCACTGGCGACGGAGCGAGTTCGACAGCACGGCACCGACGGCACCGGGCTGGCCTTCGATCTGCGAGTACGCGGCACGTTCGGCCAGACGACCGAGCACGATGAGGAAGAGCAGCACACCGAGCAGCACACCGGCGACGATCCACAGGACGATCGCGAGCCAGTTCTGCCCCGGCAGGAGCAGCGCCAGCAGGACACCGAGGACGACCGGACCGACGAAGGCGAGGGCGAACCACCAGACCGACGACGGGTCGGCCTTTCGGGTCATCTGGAAGACCTGGAACATCTGCTTGAGACGCCCCGGCTCCTTCGCCTTCTTGTCTGTGGAAGAGCTGCGTGCCATGCGAACAGGATACGGCCTCCGTGCGCCGGGGGAGACCGTCGCGTGTCCGGCTGTGCGCGAACACGTCTTGTCCACAGATGGTGCGGGAGAGCCTGGAGGCCCACCGCGCCACCGCCACGCTGGTCACCATGGAGACGAGCACCGACCACCACCCGGATCGCTGGATCGCGACCGGCAACGAGCGCGACGAGCACGAGGAACACGACGGGCACGCCGGGCACGACGGGCACGACGAGCACGACGTGCTCACGTGGGTCGCCGATCGCTCCGCAGCCGCCGAGCGCCACCTCGTCCCGGTGTCCGCGGTCGGTCGGACGCCGACTGGGCGTCTCGTGGTCGACCTCGACCGGCCCACGGGCACGCCGCTCGTGCCGGCGCTCGACCGGCTCGGCACCCCGACCACCGGGGTCGCGGTGACCCTGACGGTCCCGCTCGTGGAGCTCCTGGTGTCCGTGCACGACGGCGCGGTCCTGCTCGGTACCGCCGGCATCGACGACGTGCTGGTGGACGACTCCGGTGCCGTGGTGCTCTGCGACCGCCCGACGAACGCGACGAACCCGACGAACCCGACGAACGCGGCGAGCCCGATCAACCCGACCGACGCGACGACCCCGACGCGCACCGCGCACGTGATCGATGCGACCCGGACCCTCGTGCTCGCAGCCCGGAGCGTGTGGGACCGCGTCGACCCGGCCGACCCCGCCCAGGCCCAGGTGCTCGGAGCGCTGCAGGACGCCCTCGACGGTGACGGGCCGAGCGCACGAGCAGCACTCGACGTCGTCCGTGCCGCCGCCGCGCCCCGCCCGTTCCGGTGGACCCCCGTGCCGAGCGACCTCGTGTTCGCCGAACCGCCGACACTGGACGGGCAGAACGGACTGCTTGATCGTCTGCGGGACGCGGTCGAGCACGGCGTCCCACTCGGAGCCGGACGACGACTCCCGCTCCGCCGTGTCCTCGTGGGGCTCGTCGTCACCGTCGGGTCGGCGGTCGCCGCGCTGACCCTGCTCGGCGGCGGGTGACGCCGAACCCGACCGGCAACGGGAACGGGAACGGCCCCGGCTCCCACGAGGGGAACCGGGGCCGTCGGCCGTGCTGCTGGTGATCAGTACCCGAGGTTCGGGGCGAAGTTGCCCTCTTCGAGACGGTTCTTCACCGCGACGAGGTACCGCGAGGCGTCCGCACCGTCGATGATCCGGTGGTCGTACGACAGCGCCAGGTAGACGAACGAGCGGATCGCGATGGCCTCCTGGCCGTCGACCTTCACGACCGCCGGGCGCTTCGTGACGATGCCGGTGCCGAGGATCGCCGACTGCGGCAGGAACACCACGGGGGTGTCGAACAGCGCGCCACGCGAACCGGTGTTGGTCAGCGTGAACGTGCCGCCGGCCAGCTCGTCGGGCTTCAGCTGGTTGTTCCGGGTGCGCTCGGCGAGGTCCGCGATGGACTTCGAGAACTGCGCCAGGTCCAGCGAGGCCGCGTCCTTGATGACCGGGGTCAGCAGGCCGCGCTCGGTGTCCACCGCGATCGAGACGTTCTCGGTCTCCGGGTAGACGATCTCGTCACCGTCGACCGTGGAGTTGATCTTCGGGTGGGCCTTCAGCGCCTCGGACGCCGCGAGGGCGAAGAACGGCATGAAGGAGAGCTTCGAGCCGGTCTTCTCGAGGAACTCCGCCTTGTGGGCGTCGCGGAACTGCGCCACCTTCGTGACGTCGACCTCGACGACGCTCGTGAGCTGTGCGGTCGAGGTCATCGACTGCACGGCACGCTCGGCGACCACCTTGCGCAGACGGGTCATCTTCTCGCGGGTTCCGCGCAGCGGCGAGACCTCGGCGACGAACGGGCCGGAAGCGGCGGCGGGTGCTGCTGCAGCCGAGGCGGCCGGGGCCTTCGCGGCGGCGGCGAGGACGTCCTCCTTGCGGATGCGCCCCCCGACACCGGAGCCCGTGACCGTGGACAGGTCGACGCCCTGCTCGTTCGCGAGCTTGCGCACCAGCGGGGTGACGTAGCCGGAGGCTGCGCCGTCCTGCGTGGGGTTCGGCACCGCGGCGGCGGCCGTGGCACTCGGCGCAGAAGCCGGAGCCGGTGCGGCTGCCGGAGCGGCCTGTGCCGGCACGGCTGCCGGCGGCGCGGCTGCGGGCGGCGGGACCGGCGCGGCGGCCGGGACCGGTGCTGCCGCGGGCGGGGCGGACGGTGCCTGCGGGGCGGCGGGCTGCGTCTGACCGGCGGGGGCGGGCTCGGGCTCGGTGGGCTCGGGGGCGGGGGTCTCGGCCTCCTGCTCCGTGCTGGGAGCGGCCTCGGGCTCCTCGGCGTCGGCAGCGGCGGCGTTCGCGTCGTCGGCGCCGGAGTCGGACGAGTCCGAACCGCCGTCGGACGAGCCGGAGCCGTCACCGATCTTCACGAGGGCGGTGCCGACCTCGACGGTCTCGTCCTCCTGCACCAGGATCTCCTCGACGACGCCGGCGATCGGCGACGGGATCTCGGTGTCGACCTTGTCGGTCGAGACCTCGAGCAGCGGCTCGTCGACCTCGACCCGGTCACCGACGTTCTTCAGCCATCGGGTCACCGTGCCCTCGGTGACGCTCTCGCCGAGCGCCGGGAGGTTGACGGATTCGCTCATCGGGTGGACTCCTCTTCGCGGGGGATTGCAGTGGTTGTTGGTGTCATTGTCACAGTGCGGTGACCGGTGCCGGTCACAGCGCGTGCAGCGGCTTGCCCGCGAGGTGCAGGAACGCCTCGCCGAGCGCTTCGTTCTGGGTCGGGTGACCGTGCACCAGGGGAGCGATGTCCTCCGGGTACGCCTCCCAGTTCACGGCGAGCTGGGCTTCGCCGATGAGCTCGCCGACGCGGGCACCGATCATGCTGACCCCGACGACGGGGCCGTCCACGACGCGCACGACCTTGACGGAACCGGAGGTCCCGATGATGTGGCTCTTGCCGTTGCCGGCCAGGTTGTACTCGTACGAGTCGACCTTGTCGGCGCCGTACTGCTCTTCGGCCTTGGCCTGCGAGAGCCCGACCGACGCGACCTCGGGGTCGGAGTAGGTGATCTTCGGGATGTTCTTGTCCTCGATGACCACCGGGTTGAGGCCGGCGATCTCCTCGGCGACGAAGATGCCCTGCTGGAAGCCGCGGTGCGCGAGCTGCAGACCGGGGACGATGTCGCCGACGGCGTAGACGTTCGGGATGTTCGTGGCGAGACGCTCGTTCGTGGTGACGAACCCGCGGTCCATCGCCACGCCGACCTCGTCGTAGCCGACGTTCTGCGTGACGGGGCCACGGCCGACGGCGACGAGCAGGACGTCACCGTCGAAGGTCTTGCCGTCCTCCAGCGTGACGACGACGCCGTTCTCGTGCTGCTCGACGCCCTGGAACCGGACACCGAGCGAGAACTCGATGCCGCGCTTGCGGAACGCACGCTCGAGCTGCTTCGACATCGACTCGTCCTCGGCGGGGACCAGGTGCGGCAGCCCCTCGACGATGGTGACCTCGGCGCCGAAGGACTTCCAGACGCTGGCGAACTCGACGCCGATGACGCCGCCGCCCAGGATGACGACCTTGTTCGGGACGTAGTCCATGCGGAGTGCGGTCTCGGAGGTGATCACGCGGCCGCCGATCTCGAGCCCGGGCAGGGACTTCGAGTAGGAGCCGGTTGCGAGCACGATGTTCTTGCCGGTGACGGTCTGGTCGCCGACCTGCACGGTGTTCTGCGAGGTCAGACGCCCCCAGCCCTCGACCACGGTGATGCCGCGGGCCTTGATCAGGCCCTGCAGGCCCTTGTACTTGGAGTTGATGACGCCCTGCTGGTAGTCGATCACCTTGGGCACGTCGACGCCGGCGAACTCCGCGATCACGCCGTACTTCTCGGCGTCACGCGTGCCGTCGGCGATCTCGGCGGCGTGCAGCAGCGCCTTGGTCGGGATGCAGCCGCGGTGCAGGCACGTCCCTCCGAGCTTGTCGCCCTCGATGAGCGCGACGCTCATGCCGAGTTCGGCGGCCCGGAGCGCAGCGGCGTACCCACCACTCCCGCCACCGAGGACAACGACGTCGTAAGTCTGTTCCGTCACCTGGTGCAACTCCCTCGTGCGTGTCGGGCCGATCGGGCCCTACGTGGACACCGCGGAGGGCGGCGTCCGACGGTCGGACCGCGTGGTTCCGGTCCCGTCCCGTGCAGTACCGGTGGGAGGCGCGTCGGTGCGCCGTTCCCACCGGTACCAAACCTACTACTCGGACTGGAGGTCTTCTGCGAGAGCGATGAGCGTCCGGACCATCACGCCCGTCGCACCCTTGCCCAACCAGGCGTACCCGCCGCCCTTGTTCTCCGACGGACCCGCGATGTCGAGGTGCGCCCAGGGGACACCCTCGCCGGCGAAGCGCTCGAGGAACTTGCCCGCGAGCAGCATGCCGCCGGCCGGGTTGCCGACCGTGGCGTTGACGATGTCGGCGACGTCGCTGGACAGCCGGGCCTCGAGCTCCTCGGGCAGCGGCATCGGCCAGATCGGCTCCGAGACGCCCTCGGCGACGGCGCGGACCTTCGCGACGAGGTCGTCGCTGCCCATCAGGCCGGTGGTGCGGTCGCCGAGCGCGACGACCTGGGCGCCGGTCAGCGTGGCGACGTCGACGAGCGCGTCGGGCTGTTCGAGCGACGCGGCGGCCATCCCGTCGCCCAGCACCAGGCGGCCCTCGGCGTCGGTGTTCGTGACCTCGACCGTGGTGCCGTTCTTCAGCGTCAGGACGTCGCCCGGGCGGGTCGCGGTGCCGGAGGGCATGTTCTCGGCGAGGGCGAGCCACGCGGTCACGCGCACGTTCAGCCCCAGGCGGGCGGCGGCGACGGTCGCGGCGAGCACGGTGGCGGCACCGGTCATGTCGGTCTTCATGCCGAGCATGGACGCCGCGGGCTTGAGCGAGAGGCCGCCCGAGTCGAAGGTGATGCCCTTGCCCACGAGGGCGAGGTGCTTCGTGGCGGACTCGGGTGCGTACCGGACGACGACCAGGCGCGGGGGACGCTCCGAACCGCGGCCGACACCGAGGATGCCGCCGAAACCCTGCTCCTCGAGCGCCTGCTCGTCGAGGACCTCGACGGTGAGCGGCAGGTCCGAGGCGAACCCGGTCGCGACGTCGGCGACGTCCTGCGGCCCGAGGTCGCCCGCGGCGGTGTTCACGAGGTCGCGCACGAGCGACGCGGCGTCGGCGACGATCGCGGGGCGCACGGCGGCGTCTGCGGCGACGTCGGCGGGCGCGACGACCTCGATGCGCTGGTCACCGCGGGCCGGGGCCTTGGTGCCGGTGCCCTTGTGCCGGGTGAAGGCGTACGCGCCGAGCGCCGCGCCCTCGAGGGCGGCGTCGACGAGCTCGGCCGAGTCGGTCGGCAGGGCGAGCGTGATCGAGTCCACCCGGGGGAGCTGGCGGACGGCGCTGCCGGCGGCCGCGCGGATCGCCGCGGCACCCGTGGCGGACCCGAGCCCGATCAGCGCGACCGACTTCGCACCGACGCCGGTGGCGGGCAGGCGGACGAGCTGGTCCTTCGCGCCGGTGACCCCGATCGCGGCGAGGTCGAGGCCGGCCAGGGCGTCGAGCGTGCCCAGGGCGGTCGGAGCGAGCACCGCGGTGCTGTCGGCCTCGCCGGACGAGCCCGGACGGACCCCGACGACGAGCACGTCGGCGGTGGTGGTCTCGGGGGGTGAACTGGTGGTGGAGAGCGTCGGTCGGACCATGCTCCAACCCTACCGAGGGCCTGTTCGCTGTCGGCGTGGTCGTCGCGCACCGGGGACGTCGGAGGCCCCGCCTAGCATGGGGACGGTGAACCACCCCGAGGAGCTCTACACGTTCGACGCGGACGCCCCGACCGTGCCAGCAGGGTTGCACCTGATCGCCGGGCTGACCGGGTTCGCCGATGCCGGATCGGCCGTCGCGCAGGTGACGAACTCGATCCTCGAGGACCTCGACACCGAGCTCGTCGCCGAGTTCGACCCCGACGTGCTGCTCGACTGGCGGGCCCGTCGCCCGGTCATCACCTTCGAGCACGACCACATCAGCGCCGTCGAGCCGCCCCGTCTGGCCCTGCACCTGGTGCGCGACGAGATCGGCCAGCCGTTCCTGTTCCTGTCGGGCTACGAGCCGGACTTCCAGTGGAACCGCTTCGTCCGAGCCGTCACCGGGCTCGTCGCCGACCTGCAGGTGGCCGACACCACGTGGGTGCAGTCCATCCCGATGCCGGTCCCGCACACCCGTCCGATCAGCCTGACCGTCTCCGGCACCCGGGCCGACCTCGTCGAGCAGATGAGCGTCTGGAAGCCCGAGACCCAGGCGCCGGCGAACGTCCTGCACCTGGTCGAGCACCGCCTCGCCGAGACGGGCGCACAGGTCACGGGGCTCGTGCTGCTCGTGCCCCACTACCTGTCGGACACCGAGTTCCCCGACGCCGCCGTCGCGGCGCTGTCCGGCATCGCCGCCGCGACCGGGCTCATCTTCCCGACCGACGCCCTGCGCGAGTCGGGTCGCGAGTTCCTGACCCGCGTCGAGGAGCAGGTGGCCGGCAACCCCGAGCTGCAGCGCCTGGTCTCCGTGCTCGAGGAGCGGCACGACACGTACATGGAGGGCAACCCCGTTGCATCGCCGCTGACCGGCGTCGACGGCGAGGTGCCGACCGCGGACGCGATCGCGGCCGAGCTCGAGCGCTTCCTGGCCGACCGGCGCACCCAGGGCGACGCGACCGACTGACCGTCGCGGGATCCGGACGTCCCGACAGGACGGCCTGGAGGCCCGTGGCGGCCCCGCACCGCGCCTCCAGGCCGTCCTCCGGTCGCCGGCACGACGTGACGCACCTCGACGACGCTCGTCGCGTATCGACGCGGGGACGCGTCGGTAGCCTGGACCGGTGAACTCCCGTCGTGCCTTCCTGATCTGGGGCGTCGCGGTCCTCGCGTACGTCCTCGCCGTGGTGCAGCGGTCCTCGCTCGGGGTCTCCGGTGTCGATGCGCAGGACCGGTTCGCCGTCTCCGCCGCCGTCCTGTCGACCCTCGCCGTCGTGCAGATCGCCGTCTACGCGGGGCTGCAGATCCCGGTGGGGATCGCCCTGGACCGCGTGGGCCCGCGCCGGCTGGTGCTCCTCGGCGCCGCGCTGCTGGTCGTCGGACAGGCGATCGTCGCGGTGTCCCCGTCGATCGGGCCGGCCATCGCGGGGCGTGTGCTCGTCGGCGCCGGTGACGCGATGACCTTCATCTCGGTGATCCGCCTGGTGCCGATGTGGTTCAGCGGCCGGATCCTGCCGCAGATCTCGCAGTGGACCGGCAACCTCGGGCAGATCGGCCAGATCCTGTCGGCGTTCCCGTTCGCGGTGCTCCTGCACACGGTGGGCTGGACCCCGGCGTTCGGCGTCGCGGCCGCGGCCAGTGCCGTCGGTCTCGTGCTCGCCGCGGTCTTCGTGCGGAACGGTCCCGTGCCGGTGCGGACGGACACGATCCCGCTGCCGCACTCGTGGGGTGCCGCGTTCAGCACGTTCGGGCACGCGCTCCGCCGCCCGGGCACGCAGCTCGGGTTCTGGTCGCACTACGTCACCCAGTCCTCGGGCACGGTGTTCTCGCTGCTGTGGGGCGTGCCGATGCTCCGGGGGCTCGGGTACTCCCCGGGTGAGGCGGCGGGGTTCCTCACGATCATCGTGGTCGTCGGGTTCGTCGCCGGCCCGGTGCTCGGTGTGCTCTGCGCACGGTTCCCGATGCGCCGGTCCAACCTGGTGCTCGGCGTGGTCGTCCTGCTCGCGGTGCTCTGGACGGCGATCCTGCTCTGGCCCGGGCACCCGCCGACGTGGTTGCTCGTGCTGCTCGTCGTCGCGATGGGGATCGGCGGGCCCGGTTCGCTCATCGGCTTCGACTTCGCCCGGACCTTCAACCCGGTCGGCTCGCTCGGCTCGGCGAACGGCGTGGTGAACGTCGGCGGGTTCCTGGCGGCCTTCGTGATGATGTACCTGATCGGCGTCGTCCTCGACGCGGCGGCACGGGCCACCGGCACCACGGTCTTCGCCTGGGAGAACTTCCGGATCGCCCTCACGGTGCAGTACGTCGTGGTCGGTTTCGGCGTCGGGATGCTCCTGCACGCCCGCCGTCGGACCCGCCGCGTGCTGCACTCGGAAGAGGGAATACGCGTCGGGCCACTCTGGGTTGCACTCGTTGCACGCCTGCGGAAGCGGCACGTGCAATAATGATCACGGACCCGTTCGGGACCCCTGTCTGTCGGAGCACTTCGGTGCGCCGGTGAACTCGGGGGACTTGACATGGGTCCTAGTGCTGCCCGGAACGGTAGGACTCGTACGACGCGGGGGACTGCGGCGCGGGACCTGGGCGGCGAGGGAGGCCACGACCCCACGAACGTGGCACGACGAGAGAGGTGATCGCATGGCTGCCCGGAGCACGACGATCGATCCCACGAAGGACACCGAGCCCGAGGGCGCTGTGGCAGAGGACGCCACGGACACCGAGGGCACCGCAGCGCCGAAGAAGCGCGCCACGAAGGCCCCCGCCAAGAAGGCGCCCGCCAAGAAGGCGGCGCCCAAGGCGAAGAAGACCGACGCCGTCGACGAGGCGATCGCGTCCGACGAGCCCGTCGAGGAGCCGACCGACGAGGCCGACGACACCGACGACAAGACGGCCAAGCCGGACGCCGCTGCCGCGGTCGCCGCCGGTGCGCTCGTCATCTCGCAGACCGACGACGACGAGGCGCCCGTCTACTCGACGACCATCACGGGTGCCACCGCCGACCCGGTGAAGGACTACCTGAAGCAGATCGGCAAGGTCGCCCTGCTCAACGCCGAGCAGGAGGTCGAGCTCGCGATGCGCATCGAGGCCGGCCTGTTCGCCGAGGACAAGCTGCAGCACGCGACGGGGCTCTCGAAGCCCGCCGAGCGTGAACTGCGCTGGGTCGCCCGTGACGGTCAGCGTGCGAAGTCGCACCTGCTCGGTGCGAACCTCCGCCTGGTCGTCTCGCTCGCGAAGCGCTACACCGGTCGTGGCATGCAGTTCCTGGACCTCATCCAGGAGGGCAACCTGGGCCTGATCCGTGCGGTCGAGAAGTTCGACTACACCAAGGGCTTCAAGTTCTCGACCTACGCGACGTGGTGGATCCGTCAGGCCATCACCCGTGCCATGGCCGACCAGGCCCGCACCATCCGCATCCCGGTGCACATGGTCGAGGTCATCAACAAGCTCGCCCGCGTGCAGCGGCAGATGCTGCAGGACCTCGGTCGCGAACCCACTCCGGAAGAGCTCGCCCGCGAGCTCGACATGACCCCGGAGAAGGTCGTCGAGGTCCAGAAGTACGGCCGCGAGCCGATCTCGCTGCACACGCCCCTGGGCGAGGACGGCGACTCGGAGTTCGGTGACCTCATCGAGGACACCGAGGCGGTCGTGCCGGCTGACGCGGTGGGCTTCACGATGCTGCAGAAGCAGCTCGAGAGCCTGCTCGACTCCCTGTCCGAGCGCGAGGCGGGCGTCATCCGCATGCGCTTCGGCCTCGGTGACGGCCAGCCGAAGACCCTCGACCAGATCGGTGACACGTTCGGCGTGACGCGCGAGCGCATCCGTCAGATCGAGTCCAAGACGATGGCGAAGCTCCGCCACCCGTCGCGGTCGCAGTCGCTGCGCGACTACCTCGAGTAAGCCGGCATGCGCTTCTTCATCCCGATCCTGATCGGGCGGATCCTCCGTGCCCTCGCCCGTGCGAGGGGCGGCGGGTCTGCCTACCCCGGGTACATCGTCCTGAAGCTCGTGCCGGACTTCCTGCAGCACGTGACGAAGCAGTTCCCGAACGGCGTCGTCTTCGTGCTCGGCTCGAACGGCAAGTCGACGACGACGCACATGATCTCCGACATCGTCCGCGCACACGGGCTGCGGGTCTTCACGAACCCGTCCGGCGCGAACCTGCCGCAGGGCATCGCGTCGGCCCTGCTGTCCGAGGTCTCGCTGACCGGCCGGCTCAAGGCCGACATCGGCATCCTCGAGGTCGACGAGGCCTTCGCGGTCGAGCTCGCCGGCATCCTGTCGCCCTCGACGGTGACCATGCTCAACGTGCAGGTCGACCAGCTGTACCGGTTCTTCGAGACCGAGCGCGTGGCGACGATGATGCTCGACACCGCCGCGCTGTCGACGGCGAACGTCATCACGAACCACGACGACCAGTTCCTCGACGGCTACTCCGGCGCCCCCGGGCAGCGCGTCCTGCGGTTCGGCGCGAGCGACGAGGTCATCGCCGCGGCACCGAACGGCCTGCAGAACGCCGACTCGTTCGACGCCGGTGACCGTGCCCAGCAGACCGCCGACGCCGAGGTCGTGGCCCACACGGGCGACGGCGCGACGATCCGCTTCGACGGTGCCGAGATCCCCGTCCGGCTGCCCGCCCGCGGCCTGCACTACGCGGTCGACGCCGCTGCGGCCACCGCGACGGCGAGTGCGGCCCTCGGTGCGCAGTTCCGTGCCGACGCCGTGACCAAGGCCTTCGGCACGATGAAGCCGGCGTACGGCCGCGGCGAGCGTCTGCCGATCGCGGGTGAGTCCGCCGAGTTCACGATGTTCAAGAACGCCGCGAGCCTGCAGCTCAACCTCGACGCCCTGCCGGACCAGCCCGAACAGGTCCTCATGGCGATCGACGAGGGCACGCCCGACATCTCCTGGATCTACGACATCGACTTCTCGAAGCTCGACCACGTGGACGTCGTCTCCGGTGACAAGGCGTGGCAGATCGCGATCGCGCTCGAGCACGCCGGTGTCCGCATCGGCCGGGTCGAGCCCGACGTCGAAGCAGCCATCAAGCACATGGAGCAGCTCGGCTCGACGACCCGCGGGACGAAGAACTTCATCGTCAACTACGAGATCATGATGATCGCCCGCAAGGCCCTGGGCCACCCGGACATGGAGAAGACCGCATGACGGCCGACCGGCTGACCATCCTGCACGTCTACCCCCGGCAGATGGGCGTCTCGGGCGACCGTGGGAACGTCGCGGCCCTGGTCCGCCGTGCGGCCGCTGCGGGCATCGAGACACAGGTCGTCGAGTACGCGCCCGGTGACGAGCTCCCGACCGCGGCGGACGTCGTCGTGATCGGCAACGGACCGCTCAGCGCGATGCGTTCGCTGGGCGACGACGTCACCCGCATCGGCGGCGCGCTCCGTGCGTTCGCGACCGATGGTGTACCGGTCATCGCGGTCGGCGGTGGGTTCGACCTGGCGACGAACGAGGTCGTGCCGACCGAGGGTGCGCCGGTCGCCGGCTTCGGTGTGTTCGACGCCCGTGCCGTCCGCGGTGCCGAGCGGCGCGTGAACTACTTCGTCCTCGAGACCCGGTACCCGCTGCTTCCCGGAGCACCGAAGCGTCTCGCCGGCTTCGAGGACCACGCCACCACGATCGAGCTCGCGCCAGGGGTCAGCCCGTTCGCCGACGTCGTGTCCGGTGGTGGCAACCAGGCGGGAGCCCCGGTCGAGGGTGCGATCGTCGGCAACTCCTTCGGCACGCACACGCAGGGCCCGATCCTGCCGCTCAACCCGCAGCTGACCGACGGCGTCCTCGCCGCGGCCACCGCACGGCTGGGCCGGGCGTACGCGCCGGACGCGGAGCAGACGGCGACCATCGACCGCTACGCACGTGAAGCGCGCGCCACGGTCGACCGCTACGTCGACAAGGCGTTCAAGCGCATCGCCTGATGCACGAAGCAGAAGGCCGGGTCCCTACGGGGCCCGGCCTTCTGCATGCGCACGGATGGCAACAGTTGCCAAGAGCGTCCACTCGGATTCAACATTTGACATGTTGGAGGCCGACAAAGGAGGCTCCATGCACCACAACAAACTCGTCCTCGCCCTGGTCGGTGGACTCATCGTGACCCTGACCACTGCCGGCACGGTCGCCCAAACGGCTCCGGCGGAGGCCGCGACGACGCGGATCAGCTCCGCCTGCAGTTCGGTGCCGACGACCACGACCGAGTCGGACGGCGTCCCGGGGCCGATCTTCTACAAGCGGCTGCAGTGCCTCGGCAGCATGGCAGGGTACGCAGGGCCGATCGACGGCGTCATGGGGCCGAACTCCTGGTTGGGGGTGTGCCGTCAGCTCGCCAAGGGTGGGTACTACCAGGGGTCGGTCGCGTTCGGCTCGGAGACCCCGGCGGTCATCGCTGCGCTGCAACGCTGGGCCGCCGCCCACGGCAGGTACAGCGGGCCGATCGACGGCATCTGGGGCCCGAACAGCTACCGCGGGGTGGCCTGGTCACTGAACCGCGAGTTCTGAACCGGGCTGCAGACAGACAGGAGGCGCGGTGCCAGCTGGCACCGCGCCTCCTGTCCGTGTGTCGGTCGCGACTACTTCGACTCGTAGAGTCGGCTGCTCTCGTCGTGCCACTCGATGGCGGTCGCCGCGAGCTTGTCCTTGAACTCGGCGCCGTGGTGGGCGCAGAAGTAGAGCTCGCCGCTCGACATGGTGGCTCGGATGTAGGCCTGCGCCCCGCAGCTGTCGCAACGGTCGGCGGCGGTCAGCTGGTGGTTGCTGACTTCGTCGATGGAGGGGTCCTGCACGGTCTGGGTCATTGCTGTGCTCCTCACGGATCGCAGGTGGTGCCGGGTGGTTGCACCATTTCAACACGTGATGCCTGAGAGCGACGCATTGTCGGGCCCTGTTTCGCTCAGCGCGGATCGCTTGGCCCCAGTGCGAGTGTCCACACGGTGCTGTCGGTGCCGCTCGGTAAACTCCGACGGTGAGCTCCGACTACTCCGCACGCCATCTCTCCGTCCTCGAAGGGCTCGAGGCGGTCCGGAAGCGGCCGGGCATGTACATTGGCTCGACGGACTCCCGGGGCCTCATGCACTGCCTGTGGGAGATCATCGACAACTCGGTCGATGAAGCCCTCGCGGGGCACGGTGACGAGATCGGTGTCGTGCTGCACGCCGACGGCTCGGTCGAGGTCCGGGACACCGCCCGGGGCATCCCCGTCGACGTCGAACCGAAGACCGGCCTCACCGGGGTCGAGGTTGTGTTCACCAAGCTGCATGCCGGCGGCAAGTTCGGCTCGGGGTCGTACGCGGCCTCGGGTGGCCTGCACGGCGTCGGCGCCTCGGTCGTGAACGCGCTGTCGGAGCGCCTCGACGTCGAGGTCGACCGGGGCGGCAAGACCTACGCCATGTCGTTCCACCGCGGCGAGCCGGGCATCTTCGACGACAGCAAGGGCATCGGCCCGGACGCTCCGTTCGCGCCCTTCACCTCGGGCAGCGAGCTGCGTGTGGTGGGCAAGGTCAAGAAGGGCGTCACCGGCTCCCGGATCCGCTACTGGGCGGACCGCCAGATCTTCACCGCCGACGCTCGGTTCAGCACCGACGACCTGGTCACCCGTGCACGGCAGACCGCGTTCCTCGTGCCCGGGCTCGGCATCACCATCACCGACGAGCGCGCGGCGTCGATCGACGCCGCTGCCGCCCGGGCCGAGGCGACGGGCACCACCGTGGCCGCCGGTCCGGTGGTCGAGCGCTTCCGGTACGAGGGCGGGATCGGCGAGTTCGTCGAGCACCTCGCCGTCGACAGCCCCCTCACCGACGTCTGGCGCGTGCAGGGGACCGGCACCTTCACCGAGACCGTGCCGATGCTCGACGACAAGGGCCACATGGTCTCCACCTCGGTCGAGCGCGAGTGCGAGGTCGACCTGGCGCTCCGCTGGGGCAGTGGCTACGAGACCGTGTTCCGCAGCTTCGTCAACATCATCGCGACGCCGAAGGGCGGCACCCACCAGGCCGGGTTCGAGTCGGGCGTCGTCAAGGCCGTCCGTGCCCAGGTCGAGGCGAACGCGCGCAAGCTCAAGGTCGGGCAGGACAAGCTCGACAAGGACGACGTCCTCGCCGGCATGACCGCCGTGCTGACCGTGCGTTTGCCCGAGCCGCAGTTCGAGGGGCAGACGAAGGAGATCCTCGGCACCCCGGCGGTCCGGAAGATCGTCGACCAGGTGGTGTCGAAGCGCATCACCGAGATCCTCACCTCGACGCAGCGCACCGAGAAGGCACAGTCGGCGGCCCTGCTCGAGAAGGTCGTGTCCGAGATGAAGACCCGCATCTCGGCGCGGGCACACAAGGAGACGCAGCGCCGCAAGAACGCGCTCGAGAACTCCTCGCTGCCGACGAAGCTCGCCGACTGCCGCTCACAGGAGACCGAGGGCACGGAGCTCTTCATCGTCGAGGGTGACTCGGCGCTGGGCACCGCGAAGCTCGCCCGCAACAGCGAGTACCAGGCACTGCTGCCGATCCGCGGCAAGATCCTCAACGTGCAGAAGGCGTCCGTGTCGGACATGCTCTCGAACGTCGAGTGCGCGTCGATCATCCAGGTCATCGGCGCTGGTTCGGGCCGTACGTTCGACATCGACCAGGCCCGCTACGGCAAGATCATCATCATGTCGGACGCCGACGTCGACGGCGCCCACATCCGCACGCTGCTGCTGACGCTGTTCTTCCGGTACATGCGGCCGATGATCGAGCAGGGCCGGGTCTTCGCCGCCGTGCCGCCGCTGCACCGGGTCGTCGTGGTGAACCGCGGCAAGCCGAACGACACGCTGTACACGTACTCCGAACAGGAGCTGCAGGCGGTGCTGAAGAAGCTCGAGAAGACGGGCAAGAAGTACCAGGAGCCGATCCAGCGGTACAAGGGCCTCGGTGAGATGGACGCCGACCAGCTGGCGGAGACCACGATGGACCGCGCGCACCGCACCCTGCGTCGGGTGAACGTGACCCACGCCGAGGGTGCCGCGAAGGTGTTCGAGCTGCTCATGGGCAACGACGTCGCGCCGCGCAAGGAGTTCATCCTGGCCGGCGAGGGCCTGGACCGCGACCGCATCGACGCGTAGCGCCTTCACGCCCGGGCCGCGGAGCGGCCTGGCGTGCTCACGCGCTGGGCGACAGTCCACGCGGCCGCCGGTCCGTGAGGTGTCGCTCAGCGCGAAACCGCGCCGCGTCCGCGACACGGTGATGGCGGACGGGAGGCCCGTGGCGGCGCCGCCCCGCGCCTCCAGGCCGTGCGCCCTGCGTTCTCACGCGCTGGGCGACACCTCACTGGGCACGAAGAGCGTGAGGTGTCGCTCAGCGCGAAACGGCGCCGTGTCAGCGACACCGGTGGCGCACGCCAGCGCCCGCCTACGCCTCGCCGGCGGTGCCGTCGAGCGTCGCGGCGCTGCCACCGATCGAGCCGATGACCGCCTCGAGCGGGGCGCCGGAACCGTCGCGCTTCGACAGCCAGTCGGGCAGGGTCCGCGCGGCGCCGTCCGTGCCGACGGCGTGCGGCGGCGCGATGCCCGCCCATCCCACCGTGAGCCCGTCCTCGCCCTTCAGGAACGCGTGCGCCCGGACACCCTGGGTGGCGCGGCCCTTCGCCGGGAACTCCGACAGGGCGGAGACCTTGGCGCGACCGGCGTCGGTGCCGGGCAGTGCTGTCGAGGTGGTGGACACCGTGGCGACCACGGCGTCGTCGGAGCGTGCGACCGAGCCGAACCAGATCACCGAGGCGCCGTCGGCCAGGGCCATGCCGGCCACCCCACCGGCGGGCAGCCCCTGCGCCCGGACGACGGACGCCGGGAACCGCAGCAGCTGCGCGTTCGAGCTGATGAACACCAGATCGTCGGACTCGGGCGCCTGCGCAGCACCGACGACGTGGTCGCCGGGCTTCAGGCCGATCGCGACGAACTCCGGCTTGTCGGGCCACGCACCCGCCACGACGCGCTTCACGACGCCGTGCGCGGTGCCGATCGCCAGCGAGTCCGACGACGCGCCGGACAGGTCGACGATCGCCACGACGGTCTCGCCCTTGGTGAGCGCCAGGAAGTCGGTGACCCGGACGCCGGCGTCGAGCCGGACCGCGGCTGGCGGCACGGCGGGGACGTCGACGGGGGAGAGCCGGAGGACCCGCCCGGTCGAGGTGATCGCGCCGATCTGCCCCCGCACCGTGCTCACCACGGCGGAGCGGACGGCGTCGTGCTTCGAGCGCTTCGGCACGCGGACGATGCCGAGCTCCGACGTCGGGATGTCGACGCGGATGAGCCGTCCGGTGGTCGAGAGCAGCACGCGGCAGGGGGAGTCGGCGATCTGCAGGGACTCCGGGTCGACCGCGGCCTTCCGACCGCCCTTCACCGGGGCGTCAGCCTCGGTGAGCAGCGTGCGGCGCGGGGTCGCGAACTTGTCGGACACCTCGGTCAGCTCGAGGGCGACCTGCGCGCGGAGTCGTTCGTCGGATGCCAGCAGTTCTTCGAGGGCGGCGATGTCGGCGAGCAGCTGGTCGCGCTCGGCCTCGAGCTCCATCCGCGAGAACTTCGTCAGGCGGCGCAGGCGCAGCTCGAGGATGTACTCGGCCTGCACCTCGGACAGGTCGAAGACGTCGCGCAGGCGGTTTCGGGCCGCCTCGGAGTCGTCGGAGGTGCGGATGACCTGGATGACCTCGTCGATGTCGAGGATCGCGATGAGCAGGCCCTCGACCAGGTGCAGTCGTTCCTTGCGTCGTGCCAGCCGGTACTGCGACCGGCGGGTGACGACGTCGAGCCGGTGCTGCACGTAGACGTCGAGCAGCTCGCGGAGCCCGAGGGTGCGCGGTGATCCGCCGACCAGCGCGACGTTGTTGATGCCGAAGCCGTCCTCGAGCGGGGTGTGCTTGTAGAGCTGCTCGAGCACGGCGGTGGGGTTGAAGCCGCTCTTGATGCCGATGACGAGCCGGAGCCCGTGGTTGCGGTCGGTCAGGTCGTTGACGTCGGAGATGCCGACGAGCTTCTTGGACTGGACGCCGTCCTTGATCTTCTCGATCACACGCTCGGGGCCGACCAAGTAGGGCAGCTCGGTGACGACGAGCCCGACCTTGCGCGGGGTGAGGTTCTCGACGCTCACCTTCGCGCGGGTGCGGAACGAACCACGGCCGGTCGCGTAGGCGTCGCGGACACCGGAGAGCCCGACGATCGTGCCGCCGGACGGCAGGTCGGGGCCGGGCACGAACTCCATGAGTTCTTCGAGGGTGGCCTGCGGGTTCATGAGCAGGTGCTTCGCCGCCTCGACCACCTCGCCGAGGTTGTGCGGCGCCATGTTCGTCGCCATGCCGACCGCGATGCCGGAGGCGCCGTTGACGAGCAGGTTCGGGAACGCCGCCGGGAGCACGCCCGGCTGCATGATCTGGTTGTCGTAGTTCGGGACGAAGTCGACGACGTCCTCGCCCAGGCCCTCGGTCATCGCCATCGACGGTTCGGCGAGCCGCGCCTCGGTGTACCGGGCGGCAGCGGGGCCGTCGTCGAGGGAGCCGAAGTTGCCGTGGCCGTCGACGAGCGGCACGCGCATCGTGAACGGCTGGGCCATGCGGACCAGCGCGTCGTAGATCGCGCCGTCACCGTGCGGGTGCAGCTTGCCCATCACCTCGCCCGTGACGCGGGCGCTCTTGACGTGTCCGCGGTCGGGTCGCAGCCCCATCTCGGCCATCTGGTACAGGATGCGACGCTGCACCGGCTTCAGGCCGTCGCGGGCGTCGGGCAGCGCCCGCGAGTAGATGACGGAGTACGCGTACTCGAGGAAGGAGCCCTGCATCTCCTCGGAGACGTCGACGTCCTCGATGCGCTCACCGTCGGGCAGGCCGACTACGTCCGTGCGTGCCATGGCACCTTTCTGGAGAACCGGAGTCGTCTGGGAGACTCGTGGGATGGGAACAAGCGTACCGACGGCCCCCGACGCCGTCGCGAACCTCGCCGACGTCTTCCCGAGTTGCCTCGTGGCGCTCGGCGCTGCGGACGAGGCGTGGTTGCGGAACGACGGCCTGGAGGCCCGGATCACCCTCCGCCCCGCCCGCTCGGCGATCGTCGTGCTGGTCGACGGCCTCGGTTCCGCCGCGCTGGCGGCGCGCGCCGGGCACGCCCGCTGGTTGACCGGCGCGAAGGGCACCGGCGCCGCGAAGAAGCTGCGGAGCGGGTTCCCGACGACGACCGCGGCCGCCCTGAGCACCCTGACCACCGGCCGGTCGCCCGGCACCCACGGCGTCGTCGGGTACAGCGGCTGGAACCCGGACACCGGTGCCGTGATGAACCTGCTGGGCGGCTGGGACACCGAGGTGCCCGCGGACTGGTTCCTGACCCAGACCCTGTTCACCCGGGCCGCGGAGCTCGGACTCGACCCCGTCGTCGTCGGGCCGGACCGCTACCGCTCGTCCGGGATGACCGCGAACGTGCTCGGCGGAGCCCGGTACGTGTCGGCGGACACCGTTGCCCAGCGCGTCGACGCCGCACTGGCCGAGACCACCAGTGGCCGCTCGCTCGTCTACCTGTACGTGCCGGAGCTCGACTCGATCGGACACAAGTACGGCTGGCAGTCCGACCGGTGGACGGCCGCCCTCGAGCTGCTCGACGGCGAACTCGCCCGCCTCGACGCCCGCAGCGCCGACGACGTGGGGGTCCTGGTGACGGCGGACCACGGTGTGCTCGACGTGCCGGACCACGCGAACATCTCCATCGACCCGCTGCTGCTCACCGACGTGGTCGGCGTCGCGGGTGACCCGCGCTGCCGCCAGCTCACCGTCGCACCGGGCACCGACGTCCGCGCCCTCGTCGGCGCGTTCCGGGCCCGCTACGGCAAGAAGGCGTACGTCGCCAGCCGCGCCGAGGCGATCGAGGCCGGGTGGTTCGGGCACGTGTCCGACCAGGTGGTGCCGCGCATCGGCGACGTGCTCGTCGTGGCGCGCGGCTCGTGGGCGTTCAACGACGACCGTGCCCTGCGCGAGGACGAGACGCCGAAGCGCATGATCGGCCAGCACGGTGCCATGACCGACGAGGAGACGATCGTGCCGCTCCGACTCGCCGGCGCGTTCGCCCACTAGGACGTCGGCGCCGACGGTCGGTGCACGTGCTGATCAGGCGGGGTCGTCGTCCGGACGGGTGCCGAAGACGATCTCGTCCCAGCTCGGCATCGAGCGACGGTTGCGCTTCTTGCGTTCGCCACGGCTCTCGGACTCCGGCGCCGAGGCGGGACGGACGTCGGAGGACTGCGGTGCGGTGTCGTGCGCGCCGCCGTCCTCGAAGCCCTGCAGCGGGATGTCGACGACGCTGATGGAGGTCCCACGGGCGGGCTCGTCGCGCTGTTCGCCGAAGGACGCTGCTTCGCGCTCCCCGCGACGACGGCGGAGCGCCTCGAGCAGGTCGGCGGTCTCGTTGCCGGGAGCGCGCTCTTCCACGGCGGCCTGGCCGATGCGGGGCAGCGGTGCGCGGAGTGGGGCGTGCTGGGACGGCTCGGGCTCGGCGGCCGGCTGCTCCGGCTCGTCGACGCGGAAGGCGCCGGAGTCGAAGCGGGTGCCGTCGTCGTCCTGCTGCTCGAACTCGACCGCGCGCAGGCGCGGGGCGATGCCCTCGTCGTCGGTGTGCGACAGCCGGTGGGCGTCACCGTTGTCCGGCGCGAGGGTCGAGGTCTTCGGGTCGAAGTGCCACTGGGCGTCGTGCTCGACCTCGCCCGCGGTGTAGCGGACGCGGACCTGCCACCCGCTCTCCGGGTGCTTCCACGAGCCCCAGGTGATCGCGGTGGCCTCACCGGCCTCCAGCTTCGCGGTGATCGCGGGGCCGAAGGTGTCGGGGGACTCGTCGTCGACCGGGGTGACCGGCACACGGTGCGAGGCGTCGAGGATGAAGGCGCGCTCGGCGAGGACCGGCCCCTCGAAGCGACGGACGTACTCGACGTCGACGTCGAGCGCGGCGGCCACGTCGGCGGCGTCTGCGCCGCCACGGATGCGTGCCTGGACGTCCTTGGGGGAGACCCGCTTCTGCGGACCGGCGTCGGGGTTCGCCTGGCGCACCTGGCCTGCCAGCGACGACGTGACGGGCAACCGGAACTCGGTGCCGCCGTCGGTCGCCAGGAGGAGTGCGCCGGACTCGACTCCGATGACTCTCACGTCTTGCATGGTTCCGCCTTCCCAGCGTCGCGTACGGTCCTGCTGTCGTACCCCGTGAGTATGCAGGGACGACGGGCGGTTTCCGGGGAGGCGCACGGGCGTGCCGCGGACATCCGCGCCGCCGATCCCGGGCACGCGGCACTCCGGCAACGGGTGTCGGGAATGTCCGGTTCCGGTCGTGGGTTGCACCGCCAGCACGACCCGCCGCAGCACTCGGTTTGCGCTCTGGCGGGGCGTGGTGCAAACTGTCGCCGCCGATCACCCGGCGACGACCTCTCGATACGAGAAATGGATGGGCATGGCCACCGATTACGACGCCCCCCGGAAGACCGACGACAACTCCGACTCGGAGTCGATCGAGGCCCTCAAGGAGCGCGTTCCCGACAAGATGTCGGGGGTCGTCGACGATGATTCCGACAACCCCGGCAGTTTCGAACTCGCCGGGCAGGACCTCAGCGACGTCGACCTCGACGTCGTGGTGCTGCCCCCGCAGGTCGACGAGTTCACCTGCGTCGAGTGCTTCCTCGTGAAGCACCGCTCCCAGCTCGACCACGAGTCGAAGCTCGGACCGGTCTGCGCGGAGTGCGCGTCGCTCTAGCGAACACAGCCGCGTCGTCCTCGACGCAACGATCAGCGAAGGCCCCGCATCCTCCAGGGATGCGGGGCCTTCGTCGTGTGCTGCGAGGCGGGGCCGAGCCGCGCCTCCAGGCCGTGGACCGTGGTCCGTCAGGACCGCAGCGCCTCGACGACCTTGCCCGGGTGTCGGACGCTCACCAGCCAGTAGGGCGTGGGGTCCGCGTCGTCGCGCACCTCGACCTTGACGACCCCCCGGACGTAGCCGCGGAAGAGGGTCCACGCGCGGGCGTCGAGTGCCGGCCCGCGCTGCTCGGTGGCCGCTGCGCCCTCGAACGCCTCGGTCGTGCCGACGAGCGTGCGGGGGAGGTGTGCCTTGCCCGCACGGAACTCGGTGTCGGTGACCTCGATGGTGGGTGCGAGTGCCCACAGGAGGACCAGCACCCCGAGCTCCATCCCGATCGCCACGAGGACGCCGGCCAGGACGCTGATGGGGAGGAAGACGAGCAGGGTGGCGGGGATGACGAGCGCCGTCGCCAGGTAGAGGGCGGGCGGGGCCCAGAGTCGTTCGCGGTACAGGGTCACGGGTCCATTCGATCACGAGCGAGCGAGGTCACGGAACGGTCACGGCTGCACTACCCTCGTCACGTGACCGAACCAGTCGACGTCCTCTGGACCGGGGAGCACGCTCCCGGCCACGCCCACCCCGGCGACGCGGGTGCCGATCTCGTCTCCACCGAGGCCTTCGTACTGCAGCCGGGGGAACGACACCTGGCCGCCACGGGTCTGCGCATCGCGCTGCCCGAGGGCTACGCCGCGTTCGTGGTCCCGCGGAGCGGCCTGGCGGCGAAGCACGGCATCACGATCGTGAACAGCCCCGGCACCGTCGACTCCGGCTACCGCGGGGAGATCAAGGTCGCCCTGCTCAACACCGACCAGACGGAACCGTACGAGGTGCACGTCGGCGACCGCATCGCCCAGTTGATCGTGATGCCGGTGCCGAAGGTGACCTACACCCGGGTCGACGACCTGCCGGACAGCGTCCGCGGACAGGGCGGGTTCGGCTCGTCGGGCTACGGTGACCGGAGCGACGCCGTGACCGGTGCCGCCGCAGACGCTCAGGAAGGAACGCGCGCATGAAGTTCGGCCGACGCAAGCGGGACGAGGTCGAGGTGGCGGACGCCGTCGCCGACGACATCGAGGTCGCGGACACGTCCCCCGAGGTCGACATCGCGACGGATGCCGACGCGGACCTCGACGAGGTCGACGCGGTCGCCCCGACGGACAAGTCCGCTCCGGAGGACCGGGCCGAGAACGGCCCCCATGACGAGACCGAGGCGAACCTGGTCCGCCCCTACGTCGACCTGGGCGGGGTGAAGGTGCTCCCGCGCGAGGGCCTGCACCTGCGCCTCGAGGTCGAGGAGGGCTCGCAGCGCGTCGTCGCGGTCGGGCTCGACTACGACGAGTCCACGCTGCAGGTCCAGCCGTTCGCGGCGCCCCGGTCCACCGGCCTGTGGCACGAGATCCGCGCCCAGATCGCCGAGCAGATCGAACGCCAGGGCGGTGTCGTGACCGAGGTCGACGGCCCGTTCGGCCCCGAGCTCCGCGCGTCCGTACCGGTCGCCGTGGACGGCGACGGCGGCACCGCCGGCTCCCGTCCGGCCCGCTTCGTCGGCGTCGACGGCCCGCGCTGGTTCCTGCGCGGCGTGATCGCCGGCAAGGCCGCCGAGCAGCCCGACGACGCCAGCGAGATCGAGGAGCTGTTCCGCAGCGTCGTCGTCGTGCGTGGCACGACGCCGATGCCGCCGCGCGACCTCATCCCGCTGCACATGCCCAAGTCGACGCAGACCGCGATCTGACCGACTGACGACCAACCCCGCCTGGAGGCACGGTGCCGGACCACGACGACACCCCACGACCCGAGACGGCTGGCTCCGACCCCGCTGCACCGGCGGCTGAGCCGTCGGTGGCACCGTCCTTCTCCGCGCAGTTCCGCGACGCCGTGCAGAACGCCGGCATCGCCCGCGTCGCGCCCGGTGAGGCGCCGTCCGGCCGGGCGCTGCTCGGCGCGGTCGGCGGGGTGCGCGGCCTCGCCGAATCGGTGCTGCCCGGGTTCGCGTTCCTGGTCGTCTACGCGATCACGAAGGAGCTCGTGCCGAGCGTCGTGATCCCGGTGGCGGTCGGCCTGGTGTTCGTGGTGCTCCGGCTGCTGCAGCGGCAGTCGGTGACGATGTCGTTCGCGGGCATCCTCGGCGTCGCGGTCTCGGCCGGCCTCGCGCTCATCACCGGCCGTGCGGAGAGCAACTTCATCCCCGGGATCGTCATCAACGCCGTCTGGCTCGTCGGGCTGCTGATCACGCTGGCGATCCGCTGGCCGCTCATCGGGCTCGTCGTCGGCTTCCTGCTGCCGGCGAACGAGGACGGCTCGCACGTCGACTGGCGCGCCGACCCGGTGAAGCGCCGGGTACTGACGGTCGCCACCTGGATCTGGGTCGGGCTGTTCGCGGTCCGGCTCGCGGTGGAGGTCCCGCTGTACCTGACGGCGCAGGTCGAACTGCTCGCCGGGCTGAAGCTGATCCTCGGCGTGCCGCTGTACGCGGCGGTGCTCTGGGTGACCTGGCTGCTGGTCCGCACCGTGTTCGTCCGACGCGACGACGTCGCCCCGGTGTAGAGTTCTCTCGACATCAAGATAGTTCTCGCAGGGCGCGCACGCGTTCTCGGGATTAGGTTTGCCTTGCTGGTGGGACGGTCCACGGCCCGCGAGGATGAGGGCAAACCGATCAGTAGGGAGGCGGCACGGTGGCTGCAGTCAATAGCTTCGGCTCGAAGGACACACTGTCGGTTGGGGGTGTCGACTACGCGATCCACCGGATCGACTCGGTTCCCGGGCACGAGAAGTTGCCCTACAGCCTGAAGGTGCTGCTCGAGAACCTCCTCCGCACCGAGGACGGCAAGAACGTCACCGAGGGACAGATCCGGGCACTCGGCTCCTGGCGGCCCGACGCGGAGCCCGACACCGAGATCCAGTTCTCGCCGGCGCGCGTCGTCATGCAGGACTTCACGGGTGTGCCGTGCATCGTCGACCTCGCCACCATGCGCGAGGCCATGGCGGACATCGGCGGCGACCCGAACAAGATCAACCCGCTGTCCCCGGCCGAGATGGTCATCGACCACTCCGTCATCGCCGACCTGTTCGGCAGCACGGACGCCCTGCAGCGCAACACGGACCTCGAGTACGAGCGGAACGGTGAGCGCTACCAGTTCCTCCGCTGGGGCCAGACCGCGTTCGAGGACTTCAAGGTCGTCCCCCCGGGCACCGGCATCGTCCACCAGGTGAACATCGAGTACCTGGCGAAGGTCACGTACACGCGTGACTTCGACGGCGAGACCTACGCGTACCCGGACACCCTGGTCGGCACCGACTCGCACACCACGATGGTGAACGGCCTCGGCGTGCTCGGCTGGGGCGTCGGCGGCATCGAGGCCGAGGCCGCGATGCTCGGCCAGCCCGTGTCGATGCTCATCCCGAAGGTCGTCGGCTTCAAGCTCTCCGGTGAGATCCCGGCCGGCGTGACCGCGACCGACGTGGTGCTCACCATCACGCAGGAGCTCCGCAAGCACGGCGTCGTCGGCAAGTTCGTCGAGTTCTACGGCGAGGGTGTCGGTGCCGTCCCGCTCGCCAACCGCGCCACCATCGGCAACATGTCGCCCGAGTTCGGTTCGACGGCGGCGATCTTCCCGGTCGACGACGTCACGCTCGACTACCTGCGGCTGACCGGTCGCGACGAGGCGCAGATCGCCCTGGTCGAGGCGTACTCCAAGGCCCAGGGCCTGTGGCACGACGCCTCGGTCGAGCCGAACTACTCCGAGTACATGGAGCTCGACCTCTCCACGGTCGTGCCGTCCATCTCGGGCCCGAAGCGTCCGCAGGACCGCATCGAGCTCACGAACGCGAAGAGCCAGTTCGAGCTCGACCTGAACAACTACACGACGCCGTCCGAGCAGACCGACCTCGACGACGCGGTCGAGGAGACGTTCCCGGCCTCCGACCCGATCGCCGCCGGTTCGACCAACGAGGACACCGCACTGCACGAGCACGTGCACGTGTCGAGCGCACCGTCGACCGCCTCGGCGCCGACGAAGGTCGCGATGGACGGGGCCGACCCGTTCACCATCGACCACGGTGCCGTCGCGATCGCCGCGATCACCTCGTGCACGAACACGTCGAACCCGTCGGTCATGATGGCCGCCGGCATCCTCGCCCGGAACGCCGCGAAGAAGGGCCTCACCGCGAAGCCCTGGGTGAAGACCACCCTCGCGCCCGGGTCGAAGGTCGTCACCGACTACTACGAGAAGGCCGGTCTCACCACCTACCTCGAGCAGCTCGGCTTCTACACGGTCGGCTACGGGTGCACCACCTGCATCGGCAACTCGGGCCCGCTGCCCGAGGAGATCTCGCAGGCCGTGCAGGACAACGACCTCGCCGTCACCGCGGTGCTCTCGGGCAACCGCAACTTCGAGGGCCGGATCAACCCCGACGTCAAGATGAACTACCTGGCGTCCCCGCCGCTGGTCATCGCCTACGCCCTCGCCGGGTCGATGCACTTCGACTTCGACAAGGACGCCCTCGGCACCGACCAGGACGGCAACGACGTCTACCTGACCGACATCTGGCCCGACGCGGCCGAGGTGCAGCAGGTCATCGACGAGTCGATCGACACCGAGATGTTCACCCACGAGTACGGCTCCGTGTTCGAGGGCGACGACCGCTGGAAGAACCTGCCGACCCCGACCGGCGACACCTTCGAGTGGGACCAGGAGTCGACCTACGTCCGGAAGCCCCCGTACTTCGAGGGCATGACGATGCAGCCCGACGCGGTGTCGGACATCTCCGGCGCCCGGGTGCTCGCGAAGCTGGGCGACTCGGTCACGACCGACCACATCTCGCCGGCCGGTTCGATCAAGGCCGACAGCCCCGCCGGCCAGTACCTCGCCGAGCACGGCGTCGACCGCAAGGACTTCAACTCCTACGGCTCGCGTCGCGGCAACCACGAGGTCATGATCCGCGGCACGTTCGCGAACATCCGTCTGCGCAACCAGCTGCTCGACGGCGTGGAGGGCGGCTACACCCGTGACTTCACGACGCCCGACGGTGCGCAGTCGTTCATCTACGACGCCTCGCAGCACTACCAGGAGCAGGGCATCCCGCTCGTCATCTTCGGCGGCAAGGAGTACGGCTCCGGCTCGTCCCGTGACTGGGCGGCCAAGGGCACGAACCTGCTCGGGGTCCGTGCGGTCATCACCGAGAGCTTCGAGCGGATCCACCGCTCCAACCTGATCGGCATGGGCGTCGTCCCGCTGCAGTTCCCGGCGGGCGAGACGGTCGAGTCCCTCGGGCTCGACGGCACCGAGGTCGTCTCGATCTCCGGGCTGACCGAGCTGAACGAGGGCCGCACCCCGAAGACGGTGCACGTCACCGCGACGCCGAGCGAGCACTCGCCGGCCGGCAAGCAGCCGATCGAGTTCGACGCGGTCGTCCGTATCGACACCCCCGGCGAGGCCGACTACTACCGCAACGGCGGCATCCTGCAGTACGTGCTCCGCTCGCTCGTCTGAGTCCGCTGAACGACAGGAGCGTCGTACGCACGGGTCGCTGACGCGACCACAGATCGGACTGGAGGCCCGTGGCGACACCGCCACGGGCCTCCAGTCCGTCACCTGGTAGCGGGAATAGGGTGATGGCTTGGTACCCACGAAAGGAGCGCCCGTGAGCCTGCTCGCCAGCATCACGTCGCCGCGCGACCTGAAGCGTCTCTCCGACGCGCAGATGACCGACCTCGCCGCCGAGATCCGGCGCTTCCTGGTCGCCGAGGTCGCGAAGACCGGTGGGCACCTCGGGCCGAACCTGGGCGTCGTGGAGCTGACGCTCGCGATGCACCGCGTGTTCGACTCGCCGAACGACCCGTTCGTCTTCGACACGGGGCACCAGTCGTACGTGCACAAGCTCGTGACCGGCCGTCAGGACTTCTCGAAGCTGCGCGAACGCGGCGGCATCGCCGGCTACCCGCAGCGGAGCGAGTCCGAGCACGACATCGTCGAGTCCTCGCACGCGTCGTCGTCGCTGTCGTGGGCCGACGGCATCTCCCGCGCGTTCGGGCAGACCGGGCAGACCGACCGCACCGTCGTCGCGGTGGTCGGGGACGGCGCGCTCACCGGCGGCATGACGTGGGAGGCGCTCAACAACATCTCCGACGACAACGACCGTCGACTGGTCATCGTCGTCAACGACAACGGCCGCTCGTACGCCCCGACGATCGGTGGCATGGCGCGGTTCCTCAGCTCCGTGCGCACCCGCCGCGAGTACCGCGCCCTGTACGAGGGCACGCAGGCCGTGGCGGCTCGCTTCGGCGCTCCGGGTCGTGCGGTGTACCGAGGCATGCGCGGGGGCCTGCACGGCTTCCTGTCGCGGCTGACGAACAACGAGGCGCTGTACTCGAACCTCGACATCAAGTACATCGGCCCGGTGAACGGCCACGACCAGCAGGCGATGGAGGCAGCGCTCCGGCAGGCCAAGGAGTACGGCGCTCCCGTCATCGTGCACGCGATCACCGAGAAGGGCCACGGTTTCGAGCCCGCCCTGCGCGACCAGGCCGACCAGTTCCACGCGGTCGGGCACATCGACCCGGAGACCGGGGAGTCGCTCGACGCCGCATCGGGGCCGTCGTGGACGTCGGTGTTCGCGTCTTCCCTCGCCGATGCCGGCGCCTCGGATCCTCGGATCGTCGCCATCACGGCGGCGATGCTCCGGCCGACGGGGCTCCACCTGTTCCAGGAGCAGCACCCCGACCGGGTCTACGACGTCGGCATCGCCGAGCAGCACGCCGTGACGACTGCCGCGGGCCTGGCCTACGGGGGACTCCACCCGGTCGTGGCGCTCTACGCGACCTTCCTGAACCGCGCGTTCGACCAGGTGCTGATGGACGTCGCCCTGCACCGGGCCGGCGTGACGTTCGTGCTCGACCGTGCCGGCATCACCGGCCCGGACGGCCCCTCGCACCACGGCATGTGGGACCTCGCGCTGCTGCAGGTCGTGCCGGGGATCCGGATCGCCGCGCCCCGCGATGCCCCGACGCTGCGCGAGGAGTTCCGCGAGGCGATCGCCGTCGACGACGCCCCCACCGTGCTGCGGTGGTCGAAGGGGCAGGTCGGACCGGACATCCCCGCGGTCCGTCGTCTCCCCGATGGTGTGGACGTCTTGCACGCCGCCGCGGACGACGTCGAGGACGTGCTCTTCGTCGCCGTCGGGTCGATGGTGCCGGTGGCACTCGAGGCCGCGGCGCTGCTCGAGGCGCAGGGCATCGGCGTCACCGTCGTGGACCCGCGCTGGGTGGTGCCGATCCCGACCTCGCTGATCGAGTTGTCGCGGACGCACCGACTCGTGATCACCATCGAGGACGGCGTGCGGGTCGGCGGAGTCGGGACCCGGTTGCGGCAGGACCTGCGCGCTGCCGGGGTGGACACCGGGGTGAACGAGCTCGGGCTGCCCGACGCGTTCATCGACCACGCGACCCGGTCGCAGATCCTCACCGACGCGGGGCTGACGGCGCAGGCCATCGCCCGCGACGTCATCGACCAGGTCGTCGGGACGAAGCTGCCGCAGGCGAAGCCCGCGCGGTCCCGCGAGTCCGCGGCGTCCGACCGCTGACCGCGCGGTTCGCGAGCGTCTCGCACAACCAAAGTCACCCCGAACCACGGCGATCCGCGATTCGGGGTGACTTTGGTTGTGCGGCGGTGGGGCCTTCGAGACCGAGTCGGCGCTAGCGGGAAGCGGGGCCGACGATCCGCGGCTCGTGGAACGTGCCGCCGAACACTCGCTCGGACGCGCCGGACCGGTCGAGGTACGGGCTGATCCCACCCGCCTGGAACGGGTACCCCGCACCGAGGATGAGCCCGAGGTCGATCTCCTCGACGTGCTCGACGACCCGGTCCTCGAGCATGCGGTGCAGCTCGTCGGCCAGGGCGTCCTCGAACCGGCGCTGCATCTCGGCGGCGTCGACCGGCTTCGCGTCCTTCTTGGACGGCGCGACGAGCTTCACGGCGGCGGGGTCGTACCCGGTCGCATTGCCCTTCTTGTCGCGGGTCAGGATCGTCCCGTGCTCGGCGATCTTCTTCAGGCCGTCGCCGGGGTAGAAGCGCTCGGGCCAGGCCGCGTGGTGCGAGTCGAGCACGTGCGCGCCGACCGGCAGCCCGACGAGCTCGAGCAGCTCGAACGGTGACATCGGCAGGCCGAGTGGTGCGGCACCCTGGGCGACGGTGTCGAAGGAGGTGCCCTCTTCCACGCCGCGCATCGCCTCGCCGAGCACCCGTGCGAGCACCCGGTTGACGACGAAGCCCGGCTGGTCCGCGGTGATGATCGCGGTCTTCTTCAGGGTCTTCGCAACGGCGAGGGCGGTGACGAGGGCCTCGTCCGAGGTCTTCGCCGCGCGCACCACCTCGAGCAGCGGCATGACCGCGACCGGGTTGAAGAAGTGGAAGCCGACGAGTCGCTCGGGGTTCGTCAGGACCGACGCCATCTCGTCGACGGAGAGCGACGACGTGTTCGTGGCGAGAATGGCGTCCGGTGCGATGACCTGCTCGATCTTCCGGAGGACCTCCTGCTTGACGGTCATCTCCTCGAAGACGGCCTCGATCACCCAGTCGGCGTCGGCGAAGGCGTCGTAGGACACCGACCCGCTGACGAGTGCCGTGATGCGGTTCGCGTCGTCGGGGGAGATCCGGCCCTTGTCGAGCAGCTTCGCGACCTCGCCGCGGATCCGCTCGACGCCGGCGTCCACACGGGACTGGTCGACGTCGGTGATGACGACGGGGACGCCCAGGCGTCGGGCGAACAGCAGCGCGAACTGCGACGCCATCAGCCCGGCGCCCAGGACGCCGACCTTCGTGATCTTCTTCGCGTCGACGCCCTCGGGAGCGCCGACGGGCTTCTTCGCACGCTTCTGCACGAGGTCGAAGGCGTACATCGACGCGGCGAACTGGTCGCCCGAGATGAGGTCGGCGAGGGCCTCGTCCTCATCGGCGAAGCGTTCGTCGAGCGAACCCGACTTGGCGGCGGCGACGAGGTCGAGCGCCCGGAACGGCGACTTCGGCACGGTGCCGATCTTCGACGCGACCTGTCCGCGGGCGACCTTGACGACGGTGCCCCATGCGGCCTTCTCGAGCATGCCCGGCTCGTTCTTCCGCACCACCTTGGTCGTTCCGGTGATGACGCCGTCCGCCCACGCCACGGCCGAGGGCAGGAACGTGACGGACGGGACGAGCACGTCACCGATGCCGATCTCGACCGCGGCCGGGCCGTCCATCAGGCGGTTGTTCTTGAGCGGGTTCTCGACGATGACGCGGAGCGCGCGCTCCGGGCCGATCAGGCGGGGGAGCAGCGTCGCGCCGCCCCAGCCGGGGATGATGCCGAGGAACACCTCGGGGAGCCCGATGCCCTGCGCCGCGGACGAGAACGCCCGGTAGGTGCAGTGCAGGGCGATCTCGAGCCCACCGCCGAGCGCCAGGGTGTTCACGAACGCGAACGACGGCACCCCGAGGTCGGCGAACTTCTTGAGCGTGGCGTGCCCGAGGGCGGCCAGGTCGTGGGCGGCCTCGCGCGACGGGACCGCGGCTGCCTGGGACAGGTCGGCCCCGGCGGCGAAGCAGTACTCCTTGCCGGTGATCGCGACGCCCTGGATCGTGCCGGCGGCGGCCTCGGTCTTCAGGGTGTCGAGCACGCCGGACAGCTCACGGAGCGTGCGGGGCCCGAGGGTGTTCGGCCGCTTGTAGTCCTTGCCGTTGTCGAGCGTGATGAGCGCCAGCGTGCCACCGGAGGGCATCGTGACGTGCTTGACGAACGAGTGCGTGACGACCTCGTCCTCGCTGAGTTCGGCCAGTCGGTCGTTGTCGACGATGGTCATGGTCACGCCCCCTTCCGAGCCGAACGCTCGGCCGACTTGCTGTGGTTCGGGTTCTCCCAGATGACGGTTCCGCCCTGGCCGAGCCCGATGCACATCGTGGTGATGCCGTACTTGACGTCCGGTCGCTCGGCGAACTGTGCGGCGAGCTGGTTCATCAGCCGGACGCCACTCGACGCGAGCGGGTGGCCGACGGCGATCGCGCCGCCCCAGGCGTTCACGTTCGGGGAGTCCTGGGCGATGCCGTAGTTGTCGAGGAACGCGAGCACCTGGACGGCGAACGCCTCGTTGATCTCGAACAGGCCGATGTCGTCGATCGACAGGCCGGCCTTCGACAGGGCCTTGTCGGTCGCGGGGACCGGGCCGACGCCCATGACCTCGGGCTCGACGCCGGCGAAGGCGAACGAGACCATGCGCATCTTCGTCGACAGTCCGTGCTGCTTCGCGCCGTCCTCGGACGCGAGCAGGCTCATGGTGGCACCGTCGTTCAGACCGGCTGCGTTGCCGGCGGTGACCCGTCCGTGGGGCCGGAACGGCGTCTTCAACGCGGCCAGCGCCTCCAGGGTCGTCCCCGGCCGCGGCGGCTCGTCGGTGCTGACCACGTCCCAGCCGTCGCCCTTGTTGACCTCGACCGGGATCACGTCCGGCTGGAGCTTGCCGTTCGCCCAGGCGGCGGCGTAGCGCTGCTGGGACTGGACGGCGTAGGCGTCCGTGCGGTCCTTCGTGATCGCGGGGAAGCGGTCGTGCAGGCGCTCGGCGGTGGCGCCCATGACGAGGGCGTCGCTCGAGACCATGCGCTCCGCGACGAAGCGCGGGTTCGGGTCGGCGTTGAAGCCCATCGGGTGCCGGCCCATGTGCTCGACACCACCGGCGATCGCGATGTCGGCGGCGCCGAAGGCGATGGCACCCGCGAGCGTCGTGACACTCGTCATGGCACCGGCGCACATGCGGTCGATCGCGTAGCCGGGCACCGACTTCGGCAGACCCGCGAGCATGCCGACCGTGCGGCCGAGCGTCAGCCCCTGGTCGCCCTGCTGCGTGGTGGCCGCGACGGCGACGTCGTCCACGGCTGCGGTGTCGAAGGCGTTCCGGTCGAGCAGTCCGCGCATCGCGTGGACCGCGAGGTCGTCGGACCGGGTCTTCCAGAACACCCCCTTCTCGCCGGCTCGTCCGAACGGTGTGCGAACGCCGTCCACGAACACGACGTCTGATGCCTTTGGCAATCCGGGCCTCCCAGATCCTCATCGATCGGGCCGGAACGCAGGTCGCTCCGGCCTGGCCGGGCCTCGCCCGGCGACCCTCCCGACGCTATGCCCCCAGCCTGGGCGGCCGCATGCCGGTTGGGCAGTTCCTACGACTCGTCGTCGTCCGTCGCCGCGGGCCGCTGTGCAGCAGCGACAAAGGCCGACGCGATGATCGACGCGAGTTCCTCGACCTGCCACGGACGGGCATCGTGCTCGGCGAGGGCGGCTCCGACCAGCTCGGTCGACGGCGGCGACGGCGGGGCCCACGACACGAGCCGGAGCGTCTCCGGCGTGAGCAGGTTCTCGAGCGGGATGTCGAGCTCCTCGGCACGCTTCGTGACCGCGGCGCGCGCGGCCTTGTACCGGCGGTCGGCCGCCGGGTTGCGGTCCGCCCAGGCGCGGGGCGGGGGCAGGGTGGCCTCGCCGGCACCGCGGAGACGGGGGAGGTCCTCGGTGGTGCGGCCTTCCTCGACGGCGGCCCACCAGCGGTCGAGCTCGGAACGGCTGGCGCGGCCCGTGAAGGACTTCAGCGCACCGAGTTCGGCGCGGGACTCGGGTGCAGCGGCCGCGGCGGCGACGATCGCCGAGTCGGGGATCGTGCGTCCGGGGGCGATGTCCGCCTGTCGTGCGTACTCGTCACGGGCGAGCCAGAGCGACCGGGCGATCGCCAGTGCTCGAGCACCACGGAGCGCGTGCATGCCGGACAGCCGACGCCAGGGCTCGGCGCGGGCGGGCTTCGGGGCGCGGTGCAGGACCGCGTCGAACTCCTCCTGGGCGATCCGGGTCTTGCCCGCCTCGTCGAGCTTCTCGGCGAGGGCGTCGCGGAGGTCGGGCAGCAGCTCGACGTCGAGCGACGCGTAGACGAGCCACGACTGCGGCAGCGGACGGGTCGACCAGTCGGCGGCCGAGTGCGCCTTCGCCAGGGTGATGCCGAGCAGCTGCTCGACGACGGCTCCGAGGCCGACACGGGGGAACCCGGCGATGCGGGCGCCCAGTTCGGTGTCGAAGATGCGCGTCGGGACGAGGCCGACCTCCTGCAGGCACGGCAGGTCCTGCGAGGCGGCGTGGAACAGCCACTCCTCGTCGACGATGGCGGCCTGCAGCTCCGAGAAGTCGCCGATCGGGATCGGGTCGAACAGGAACGCACCGGCACCGCGGCGGAACACCTGGATCAGGTAGGCGCGCTGCGAGTAGCGGTACCCGCTGGCGCGCTCGGCGTCGACCGCGACGGGGCCGTGGCCGGCGGCGATGGCGGCGACCGCCTCGAGGTAGTCCTCGCGCGTGTCGATCACCTTGACGGCGTCGTGCGATGCCTCGAAGGCGGGGCTGGCGGCGGCGGCCGGAGCGGCCGAGCCAGCAGCGGCAGCGGGAGCAGTCGAGCCGGCGGCCGTGGCTGCGGGCGCAGCCGGGCCGGTCGATCCAGCGGCGTCCTGGGGAGCGGGGTCGGTCACTTGGCGAGCCTCCTCGGGGCCAGCAGGGTCACGCCGTCCGATGCGGGCGGCAGACCGGCGAGCATGGCGACGATGTCCTGCCAGGCCCGGACGTGTGCGGTGAGGTCGTCGCCGCGTGGTGTCCACGACGCGCGGAGTTCCAGCTGGGCGCCGTCGCCCTGTGCGGCGAGGTCACCGTACCCGCGCGAGATGATCTTGGTGGCCGTGCCCGAGGCGTGGTCGTACGTCGCACCGTGCGACTCGAGCGCGTCGACGAGCCAGCTCCAGGTCACGTCGGCGACGAACTCGTCGACGCCGATCTCCGGCTCGAGCGGTGCTTGGGCGAACGAGACGACGCGGAACGCGCCACCCCAGCCCTCGGGTTCTTCCGGGTCGTACAGGGCGATGAACCGGCCGGTGCCCAGGTCCGACTCGACGCCGTGCGCGGTGCCGGACACGTCCGCCGCCAGGGCGATCGAGAACGGTGCGATCCGGGTCGGCGAGGGGATCTCGGTGACGGTGGTCTCGGCACGGCCGCTGCCGCCGGACACGAACGCGCGGAGCCGCGCGAAGGCGTCGGGCTCTCGGGTTTCGGACACACATGCAGACTAGGCTCCGGGCCATGTCCCGATCCGCGCGACCCGCCGAGGACGTCGTCCAGGAGACCGCTCGATCGGCCGGGTTCATCGCACTCGGCGCCGGTCTGGCAGCTGCCGCGGTGGGGACGGCCGTCATCGGTGGCTTCGTCGCCGCCGTCGCCCGCGCCGTGGTCACGCCCGACCGCAAGCGCAACGAGCGCGTCCCGATCCACGCCGTCGACCCCGTCCGGAAGACCGTCACGATCGAGCGCACCGCCGACACCGAGCTGCAGGGCCGCTACTCGCTCTGGTTCGGCGGCGGCACCGGCCACATGCGCGTCGGCGAGGTCCTCGGCACGACCGACACCACGGTCACGCGCCGCATCATCGCGATCGACGCCGGCGATCCGACCGCCGCACGTCGCGGTCGCTGGGGCGGCTGGTTCTACCTGACCCCCGGCGAACTCGACGTGCCCGTCGAGGACGTCGACATCCCCACCCCGAACGGCCCCGCCCCCGCCTGGGTCGTCCGCGCCGACGACCCGGCAGCGCCCTGGGCGGTCCTGGTGCACGGCCGTGGCGTCACGCGTGCCGAGACGATCCGCGCCGTCCCGGTGTTCCGCGCCGCCGGGTACTCGGTGGTGCTCGCCTCGTGGCGGAACGACGGCGTCGCCCCGCCGAGCGTCGACGGCCGCTACGGCCTCGGCAGCACCGAATGGGAGGACGTCGACTCCGTCCTCCGCTGGCTCACCGCGCAGGACGCCCAGAGCGTCGTGCTGATGGGCTGGTCGATGGGTGGCGCCGTCGTGTTGCAGACCCTGCTCCGCTCGCGCTTCGCCGGCCTGGTCGACGGGGTGGTGCTGGAGTCCCCGGTGGTCGACTGGCACGCGGTGCTGAAGTCGCAGAGCCAGCTCCTGCGTCTGCCGCGTCCGGTCCGCAAGGTCGCGCAACGCCTGCTCCGCACGCCGGTGCTGCACCGGCTCGCCGGGCTCCAGGCTCCCGTGGACCTGCGCGAGCTCGACATGGTCACGCGCTCCGACGAGCTCACGGTGCCGATCCTGCTGCTGCACAGCGACGACGACGGGTTCGTGCCGTCCTCGGCCTCGCACGACCTGGCCCGCGCGCGGCCGGACCTGGTCCGGCTCGAGATCCAGACCACGGCCCGGCACACCAAGCTCTGGAACCACGACGCCGACTGGTTCGACGCCCGCATCCTCGCGTGGCTGACCGAGGTGGTCCAGCGGCGCGGGGCGACCAGCGCGCGGTAGACGCGACCGAAGGGCGGACGGGAGGCGCGGTGTCAGCTGGCACCGCGCCTCCCGTCCGCCCTTGCGTCCGTTCGGTCGCATCGTGAGCAGAAATGGTCGGGTCACCGTCCGACACCCGACCATTCCTGCTCACGAAGCGGGTGGTCCGGCATTCGTTCCGTTCGTCGTCTGCTGTCGCGGCCCGAACTCCTCGAGACGAGTCGCCGGTCGGCCGAGCTGCGCTGGGCCGTGCGTCCGGTCGAAGGCATCGCTCATCGTCGTGAGCGGCGGTCGGACCGTCACGGTCCATTCGCCACTGTCGAACGCGTCGATCCGGACGACCAGGTTCGACTCGTCGGTCAGGTCCGAGCCGGGGAGGTAGCCGAGGAACTCGCCGTCGATGAGCTGCCGCATGCTGTCAGCGATCTCCATCGCCTCGGCATGGCTCAGGATGAGCCCGGGTTCCGCCGCCGCGTCGACGCGGCGTTCGAGTGGGAGCGCTTGGACCGGCTTGTCAGGGGACGTGACGGCGTACAGGGTCGTGAGGACCCAGACGAGCTCTGGTGAATCGAGCTCTGAGAAGAACTGGACCAGATCGGGCAGCACGATGTGATCAGCGGGGATCGTGTACGTGACCATCTCGAGGTCGTTCGGCAACGTCGTGGTCATCCGGTCTCCTCTGTTGTCTCGACCTGTGGCGAGAAGCCGCCCACGCTCATGGCAGCGAGGACGTCGGTCCTGCCCGGCGTGAACGCGATGATCGCGACTGCGGTGTCAGCCTGCACGGTGGAGAGCCCCGGCTGCTCGTCGCCGAGCGGTGCGAGCACACGGGCGAACTCGTCGAGCCCGCGAACGTCGGAGCCACTGTCGGCGGCCATCGTGTACTTCGTCAGGAAGGTCCGTGCCGTCGAAAGGGCTCCCTGTTCGAAGATGCGGACCCGGACCTCGGCTGGACACTGCGATGCCACCTCGAGCGCCAGTTCCGCCCCCGGAGCGTCTGATGCGCGCAGGCGCCTGCACAGCTCCTGGACGGTGATGTGGACGAGTCCGACGGAGCGGTCGACCGCCGTGGCAGCCACGAGCGTCCGGTCCGTCGCGCGCAACACGACCGTCACGAGTTCATCGCCGTGCTCGACCTGACAGATCAGGACGAGCTCGTCCCCGAGGGCTTCGAGTGGGTCGATGAACGGTACGAGGTTCGGCTGCTTTGTCGAATAGCTCCTGCGGATGACCGCTGCGAACGAGCATGCGGACACGTCGGAGACGAGCACTTGCGCGTCCGATCCCACTGCGGCGAGGACCTCGACGACACGATCTGGCAGGTCCACAGTCGTTCCGTTGGTGACCGCTCGGAGATGGTGGATCGAGATGGCCGGGGGCGCGTCCGTCACCGTCTGATCTCCGCGGACGACGGGCTGTGTCGGTACCGGACCTCGCCGTCGGGCAGAACGTCGATGTCCACTCGTGCGCGCCCCGGTTCGCTGTAGTGCCAGGACGGACCTCGGCGGTTCGACCAGCCCTCGAGCAACTCACCCGAGGCGAACCGGATGGCGATCCGCGCGCCCGTGACTGCACCGTCCGAGACGACCTTGTTGTGCAGGGCAAGGAGGTCGAGCAGGGACGGTTTGTCGCCGGGATCGAGGAACGCGTGCTCCCCGTCAGAGCCTGTCAGCGCGAAGTCGGTCTCGAACCGGAGCGAAGCACCGCTCGAGAAGCGGATCGTCACGTCTGGTCCGATGCTGATGAGGTCGACGGTGTCGCCGGCGATGTCCAGCGCGAAGGGCTGGCGCGGAACGCCGCTCATCCGCGATCTCCTTCCGTGCCCGTGCCCGTGCTTCCGGTCGGCGGCTCGGTGCGGGCCGGGCGACCCTTCGGCCCGGAGACCTGCCAGGACTCGAACTCGGCGTCGGGACCGGCGACGAGGGTGTCCCCGCCGTCGAAGATCAGCGTCAGTACGCCGTTCTCGGCCGAACTCCGAACGAGCTCGGCACCGAACAGCCTCAGGACCGGGAGCAGTGAGTCCTTGCGGTCGGGATCGACGACCGCGGTGCTTCCGGACCGGTCGGTGACGGTGCACTCGGATTCGAGCTGGACGCGGTAGCCGTTGCCGAACCCCAGCTCAAGCCGGAAGTCGACGCCTATGAGGTCGAGCGTGCCCGCGCGCTCGACGGTCATCGCGTCCCCGGTGGGGTCAGCGGTGTCAGCGGTGTCAGCGACCATGATCGTTCCCTTGTACGGATTGCTGTTCAGGAGCTGACCTCGCTGAGTCTGCTCGAGCAGATCGAGGTTCTCCGAAGAGTTCCCATGACGTCGGAGTGGGGCGGTACCGGAGGTCGTCGTACACCGGCCGCCACGGTTCCAAGCCGTGGTGGGCACGAACCGCTTTCTCCACGACCATCGGGGAGTCGACGGTCAGATGCGGAACACGGCGGGCCTCGTCAGCCGTCGCCCTCCTCATCCTCGACCTGTCGAAGTTCGTGACGTGCACCCCGTCGTAGTCCTCCGATCCGTGGCTGAACGCGGGCAGGAACCGGCGTTGGTCGGGAATGCTGTTGCCCACGATCTGCCACATGCCCGGTCGGAATCGCGCATCGAACGTCATCCGCGCGAGAATGGGAGTCGCTGCCGTCACCTCGCTGAGGTGGAGGCTCTGCACTGAGCTGACGGGCGCGACGAGGTCGAAGATGATGACGTAGAGCGCCTTCGTGTACTTGCCGATCACCTGTCCGAGCACCATCTTGCTGTCGTTGAGCGGCACGGTGAACACGTCACCGACCGCAACTGGGTAGACCTGTTGCTGTGAACTCAACGTGGTCCTTTCAGGCTTTGGCTGCACACGTCACAAGTGGGATCGCGGGGGAGCTTCGCCCCAACTCCGATGGGCAACTCGACCCTGACGGGTGATGCTGTTCACGGATGGGGAGCCATCCCCGCGTGGACCGGTGGACTCTAGAGAGCACGTTTCGTTCTCGTGGGCCGGTTGCTCTGTTTCTGCTCAAGGCTCGCGACCGTGCGGTGTTCACGGTGGCATTTCGGTCGAAGGCCCGGTGGTGCGGGTGGTCATCGCCGGCACTCGCGTTCCCGGCCCGAATGCCCGGGCAAATCCGTCCCGAATCTCGACCCGATCTGTGTCGATGATGATCGTCCACAACGAGCCGTCACTCATGTCGAGACGGATGACTGCTCTGTCGATATCACCGACTTCGGATGGGTTGAATCCGACGAACTCGCCATCGATGAACTGCTGCGTGGTTTCGGTGAGTCGCATGAACGAGGCATTGTCGAGCACCGGATTGGGCAAGTGGGGCGCGCTCGAGAGCTGCTCCAGTTCGGCAACGTCCAGTCCGGGATCTCTCGACACGTTCACGAATATGTCCTCGGCCGTCCATGAAAGCTGCGGCAGATGAAGGGAGGACACGACGTCGGCGAGGTCGAACCATCCGCTATCGCCCTCTTCAGATTCACGGGTAAAAAGTCGCAGCATCGGATCCGATTCAACCTCGCCTTGTCCTCCGCTTGAAGACGCTGGAAATCATTCGTCAAATAGCAGTTGTTGAGCGCTGGGAATGTTTCTTGGCATCAAATCCGTGAACCACGGAAGCTCTAGACTGTCAATCCTCCCGTTCTTCGTCCAGATAAGAACTTCGCCTACAACTTCAGAAGATTCATCTGCATAAGAGGCTTCGATCGGAAGGGGCTGGTCCGGCAAGCTGACGGCGGGTGAGTCGTCAAGGTCTATCTGCCAGATCCGTGGACCAGTCGCTCGGAATCCTCGAATTGCTTGCGCTTGTTCCTGCAATGGTCCTGATTCAGGTAGGAGTAGGTGATCCAAGCAAGTGCGGACGAGATCGTGCAGACGTGATTCGTCTTCTGTCTTCATGTTGCCCCAATCTTCAAGGTGTGTCCCTTGGGATGAACATTGTACCGACACGAGGGGTGTCCTCTACATTGGATCCACGTACGCGAACAGTAGCGTCGCTTATCGGTACATCTTCAACAAATTTGCCGGGGGGTAGATCTTTTTTGTCGAGGTGATGGGCAACGGCCTCGATGACCGGACGCTTCCCTCCCATCGAGTCGACGAGCGGATCAAGTCCGTGTTCCTTCTTGTCGAAGATGTGCCCCATCTTGTTCGGGTCTTCGAGAACCTTGTCTGCAATTCGCTGAGCGCGCTCACCGAGTCCTGTCGGAGGTAAAGGAGCGACGTCGGAAAGCCTGTTCACCGCGGTCGGCAGGTGCACCTTCGACATCGTGCCGCCGGTGGCCGCCGACGTCGCGGCACCTTCGGCCGCGTTCCGGAGCAGGCCACCGGGGGTCACCGGCTGGCCGCTCACGGCGTAGTTCGCGACGTTCTCGACCGCGCCCTCTGCGGCGTTGCCCAGCAGGTGCTTCCCGATCAGGGCACCGGCACCACCGCCGACCGCACCGAATGCCCCGCTGACGGCGACCTGGCCCCAGTTCACCTCGCCGGTGGTGGCCTTCTGGATGATGGTGTCGGCACCGGCGCTGATGAGCATCGCGCCGACCGGACCACCCACCCCGGTGGCGACGAGCACCCCTCCGGCGACGACCATGGCACCGCCGGCGACGTACTCCCAGTTGTCCGCGAACCAGTCACCGGTGGCTGCAGCGGCCCGGGCGAGCGGACCCTGTTCGGCTGCCGCGTAGGCCTCCAGCTCCGCGTCGGTAACGGGCGCGAGACCGAGCGGGTCGATGGCGTGCAGCGGATCGTTGCCGGCGAACGAGTACGGGTTGCCGGCCCAGGCTGCTCCGGCGGGCGCGGTGACCGGGTCGACGGACAGGAAGCCGCGCGACGACGGGTCGTAGGCGCGGGCTCCCATCCACTCCAGGCCGGCGACCTGCAGCGAACCGTCGGCGCCGAGTGCGATGCCGCCGGGCAGGCCGGAGCCGCCGAGGTCGACGAGCGTCTGCCACGGGTCGGCGTCGTCGGCTGCTCTCGTGGTGCGCCGACCGCTGGCGATCCAGCGGTCGTCCACCGCGATCAGGCCGCCGGGAGCGCGGAGCACCGGCTCGTCACCGACGGCCAGGAGCGTCGGTGCGAACGCGGCGGTGTCCCAGTCGATCGGGAGGCCGTCGACATGCGCGAGTTCACCGAGGGCGTCGACGTGCAGGTCGGTCGTGGTGCTGCCTGCCGCGGTGGTCTCCGCCACCCCGGTGAGGTGACCCTGCGGGGTCCAGCCGTACGTGGTCGTCACGCCGTCGGCTCGGAGCGCCTGCACCCGACGACCAGCGCCGTCGTAGGCGTACTCCACCTCGGGCGACCCGTCCACGGCGTCGACGCCGATCAGCTGACCGGCGGCGTCGTGCCGGAACCGTCGGGCCCCGGAGTCCGTCCGTTCCTCAGCCAGACGACCAGCGACGTCGTAGACCCAGTCGGTGCGACGGGCTTCCTGGACGGACGCCACCAGCTGCGCGGCATCGTCGTGCTCGTAGGTGGTGCTCCCACCGGGTCCGTCGACCCGGGTGATGCGCCCGTCGGCGTCGCGTTCGATCGTGCTGGCGTGCGTGCCGTCCGCGTCGATGCGCGTGTGCCGGACCACGTGTCCGTTCGCGTACTCCCAGGTCTGCAGCTGATCGCCGCCGCGGGCCTGCAGGAGCCGCCCCGCCGCGTCGTGCTCGTACCGGACCTCGCCGAATGCGGAGTGGTCGACGCGGACGACCCGTCCGGTGTCGTCGTGCTCGTACCGGGTCGTGGACCCGTCAGGGGACTGCACCGAGGTGCGGAGTCCGTCGGTATCGTGGGTCCACCGGGTCTCGCGCGCGCCGGTGGCACGGCGGACGAGCTGGCCCAGTCGGCTGAACTCGAGGACGTGGGTGGCGGGGGAGTCGGGACGGGTCTCGTCGGTGATCGTCACCGTGCGAGCACGCGCATCGCGGTCGATGCGGCCGATCAACCGGTCCCCGGCGTACTGCGCGGATTCGCGCCCGGCCGCGTCGTACTCCCACCGCAGGACGCTCCCGTCCGGGTCCGTCTGGGTGAGCTGGCGCCCGGCCGCGTCGTAGGTCGCCGTCGTCGTGCGACCGAGCTGATCGGTGGACGAGGCCACCTTGTCGAGCTGCGTGTACGTGCGGACGGTCACCCCACCCAGCGGATCGACGGTGCGGACGAGGCGCCCACGCTGGTCGTACTCGTACCGGGTGGTGCCGCCGAGCCCGTTCACCGCGGCGACGAGTTGTCCGGCGGCGTCGTAGCGGAAGGTCCTCTGGCCGAAACGGGTGTCCCGCGCCGACACGACCCGACCCACGCGGTCGTACCGGTACCGCGCGGTGCCGACTCCGGGGACGTCTGCATGGACGACCCGGCCCTGGCGGTCGTACTCGGTCCGGGCGACCTCGCCGGTCGGCAGGGTGCGCGCGACGACCCGTGAATCGGCGTCGTAGGTCAGCGTGGTGCGTGCGCCAGCGGGGTCGATCGCGCTGACCGGGCGGCCGCACGCGTCGTACTCGTACCGGGTGGTGCGGCCCGCCGGAGTGGTCACACCGACGACTCGTCCGGCCAGGTCACGCTCGATCCTGGTGAGTCCACCGTCCGCGTCGACGAGTTCGACCGGTCGGCCGCAGGCGTCGTACGTCGTGAGTTCGGCGGAGGCGTCTGGATGCTCGAGCCGGGTCGGACGGCCGAACTCGTCGGTCGTGACGGACACGGCGTCGAAGGCGTCGCGGACCGTGGAGACGCCGTCAGCGCGCGAGCGCCCCACCTCGGTGCGGACACCGGTCGGGTCGACCGTCGCACCGAGGGCTCCGACCACGTCGTGCTCGCGTGTCCAGGTGCCACCGGCCGGGTCGACCACGGCTTCGAGTCGGGAGAGCGCGTCGTGCACGAACGCCCACTCGGCACCGTCGGGCAGGGTCATCGACGAGACGTTGCCGAAGGCGTCGAAGTCCTTCGTCACGACGCGACCGAGGGGATCCGTGGTGGACACGATCTCGCCGTGCTGGCCGTAGGCGACCTCGGTGCGGGCACCGGTCGGATCGATCGTCGCCGTGACCCGACCGCCGTCGCCGTGCTCGAACCGCCACAGCCCGCCGTCCGGGTCCTCACGCGCGGTGAGCAGGCCGGCGGCGTCGTAGCGGTACCGGGTCCGGTTGCCGAGCGGTGTGACCGCCTCGATGATCCGGCCTCCGGCGTCGCGGATCAGACGTGCGGTGTCACCGACGGCGTTCTCGACGCCGCCGACCTCGCCGGAGGCGTCGTGGTGGAAGACGACGACCACGCCCGTCGGATCGGTGGTCCGGACCAACAGGCCGTCCCGCCACTCGAGCACGGTGCGACCGCCGACGGGGTCGACGATGGTCGACGGGTTCCGGTCGTCGCCCGCGTACTCGTACTCGACGACCCCGCCGTTCGCGGTGACCACCGTGGTCATGCGGTCCTGCTCGTCGTACCCGAAGGTCAGGTCGGCGCCCTCCGGTGTCACGGTCCGGACGCGCCGTCCTCGCTCGTCGTACCCGTGGACGGTCACCTGCCCGTCGCGCTCGGTCACCGAGACGAGGTTGCCGTGCGGGTCATACGACATCGACTGACGCCGCCCGTCGGTGTCGATGATCCCGACGACCCGGCCCTTGCGGTCGGCGATCCACGTGTTGGTGTGGTCCCCGTCGACGTCGGAGACCGAGGTGACGCGGCCCGGCAGGTACGCGAACCGCACGCGCCGTCCGAACGGCGTGCGCTGCTCGACGACACGACCACGGGCGTCGTAGGTGTTCTCGCACTCGACCACACCCGTGGCAGCGGTCACGCGGTCGATCAGCCCGTCGTCGTTCCAGCGGTACCGACGGCTGCCGACGGCGTCCGTCGCACGGACGAGTCGACGAGCATCGTCGTAGTGGTACTCCACGCGGCGTCCGTCGGAGGCGCTCGTCGACGCCACCCGGTCGCCCGCGTACTCGACGTCGATGAACCGTCCGAACACGTGCGACAGGCGGGTGATGCGGTCCTGCTCGTCACGCCGAACGGTCACGGTGGTGCCGGCTCCACGGCCGCTGCGCAACCACAGTCCGGACGGCGTGAACGCCCAGTGACCGCCGGCGTTGTCCTGGACGACGAGGCCGTCCCCCTCGGCCCGGAGCCACAGGTCCTCGCCGACCGCGCGGTCCCAGCCGTCGCCCTGCCGCGGGAAGTCGACCTGCCGGCCGTCGTCGAGCACGACCGACGCGGCGTCGTCGGTGATCTCCAGCCGGGTGTCGAGGATCGAGGACCACCCGAGCCCGAACACCCCGGCACGGCCGTCGAGCGAGTTGTACATCCGGGTGAGCCGGAGCGACGCCGCCTGCCCGGCGAACGACAGGTCGGTCTCGGGCTCCAGGAAGTTGCCCGTGGCGGTGTTGACGGGATCGTCGGCGAACCCGTTCGTCGGAGGCGTCCCCATCGCCGAGAACGGTCCGATGGTGAAGTCGTCACGTCCGGCGTCGATGCCCGCCGCGGACAGGGCCGCCGCGATCGCCGCGTCCGACAGCGTCGCGGGCCCGGCACCACCACCGGCGGCTTCGAACTGCGCGGCGACGGTGCCCGCCCAGTCGGCGTCCTGCCCGTTCGCGGTGAGCCAGTCGTTGACGGCGGTCAGCAGCGACTGGGCGTTCAGCGTGCCCCAGCAGGGGTTGCACTCGGCCTCGTAGTCGCTCAGGGCGTTGCGGAACGTGGAGACGGCACCCGACAGGTCGGAGTCGAGCGTGCGGGTGTTCGCCTCGAAGGAGCGGAGGTCTTCGGGGACGGCCGACGACGTCCCACCGCTGGTCCCACCACCCGCGGGGATCTCGCGCCCCTTGACGCTGACCTCGTCCGCCTGCAGCCGCGGCTCCGGTTCCGGCTCCGGGGGCTTCGGGTCGTCACCGCCGCCGAACCACGTCGAGATCTCGTGTCCGGCGCCGACGAAGAAGTTCTCCTCGCGTTCACGCTTGCGGGCGTCCCACGCCTTCGCCTGCTTCCGCCGGTCGTCCTCGTCCTTCGCGGCGTCGCGGAGTTCCTGCACGAACCCCGACAGGCTCTGCAACGACTCGACGAGCTTCGTCGCGCTGCGTGCGCCGATGTCGGCGTTGTCCGCGAAGACCTCGGAGAAGTACCCCCGGAACTCCGCAGTCGCGGTCGTCACCGACGACGACCGCGATCCGGACTGGCCGCCGATCGACGACGCGAGCGCCGTCGACGCCGATTTGAGCGTGTCCGCCGCGCCGTACGAGTAGCCGGTCGGATCGTTCCCGTGGATCTTCGCCATCGTCAATTCCCCCCAGATGCTGACGGGCCCATCCTGTCACGGCCAGCGACTGAAATGCCAGAGGACCGCATGCATCCGAAACGAGCAACGGACAGGAGGCGCGGGGGCCGCGGGCCCCGCGCCGCCCGTCTGGCCGGGGGTCGTCCGGAGCTTACGACGGCCTGGCGGCCCGG
>NZ_JABMLI010000002.1:425582-1020126 GCF_013205045.1 Curtobacterium sp. VKM Ac-2852
TTGTCCGCCCCCCACCCCGGCCGGGCGGCGCGGGGCCAGCGGGCACCGCGCCTCCTGTCCGTCAACGGGTCGCGTCTACGCGACCGCCGCCTGCACCTGACGCTGGACGCGTCCGAGCATGCCCACCATGCCGCGGATCCGCAGCGGGCTGACCGCCTCGGACAGGCCGATGGTCAGCGGGTAGTCCGTCGGCACGGCGAGCACCTGCTCGACGGTCAGGCCGGACAGTCCCTGCGCCAGGATCGAGGCGAAGCCGCGGGTGGTCGGCGCCTCGCGCGGGGCGGTGGCGTGCATCCGGACCACGTCCGGGGTGTCGCCGTCCTCGCCCACCGTCACGGTGATGAAGACGGGGGACTGGCACTCCTCGACGCGTTCGAGCTCATCCTCGTGCCCCTGCAGGCGTTCGGGCAGTGCGGGCAGCTCGTTCGAGAACTCGAGCAGGAGCTGCAGGCGGTCCTTCTGACCCAGGGCGAGGAAGTCGTCGCGGATCTCGGCGAGGGTGGCGGGGAGTGGTGCGTCGGTGCTGGCGTTCATCGGTTCGGAACAGTACCCGGCTCGGATCCCTGCACGATGGGGACGCGGACGGCGCTGCCCCACTCGGTCCACGAGCCGTCGTAGTTGCGGACGTTGTCGTAGCCGAGCAGGTGCTGCAGGACGAACCAGGTGTGGCTCGAGCGCTCACCGATGCGGCAGTAGGCGATGACCTCGTCGGCGTCACCGATGCCGGCGCCGTCGCGGTAGACGGCGTCGAGCTCGTCGCGTGACTTGAAGGTGCCGTCGGGGGCTGCGGCCGTCGCCCAGGGGATGTTCACGGCGGTGGGGACGTGGCCGCCGCGCAGCGCGCCCTCTTCAGGGTAGTCGGGCGCCGTCGTGCGCTCCCCGCTGTACTCCGGGGCGCTGCGGACGTCGATGAGCGGCTTGCCGAGGTGCGCGAGGACGTCGTCCTTGAAGGCGCGGACGGGCTCGTCGTGGCGCTCGACGACGGGGTACTCGACGGGCGTGACCGGGGTCTCGTCGGTGGTCAGGGCGCGGTCCTCGGCGATCCACTTGCCACGACCACCGTCGAGCAGGCGGACGTCCTCGTGGCCGAACAGGGTGAACACCCAGAGGGCGTAGGCCGCCCACCAGTTGTTCTTGTCGCCGTAGATCACGACCGTGGTGTCGCGGCCGATGCCCTTGCCGCCGAGGAGCTCGGCGAAGGCGGCACCGTCGATGTAGTCGCGCTGCACCGGGTCGTTGAGGTCGGTGTGCCAGTCGATCTTCACGGCGGCCGGGATGTGCCCCGTCTCGTAGAGCAGGACGTCCTCGTCGGACTCGACGACCACCAGGTCGGGCGCGCCGGCCCCGGCGTCGAGTTGCTCCTGCAGCCACTCGGTGGAGACGAGGCGCTCCGGGTGCGCGTAGGCGGCGAACTTCTCGGACGGGTCGACCGGTGCGGTCATCGGGGGTACCTCCAGGGGGTGCGGGGGAGCGTGGTGCTGGGGAGCGTGCTGCTGGCGCCGGACTAGGATCGGGCGTCGGTGCCTGTGGGCAACGGTACGCGGACGTACCGTGCCCCTGACGCAACGTGACACCCCACGACATGCTTCCCGGAAGGGTTCCCCGATTGCCCGCTCACCTCGTCGACCGTGATCCCCGGGTGACCCCGCAGCAGATGGCCGCGGCGCTCGTGCCCCCGCCCCAGTTCACGGACGCGTCGTTCGACTCGTACCGGCCGGATCCGGACTACGACTCGCAGGCCTCGGTCCGCGATGCCGTCGCCGCGTTCGTGGCCGCCGGTCCCGCGGACGCCCCGCGGCGCGGGCTGTTCGGGCGCCGGAAGCAGTCGGCGGAACCCGCGGCGAAGTCCGGCGTGTACCTGGACGGCGGGTTCGGCGTGGGCAAGACCCACCTGCTCGCAGCCGCCTACCACGCGGCCACCGGGCGGAAGACGTTCGGCACCTTCATCGAGTACACCGCGCTCGTGGGCGCCCTGGGGTTCCAGGGGACGGTCGACCTGCTCCGCGGCACCGCACTGGTGTGCATCGACGAGTTCGAGCTCGACGACCCGGGCGACACGATGGTGATGACCCGGCTCATCAAGGAACTGACCGAGACCGGCACCCGCTTCGCCGCGACGTCGAACACGCCACCGGGAGCCCTGGGCGAGGGACGCTTCGCCGCGCAGGACTTCCTGCGCGAGATCCAGGCCATGTCGGACCGCTTCGACACCATGCGCATCGACGGCCTCGACTACCGCCGACGTGCCGTGGACGAGTCGGCGCAGGTGGTGTCCGACGTGCCCGCCGCGCTGCCGTCCGGCTCCGTGACGCTCGACGACTTCGGCGCGGTGGTCGCGCACCTGGGTTCCGTGCACCCCTCGAAGTACGTCGCGCTGGTCGAGGACCTCGACGCCGTCGGGCTCACCGACGTCCAGGCGTTCACCGACCAGACCGACGCGCTGCGCTGGGTCGCCCTGGTGGACCGGCTGTACGACGCGCAGGTGCGGATCGTCGCCTCGGGGACCCCGCTCGACCAGGTGTACCCCGACGTGATGCTCGAGGGCGGCTACCGCAAGAAGTACCTGCGCGCGGCGTCCCGCGTCGTGGCGCTCACCCGCGCCTGAACGTCGCTCGCTGCCCGGACCGATCTGTCCACGGCGGTCTCGGGCCCCTCGCGCAGGGGACATCGGGCCGGCGGAAACACGACGTTTACAAACGGCGCGGTCGCGTTACATCCGCGAAACAGTTCGTGCTCCCTCGTGAAACCTCGCCTCGCCAGACTCGGTGACACCCGAGGCGGTCCAAGAGCCGCTCGTGCAATCGAGAGGTGAACAGATGCTTGATCAGGGCCAGACAGGCTTCATCATGATCATGGCTGCGCTGGTGTTGTTCATGACACCCGGCCTGGCCTTCTTCTACGGCGGTTTGGTGAAGGCGAAGTCCGTCATCAGCATGATGATGATGTCCTTCGGTGCGATCGCGCTCGTCGGCGTCCTCTGGGTGCTGTACGGCTACGCGATCGCCTTCGCCAACACGGGGCCGCACACGGCCGTCAGCGGCGTCGTCGGGTTCTTCAGCATCGACTGGAACCAGATCGGCCTCGGCCAGGCGTTCGAACAGTCCCAGGCCACCACGCTCGCCGCCACCTACCCCGACCTCGCGTTCGTCGGCTTCCAGGCGACGTTCGCGATCATCACCGTCGCGCTCATCTCCGGCGCCATCGCCGACCGCGCCAAGTTCGGCGCGTGGATGGTCTTCGCCGGCATCTGGGTCACGGTCGTCTACTTCCCGGTCGCCTCGTGGGTCTTCAACCTGACCTCCGGCTGGGCCGCCACGTGGGGCGTCATCGACTTCGCCGGTGGCACCGCGGTGCACATCAACGCCGGTGCGGCGGGTCTCGCCCTGGCGATCGTCCTCGGCAAGCGTGTCGGCTTCGCCAAGGGCGCGCACAAGCCGCACAACCCGCCCTTCGTCCTGCTCGGCGCCGCCATCCTGTGGTTCGGCTGGTTCGGCTTCAACGCCGGCTCCGCCGGTGCCGCGAACGGTGTCGCGTCGCTCGCCTGGATCAACACGCTCGCCGCTCCCGCAGCCGCGGTCCTCGGCTGGCTGCTCGTCGAGAAGCTCAAGGACGGCAAGGCGACCTCCGTCGGTGCCGCCTCGGGTGCCGTCACCGGCCTGGTCGCGATCACCCCGGCCTGTGCCAACCTGACCCCGGGCTGGGGCATCCTGCTCGGCTTCCTCGCCGGCATCGTCTGCTGCTTCGCCATCGACTGGAAGTACCGCCTGGGCTTCGACGACTCGCTCGACGTGGTCGGCGTGCACCTGGTCGGCGGCATCTTCGGCACGCTGTTCCTCGGCTTCTTCGCCAACGACACCGGCCTGATCTACTCCGGCTCGTTCGAGCAGCTCGGCAAGCAGGCGGCCGCAGCGGGTGCCGTCGGCGCGTACTCGTTCGTCCTGGCCTTCATCATCGGCTGGGTCATCGAGAAGACGATGGGCTTCCGCGTCAAGACCGAGGACGAGGTCGCCGGCATCGACACCGCGGTCCACGGCGAAGAGGGCTACGTCCTCTACGAGCAGACCGACGACAGCCCGGTCAGCGTCCGCTAGACACGCTCCACCACCCGCACGACGACGGGCCCCGCGCACACAGCAGCGCGGGGCCCGTCGTCGTGTGCGGGACCATCCCCGGCCGGTAGGGTTCCGGCGTGGACGACGTCACCCTCGCGCACCCGCTCGTCGACGCGGTCGGGCCCGGCTTCGTCGTCTCCGAGACCGACGCCGCGATCGTGTCGCTGTCCTCCGCCCGCATGGGCGTGGTGCTCGAGACACGGGCCGCCGACCTCGCGTTCGTGCTGCTCACCCCGCCCACCAGCCGCCTCACCCCGGCGATGCTCGCGATGCTCCGGCGCACGAGCAGCGCGTGGGTCGTCCGCGAGGGCGACCGCTACCGCGCCGCCGGCTCCACCGAGGTCGTCGACGACGTCGCGACCGCGATGTTCGCCCCGCAGGCCTCGCCGCGCACCACCCGGCTCGGCGCCGACGAGGTCCCCTGGGTCGAGCTGATCGTGTCCGTCCACCACCCCGCCACCGAGCAGGCCGGCATCGGTCGCACCGCTGAGCTCCTGCTCGAGGGACTCGCCGGCAGTGCGCCCACGGCCTGGGGCACGGTCGAGCCGGCCACGCTCGCGTGGAGCGTCGGTGCCGTCACGGACTTCGCCCGTGGGCGCGCGCCCCGTCCGACCCGGCTCGTCGCCGTCGCCCCGGTCGACGGCGGGTTCGGTGCGGTGCAACTCCGCATCGAACGGTCCGCGACGGGCGTCACCGAGGAGACACGGTTGGCACTGCCACGGCCAGGGCCCACGCCGCCGGTTCCGGGGCGACGCGCCAGCGGCGGGCCGGCCGTGCCGGTGGGGAGAGGCACGGTGCCGGTCCACGGGAACGACTCGCCTCCGGTGGACGGTCCGGTCGTCGACGTCCTGGCCGACCTCGCGCGTCGACAGCGAGTGCTGCTCGCAACGGCGTGGCGGTCGGGCGGGCACGCAGACGCGACCCTCGCCGCTCGGCAGCACGGCATGCCCGTCCCCCTCGGAGCAGTTCTCGGCGCCGCCGCCGTGCGGGACCTCGGCATCGACGCCGGTTCGGTGCCGGTGGGTGCCACCCCGGTCGGTCCGCCGCGCGTGCCGTCGCTGCTGCTCGACTTCTCGCCGCCGACCGCAGGGCTGACCGGGGGCGCCGAGGTGGAGGCCCGCTGGCGGCGGCTGGCCGAGCTCGGCACCGCGCTCGGCCCCCGTGCCGTCGCACTGCTCGGGTTCGGGGCGGACCGATGAGCGCCGAGTGGACCATCCTCAGCGCCGAGCACGTGGACGCCGCCGCCGTGCTGACCGGGGCCGCTGCGGTCGACCCGATGATCGGCATCCGGCAGCTCTGGGCGGGCGATGCGTTGCAGCTCGTTTCGGACGGTGGGGTGGTGCTCCTCACGCTCTTCCAGTCCCGCCGTCTCGACAGCGTCATCGACGCGGAGCGGCTGCTCACCAGACCGTTGTCGGTGGCGGGTGATCGGCTATGGTGGACCGAGATCCACACGGCCGCGCAACCCCCGTTCCGGGGGACGGCCGAGCGGATCGTGCACAGCATCGCGGACGCCGCCGGGGGAACGGCTGCGTCCCGAGCCGTGCACTGACCACGCGATCGCTCTGACCGAGCGGGACGACGACCAGGGGGAGCCATGGGGAACGGCTGGCAGATCGAGCCCGCGGGCGTGCAGACGACGCTCACCGACACCGAGACCGCGGCGACGAACCTCTCGACCGCGTTCGACGGTCTCGCCGACGCGCACGCGGCGCTCACGACCGCCGTCGGCGACGACCAGGCGGTTGCCGGCGCCGTCGCGGCACTCATCGAGAGCCACTCGGCCCTCCTGACCCGCGTGGGCAACCACATCACCGCCGGTCTGGCCGGCGCTGCCACCGCGACCCTCGCCTACTACCACGGTGACGAGGAGATGGCCGCGACGGCGCAGACAAACGCGATCCGGGCCTCCAGTACCGGTGATTTCTCGGCCTTCGACCTGGGTGGTGACCAGTGAGCGGCCAGTGCCGCGCCGACGGCCTGATCGACCCGGACGCGATCCCCGGCGCGAACATCGACGCGGCGAAGGTCGAGACCGCCGGCACGGCGTTCTCGACGTCGGCCACCGACGTCGAGACGCGCGGCGGCGAGGTGAAGACCGCCTGGGCGAAGCTCGGCAGCAGCTACACCACGCCGGACTCCACCGAACTGCTCGCGGTCATGGACGGCGTCGAGACCGACACCGCCGCACTCGCCGCGACCCTGCAGAAGGCGTCGACGTTCATCGGCGACTACGCGACCGCGGTCGCGCCCATCGCGAAGCGGCTCGTCGAGCTGAAGGCCGAGGCCGAGACGTTCGTCGAGAAGGCGCTCAAGGGCAAGACCGTCGGCCCGTGGGACCCCGAGCACCCGGCCAACCAGGGCATCGTCGGGCTCGTCGAGAACTTCGGCCAGCAATTCGACGACGTGCACCTGCCGTGGGACCAGTACACGCCGTACGTCGACGAGAACAACGAGCTGCTCACCAAGGTCGCCGCGCAGGAGACGAAGCTCTCCGCCGCCTCCGCCGAGTGCGTCAACGCGATCAACGGATTGCGCACGGACATGTGTCTGCCCCAGGTACAGGCCGTCGACTACAACGCTGCCGTCAAGGCGAACGAACCGATGCCATGGGGGAGCACCGGGCGCGGCGACCAGTCCTGCTCGGAGTCGTTCAACTCCGGCATGGACGATGCCCTGACCGGCACCATCGACGGACTCGGCGGCCTCGTCGGCTACAACTCGCAGACCGGCGAGTGGGGCGACGGAGACTGGGCGGCGCAGTCCTGGAAGGGCTTCGCGGAGTCCCTCGGACTGATCGTCCTGTTGGGCAGCCCGCCGCTGCTCATCGCCGCGGCGCTCCCCAAGGGCGTCCTGCCGGATGTCGTCGGTGACACCGCGCGGAACATCATGGACCAGCAGAAGACCCTCGTCGAGGGCTTCGTCGGGTCGCCGGAGGACTGGCGGGACGACCCCGCCCACGCCGCCGGTGGTGCCGCGTTCAACATCGGCACGCTGTTCATCCCCGGCGCGGGCGAGATCGGCGCGGGCGCGAAGGTGGCGGCGCTCGGGTCGCGGCTCGCGGTGCTCGGGGCCGACGGCAGCAAGCTCGCGCTCATCGGGTCCAAGGTCGCTGCCGCCGGCACCACGATCGTGCGCGTCGGGGATGCGCTGTCGGGCCTGCCGGGCAAGGCGTTGTCGGGAGTCTCGGACCTGCTGGCGCGGGGGCGTGGCGGGTTCGCGGATGCGCTCCGGGGGCTCGGGGACAAGATCCCGACCGTGAAGGTCAGCGTCGAGCACGCCATGGCGACGCCGGACGGGTTCGGCGTCGGGGTCGGGCGGCCACACATCGAGGTGGGAAACCCGGGTTCGGGTGGGCACTGGTTGCACTCGGTGGCGGATCGGGTGGATGGTGGAGGCACCCCGACGCGCTTTGAGCACTCGCCTGCGGACGCAGCAGCGTCGCACTCTGCCGATCCGGACAGCGGCACTTCACATGATGGCGGTGTGCACGGCACCGGCCGTGCGGCCGACGAGAACACGACCGGGCGACCAGACGTCGAGGCCGATGGCGCGAGTCCAGACAATGATGGGCCCGAGAGCCCTTCTTCCGATCTCGTCTCCAAATCGGTGCCTGATCCGGTCCGCTACGAATCTGGCTCGGTGTTCGTGGACGGCACCCCGGTGACGATCGAGGACCACGGCTTCTCGGAAGCACTTCGCGAGCAGGGCGGGCTGCAATCTGTCGAGCAGTTGCATGAGCGCGCTCACACATTGGACAGACACTACTGGGGAAGCGACGGTGCGTCGTTGAAGACGGACGCCGAGATCGCGAGCCGTGAACCCATGCCCAAGTCGGGCAATGGTGCGTTCCGACTGAACGTGGACGACCTTCACCGTGTCATCGGGGACGGGATCGATGCAAATGCTGGTGGCGTCCGAAAATGGCTCGGTGGTGAGAGTCCGTCGAGTGCGTTCGATGCCGAGTTCGAGACCGTCATCGGGCGTCATTACGGGACGGAATTTACCGACTCGAAGAGCGTGCGGATCGTGCTGCAGCGAGATCCAACGTCGCCAGGGGGCTTCTACGTGAAGACTGCCTATCCGACATTTACTGGAGAGGGTTAATGGTGGAAATCGATCGGCTGACGGAAAGTGCGATGAAACAGGAGTTTCCGGAGCTTTGGAATCTTCTCAACGCAACATTCCACGCGGACTGGCGCGATGATTTCGCATCGGCTCGAGACGCGCTAGATGATAGCCTCAGTGGCTACACTACGGCCGGCCGCGGCCTGATCCATCAGGAGGTCTCAGGGGTTCTCGCCGCTGCTCCTACCGGCGCCGAGCTTGCGCACCTGTTCGAAGTGTCTGGAGCGGATCTCTGGGTCGACTCTGAATTTGAGATGACTGATCAAGCGTTTGCACACCTTCTGTGGACTCTAACGGATGGGGCCTCGAAGCCGGCGGATCATGGCAATCGTACGGCGCGTTCCGGCTGACTGTCGATGATCTCAATAGAGTTCTCGGTGAGACGCTCGATGCAAACAAGGGCTCCGTGGACGGGTGGTTGGCGGGAACAGACAAGGTTAAAGCGTTCACCGCGACGTTCCGGGACCCGATTGGTCGGTACTACCTTCATGAAGTCGTCGATAGCCACACGGTCACAGTGATCCTCAGACGCGACACCGCTGCACCGCAGGGCTTCTTCATCAAGACCGCATTCCCAACGCCTCCGGAGGCGTGATACATGCCGGACATCGAAGATCTGGGTGCAGTAGAACTTCGTCGAACCTTTCCTGCGCTTTCATCTCTTCTCCCTGCGATTTTCTACCCCACCTGGGAGATGGACTATCGTGATGCTTCTGAAGCATTCGATGATGCTCTTGAAGGATTTTCTGTGCAGTCCGCAACTGATGTACGGGCAGAGATTGACTCAGTACTCAATACCGACATGGACGATGCGGCTGTGTCGGCTCTCATCCTCGAGCTGAACGCCAGCGTCGACCCGACGACCCACACCGGATTGGGTGGGCGGGCGTTCCTCAAGGAATTCGCGAACGCAGTTGTAACTCACGTGTTCCGGCCGTCGGCCTAGCGACATCGGTTTCAGCCGCGGTGACAACAACTGCTTGCGTTCACTCCCGGGGACCAGCCGGTCATCGGACACGTCGAACTGCAGTCTGACCGCGCCACCGCGACGTGGGAACTGGTGAAGCGCAACAATGCAGGGTTGGCCGAGCAGCAGTACTCGACGGGTATCCAACAAGCTGGTGACGGCACGGTCCCCGAGCTGGTCATCCGCACCGAACACGGCCGATAGACCGCGCTCGACGGCTCCGCGTCGAGGACGGTCAACGGGTCTTCGTGGACACGACGGGCGACTACCCGATTTCATGAAGGAAGATCAATGACTGATTCAGTTCCGTTCGGTGGTGAGCACTACAGTTCGCTCGACTCGCCGCCGACTACGATGGACTGGTCGTGGAATACCGGCCTCTACCGGATGGGTTTGCAGGATGGTGAGCAGCGTCATTGACGTTTCAGGTTGGCAGATGAAAGTGCAGTGGGCAGCGCGGCAACAGTCCGCTGAGGAGATCGCGGATCTCGCATTGCAGAGTTGCGATCGGTTCGTCCGAGCGTTCCCGGAGTTTGAGGGAGCGTGGAAGGTGAGCAGCGAGGTCGGCTCAGTCGAGTACAGGGACAACGCAGTGCCCGAACTCGTGCGATCGAGCCTGCTGCGTGTCGACGGTGAGCCGGATCCGGCTCGGGGGTTCAGCTTCTTGCTGCTCTCGCCAGTGATTGACGGTAGCTATGCGGCCATCCGCGTGCGTGCCGGTGCCACACATCAAACGCGACGGGTGGCACCGAACTCGGTCTCTGTGGACTTTTCTTTGGTGGATTTCGGCGAGCCGGTGACTCTGAGCACGTCGGGTCCGGGTTTCGAAGCATTCGTTGACCTCGCAAAGTCCCTCGAGGTGCTCTGGGAGGCAGAGAGCATGAAGGTTGCCGACCGTGCTCCTGAGGACCTTCTCGGTGAATGAGTTGGGAGCGAACGGGGCTTTTTTGTCTGAACCGAGACAACCCGTGAGGCCTGAGCTTCGATCGGACCCTGCCTCAGCGTGAAGACCAATGTCACCGACTGGTACCTCGTGGCCGACTGGGATGCAAGGCCCGAGTCTGCGAACGTGATCGCTGCCCGCCTGGTTGACACGTCCGCCGCGATCAAGGTTGCGCTGCCTGTGTTCGATGGAATATGGACGGTCAACGATCAGAACGTCGATAGTGCAGATGAGCGGTCATGGTCCGGACTCGTCGGTTCGTCGCCGTACAAAGTCGACGGCGTTGCGGAACCGGCGCGGGGATTCACGCTTTCGTTGGCTTCAGTGATTTCTGGTGGGTCAATGCTGCATGCATCGGTCACGGCTGGTGCGGCGTTTCAGACCATCATCAACAAACCGAACGAGTTCGTTGTGGACTTTCGGGGTCGGCGCTTCGGCGAGGCGGTAGAAATCGATTTGCCGATCTCCGCGGACGAACGGTTCCGAGGCCTTGGCATGAGGATCAAAGACATCTGGGGTGCCTCGGATGTTCGTGTCGAGTTCGGCTGAAGTAGACAGTGCCGCCCGAGTCGTTGTGAAGCGATGATCGATCGCCACTACCTGCTCAGCGTGCGCGAGCGCGTGCGGGACGCTGATGAGCAGCGGCTGGCTGGCGGTCCGGACCGACTTGCCGAAGACCATGGTGGGCACCTGCTGTCGGCCGACCATGGCGGTTCAGCGTACGGAGTGGATCTCACTCCGGAACACGGCCGAAGTGTCAGTCTGGGAGCAGCCCGGAGGGTGGAGAACTCCATCTCCAAGTTGCTGCGGGAAGATCCGAACACCTCGGTGTACCTGAGCCGCGAGATACAGCATGTTGGCCGCGCTGATCGTGGGTCGATATTCTGGTCCACTGGGGACGGGACGGTGTCGAGCACCTGCAACAAGTCCGCGTCACGAACCACGTCTCGCATGAGGCGGCAACAAGGGCCGGAGGCCTCGCAGATTGAATTCTGTATCTGACGTCATCGACCAACAGAATGCGCTCGCGATCCTCACGTTCGACCGGCTGGGATCAGGGTGGCAACGTTCGACGAGTGTCTTCGTCAGTCTCGGCGTGACCGCGCGGATCGAGCGGGCCGTCGACACTGGTGTTGCAGTCATTCACACCCCTCCCGCTGACCTCGCGGAATTCGAGGCGTGGAGTCGTCTGCGCGAAGTCATGGCCGAACCAGAACAGGGTGCCTGGTTCACAGGGCGCCTGCGCCTCGATTCAAGTGGTGCTTACCAGTTCGAGTTCTCCTGGGACGACGAGCCCCGATGGCCACTGCTGATCGACATCGATGGACAGCTCGTGGACTCGTTGCCGGTGGAGAACTCGGAATTGCGAGAAGACATGGTGATGCATCCGCGGCCTGCGGCTACGACACCACCATGGCTCGTCGAGCGTCTCGGCGCATCTCCGCTGCACTTCTCCGACAGGTGGGACGCCCGACTCGAGCCGCTCGGGAGCAGCCCGAACTGGTCGATCGTCCGGGACATGGTCCGTGACACGATCCAGCTGCTCGGCGATGATCGAGATGCCGTACTAGAACGTGATGTGATCACCGAAGCGGTTTACAGTGAGTTGCTGGCATCGACACGGGTGAGTCAGATGATGCGCTTACTCCGAGATGCAGCGGCAGCGGGTGTGGTCGACGAGCCTGCGCAGCTGAATTCGGACGAGGGTGGCCCGTCGCGAGACGCGATCAGCAACGACCAAGCGTTCCATCGCAACGTCGTCGTGCTGCTGTCGCTCATCGACCAGCTCGCGGACCAGGAGATCGCGAACGTCGTGAAGTCTTGAGATGAGCTCCGGGACCACTCCTCCTGGTACGACTTCAGGAATTCGTCGCCTGAGATGATAATCCCGTTCCCTTCGAGATGTTGACCGAGCCGGGGACTGAAAGGTTGAACTCAGTGGAAGATCTGGTCGGCTTGCAGAATCGCCTTGCGATCTTGACCTTCGACCGCATGCCGAGCGCGTGGTCGCGCGCGACTTCAGTCTTTGTGAACCTTGGTGTCTCGTCGCGACTGCAGCGGGCGGTGCTCACCGCGAGCGGGGTGACTTTCGGCCCTCCCGCCGACCTGGCGGAGTGGCAAGCCTGGAAGGATCTTCGAGCCTTCATGTCTGATGCGGACCACGGCGCTTGGTTCACGGGGCGACTCCAGGTCGAGAGCTCCGGAGCCTATCGGTTCGATTTCGACTGGGACACTGAGCCGCTGTGGCCGGTCCAGGTCGACCTCGATGGCAGCATCGTGCAATCTGAGCGCATCGAGACCACGCAGCTTCGCGAAGATCTCAAGCAGTACCCGCGGGATGCCAAGACCACGCCGGAGTGGCTCGTCCAGCGCCTCGCAGCCAATCCGCTTCGTTTCGTGGATGCTTGGCAGCCAGTGCTCGCGCCGCTCGCGAGCAGCGAGAACTGGATGATCGTTCGAGACATGATCCGCGACGCCATCCAGGCCGGTAGCGATGACGACGGTGTTGCAGTGGAAGCAGATCAAGTTGCTGAGGTCGTCTCCAGCGAACTCGTCGGCTCGACGCATGTCGGGCAGGTCTTGCGCCTCTGTCGTGAGGCGTCCGAGGGCGGACTGATCGAGTTCAGACCGGGGTCGACTGCGGATGCAGCGGAGCCAACAAGAGCGGCGCTCGACGATGACGACGTCGTCCGGGTCAATGTCGAGGCCCTGATGGGTCCGCTTGTAGCTCTCGCCAGTCAAGAACTCCTCAACGCGCAGTCGGCATCCTGATCAGCGGACGGCTGAGCTTCGGGTGTGAACGCCGAGCCCGACGGGACGGATTCCGTCTCCCTGGGGACGATCTCAACCGTTTGATCGGCCGCACCCGGGACAGCTGAGTCGACAAGACCTCGAACCGGTTGAACATGGAGCCCAAGCCCAAGCCCAAGCCCAAGCCCAAGCCCAAACCCAAACCCAAACCCAAACCCAAACCCAAACCCAAACCCAAACCCAAACCCAAACCCAGGATCTTCACATCACCGCGACGTTCGATCAGGCGATCGGACGGCGGTTCGGTGACGGGGTCTTCGCAGACGAGGAGCAGATGTGGATGCAGTTGTTGTGGGACAAGAACAGTCCAGGCGGTTTCCTGGTCCGGACCGCGTACCCGACACGCCTCGGAGGGTGAGATGACTGGATTGACCGAGATCGGGTACGAGAACTACTCCGAAGCGATTCCTCTCCTTGGGGGCTTCCTGGAGAACCTCTACCAATACTGGTGGGATGACTACTCGTCCGTTGCCGACTACGTCGACTTCTACATCGACGGGTTCAGCCGCGAAGAGCTTGCTGGAATGTCGAAGGAGTTCGTCTCGCTGGGTGCTGACGGCGCCGAGGATCGGGAGGTACACGCTTTTCTTCGTCGGATGAACGCGAACCACCGCCTTGGTTCCGGGTCAGGTCGGGCGTTGTTGCGCGAAGTTGGCAAGCGAGTAGACGAGCTCGCCGACGGCGCGGTTCCAAAGGTCTTCGACTGAATGGTGAGCACTCGGACTCGACCGAGTTCCGAACACGACCTCCCCTTCGTACCGGCGACGTTCTCGGGCATTGAGCTGAACGTTGCCATCACGGCGCTCGGACGGTCACGGGGGCGGCGAGGAGCGCTACCGCGCTCCGCGTGAGCGCCGGGACGACAGGGCCACGCCAGTTTCGAGACGAGGTCACCGTTGGCGGTGCACGTAAGCCCATCGGTTCGCGAATGATCCACGGACCTCGGTCAGCAGCCGCCGCGCGAGGGCAATGCCGTCGTACCCGAAACACTCGATCGTGATTCCTGGGTTCCCGAACACGACACTGCTCGCCACGTTCATGTCGCCGGCGAGGGCAACTGCTCCACACTGGCCGCACGTGAACACCGGTTCTGGGCCGGACATCCAGTCGCCGAGGTGCGAGATGTCCTCGTCGGCGATTTCGCTGTCGCACTGCCAGCAGCGCGGACCTTCCATGTCGCTGACCGCGTCCCACATCGAGTCCTCGACGGAGCAGAGGATCGCGCTTGACGGTGCGCTCCTCCACGTCGACGTCGACTCACGGAACGAGTCCGCGTGCGCACCGAGGGCATCCGGCCCGTTCGCGGACGCCGATCGGACGCTCCAGCCGGACGCGCGGAGCCAATCGTTCACGTCGGCAGCCATTCGTCGCTGATCACGCTCGGCGATGTCGAGGGCGACGATGAGTTCGGTGTGTTCACTCATGGTTCGATCCTCGCAGACGGGTCGTTCCCGGCAGAGTGGAAGCATGACCTCGACGACGAGCAGCCTCGCCAACCTCCGCCCCGTCGGCGGTACCGCCCTCCAGGCCGACCACCCCCGCACCGTGTACCGGGCGAACACCGAACCGGTGGGGCCGGACGCCTACCCGCCCGGTCTCGCCGCGGTGGTCGACCTCCGCCGAGTCGACGAGACCGCCGCCGTGCCGCATCCGCTCGCGGCGTCGCCGGGTTACCTCGGTGTCCCGATGTTCGATCCGTCGTCGGGGCTCGAGTCGGCAGCCGAGGCGATCGCCCTCGAGGACCAGTACATCGACTGGCTCGACCGGCACCGCACCGGGATCGCCGAAGCACTCCGCGCCGTCGCTGCCACCGACGGCGACGTGCTGGTCTGCTGCTCGGCCGGGAAGGACCGCACTGGGATCGTCAGCGCGCTGCTCGCACGGCACTGGGGCGCGGACATCGACGCGATCGGTGAGGACTACGCCATGAGTGCGGACCGGCTCGTCGACCGCTTCGCGCGGGAACGCGCAGCGAGCGCCGACCCCGAGGCCACCGCGATCGCGCAACGGTGCGTGCCGGAGATCATGACCACGGTCATCGACCACGTCGAGCGTCGCTGGGGTTCGGTCGATGCGTACCTGCGGGCGATCGGCCTGCAGGACGACGAGATCGCGCGCCTCTGATCGCGACGCTGGTCGCGTTCTGGACGTGACCACGCACTGGAGGCGCGGTGCGGGTCCGACCCGCCCCGCGCCTCCAAGCAGATGGTCGCGTCAGCGACCCGTTGGTTCCGTCGGCGACGTCACCAGGCGTAGTCCTCCGGCGAGGTCTTGTGCCCCGGGAAGATCTCGTCGAGCCGGTCGAGCGCACGCTGGTCGAGGCGGATGTCGACGGCGCGGACCGCGGACTCCCACTGCTCCATCGTGCGCGGGCCGGTGATCGGCGCGGTGACGCCGGGCTGGTGCAGCAGCCACGCGAGGGCGAGCTCGCCGGGGGTGTGGCCGAGCTCCTTCGCGAAGGACTCGTAGGCCTGGAGCTGGTCACGGTGCGAGTCGACGTACTCGGCACTGCGGCCGGAGAGGCGACGCGAGCCGTTCTCGGTCTTCTCGATCACGCCGCCGAGGAGGCCGCCCTGCAACGGGGACCACGGGATCACGCCGAGTCCGTAGTGGCGGGCGGCGGGGAGGACCTCGCGCTCGACGTCGCGGACGACGAGGTTGTAGATCGACTGCTCGCTGACGAGGCCGAGGAAGTCGCGGTGCTTCGCGGCTTCCTGCGCCTGGGCGATGTGCCAGCCGGCGAAGTTCGACGAGCCGACGTAGAGCACCTTGCCCTGTGCGACCGCGAGTTCCATGGCCTGCCAGATCTCGTCCCAGGGGGTGTCCCGGTCCACGTGGTGCATCTGGTACAGGTCGATGTGATCGGTCTGCAGGCGGCGCAGCGAAGCGTCGAGCGACTGGCGGATGTTGTACGCCGAGAGCTTGCCGCCGTTCGGCCAGTCGATCATCTCGCCGTAGACCTTGGTGGCGAGGACCGTCTTCTCGCGACGTCCGCCGCCCTTGGCGAACCAGCGGCCGATGATCTCCTCGGTGGCGCCCTTGCCCACCGAGCCGCCGTAGCCGTTGGCGGTGTCGAAGAAGTTGACGCCGAGCTCGTGGGCCCGGTCCATGATCGCGTGCGAGTCGTCCTCGCTGGTCTCCGGGCCGAAGTTCATCGTGCCGAGCACGGCGCGCGAGACCGACAGCCCTGTCCGTCCGAGGTGTGTGTAGTCCATGAGACGGGTCTACTCGTGACGCGCTGCGGGCGCCAGGCCCTGGGAGTACCGGTCGAGGGGTGGGGAGTAGTCAGGGGGTACCACTCGAGAGGAGCAGTCATGCCAGCCAAGGACGAGATCCCCAGCACCCTGCAGCGGTCACCGGAGCACGCGCAGGAGGTCTTCGAGAAGACACTGGACTCGGCGAACGAGACGTACGGCCCGGGCGAGCGGGCGCACCGCACGGCGTTCGCCGCCGTGAAGCACGAGTACGAGAAGGTCGGCGACCACTGGGAGGAGAAGGAGTCCTCCGGGCCGTCCGACTCCGGTGCCGCTGGCTCCCGCGGTTCCGGTTCGCGTTCTTCGGGGAAGACCGAGGGCGGCGTCGACGCGAACGCCTCGAAGGCGCATCTGATGGACGTCGCGAAGCGGCTCGACGTCAGCGGCCGCTCGAAGATGACCAAGGACGAGCTGGTCGAGGCGATCGGCAAGGCGAACGACCGCGCGACCGCAGCGGCGCGGAAGTGATGCGGTGGTCTCCATTCCCCCATCGGCATGCGGCGGTGGAATGAGGGGGTAACGTGCCGACGATGAACATCCCAGCACTCCGCGGCAGCCGGATCCTCGGGTTCGGACACCACCAGCCCGAACGCGTCCTGACCAACGACGAGCTCTCGACGATGGTCGACACGAACGACGAGTGGATCCGCACCCGCACCGGGATCCAGACGCGTCGGATCGCCGGGCCCGACGACACCGTGACGTCGATGGCGATCGAGGCCGGACGCCGCGCCCTCGCCGACGCCGGCGTGTCACCCTCGGCCGTCGGACTCGTCATCGTCGCCTCCACCACCCACCAGGACCGCGCCCCGTACACGGCAGGTCGGGTCGCCGCCGCTCTCGGCATGACGAACGGCCCGGCGCCGATCGACATCAACACCGCGTGCAGCGGTTTCGAGTACGCGCTCGGGCTCGCCGACCAGTCCATCCGCACCGGTTCGGCCGACGTCGCGCTCGTCATCGGGTCCGAGGTTCTGTCCGGTATCGCCGACTGGACCGACCGGTCGACGTGCGTACTCGTCGGTGACGGGGCCGGTGCCGCCGTGCTCGGGGTCGCCGAGACGCCCGAGATCGGCCCGGTGTCGTGGGGGAGCGTGCCGCACCTGCTCGACGCCGTCCGTGTGGAGGGTTCGCCCGGGCGGTTCAACCAGGAGGGCCGCTCGATCTACCGTTGGGCCATCACCGAGGCCGAGGGGCACGCCCGCAAGGTCGTCGAGGCCGCCGGGCTGTCGATGGACGACATCGAGGTGTTCGCGTTCCACCAGGCGAACCTGCGGATCATCGAGCCGCTCGTCACCGCGCTCGGCGGCGAGTCGAAGTTCGTCATCCGCGACGTCGTCGAGTCCGGGAACACCTCGGCCGCGAGCGTGCCGCTCGGGCTGTCGAAGGCGTGGGAGCGTGGCGACCTGCCGGAGGGGGTGCCGGCGCTGCTGTTCGGGTTCGGTGGTGGGTTCGCCCATGCCGGGCAGGTCGTGACGACGCCGGTGCGGTCCTTCTGAGGCGCAGTTGCACGAACGGCCCGGGCTCGGCTGCTGAGCAACCGCGCCCGGGCCCTGCTCGGTCGTCCCGCTAACGCTTCGCGCGGGGGCCGTCGTGGCCCGGTTCGGTCCAGAGGTCCTGGTCCTTGCCCGCGCCGCGCTTCCACGGCAGGGCACGCCGGGTCTTCTCGGCAGCCGGTGTGACCGTCAGCACGATCGGGAACTCCGCCGGCGGCATGCCGAACCCCGTCCGCGACGCCTGGATCACCTTGCGCCCCAGGGCGTGGTTCCCCAGACCGCCGACGGCCGCTCCGATGCCGAACGGGAGCGCGCGGCCGAGCACCGAGCCGCCCTGTCGGATGGCGAAGCGCTTGATGAACTGGTCACGGACCTGTCCGCCGATGCCGTTGACGACCTGCTTCGGCAGCGAGGACGTCACCATCTCGCCCCAGAACGCGGTCCGGGCCTGACCGCCGGCGGCCTGTCCGGCGAGCTGCTTGATGAGCTGCGTGCCCGGTGCGCCGAGGATCATCGCCATCACCAGGGTGCGGGCGCGCTCCGGGTCGTCCAGTGCGATGCCGTGCACCTCGGTCACCGACTGTGCGAACAGGGCGGTGGTCTCCAGGAACCCGACCGTCTCGGCGCCGCTCAGTCCGAGCGCAGCGGCCATCCCGACCCCGGGGATCACCGCACTCGCACCGACCGCGGCACCGCCGGTCGTGACGGCGGCAAGGTACTGCCGCTCGAGGATCTGGATCACCTCGGCGGGGGTCGCGTCGGGCTTGCGGCGACGGATCGCGTTGACGTGCGCGACCACGACGGGGCGTTGCACACTGATGACCCGATCGAGCCACTTGGCCCAGCCCGAGGGCTGGACCTGCTGCGTTCGGGGGTCGGAAGCGGTGGGGGAGACCGGTGCGGTCGGCAGGGGCACGATCGACTGGTCCTTCGGGGCGCGGGCCATGCGATCACCGTACGCCGCACACGTGAGAGGCTCGCTGGATGGACACCGACCCCGCGCAGCGAGCACTCGACGACGCCCGTCGTGCGGCCGGGTTCCTGACCGTCCGGCAGGTGGCCGCCCTCGCGCCCGAGGTCCGGGTGCTCGATCCCGCGTCCGTCCTGGTCGGGGTGGGCGTGTCGGTCCTGCCCGGCGTGGAGCTGTACCCGTCCACGACGCTCGAGACCCGGCACGGTGGGGTGATCACGCTGGCCGCCGGTGCCCGCCTGGGCCCCGGACCCGTGACCGTCGTCGCGTCGGCGTCGGCCGTGCACATCGGCGAGGGTGCCGAACTCGGCCCGGGCCCGGTGACCATCGTGGCTGACGGGTCCGACGTCGTCATCGGTGGTCGGGCTCGCCTGACGGCAGGGTGTCTCGTCGAGGGGCCGGCGCGGATCGGCGAGGGCGCGCAGGTGCTCGGAGCGGTTTCCGTGCGCGACGTCGAGCTCGAGGACGGCGGCGACCACCGCGAACCCGACCCGGACCACCGCGGCGGCGTGGTCAAGGGCACCGGGCCGGTCCGTGGTGTCCGCGTGGGACTCGGTGAGGTCGTGGTCGGTGGGGTGGCGCACGCCGGTGAAGCGTCCGATCGGCCGAGGATCGAGCGTCAGCGCACATACCACCCGGATGCGCCGCGTCTTCCGCGCTGATCGCCGAACACGCAGCCTCAGCACGGGACACCCGCCCGCCGGAGAGCAGCCCGCACCCGGTCGGGCTGCATCAGGTCGGACCACGAGAGTCGGACGACCACACGGACCTCGGGGAACGACCGGATGAAGTCCTCACGACGTTTCTCGCGCCAGTGCGCGTCCGCGGTGGATCGCCCGTCGAGCAGCGCCGGGTCCTCGTACTTCGCGCGGCCGTCGACCTCGACCACCACGCCCTGGTCGGGGAACCAGAAGTCCACGATCGCCGTGGCCGATCCGGCCCGGGCGAACACGTGCTGCTGCACCGGCTCCGGCACGCCGAGTTCGCGGAAGCGGACGCGGCACACCGACTCCGCCGGTGACCCCGACAGCGCCGAGCCCATCCCCACGGCGATCCCTGCCTTGTCGTGGCCCGTGGGCCCCGTCGCGGCGAGTTCGTCGAGCAGGACCTCGGGCAGGAGATGCCGATCGTGGAGCGCCTGGTCGATCATCGGCAGCGCGAACTCGAGGGTGGACGAACCCGCGATGTCGACGAGGGTCCGTGCCAATGACGTGACGGGCGCTCCGTCGATCTCCGCGGGGGTGGTCGCGGGCAGGCCGGCCCACCGTGCGTTGGGCGTCGGCTCGCGGACGAGCGGTCCGGGATGGAGCCGCAGATGTGCTGACGTGTCGGAGCGTTCGCGGCGCGGATCGACCACGTCGACCTTCGCCGGAGGGGCATGGACGAAGGGGAGTCCGTGCACGGCAGCCGCAGCCGAGCGCGCGAAGGCCCTCGGCGCGTGGATCATCGGCGCGGTTGCGCGCACCAGGAGCAACAGGTGGTCCTCGGGCCGGAGTCCGACGACCGACGACGGGGAGACCAGGACCCCCGGACGTACCGCGACCAACTCGCCCCGACGGACCCGGCGTTGCAGTGCCCGGCGTTCGGCGCTGGGCTTGCCGGTCGTGCGGATGAGGGGGATGGTGCGTGCGCGGTCGTCCATGGATCAACCATCGATCGCCGGGACCGACCACGGGGCGACGGTGAGCCGATCTGTGGATGACGAACCGCGCCTCCAGGCTGTGGAGGGATGACGCGGACGCAACTTGCGACGATGTCGATGTCGTACGACGGCGACTCTGTCGCTGTCACGCGTGCGCAACTGTTGCAGACGCGGAGGTGCGACAGCACCGATGTCGTACGACGTCGACAGTGTCGTTCCGCGTCGACCGGGCCCGCCCCCGCCCCCCACCTACACCCGCGCGAGCTCCGCCCGCAGCGGCAGGTCCTGCTCCTCGAGGATGACCTGCGCGCCCACGGCCGTCCGGGCGTTCACGACGATCGGCGCGAGCAGGTTCACCGTGGTGCCGGACGCTCCGGGGTTCGCGACCACGAGCAGCATCGCGTCGGCGGGGTCGGTCAACCCGAGCCCGGCGGCCTGCTCGTCGGTGAGCTCCGGCGCGTACGACGGCAGGTGCACCGCCGCGTCGAGCAGGAACAGCCGTGCGTCGTCGCCGACGAGCGTGAACAGCCCCTCGGCGCCGTCGACCGGCGAGAGCTCGAAGGCTGCGGCGGGAGCGAGCCCGAACGGCGGGACGGCGAAGGTCAGGGAGATGCTCATCGGAGGTAGTCCATCAGGGTCGGCTGCAGGACCTTCGCGGTGACGGCGAGGGCTGCCTGGTAGTTGGTCTGCTGCACCTGCAGGTCGAGGACGGCCTTCGCGAGGTCGACGTCCTCGATGTCGGCGCGGCGGCTCTCGAGCGAGACGGTCGCGGACTTCAGCGAGTCCTGTGCCGCGAGGGCGGCTGCGTGCCGGACGCCGACGTCGGCCTGGGCGCCGCGGACGGTCCCGAGCGCCGTGTCGACGTCCCCGATGCGAGCGTTCACGTTCACCCCGTTCTGCAGGTCGCTGACGATGGAGTCGATCATGCCGAACACCGAGTCGTCGCCGGAGCCGAAGACCGCGGCGCCGGAGGTGTCGACCCGCACCGTGGTGCCGTCGCCGACCCGACGGGACACGTCGGTGCCCGATGCCGCCCAACCCGTCGCGGGGTCGTAGGCGACAGCGGCGGTCGACGATCCCGCGAACACCGAACGGGTGCCGTAGGTCGTGTTGGCGCGTGCCTCGAGGTCGGCCTTGAGCGACCGGAACTGCGTGACGAACGCGTCGCGGTCGGTGTCGCTCATGGTGCCGGAGTTCGCGGCCCGCACCGTGAGGTCGCGGACGTTGTTGAGCACCGAGTACACGCCGGACAGCGCACTGTCGGTGGTCGCGAGCCACGCCGCGGCGTCGTTCGCGTTCCGCGAGTACTGCGCGGCTGCGGCCTGCTCCTTGCGCACCTGCATCGACGACGCGGTGCCGACCGGGTCGTCCGAGGGCTTCTGGATCGCACGCAGCGTCGTGGCCTGGTCGGTGAGCTCGGCGACCCGCGCGGCACCGGCCTGCAGCCGGGCCGAGGCGGCCGCCATCGACATCTGGGTGGTCACACGGGTGATCACGATCAGCCCCTCCCGACGAGTCCGACGCGGTTGATGATGGTGTCGAGCATCTCGTCGACCGCGGTCAGGACGCGCGCCGCGCCCTGGTACGCGTGCTGGTAGCTCAGCAGGTTGACGTTCTCCTCGTCGAGGTCGACGCCGGCGCTCGACTGCTGCTGGGTGCGCGCGTTGGTGAGCGCGAGTCCGGTCATCGTCGATTCCGACGTGGCCGACCTGGAGGCGGTGCCCACCCCCGCCACGAACGTCGCCCAGACCTGGTCGGCGCCGTCCGACGACGCCCCGAGTCGCGCGAGCGCGTCGGCGAACGAGTCGTCGAGTTCCCCCGCCGCGTTCCGCGTCGCCAGCCCACCGGCGTCCGTGGGGACGACGCCGAGTGCCTGGGCGGCGGGGACGCCGGCCGCCAGGGAGAAGAAGGGGGCGCCGGTGGTGCCGTCCGGGGTGGTCCCGGCGGCGTGCAGGGCGTTCACGGTCGTGGCGAGCCGGGTGGCCACCGCGTCGTAGGACGCGGAGGCCTCGGCGAGTGCGCCGCCGGTGCCGGTGCCGGACGCGGGTGCGAGGACCGCGAGGGCGCCACCGATCGACCCGCCGCCCAGTCCGACCGCCCCGGCCGTGCCGGTGGTCCAGGTCAGGGTGACCGCGGTGCCGTCGGTGAGACGTTCGCCGCCGCCGAGGGCGACCGAGCGGGCGTCGGTGCCCTGCACGAGCGGGTTGCCGCCGAGGAGCACGTCGACCGTGCCGTCGGCGTTCGTCCGGGTGGTGCCGCCGGCGAGCGTGGCGATCTGCTGCGTGAGCTGGTCGCGCTGGTCGAGCAGCTCGTTGGCGTTGCCGCCCGAGGCGAGCGCGGTGCGGATCTGGCCGTTCAGGTCGGCGACCTGCTCCGCGGCGCCGTTCAGCTGGGCGACCTGCCCGGTCAGGGTGCCGCGCACCGAGGACCACTGCGCGTCGACGGCCTTCGAGCCGGCGGCCAGGGCGGCGACGACGGTGCCCGCGGACCCGAGCACGGCACTGGCGGCACCCGGGTCGTCGGGGTGGCTGGCGAGCTCGCTCCAGGACGACCAGAACGCGTCGAGCTTGGCGCTCAGGCCGTCCTTGCCGGGCTCGTGCAACCCGGTCTCGAGGGCGGAGAGCGTCGTGGCGCGGGCATCGGCGTAGGCCGAGGAACCGGCGGCGACTCGGACACCGGCGTCGAGCGTCAGGGACGCCAGGCGGGCGATGCCGTCGACCGAGACGCCCTGGCCGGCGAGGGCCGCGGTGCCCCGCATGAACCCGGTCTGGGTCGCGGGGATCGAGTTCTGCGTGACGCGCTGCCGCGTGTAGCCCGCGGTGCCGGCGTTCGCGATGTTCTGGCCGGTGACGTCGATGCCGGCACGGGCGGCTGCGAGGCCGGAGTAGGCGGTCGCGAGGGATCCGAAGGTGCTGACCACGGTGTTACAGCGTCCCCTCGAACAGGCGGGCGCCGTCCTGGCCTGCGCCGGACGTGCCACTGGCGTCGTAGGTGGCGGCGCCGGTGACGGTCCCCGCCAGGGTCTCCTCGGTGGCCTGGGCGGCGGCACGGAGGAACCGGTCGTTCTCGTCGCGGAGGGCACCGATCTGGGTGGTCAGCTCGACCATCGCGGTGAGGTGTGACGACAGGATCTCGCCCCACGGCCCGTTCGGTGCCGCGGCGACGACGTCGCGCAGGGGAGCGTCGGCGGCCACGCCCCACTCCTCGGCGACCTCGGCGCTCTGCGCGGCGCGCTCGAGACCGGTGCTGCGGAGCCGGTCGAGGACCTGCTCGACCTCGCGGCTGGCGTGCGACACCCAGCGGGAGCGGCCCGCGGTGAGCAGGAGCTGTTCCTCCTCGAGCTTGAAGGTGAGCAGTTCGAGCAGCTCGCGTTCGCGCCAGAGCACGGCGGACAGGTCGTTCACGCTCATCAGCTCCTCCCAGGTGGTGGTTCGTCGGGGTGGTCCCCGGTCCGTCATCCTGCGGACACCGGGACCTATCGACTCCGTGACCGCGACCGTAAGCCCCGGCGGCCGAGTGCCGTCCCCCGTACTCGTCGACTCTGTGACCCGATGACCCCCGTCGGGGGACAAGAACGAGCGTTCCCGACCCCGGGTCCCCCCAAATGCCGACCCGAAACGGGGCCTGACACCCCCGCACTGGGGACGGTTGTGCACCTGTTCAGCGCATTGCCAGCCGATACATTCAGAACGCACCCCGGGGGACACCCGGAACCGCTCGGGAACGATGCGGGGTGCACCGCTCGGAGGGACCCGGGCGGGTCTTCGGCGTACGCACCGGCCATCCGAGGCCGGCGTCCGTCGCGCCCACGGACGGGTGAGCCGACACACGTCAGGTCGACCAGGGGAACAGCATGGACCGCACCGAACGCAACGCGATGATCGTGGAGCACCTCCCGCTCGTGGGCTACATCGTGGCCGACGTCCGCTCCCGGGCGACGCACCTGGACCGCGACGACCTCGCCGCCGTCGGATCGCTCGCTCTCGTCGCAGCCGCCGAGGCCTTCGACCCCACCCTCGGCGTGCCGTTCGGCGCCTACGCCCGCACCCGGATCGCCGGTGCGCTGGCCGACGACATGCGCTCGGCCGACTGGGCCTCCCGCGGCACCCGGAAGCGGATCCGCGAGACCCTGGCAACGCAGGAGGCCCTGTCCGCACGCCTCGGTCGGAGCGTCGGTGCCCAGGAGATCGCCGATGCCATGGGCGTCGACAAGCAGACCGCCGTCGACGCGATGAGCGACGCCGCCCGGACCGTCGCGCCGCTCGACGAGACCGTGCACGACCTCGTCGCCGCGGACCTGCCGCTCCCCGGGGACGACCTGCTCGAGACCGAGAAGCGCCGGTACCTCCGCGCCGCGGTCGAGGCCCTGCCGGAGCGGATGCGCTTCATCGTCGAGGCCGTGTACTTCGGCGACCGCTCGGTGACCGACGTCGCCGCCGAGCTCGGCATCACGCACTCGGCCGTCTCGCAGCAGCGGTCCGAGGCGATGCGCCTGCTCCACGACGGTCTGGCCGCCCACTACGGCGACGGCACCACCGTCGAGCCCGCGAGCCGCACCACCGCGGCCCGCCGCAGCGCCTACCTCGCCCGTGTCGCCACGAACGCCGCCGCCGGTGTCGCCCGTGCCGTGCACGACGCCGCGTCCGGCCCGGCCGTCGCGGCGAGTTGAGACGTCGGCGGAAACTTCTCCGCCGATCCCCTAACGACTCCCGGCAACCGGCCGAGAGTCATCCATGTCAGCCCACGGACGGGCCGACGCACGACCCACATTCACGGAGGAAACCACCATGGGTATGTCCATCAACACCAACCTCTCGGCACTCAACACGTACCGGAACCTCAACGCGACGCAGAACGACCTGTCGAAGTCCCTCGAGAAGCTCTCGACCGGCCTCCGCATCAACCGTGCTGCCGACGACGCTGCCGGTCTGTCGATCTCCGAGGGGCTGAAGTCCCAGGTCGGTGGCCTCACGGTCGCCGCCCGCAACGCGCAGGACGGCATCTCCGTCGTGCAGACCGCTGAAGGTGGCCTCACCGAGACCCACTCGATCCTCCAGCGCATGCGCGACCTGGCTGTCCAGGCCGGCAACGACTCGAACAACGAGGACTCGCGGAAGGCGATCACGACCGAGGTCGGTCAGCTCCAGGAGGAGCTGCAGCGCATCTCGGACTCGACCAACTTCAACGGGATCAAGCTGCTCGACGGCGAGGCCTCCACCACGGCGGCCGGTCCCGGTACCGGCAAGCTGACCTTCCAGGTCGGCGCAGACGGCTCCGACGCCAGCAAGATCGACGTCGACCTCACGGGTGCGAACGTCTCGACGGTCGCCAAGGCAGTCAAGGAGCTCGACTTCACCACGGGCGACAACGCTCGCCTCGCGGTGACCGAGCTCGACGCGCAGATCAAGTCGGTCTCGGAGGCTCGTTCCAACCTCGGTGCGGTCCAGAACCGCTTCGACCACGCCATCAACGTGACGAACGTGGCCAAGGAGAACCTCACCGCTGCCGGTTCGCGCATCACCGACGTCGACATGGCGCAGGAGATGGTCAAGTACACGCGCGACAACATCCTCAGCCAGGCCGGCACCTCGATGCTCGCGCAGGCGAACCAGAGCACCCAGGGCGTGCTCTCGCTCCTGCGCTAGCCATCACGACGTCCGTCCTCCGGGCCCGATCGGGTGTCCCGGAGGACGGACGCCACCATCCTGACCACCTCCACGACGCCAGGGAGTGTCGACGATGTCCTCGTCCGTGTCCTCGAGCAGCAGCCTCGCGATCGACGGTCTGGTCAGCGGTCTCAAGACGACCGACCTCATCAACTCGCTGATGAGCGTCGAGGGGGTCCCGCAGACCCTGCTCAAGAACAAGCTCATCACCACCAACTCGTTCATCTCGTCACTGCAGACGCTCAACGGGTTGATCCAGGGGCTCGCCACGAAGGCCACGGATGCCGCGAAGGCCTCGTCGCTCGACCTCTTCGCCGCGACGAGCACCGCGCCGACCGTCACCGCCGTCACCGGTACCGGGGCGACCGCCGGCTCCATCAGCTTCACCGTCGGTTCGACCGCCTCGGCACAGGTCGGGGTCACGGCCGCGATGTCGACGTGGTCGACCGGTGCGCAGCCGATCACGATCGTCGGCGCGGACGGCAAGTCGACCACCGTGACGCCGGCGTCCGGTTCCCTCGACGACGCCGTGTCCGCCCTGAACAAGTCCGGTGCGGGCGTCACCGCGACGAAGGTCTCCGCCGGCACCGACGCCGACGGCAGCAAGCTCTACCGCCTGCAGCTCACGTCCGCCACGACCGGGGCGGCCGGCGGCTTCCAGGTGTACCGGGGCGGCGCCGACGACGTGGCAGCGGGCACCGCGACGAACGTCCTCACCGAGACCGGTGCCGCCGTCGTCACCACGGCGACCGACGCCAGCGTCACTCTCTGGGCCGGCACCGCCGCCGCGCAGTCGGTGACGAGCGCGACGAACACCTTCACCGGGCTCGTCCCCGGGCTCGACGTCACCGTGTCGAAGGCCACCACCGAACCCGTCACCGTGACGGTCGCGCAGGACACCACCAAGGCCCAGTCCGTGGCCTCCGGGCTCGTCGACGCGATGAACGCGGTCGCCGCCTACTACAAGACGAACACCGCGGTGTCGAGCTCGACCAGCGCGACGTCCGGCACCACGACGACGAAGGCCGGCGTCCTGCTCGGCGACGGTGCGTCCCGCGACGCCGTGCAGCGGCTCACGAGCACGATGTCCGCCCCCGTCGACGGCAAGTCGCCGTCGACGATCGGGATCGTGATCACGAGGGACGGCAGCTTCACCTTCGACCCGGAGGTCTTCCAGAAGGCACTCGCCGCCGATCCGAAGGCCACCCAGGCGATGCTCTCCGGCGTCGCCGCGAACGTCGGTGCCGCGGCCAGCGCCGCCTCCGACAAGTACGACGGCTCCGTCACCACGTCCATCACCGGGCAGCAGGCCGTCGCCAAGGACCTCAACACCCAGATCGACAGCTGGACCGACCGGCTGACGAGGCGCCGGGCCGCGCTGCAGACCCTCTACTCATCCCTCGAGACCAGCCTCAGCAAGCTCCAGTCGCAGTCGAGCTGGCTCGCCGGCCAGCTGGCCTCGACGTCGAGCTGACGGGAACGACCATGACCTTCGACTTCCAGGCAGCCGCCTTCCGCCAGGCCGCCCAGCCGCGCACCGTCACCGACCAGCGTCGCGCCCAGTACACGAACGAGGCCGTGCTGTCGGCGACGCCGGCCCAGCTCGTGACGATGCTCTACGACCGGCTGCTGCTCGACCTGCACCGTGCCGAGGCCGCGCAGGTCGCCGCCGACTGGGAGGCGGCCCGCGAGCAGCTCCTGCACGCCCAGGCGATCGTCGGTGAGCTCTCGAGCACCCTCCGGATCGACGTCTGGGACGGCGGCGAGGGTCTGCTCGCCGTCTACAACTACGCCTCCACCTCGCTCATCACGGCGAACGTGCACCGCGACGTGCAGGCCACCCGTGACTGCATCCGGATCCTCGAGCCGCTGCGTCAGTCGTGGCACGAGGCAGCCGCGTCGCTGCCCGCGACGCCCACCACGCAGCAGCCGACCGGGGGAGCCCTCGGTGTCGCCTGATCCGTCCGCAGAGCTGTCGCCTGAGCAGCCGGACGGACGAGCCGCATGGGAGGCCCTGCTCACCTCCCTGGAGCACGACGCCGCCGGGCAGGCGGCCGACTCCACGGCCGTGGCCGGGTGGTCGGAGCCGGCCGGGCTGGGACCGCTGCCGCGGGACCTGGTGGGACGGGCCTCCCGGCTGCTCGCCGCGCAGCGGGACCGCATGACGGTGCTCGAGGCGGACCGCCGCTCGACGCTGGAGCACCTCGGTGCCCTGCGCGTCGTCGAAGCCACGCGCGAGCCCCGCGGCTCCGTGTACCTCGACGCTTCCGCCTGACCCGCGCCCGCGGGCGACGATGTCGTCGTCGTACGACGGCGACCCTGTCGCTTCCGCGCCCGTGCAACTGCCCGCGTGCGCAACCGGCAGCGTCTGCACGGAGCGACGATGTCGTCGTCGTACGACGACGACCCGGTCGCTTCCGCGCCCGTGCAACTGCTGGCGCGCGCAACGGGCGACGTCGTCGTTGTCGTACGACGGCGACCCTGTCGCTCTCGCGCGCGTGCAACTGGTGGCGCGTGCACGGGGCGACGATGTCGATGTCGTACGACGTCGACGGTGTCGCTCCCGTGCGCGTGCAACTGCTGGCGCGCGCAACGGGCGACACCGCACACCGACGCCGCACCCGCACCCCCCCCCCGCCCCCCGTTCGGGGCGACGCCTAACGCGGCGGACGACGGACTCCGATAGCGCCACTCGAGCACGGATCGCTCACCAGTTCGGCCAGGGATCGGCCACCACCGCACGGCGACGTCGCACTGACGACGCCTGACGAGGGGACCCTTTCGTGTTCGATTCCGTGACGAGCGTCGCGCTGCAGAGCGCACTCGACGGTCTGTCGATGCGCCAGAAGGTGATCGCGAACAACATCGCGAACATCAACACGACGAACTACCACGCCGAGAAGGTCCAGTTCGAGGACGCCCTGGCGAAGTCGATCGTGGACGGCGACGGTGCCACCACGCCGACGATGGCGCGGAGCCTCGAGCCGACGAACACGAACGGCAACAACGTCAACCTCGACGAGGAGACGCTGTCGAACATCGACACCGTGCTGCGGTACCAGTTCGCCACGCAGGCGATGAACTCCGAGCTCACGAGCGTCCGTGCGGCGATGCGGACGAACTCGTGACGACCTTCGACGCGATCGGCATCGCGAGCACCGGCCTGACCGTGCACCGGAAGTGGCTCGACGCCGTCTCGGACAACATCGCCAACGCGAACACCGTGAAGTCGATGGACGACACCGCGTTCCAGGCGCGCTACGTCGAGGTGCAGGAGGGCAACGGCGTCTCCGGCGCCTACGTCAAGGGCGCAGCGTTCGGCAGCGCCGCCGGCCGTGTGACCTACGACCCGGACAACCCGCTCGCGAACGAGGAGGGCTACGTCCGCATGCCCGACATCGACCTCGGCACGCAGATGGCGGACCTCATCATGGCCCAGCGCGGCTACCAGGCGAACGCCGCCGTGGTCGACCGTGCCAAGACCGCCTACGAGGCGGCACTGCAGATCGGGAAGAACTGATGCCCATCGACGCCGTGAACGGTGTGACCACCAACGCGATGACGAACGCCCTGACGAGTGTCTCGGGGACGTCCAGCGACCGCACGAACGCCACCGGTGCCGCCGGCGCGACCGACGGCAGCGGGTTCGCCGCGAGCCTCGGCAACGCCGTCGACGGGCTGCAGTCGCTGCAGAGCGACTCGAAGACCCTGGCGCTCAAGGCCGTGACCGGCAACCTCGACGACATCCACGACGCCACGATCGCCGCCACCCGCGCGCAGGTCACGCTCGAGCTCGTCTCCGCCGTCCGCAACAAGGGCGTCGACGCCTTCAACGAGATCATGAGGATGCAGGCCTGATGCCCGTCGCCGTCAAGAACGTCTTCGCGCGCCTCAGCGCCTACGTGAAGGGCTTCTCCGCCGCCCAGCGCACCATCGCGATCCTGGCGATCGCGGCGCTCGTGCTCGGCGGGATCGCCCTCGCGTCCTGGCTCGGCAAGGCGTCCTACGCGCCGCTCTTCACCGGGCTCGCCGCGGCCGACGCGAGTTCCATCACGGACCAGCTGCAGACCGACGGTGTGCCGTTCCAGCTCACCGACGGCGGCGCGACGATCCTCGTGCCGCAGGCGCAGGTGTACTCGGAGCGGCTCAAGGCGGCGTCGAACGGCCTCCCGTCGTCGAACGAGGGCGGCTACTCGCTGCTCGACAAGATGGGCGTGACGAGCTCGGAGTTCCAGCAGGACGTCACCTACAAGCGCGCGATGGAGGGCGAGCTCGCCAAGACCATCGGTGCGATGGACGGTGTGCAGACCGCCACCGTGCAGCTCGCGATCCCGGAGAAGTCGGTGTTTGTCTCCGAGGAGAAGGACCCGACCGCGTCGGTGTTCATCGCGACCGAGAACGGCACGCAGCTGAGCACCGACCAGGTGCAGGCCATCGTGCACCTGACGAGCGCCTCGGTCGAGGGCATGCAGCCCACCGACGTCTCGGTCGTCGACGCGAAGGGCCAGACCTTGTCCGCCGTCGGCACCGGTGCGACCGGCAGCGGCGCCGACCAGGCCGCCGACTACGACGCGGCGACGAGCAAGAAGATCCAGGACCTGCTCGACACCACGCTCGGCGTCGGCAACGCGACCGTCGTGGTCTCCGGGACGATGAACCAGGAGTCCGGCACCCGGACGTCCGAGAGCTACACGTCTCCCACGTCGGGCCCGGTCGCGCTGAACGAGTCGAGCACCACCGAGGAGTACGGCGCCGGCGCCGGCGCGGGGTCCGGCGCGACCGGGGTCCTCGGTCCGGACAACATCGCCGTCCCGAACGGCACCGCGACGAGCGGCACCGGCGACGACGGGTACAAGAACGAATCGGCGACGAAGAACAACGCCGTCGACCACACCACCGAGACCACGCAGATCCCCTCGGGCGGGCTCGACCGGCAGACCATCTCGGTCGCGCTGAACTCGAAGGCCGACGCCGTGCAGAACGCGAACCTGCAGAGCATCAACGACCTGGTGTCCGCCGCCGCGGGTGTCGACCAGAACCGTGGCGACCAGGTCAAGGTCGCGATGATGGACTTCGACACGAGCGCTTCCGACCAGGCCGCGAAGGCCCTCGAGGCCCAGCAGAAGGCCGACCAGCAGGAAGCACTGTGGTCGTCGATCCGCACCGCGGGCATCGTGATCGGCATCGTCCTCGCCGTCATCGCGATCATGTTCTTCGTCGCCCGCCGCAACCGGAAGCAGGAGCGCGAGGCCGTCGACCTCGGCGAGCTCGACGCCTTCGCCGGCGAGACGTTCCAGCTGCCCCTCGCGATGGACGGCGTCGACGACCAGGCGACGCTCGGCGCCGGTGACGCCCCGACCGCGGTGCTGTCGGCGATGCCCGGCGGGGACGCCCCCACCGAGGTGCTGACGACCGAGGAGATCACCGCCGAGCGCCGCCGTCAGGACATCTCCGCCCTGGCCGAGCGCGACCCGAAGCGCACCGCCGAGCTCCTGCGCGGGCTCCTCGACGACCGGGCACCGGTGTGAGCGCGCTGATGCCGAGCCCCGGCGGCGGCTCCGGTCCGAGCGACCGTGCCTTGACCGGTGCGCAGAAGGTCGCGCTCATCCTCATGCAGATGGAGACCGACCGCGCCGCCGAGGTGATGAAGCAGTTCACCGAGATGGAGGCCGAGGAGATCTCCGCCGAGATCGTCCGGATGCGCCGCGTCGAGGACACCGTCGTCGACCGGACGCTGTCGGAGTTCCACCGGATCACGATGAGCGGCCGCCTGCAGAAGCGCGGCGGCAAGGAGACCGCCCTCGGGCTGCTCGAGGCGTCGTTCGGCGCCGAGCGGGCCGCAGGCGTGATGGACCGTCTGGCCTCGAACCTCGCCGGCCAGTCGTTCGACTTCCTCGACGACGCCGAACCCGGCCAGGTCATCTCCCTGCTCGAGGGCGAGCTGCCCCAGACGATCGCGCTCGTGCTCGCCCACCTGGGCCCCGGGCAGGCCAGTGCCGTGCTCGCCGGGATCGACGAGCGCGTCCGCACCGACGTCGCCCAGGCCTTCGCCACGATGGGCAGCGCGACCCCCGAGGCCGTCGGCATCGTCGCCGGTGTGCTGCGCCAGCGCGCCGGGGCCGTCGTGTCGCCGCGCGAGAGCGTCGAGGTCGTCGGTGGCATCGCGCCCCTGGTCGACATCATCAACCGCTCGGACGTCGCGACCGAGAAGGCCGTGCTCGAGGGACTCGAAGCCCGCGACCCGGAGCTCGCCGAGGACATCCGCTCCCGCATGCTGACCTTCGAGGACATCGTGAAGCTCGAGTCCCGCGACATCCAGCAGGTGCTGCGCGGAATCGACTCGAAGATCCTCGCGACCGCCATGAAGGGCGCAGCCGGGCCGGTCGTCGAGACCATCCGCGCGAACGTGTCCGAGCGCAACCGCGAACTCCTCGACGACGAACTGCAGGCCATGGGCCCGGTCCGCGTCTCGCAGGTCGAGGAAGCCCGTGCCGAGGTCGTCCGCTCCGTGCGCGAGCTCGAGGCCCAGGGCGTCGTCACCGTGCACCGCGCCGAGGAGGACGAGCTCGTTGACTGACACCGTCGTGCACCGCGTCGCCTTCCCGGTGCTCGCCGACCCCGCCGGACGCGAGCGCGCGTCGAGCGCGGACGTCCGCGGGCACGCGGCCGGGTACACCGCCGGCCTGCGGGCCGCTCAGGCCGAGACCGACGCCCTGCGCAACCGGCTCGAGGCCGAGCACGCCGCGCGCGTCACCGCGCTGCAGGCCGACACGGCACGCCGGATCGCGGTCCTCGATGCCGCCACGAACGCCATGCTCTCCACGGTCGCACCCGTCCTGGCGGACGCCGAGGCGTCGGTCGCGAGCGCGGCAGTCGACCTGGCCGAGGCGATCGTCGGGAACGTGGTCCGCGCCTCCAGGCCCGCACACGACGCGACCGTCGTCGGTCCGGACGGACCGGGCAGCCGGGAGGCCCGGATCGCGTCCGGCGCGGAGGCCACCGTCCGGCGGGCGCTCGCGTCCGTGGACCGCACGATCCCGGTGGCCGTCCGGCTGAGCCCGGCGGACGCCGCGCGCGTCGCCGACCTCGACCTGCCGGTGCCGGTCGTCGCCGACGGCGCCCTGCGCGACGGCGACGCCGTCGTCGACCTGCCGGACGGCATGCTCGACGCGCGCATCGCCACGGCGCTCGACCGCGCCCGCACCGCTCTCGGGGTCGACGCGACGGGAACCGACCGGTGACCGCCACGCTGCTCCGTCCGCGCGGTCTCGACGAGGCGCTGCTTCGGGCCGCACCCCAGCGGGTCGGTGTGGTCACGAGCGCAGTCGGCCTGGGGCTGACGATCGCCGGGCTCGACGCCCGCGTCGGCGAGGTCGTCACGGTCGGCGCCGAGGACGGCGAGCAGACCGCGGTCGAGGTCGTCGCCACCGATGCCTCGGGCGTCCGCTGCATGCCGCTCGGCCGCCTGACCGGCGTGACCGCGGGCACGCCGGCGCGTCCGACCGGCCGCCCGGTGCTCGTGCCGACCGGATCCGGTCTGTTCGGCCGCGTGCTCGACGGACTCGGCCGACCGATCGACGACCGCGGCCCGCTCGAGGGTCCCGGCGGCGAACCGGTGACCTGGGTCCCGCTCGACCACGACACCCCGAGCGCGATGGCCCGGACCCGCATCGACACCCCGATGCAGCTCGGCGTCCGCGTGCTCGACACCCTGACCACCGTCGGCCGCGGGCAGCGCATGGGCCTGTTCGCCGGGTCCGGCGTGGGGAAGTCGTCGCTGCTGTCGATGATCGCGCGCGGGAGCGACGCGGCCGTCAACGTCATCGCCCTGGTGGGGGAGCGCGGCCGCGAGGTGCGCGAGTTCCTGGAGGACGACCTGGGACCCGAGGGGCTCGCCCGCTCGATCGTCGTCGTGTCCACCTCTGACGAGCCGGCGCTCATGCGCCTGCGTGCCGCGTTCGTGGCCACCCGCATCGCCGAGTCGTTCCGCGACGCCGGCCAGGACGTCGTGCTCATGATGGACTCGCTCACCCGCGTCGCGATGGCGCAGCGTGAGATCGGGCTGTCGGTGGGGGAACCGCCGGCCACCCGGGGCTACCCGCCGTCGACGTTCTCGGTGCTCGCGGGTCTGCTCGAGCGCGCCGGGACCGACCGCGTCGGCAGCATCACGGGCATGTACACCGTGCTGGTCGACGGCGACGACCACAACGAGCCGATCGCCGACGCGGCCCGCAGCATCCTCGACGGCCACGTCGTGCTCGACCGCAAGCTCGCGATCACCGGGCACTTCCCGTCGGTCGACGCCCTCGGCTCGGTGTCCCGCGTCGCCTCGAAGGTCACCCGACCCGAGCAGCGTGCCGCCGCCACCGTGCTGCGGAAGGTGATGGCCGCCCGTGCCGGCGCCCAGGACCTGCTCGACGTCGGTGCGTACCAGCGCGGGTCGAACCCGCTCGTGGACGCCGCCGTCGACCACCAGGGATCGATCGACGCGTTCCTGCGCCAGGGCATGGACGAGCGGGCGACCGCCGACGCGTCCTGGCAGCGCCTCGGCGGCCTCGTGCAGCAGCTGGGGGTGTCGTGATGGCCCGCCGCTTCCCGCTCGCCGGACTCCTACGCCTGCGTCACACCGAACAGGACCGTGCCGCCGCCACGCTGGCCACCGCGAACGAGCGCGTCCGTGACGCAGCCGACGCCCGGATCGCCGCACGCCGGAGCCTCGCCGACAGCGAGGACGCCCAGCCCATCCAGGACGCCGCCACCCTGAGCGCCGTCGCCGCAGCACGTGCCGCGACCCGCGGGATGCTCGAGGAGCTCGACGCCGTGGTGCAGAACCGCCGTGCCGACGCCGACCGGGCACAGCAGGACTACACCGCCGCCCGTCGTGCCGCCGTCGGCCTCGAGAAGCTCGAGGGCAAGCACACCGAGCAGCAGGCGGCCGAGGAACTCCGGACCGAACAGAACGCCCTCGACGAGATCGCGGCACGACGCCGCACGGAAGGTGGTGCCCGATGAGCGTCGAAGCGGTGCTCTCCCGGATCTCGGAGATCCGGTCCCAGATCGACACGCTGCGCGGCGGGACGGCCACGGCTGCCCCGAGCGCGTCCGCCACCGGCGGTGCCGCGGGGTCCTCGGCCTTCGCCGACGCCCTCGCCACCGCCGACGGCACGACCGGCGCGGCGACCGCTGCCGGCGCGACCGCAGCAGCCTCCGCGACGGGCACCCGTGCCCCCGCGACCTCGGTCGACGCCGGGGCCGGAACCCTCGCCACCGGCAGCGGTGCGACCGGCGCCGACGTCGTGGCCGACGCGAAGAAGTACCTCGGTGTGCCGTACGTGTTCGGCGGGGAGACGACCGCGGGCATGGACTGCTCGGGCCTGGTGCAGACGGTCTTCAAGGACCTCGGGGTCACGATGCCCCGGGTCGTGCCGGACCAGGCGAAGATGGGCGTCGAGGTCGGCTCCCTGAAGGACGCGCAGCCCGGCGACCTGATCATCCCGAAGGGCGAGGGCCACGTCGTCATCTACGTCGGCGACGGCAAGGTGCTGCACGCGCCGCGCCCCGGCAAGGACGTCCGGATCGTCGACAACTGGTACTCCCAGGGCGACATCGCGACCATCCGCCGGATCGTCCCCGCACAGGCGGCCCCGGCGGCCGTCGCCGCGCCGACCGCCTCGACAGCGCGTTCCGCGACCGACCTGCAGACCGCCGCGCTGTTGTCCATGATGCAGTCCGGGAGCGCCGCATGAGCCTGACCATCGCCACCCAGCCGTCCGTGTCCACCGCACCGGGCCCCACCCGGGGTGCATCGTCCGACCCCGCTGCTGCCGGGTCCTTCGGCGCAGCACTGACCGCCGCCGTCGCGACCGAGCGGCGCCCAGGAGACGGTGCCGCCGGGCGGGACGACACCGACGGCCGCACGGCGGACGGCTCGGCCGCGACGCCGAGCACCGCCGCCACGCCGTCCGCGTCCGCGTCCGCGTCGGACCAGTCGGTGCTCGCGACCGGTTCCCCGTCGGTCGACGCGCAGGCGCTGCTCGCCGCCGGACTCGTGACCGTGGCCGCACCGACCGCTCCGGCGGGCCTCACGAGTGGCCCGGAGGACCAGTCGGCCACCGGCGCCGCCGAGACGCCCGCTGGCGACCAGCACGTCGCCGTGGCCACGGGGGTGACCGCCGGAACGACTGCGACACCGGCGTCGGTCAACGAGCACACCTCGACGCCGGTCCCGTCGACCCCGGCGCCGACCACCGCCTCCGCCACGGCGGCCCCGCAGCAGACACCGGCATCGGGCGGTGCACGCCAGAACGCCGCCGGAGCGACGACGGGCACGGCGACCACCGCCGTGTCGCCCGCTGGCACCGCGTCTCCGGCCGCCGCCGCGACGATCGTCGCGGGCGCCACCCCCGCGACCACCACAGCCGCGACGACCGCTGTCTCGGCGACCACAGCCGCGACCGACGTGGCGACCACCGCCCCGGCGGCCGCTCCCGCGATCGCGGCCCCCGCCGCCACCCGCACCACCGACGGCGACACCGCCACCGTGGCCCCGGGCCAGGCGCCGGTCGTCACGGCCGCCCCGGCAGCCGGCACCGGCTCCCGAGCCGGCCACGGGACGGAGCAGCAGGCGTCGACGCCGGGTGATCCGGGCCTCCCGGCCGTCGCCCCCAGCCGCGGTGGCGAGACGCCGTTCGTCATGTCGACGACGCCGACCGCCGCGCCCGCCGCGACGACCGCGCCGGCCCCGGCACCGCTCGCGCAGCAGCTGGCGCGACCGGTGTTCTCGCTCGCACAGGCCGGCCCCGGCGAGCACGTCGTCACGGTGCAGGTCGTGCCGGAGAGCCTCGGCCCGGTCACGGTCCGCGCGCACGTCACCGCGCACGGCATGCACGTCGAGCTGTTCGCCGCGTCGGACGCCGGCCGCGAGGCCGTCCGCCAGGTCCTGCCGGACCTGCGGCGCGACGCGGCCGGCACCGGTGCGAGCACCACGCTCGACCTGTCGTCGCAGAACCAGCCGCAGGACGCGCCGGGTCGCGACGAGCGTCCGGCCGCGCGTGCCCTGCCTGGCGACCCCGGCCTGGAGGCGCGGGTCACCCCGCGCGCGCAGCCCACCGCCCACACGCCCTCCATCCGCACCGCGGGACTCGACGTCCTCGCCTGATCCGGCTCACGAACAGGAACTCACCATGCCCATCGACGGCATCACCGGCAGCGTGGACCCGACCGCGCAGGCAGCGGCCCTGGCCGCCAACTCGACGGCCCAGAAGTCCCAGACGATGGACTCCGAGGTCTTCATGAAGCTGCTCGTCACGCAGCTGCGCAACCAGGACCCGTCCTCGCCGATGGACACCAACCAGATGATCAGCCAGCAGACGCAGCTCGCGATGATGGAGCAGATCACCAACCAGACCACGACGGGGAACGAGAACTTCTCGCTCCAGATGCGCATCGCCGCAGCGAACCTCGTCGGCAAGCAGGTCAGTTACACCGACGCCGACTCGGGCAAGTCCGTCACCGGGACCGCCTCGGCCGTGTCGTACGCGAACAGCGTCCCCACGGTCACCGTGAACGGGAAGGAGGTCGCTCTCGACGTGATCTCCGGCATCACCACCACCGCTCCGGCGTCCTGACGCCCGCTCGTTCCTTCCTCGTTCGTCCTCGTACTCCCTCGTTCTTCCTCGCTCTTCCTGCCTCTCCGAAAGGACGCACCATGCTCCGCTCGCTCTACTCCGGGATCTCCGGCCTCCGCTCCCACCAGCAGATGCTCGACGTCACCGGCAACAACATCGCCAACGTCAACACGGTCGGCTTCAAGTCGTCGACCACCGTCTTCCAGGACACCCTGTCGCAGATGACCCAGGGTGCCGGCGGACCGCAGACCGGCATCGGCGGCACGAACCCCGCCCAGATCGGCCTGGGCGTCCAGGTCGCCGGGGTCTCCACGAACTTCTCGCAGGGCTCGGCGCAGGCCACCGGCAAGGCCACCGACCTGATGATCTCGGGCGACGGCTTCTTCGTCACCCGCCTGGGCAACGACACCGTCTACACCCGCGCCGGAGCGTTCGACTTCGACGCGGACGGCCGCCTGGTCACCGCCGACGGCAAGATCGTGCAGGGCTACCCGGCCACGAACGGCGTCGTCAACGAGAACGGCCAGCTGTCCGACATCACGCTGCCGCTCGAAGCAGCGGCCCCGGCGGTCCGCACCACCGCCGCCACCGTCGCCGGCAACCTGCCGTCCGAGACCGCGGTCGGCCAGACCATCACGCGCGAGGCCACCGTGTACGACGCCTCGGGTGCCAAGCACACGATGTCGCTCGCCTACACGCGCACCGCCGACGGCTGGGACGTCACCGGGCGCAACGGCCAGGGCACCACGGCGACGACCTCGCTGACCTTCGGCACCGACGGCAAGCTGACCGCCGGCGGCACCCTCGCCGTCGGTGGCATCCGGGTCGACATGGGCGACCTGACCGGGTTCGCCTCGCTCAACACCGCGGCGATCGGCTCGCAGAACGGCCGCGAGGCCGGCGCGCTGCAGGGCTACTCGATCTCGAAGGACGGCACCGTCACCGGCACGTTCTCGAACGGCGCATCGCTCGCGCTCGGACGCATCGCCCTCGCCACGTTCGCCAACCCGGCCGGCCTCGAGAAGACCGGGGCGTCGGGCTACCGCGCCACCGCGAACTCGGGCGGTGCGACGGTCGGCGGTCCCGGCTCGGCGGGCGTCGGTTCGCTCGCTGCGGGGACGCTCGAGATGTCGAACGTCGACCTGTCGCAGGAGTTCACGAACCTGATCGTGGCGCAGCGTGGGTTCCAGGCGAACGCCCGCATCATCACCACCTCGGACGAGGTGCTGCAGGAGCTCACGAACCTGAAGCGCTAGGCGCGGGGGCTCGCGTCGCGGGCGCTCGCGTCGCCGGCCGCTCGCGTCGCCGGGTGCTTGGTGAGCAGGAACGGTCGGGTGCTGAAGGGGGACTCGACCGTTCCTGCTCACCATCGTTCGTGGTGCAGGGAGTTCGGCGCCGGTTCGTGACGAAACGCTGCGTCGCGACGTCTCATCGGTGCGATGCGCGAGAACCACGACACCGACCACCAGTCCGACCACCAGTCCGACCACCGCTGCTGCAGCGTCTTCGACCGCTGGCGGTGTGATCGACCACCAGGCCACGACGGCGTGCACGAGTCGCGTGCTCCCGGCGGCCGCACGAGCTGGAACGACGCGCTGACCGGGCGGCGGCTCGGGGAGGTCTGAGCCCGAGCGGGTATGGTCAGCGCATGCTGACCATTGCCTCGCGGCACGACGTGCTGAACCGTCTCGGGCGGGCGCTCTCCGACCCCACGCGTGCGCGGATCCTGCTCCGGCTGCTCGACGAACCCGGCTACCCGGCGCGGCTCGCCGAGGAACTCGAGCTGACGCGGACGAACGTGTCGAACCACCTGGCGTGCCTGCGCGGCTGCGGGATCGTCGTCGCCGTGCCTGAGGGGCGTCGGACCCGCTACGAGATCGCGGACCGCAACCTCACCCGCGCGCTCGAGTCCCTGGTCGACGTGGTCCTGGCGGTCGACGTCGCCGACGACGACGGATGCGAGGTCGAGCGGTGACCACGGCTGCGATGTCGCTCGCGCCGGCCCGTGTCGGCGTGCTCCGGCAACGGATCAGGTGGATCGTCGCGGCGACCATCGCCTACAACGTGATCGAGGCCGTCGTGGCGATCGCCGCCGGTTCGGTGGCGTCCTCCACCGCGCTGATCGGCTTCGGGCTCGACTCGATCGTCGAGGTCCTGTCGGCAGCGGCCGTGGCGTGGCAGTTCGCCGCGCGTGACCCGGAAGCCCGGGAACGAACGGCGCTGAAGGTGATCGCGGTCTCGTTCTTCGGGCTCGCCCTGGTGGTCAGTGTCGATGCCGTCCTGACCTTCACGGGTGTCCGGTCGCCGGAGCACAGTCCGGTCGGCATCAGCCTGGCCGCGGTGAGCCTGGCGGTCATGCCGTTCCTGAGCCTCGTCGAACGGCGGACCGGACGCGAACTCGGCTCGGCGTCGGCGATCGCCGACTCGAAGCAGACGCTGATCTGCAGCTACCTGTCGGCGGCGGTGCTGCTCGGCCTGCTGGCGAACAGCCTGTTCGGCTGGTGGTGGGCCGATCCGCTCGCAGGACTCGTCGTGGTCGTGTTCGCCGTGCGCGAGGGTCTCGAAGCCTGGCGCGGTGACGCGTGCAAGCAGCCGGTGTCGGCACTGACCGGGGAGCGCGAGCGCGAGGGTTGCGACTGCTGCTGATCGGAGTCTGCCTGTGGCCGGCGGTTCAGCCGGCTTCGGACTCGCTGACGTGGCTGACCGCGTCACCGACGATGTGGGCGATGTGCTCGTCGTGCAGCGAGTAGACGGCGTTCCGCCCGATGCGCTCGACCTGCACGATGCCCGCGAGCCGCAGCGTGCGAAGGTGCTGGGACACCAGGGGCTGCGACAGCTCGGTCGCTTCGGCGAGGGAGCCGACGTCGGAAGGCTGGGGAATCAGCGCGGACAGGATCCGGAGTCGGGCGGGCGAGGACAGCGCCTTGAAGAGTTCGGCTGCTGCTTCGATCCCGTCTGACATGGACTCATGTAAGCGCACGCGCATACGTGCATGCAACACGACGGCCCCGGCGCGGTGCGTCGGGGCCGTCGTGCAGGTCCGTCGATCGGTGCTGATTCCGGGCCTGCGCTGATCAGGAGATCAGTGCTCGTCGTAGTGGTCGCCGTGCTGGGCGTGCTTGTGTCCGTCGTGGACGAAGTCGACGTGGTCCTCGTGCTGGACCGTCTCGTGGCCGCAGCCGTCCTGGTGGGTGTGCTCGGCGACGGTGTGCTCTGCGCTGTTCTCGTGCTCGGCCATGGTGACCTCCTGCTGATCGTCGGTTGGGATGCCCTCAGCGTAGATTACATATGCAGAAGTAGCAATACATTTATAGATGAGAACCGGTGTCAACTCCGGGACCGAGCTCGCTCAGCGCTCGATCGCCGACGACGACCACTGCGACGGTGGGTCGATCCCGTCGGGCACCAGAGTGGCGGAGTCACCGCGTGCCGCGTTCACCTGCGCCTGTGTGAGGAACACCGCCGTGGACAGGTCCGCTCCGTCGACCCGTGCATCCCGCAGGTCGACGCCGAGCAGGTCGACTCCGGACAGGTCGGCACCGCGCAGGTCCGCCGCGATCAGCGTGGCTCCCCGCAGGTCGGCCCCGCGCAGCGAGCGTGCGCGGAGGTCGGAACCGGCGAGGTCCGCCCCCGGTCGCAGCAGGCCGTCCGGTGCGTCGTCCGCACCGGCGCTGTACCGGCCCCGTACCTCGGCGCTCACCTCGACGAGGACATCGCGCACTCGAGCGTGCAGTGGCTCCACGTCCAGCGCGAGGAGCATCGGCCGGCCAGCGTCGAGGCTTCGCCGGATCTCCTCCGCGAGGAGGGCAGTGTCGCCTGCTGAGTCCGGGGTCACCGCGCGGTCCTGCGCCTCGGCGAGGTGCCAGAGCATCTCGTGCAACCTGCGGACGATCGGGAACACCCGGAACATCTCCGCGCGGGAGTCCGGGTGGTCACGCCAACTGACCCCGTCGTAGAGGGTCTGGGACACGTACTGGCCAGCACCGGAGCAGTCGAAGACGGTGCAGCCCCGGAACCCGCGCGGCCGCAGCGCCTGGTGGATGGAGCAGGAGAAGTCGTCAGCGAGGTTGCCGCAAGGGGTGCCGGCGGGTTTGTCGATCGGGAAGTCGGCGGAGCGCTGGAACCCGAAGGCGGTGCAGCAGAGCGCGAAGCAGCTGCCGCAGTCCGCGCGCAGGGCGGACCGGTCGGTGGTCGTCATGGAGTGGTCTTCCTCTGGTGGTCTGGATGGTGTGCCGGGTGCGGGGGAACTCCTGGTGGAGCTCCCCGTCCGGGCGCACGAGACCACCCCCGCGCGTCGGCGGGGCGAACCGGTGGTGCTGGGTGACCGGTGGGTCACCGAGAGAGACGGAGGATCACTGCGGCCAGGCTAGCGTTCCCGGTGCGGCGGGAACGGGAATCGGGCGTACCCGGTCAGAACGACAGACCGGGTACGCCCGATTCGACCAGGTGTGCGCGGAGTCGCCCTACGACGACGTGGGCGGTGACGCCACCGACTCGATGCCGTCCAACCGCGCCTCTTCCGCGTCGTACCCCGCACGCACCTGGCGCAGCACCAGGTCGTCGATCTCGTCGGCGTCGCGCAGGCGCAACAGGGTCCTCGCCTTGTGCTGGACGAGTGCGAGCTCGAGGGCGACCGCGTTGTCGTGCCGCTGCAGCGCGGGGTGGTCGTCGTCGTCCCCCTCGCGGGCCTCGATCACGTCGAGGTGCGCCTCGTAGTCCTTCCGCAGGCGATCGACGGTGGCACGATCGGCTCCGGTCGACCGCGCCAGGCGGGGGAGCGCATCGAGCGCCTCCTCGATCGCGGTGCGTTCGGCGTAGCGACGTTCCTCGCTGACGGACTCGTCCTCGGGCAGCGCGGCGCGACGCAGGACGGCCGGCAGCACGAGGGCCTGGCCGACGATCGTGACGATGACCACGCCGGCGGTGACGAAGACGATGAGGTCCCGCTCGGGGAAGTCGCCACCGGACTCCAGGGTGCGCGGCACGGCGACGGCCATGGCGAGCGACACCGCGCCCCGGAACCCGGCGAACCCGCTGACGAGCCGGTCGCGGTGCCCTTCGCGGGGTTCCCCGCCGGTGCGCCGGGTGACGAGCCAGATGGTCCCGCCCGCGGCGTTGAGGAACGCGAACCGCACGATGACGAGCAGCACCGCGACCGCGAAGACGATCCCGGTCCCACGCAGCAGGTCGGCGGGGTCGAGCGCGCGGGCGGCGACCATCGCCTCGATACCGACCAGGACGAACAGCGCGCCGTTGAGCAGGAAGGTCAGGAACGACCAGAACGCGCGCACCTGCTGTCGGGTCTCGGCGCGGTCGAGCTTGGGGCCGACCTGGCTGACGACGATGCCGGCCGCCACGACGGCGAGCACGCCGGAGGCGCCGATGGCCTCGGCGGCCAGGAAGGCTGCGAAGGGCACGAGCAGGGTGACGAGGTTCTCGAGCACGACGGTGTCGACGCGCCGCAGCACCATCGTCCCGATCCAGGCGGCGGCGAGCCCGGCGGCGACCCCGCCGATGTAGGACAGGACGAGCATGCCGGACACGCCCCAGAACGTGAGCTCCTGCGTGCCGACGGTGACGGCCACCGCGATGCCGTAGACGACGAGGGTGGTGCCGTCGTTCACCAGGCTCTCGGCGCGGAGCACCGTGACGTTCCGCCGCGGCAGCATCTTCGTGAGCACGCCGACCGCGGTCGCGTCGGTCGGGGCGACCGCGGCGCCGAGCACCCAGGCCGGCCCCCACGGCATCCCGAGCAGGTGCAGCAGCACGGCGACGGCGCCGGCGGTCACCACGACGAGCAGGGTGCCCATCAGGACGATGCCGCGCAGGTTCTTCCGGATCTCGCGGAGCGACGTCGTCAGGCTCTCCCAGTAGAGCAGCGCCGGCAGGAACAGCAGCAGCACGGCCTCGGCGGGGAGCTCCACGTCCGCGAACTCCGGCACAAGCCCGAGCAGCGCGCCGAAGACCAGGAGCAGCACGGGTGGCGCGATCCGGATCCGGTCGGCCACGGCCGCCGTCAGTGCGATGGCGAGGCCGAGCACGACCACCAGTTCCGGTCCCAGCACGTGCACTCCGATCGTCGTCCGACCCGCCAGTCAACGCCGATCCACGGTGGATCCTTCCAGAACAGCCGGACGACGCGCCGCACCACACCCGCACGACGCGTCACGAGCCGCCGCATCACACCGCCCGCGGCCGCCGCACCACCCGCCGCCACCACGCGCGCCACGGCAGGGAGCTCACCAGCGCCGACCCGATCACGACGGTCCCGAACCACCCCACGACGACGCCCGGGATCGGCACGAGCAGACTCGCCCACAGCAGCACCGACAGCACCCCGAGCACGTACGCCGCCCCGGCCTTCAGGTACCGCAGCCGCTTGAGCCCCGCAGCCTGGTCGACCCGCGAGGTCAGGCGGGCCAGGGACACCGCGCCCACCCCGATCGCCCCGATGGCGACGGCGGCCTGCTCGAGGGCCCCGAGCCCGTCCGATCCGAGCGGCCCGGACCCCGACAGGCTGTACACGCCGTCGACGATCTCGAACAGCATGAACACGACGAGCCCCCGCTCGAACACGACGGTCGACGCGTACAGGTGGATGCGCCAGGCTCCGCGGCCGACCCCGATCGACGCCGTGTCCGACCCGCCGCCGACGGGGCCGCTGCGCAGCGCCCACGCCGCGGTCCGCTTCGACACGAGGTACGCGGCGATGCCGGCCACCCCGCCGAGCGCGACCGGCAGCAGCGCACCGGCGGCCCACCCGGAACGCGACCCGACGAGCACGGAGGTCACCACGACCCCGGTCAGAGCGGTGACCAGCGACCAGACGCGGGGTCGCGCGACGGAGGCGAGCCGCGCCTCCAGGCTGCCCAGCCACGACCTGCGGGACGCGCGGTCGGTGTTGAACAGGTACTCGGCGAAGACCTGCCAGATGAACGCGGCGCCGAAGGCGGCGAGGGCGGGACGCACCTCGGCCAGGTGCGCGGAGAACGAGCCGGGTGCGAAGACGGCTTCCTCCACCGAGCTCGCCGGGTCGGTCGCGTCGCCGACCGCGACGGCGGCCGGCGGCAGGAGCAGGCGCATCGCGAGCACGCCCGCGACGATGCCGAGCGACAGGAACAGCCGCCGGGCGGGGGAGTGCAGTCGGCCGGCGATGCCGGCCATCGGCACGGACGAGTCCGCGGCCATCGCGATCTCGAGGAACGCGAGGGCCACGAAGGCGAGCGCTGCGGCGGGGCCGAGCACCAGCCAGGCCGCCGCGGCGGCCGCGACGGTGATGAGCAGGGGGACGGTCAGGAGTGATCTCGTGGCCATCTGCCCATCCAGCACGGTCGGCCTGGGCGGCGCATGGAGCGCTCCTGGGCATCGGCCTGGAGGCCCGTGGGGACCCCGCCACTCGGGTGACGGCCCGTCCCCACTTGCGGGGACGGGCCGGTCGGGGGAAACGCAAAACACCGGTGTTCGCGTGTTGAACCGCGGTCTGCGCGTGTTCAACCGGCGAACACCGGTGTTTTGCGTCGGGTTCAGCGTCAGTCGTGGAACGTCTCGATGGACGCGCCGAGCGAGTTGAGACGCTCCTGCAGCTGCTCGTAGCCACGGGCGATGATGCCGACGTTGCGCAGGACGCTCTCGCCCTTCGCCGCGAGCATCGCCAGCAGGATCACCACGGCGGGCCGCAGCGCCGGCGGGCAGCTGATCTCGGCACCCGAGAAGTGCGTCGGGCCGGTGACGTCGAGGCGGTGCGGGTCACGCAGGGTGACGCTCGCGCCCAGGCGGGTGAGGTCGAGCAGGTGGATCGCCCGGCCCTCGTAGACCCAGTCGTGCACGAGCGTGGTGCCCTCGGCCATGGCCGCGATGACGACGAAGAACGGCAGGTTGTCGATGTTCAGGCCGGGGAACGGCATCGCGTGGATCTTGTCGATCGGCGCGTGCAGCTCGGACGGGTGCACCGTGATGTCGACGAGGCGGGTACGGCCGTTGGCGGCGGGGTACTCCTCGCTGACGTCGAAGCGCAGGCCCATCTCGGCCAGGGTCGCGAGCTCGATCTCGAGGAACTCGATCGGCGCACGCGTCACGGTGAGGGTCGACGCGGTGACGATGCCGGCGGTCAGCAGACTCATCGCCTCGACCGGGTCCTCGCTCGGCCAGTAGTCCACGACCTCGTCGATCTTGCTCTTGCCGGTGATGCGGAGCGTGGTGGTGCCGATGCCCTCGATCTGCACCCCGAGCAGCTCGAGGAAGAAGCAGAGGTCCTGCACCATGTAGTTGGGGCTGGCGTTCCGGATGACGGTCTCGCCGTCGCGGGCCGCGGCGGCCAGGATCGCGTTCTCGGTCACGGTGTCGCCGCGCTCGGTGAGCACGACCGACTTGGTGGGGACGGCCTGGTTCGCGACGTCGACCTCGTACCAGCCGGAGGTCGCCTCGACGTCCACGCCGAACGGACGCAGCGCGATGAGGTGCGGCTCGACCGTGCGGGTGCCGAGGTCGCAGCCGCCGGCGTAGGGCAGCCGGAAGGACTCGTACCGGCCGCTGAGCGGGCCGAGGAACATGAGCACGCTGCGGGTGCGGCGGGCGGCGTCGGCGTCGATCGCGTCGAGGTGCAGGTCGTCGGGGGCGACGATCTCGAGGGTCTCGCCGTCCTCCGACCAGGTGACGCTCGCGCCGAGGCTGCGGAGCACGTCGATGATGCGGTCGACCTCGACGATCCGGGCGACCTTGTGCAGACGGGTCACGCCGCGGTTGAGCAGCGAGGCGCAGAGCAGCGCCACGGCGGCGTTCTTGCTCGAGTTCACCGCGATGGAGCCGCTGAGCTTCCGGCCGCCCTGCACGCGCAGGTGGGCGCGTTGCGGGGCGCCGCCGATCGAGACGATCTGCTGGTCGAGGGCGTCGCTGATGCGGGTGAGCATCTCGAGGGACAGGTTCTGCCCACCCTGCTCGATGCGGTTGATCGCGCTCTGGCTGGTGCCGACGCGTTCGGCGAGCTGGGCCTGCGTCATGCTGCGGCCCTTGCGGGCGCCCCGGATCAGGGCGCCGACCTCACGGAGGGGTGCTGCGGTCGCCGGAGATGACGGCGAGACGACGGTGGTGGTGTCGGTCATGCGCGCCACGCTAACACGCTCATGAGATAAACCGATGGAAGATCGACACCCGTTGCGCGTCCTGAGGTCTCGAATACGTCACAGTTGGGAATTTCGGGGGACGAACGCTCAGGCATCGGTCAGGCGGCCGTCGACGACGGTGACCAGGCGGTCGAGCGCGTCGCGGTGGACGAGATCGTGCGTGACGAGCATCGTCGCCGTGCCCTGCTCGTGCGTGAGGCGCGCGATCAGCGCCATGATGTCGGCACCTCGCTCCTGGTCGAGCGCGCTGGTGGGTTCGTCGACGAGCAGGACGGACGGGGTGTTCACCAGGGCGCGGGCGATGGCGACCCGTTGCCGCTGGCCGCCGGAGAGCTGCGCGGGACGCTTGCCGCGGTGCTCGGCCAGACCGACCGCTGCCAGCAGGGCATCGGCACGGGTGCGCACCGCGGTCCGGTCTCGGCGGCCGCCGCCGAGCTCCGCCATGACGAGCAGCTGTTCCCGAGCGGTGAGCGACTCGATGAGGTTCGACTGCTGGAAGACAATGCCGACCTGGTCGCGGCGGAGCGTCGTCGCCTCGTTCCGGCTCAGGGTCGCTGCGTCGACGTCGTTGATCCACACGTGCCCGGAGTCCGGGCGGATCAGGGTCGCCGCGACCGCGAGGAGTGAGGACTTCCCGGAGCCGGAGGGCCCGGTGATGCCCGTGACGACCCCGCTCGGAGCGGTCAGGGACACGCGGTCCACTGCGGTGATGCGGGAGTCGCCGTCAGGAAAGGTGAGGGTGACGTCGTCGAGGGTGATCATCGGTTGCTCCCGAGTGCGGTGAGGGGGTCGGCCTTGGTGACGGTGCGGAGTGCGACGGCGGCACCGGCCAAGCCGAGGACGACCATCACGGCGGCCGGCAGCAGCGTGGTGAGCGGGCTGAGCAGGAACGGCAGGACACCGTTCGCGAGCGTCCCCAGGACCGACACGAGACCGATCCCGACCCCGACGCCCGCGGCCAGGACGACGAGTGCCTGGCCGAGGGCATCGCCCACGAGCGACGCGTCGGAGGCGCCGAGGGCCTTCAGGACGGCGATGTCGTCGGCACGCTGCAGCGTCCACACGGTGAAGAACGCCCCGACGACGAGCGCGGAGACACCGAAGAGCATCACGATCATGAGTCCGAGGGACCCGACCTCCGACTTGAACGTCTCGATCGCGGTGAGGCTGGCGAGCGGTGACACGGCGACGGTGCGCGTGCGGTCCGCCGTGCTGCCCCAGTCCGGCGTTCCGGAGACGGCGAGCACGGTCGCTTCGCCGTCCCCGCCGAGGCGCCGGTCGGTCGACGCCCACGCCGTCGGGGAGAGCGCGACGACGGGGGTGTGGCTGTACCAGGCGTCTCCGCCGACGGTGGCGACCCGGTAGGTCGTCCCGGTGATCGTGACGGCGTCCCCGACGGCGACGTCGAGGTCCTTCGCTGCGCCGGCGGACAGACCCACCGTGTCGTCGGACCTCGGAGCCAGGTCGGTGACCGTCGACGCGGGGGCTCCCCGTGGGACGCCGAACAGGGCGACGGCGACCGCTGGTGCGGCTTCGGCGTGCACAGCGGCGCGCCCCTGTGCGATCCCGATCGGCGTGACCTGCTCGACGCCGGAGGACTCCCGCCACGCGGACACCGTCGCGGCGTCGATCGTCGACTGCGAGAACGATGGTTGCCCGGTCGAGGGCCCCTGCAGGACGAGCCGGTTCCCGGGGAGGCCGAGGACCGCGGACACGTTCTGCGCGGCGAGGCCGCCGGTCAGGCCAGCGAGGAAGCCGACGAGGAGGGTGATCAACGACACCACGGACCCGATGAGCACGAACCTGCCACGGGCGGATCGGAGGTCGCGCCAAGCGACGAACACGATGGTTCCTTCCCGACGGCAGGGGCGCTCCCTGCCGTCCAGACGAGCCTCGCCGTCGTGGGTCCAGGTGCCATCGCCGGGAGGTTGACTGCTCTCGTCCAACTTCTGGTTGATGTCCGGTGGGTCGTGGCCGCCGTACGCTGCAACGGACATGGCACACAGCACCCTCACGCCCGTGTTCGTCGGGCTCCGCACCGGACTGCACGTGCTGTTCGCCGCGCTCGTCGCACTCGTCGTCGTCCGGGTCCTCGTCGTCCGCGACCCGACCATGTGGGCGGCGATCGCCCTGGTGGCCGGGTTCGCGGTCCTGTACCTGCTCGGTGCCGGTGTCGCCGCCGCGCCGGAGGCACGCCGAGCCGTGGTGGGAGCGGCCTGGATCACCGCCTTGACCGTCGTGTGGGTGGCGTTGCTCGTCCTGGTGCCGGAAGCGGCGTACCTGGTGTTCCCGTTGTTCTTCCTCTACCTGCACGTCCTGCCCCGGATCGTCGGGCCGGCCGCCGTGGTCGCAGCGACCCTGATCGCGGTCGTCGCCCTGGGCCTGCACGGCGGCTTCACCGTGGGCGGGGTGATCGGGCCCCTCGTCGGTGCCGGGGTCGCGTTGCTCATCGGCCTCGGCTACCGGGCGCTCGCCCGCGAGTCCGTCGAGCGGGAGGCGCTGCTGGCAGAACTCCTCGCCACCCGCGACCGACTCGCCGCGACCGAACGGCAGCAGGGCGTCCTCACCGAACGCGCCCGCCTGGCACGCGAGATCCACGACACCGTCGCGCAGGACCTCTCCAGCATCCAGATGCTCCTCCACGCCGCCGAAGCAGCCGACGGCAGCCGGCCGGGCATCGAGCACATCCGCCTCGCACGCGCCACAGCGGCCGACGGCCTCGCCGACACGCGGCGCTTCATCCGGGAGCTCGCACCGCCGTCCCTCGATGCCGGCCTCCCCGCGGCACTGCGCCGCCTCAGCGACCAGTGGCACCGCGAGGGGCTCGGCATCACCGTGACGGCCGCACCCGAAGCGTCGGAGTTGACGATGGACGTGCAGACCGCTCTGCTGCGCATCGCCCAGGGGGCCGTCGCGAACGTCGCCCAGCACGCCGGTGCCACGACCGTCGACATCAACCTCGACGTCAGCGCGACGCACGCGTCCCTGCGGGTGCAGGACGACGGCTGCGGCTTCGACCCTGACCGTGTCGGCACCCGCTCCGGCACGTCCGACGCATTCGGGCTCCGCGCGATGGGTGAACGTGTCGACCAGCTGGGTGGCCGTCTCACCATCGACAGCGCACCCGGGAACGGCACCACCATCACCGCGACCGTGGAGGTCGGCGGCCCGTGATCCGACTCGTCATCGCGGATGACCACCCCGTCGTCCGCGCCGGCCTGCGCGCACTCCTCGACGGGGCGGTCGACATCGACGTCGTCGGGGAAGCCGCGACACCCGACGAAGCCGCAGCGCTCGTGTCGTCCTTGGACCCCGACCTCGTGCTCATGGACCTGCAGTTCGGGCAGGACCGCACCGGTGCCGACGCCACCCGGCAGATCCGTTCGACCGACGCCGCGCCGTACGTCCTCGTCCTCACCAACTACGACAGCGACGGCGACATCCTGGGCGCCGTCGAAGCGGGGGCCAGCGGGTACCTGCTCAAGGACACGCCACCCGACGAACTGCTCGCCGCGGTGCGCGCCGCAGCCGCCGGTGAGAGCGCCCTCGCGCCGGCGGTCGCCAGCCGCCTGATGGCACGGATGCGTGCGCCACGGGTCAGTCTGTCCGCTCGCGAGATCGAGGTCCTCCGGCTCGTCGCCGAGGGCGCCTCGAACGTCGACGTGGCAGCACGCCTGCACATCACCGACGCCACCGTGAAGTCACACCTGGTCCACGTGTTCTCCAAGCTCGGCGTCGGATCCCGGACCGCCGCGGTGTCCGAGGCCCGGGCGCTCGGCATCCTCCGCTGACGGAGCTGACGGTACTTCCCGCTCGCGGACACCAGGGCATCGCACCGCTCAGGGATCGGTCAGGGTGCCCCGGACGATCGAGTCACCGGAGTGCGCCGGATCACCGTCGTCGGCCTCGGCCGAGACGTCCACGACCGGGAACTCCGCGGTGTCGACGCCGTCGGGCACCGTGAAGCGGCCCTGGTCGCCGTCGAGGTAGCCGACGCTCACCAGTCCGCCGAGGTCCGACCGCATCATCCAGACTTCGCGCAGCGGACCGGTGCCGGAGCGACCGCGCTCTCCGTGCAGGTCGACGAGCAGGGTCACCCGGCCGTCCTGGTCACGTTCGAGTTCGGCGCGGCCGGTCGTCCCCGACCAACCGGGCAGCGCTGCGAGCTCGGTGTTCGCCAGGACGGTCTCGGTGTCGCCGCGGGGGAGTCCGGGGACGATCCCCGACGCCACACCGATGCCGAGGACGACGGCCAGGACACCGACGCCGGCGATCGCGATGGCGAGGGCTCGGCGACGACGGGGACGGGATCGGGGTCGGCGGGCCACGGCGTGGTGCTGGGCGCCAGACCGGGTCCCGCCGGACGCGCGTTCGGCCGCTCGGCCGGGTTCGGTCGCCGGCGCCGCGGCCTGCTGCGGCGTCCGGGCGATCTCGGCCGCGATCCGGTCCCACACGTGCTCCGGGGGCGCGGCCAGCGTGACGTCCTCGGACGCCCGGGTCACCGCGGCGACCCGCTGCAGCGCGGCCACCTCGTCGCGGCACCGGTCGCAGGACGCCAGGTGCTCGGCGACGTCGTCGGTCGCGACCTGGTCGGAGACCGCGAGCATCGCCAGCGTCTCGTCGTCGACGTGCTTCATTCGATCACCTCCAGACGTGTTCGGAGCCGAGCCAGACTTCGGTGGATGTGGCTCTTGACGGTGCCCAGCGGCAGTTCGAGCCGTTCGGCGATCTCACGATGGCTGAGGTCGTCGTAGAACGCCAGTCGCATCACGCGCCGTGGGACCTCGTCGAGCCGCTCGAGCTCTCCGGCGACCAGTGCGCGTTCGGCCAGGTCGAAGGCCGGTTCCGGCGCCGGGGTGGTCTCCTCGACCACGTCCGGGTCGGCGGCGCTGGCGTGCCGACGGCGCTCGTTCTGCGCGTCGGCGATGCAGTTCCGGGTGATGCCGACCAGCCACGCGCCGAGCGGGGCGCGGCCGGGGTCGTAGCTCGTGCTGCGCTGCCAGGCCTTCACGAAGACCTGCTGCGTGACGTCCTCCGCGGCGGCCGGGTCGGCCAGGGCGCGCAGGGCCAGCGAGTACACGAGCGACGACCACCGCTCGTAGACGGCTCGCAGGGCGTGCTCGCCCCCGGCGCGGAACGCGTCAGAGAGCTCGCTGTCGTCCGGGAGGATGGTCGTCACGTCTTCCTGTCGCTGGCGCGGTCGTCGTCGACCACGGTCCGATCGTAGGGGGCGGATCGTCGCCACGGTCAGGCGGGGACCGCGGTGACGACGAGGTTGCTCTCGTAGTGTCCGGTGGCTGCGTCGAACGTCCCGCCGCAGGTCACCAGGACGAGCCGTCGGGGCCCGTCGTCACGGAACACCTCACCCCAGGGGAGTCCCTGCTTCTCGAGCATGCTGACGGAGTCGATCCGCCACGCGGTCTCGGCACCGTCCGCGTCGGTCAGGGTGACCCGGGTGCCGGACGGGGTGTCGCCGAGGCGGGAGAACGGACCGATGCCGTAGCCGACCGCGTCGACGTGGGCCGCGATGACGACGGTGCCCTCGGTGGACGACGGTGCGGCACCGAACCGGTACCAGCCCGCGGTGGCCGGGTCGGGCGGGAGCGCCATCGCGCCGTCCTCGTCGACCCCCTCCGGACGGATCGGCGCGCTGATACCGGCGTGGTCGACGGTGATGGTGGTCGGGGCGGGGGCGTCCCGGACCGGGGGGATCGTGGCGGCCTGCTGCGGCACCTCGGTCGAGAACGCCGACGGGACCGGTGTGGGGGCGGTGGTCATCAGGACGGACGGCTGCCCGCCGGGGGTGGTCCCGGCCGACGAGCACCCGGTCAGGGCGGAGGCCGCCACGGCGACGACGAGCGTCACCGTGGCGGACCGCACGGGGCGTGGCACGTTCAGCGGCGGGTCGCCGCGTGCCGGCGGCGGAGCACCACGGCCCCGATCGCGGCAGCGGCGGCCAGTGCGGCCGCCGCTGCGCCGACCAGGGGCAGGGGGTCCTGGTCGTTCGTGGCCACGAGACCGGCGTTCCCGGCAGGGACGCCGTTCGGCGTGCCACCGAGGTCCGCGATCGTCTGCGTGGCGAGGGCGAGGTTGTCGTCGTCCAGGCTGCCCCAGGCGTAGACGATGGTCGACGAGCCCGCGGTGACCGCAACGTCCGCCGGGCCGATCACGGGGTCGGTGGTCCCGGTGGCGGCGACGGTCGCGGACACGGTGCCGGCCGGCAGCTCGAGTGCCTGCTCGTCGGGGTTCGACAGGTTCGACACGACGGCCTTCCCGCCGGCGAGGACGTCGACGGCCGGTGCGGCGGCGACGTGCCGGACGACCAGGCGTCCCTGGCCGGCCGCGACGGCCGAGGTGTCGTTGGTGAACACCGTGGCGGTGGGTGACCCGTCCGTGGCGTCGTGGGCGACGGCGGTGTAGTTGCCGCCGGCGTCGAACGAGACGTCCGCCGGGCCGATGATCGGCTTCGATGCGTCGGTGGCGTCCGAGGCGGTGATCGCGAGCTGGTGTGCACCGGCCGGCACCATCATGGGGCCGGCGAGGGTGCCCGGGGTGAAGTCGTCGATGGCACGTTCGCCGTCGAGGTAGACGTCGACGGTGACGTCCGGCACGGCGTGGAGGACCGAGAGCGTCGCCTCGCCGGTGGCGGCGGTCGCAGCGGTCGCGGGCAGTACGGCCGCGGCGGCGGCGAACAGGACACCGGCGCTGAGGCCGGTGGCGAGTGTCTTGCGCATGACGTGTCTCCTTCGGGCCTGTCCGGGCCGGTGCGGACGACGTCGTCCTCGACGTCGTACCCCCACTACCGCCGGAGCACCCCGATCGGATGCAGCGATTTCCTGGGGATCAGCTGAGACGGCGCCAGACCCCTGCGTTGCCCGGACGCGACCAGGTCTCCGGATCGCCCGTGACGGCCTCGTCCCCGGCTCCCAGGTCGGTGAGCCGGTACGCGGAGTCCGGCGTCCACCCGGCGACGACGCTCGCGCGGCTGCCGTCGACCGGCACGGTGAGCCCGGAAGTGCGGAACCAGCCCGCGACGGTCAGGTGCACGACGTCGTACTCGGTGGCCACCGCGGACCAGTCCGGCAGCACCCAGTCGCCCTGCCGTCCGGTCGCCACGGGCCAGTCGTTCCGTCGGGTCGTCCCCGTCACGTCGAGCGGCCAGCGCCGGCACAGCGCGGCCCAGTCGGCGGGACCGTCGACGGTGCACACGCGCGCCGTGGCATCGGCCGGCACCGCCGAGACGACGGCGCGTTCCTGCCCGAAGGAGTCCTCGACCGCCCAGAGCGCCAGCGGACCGGCGGACGGGAACGGCGCTCGCGTGTGCTGCGCGAGCGGCCACGGCGGCGTCGTCCACCACACCCCGCTGCCGGTCCCCGGACTTCCCTCGGAGATCTCGTCCCGCAGCTCCAGCGCCCAGTCGGCCAGTGCCGCCTCCGCGCTCGGACGACGGGGCTGGTCGCCCTCGTCGAACTCGACGCTCCATGCTCCGCCCTGCGGGTCGGAGAGCCGGCGCACGACCGGGCTGTCGACCGCCCACCGAGCGAGCCGCCGAAGCGCGGCCAGCAGTTCCGTCCGAGCGAGGAGCGCGTCCAGCGCATCGGGCTGCTGCCACCACAGCGCGCTCTCCGCAGTCGACTCGAGTGCGACCACGACGTCGTCCTCGCCCACGGACGGCAGGGACACCGCCGCGAGTGCGCTCGCCACCGCTGCCAGGTTCGGAGCCGGATCGGGTTCGACCGCACCACCGATGCCGAAGAGCGTTCGGTCGTCGCCGCGTTCGACGCCGAGGTGGTGCTCCGCCCAGAAGAGCAGGTCGCCGAGTTGTAGGGCGGCCGGGTCGTCGGGGTCCTGGACACCGCTGACGAGCTCCAGGCAGAAGCGCCGGCCACGCGGGTGGGCGAGCAGGTCCGAGGCATCGATCACCGAACCAGGCTAGTGATGGCCGCTAACGCACCCGTCGCACCCGCCGATAGTCCTCCGTGCAGGCCCACGGACGGGCCCGCATCCCGCCCCACGGACGGCGGCGGGACGATCGAGAACCAGGACGGGCCATGATCGTCGTCACACGACTGAACGGCAGCGGATTCGCTGTGAACCCCGATCTCGTGGAGCGCATCCAGGAGACGCCGGACACGACGCTCATCATGGTCGACGGCGCGAAGTACATCGTGCGGGAGTCGATGGCCGACGTCATCGACCTGATCGCCGCGTACCGCGCCCGCATCGTCGGGATGGCCTACGGCACCGACCAGGCCCCCCGCTCGAGCACGAACACCGGCCCGCAGCCCACGCTCGCCCCGGTCGCCGCACTCCGCTCCACGCAGCACGGCCGCGCGCTGGACGGGGGTCGCTGACGTGGACATCGCAACGATCGTCGGCATCCTGCTCGCCTTCGGCGCCCTGTTCGGCATGGTCCAGATGGAGCACGTCGAGCTCGGTGGACTCTTCCTGCCCGCCCCGATGCTGCTCGTGTTCGGCGCCACCATCGGCTGCGGCATCGCCAGCACCACGCTGAAGGACGCGATCGCCAGCTTCAAGGCGGTCCCGAAGGCGTTCACCGGCAAGGTCACCCCGCCGGCGTCGGTCATCGACGACGTCGTCGGGCTCGCCGAGACCGCCCGCGCCAACGGCCTGCTCGCCCTCGAGCAGGAGGCAGACAAGCACGACGACCCGTTCATGAAGAAGGCGCTGCAGAACATCGCGGACGGCACCGACGGCGACGAGCTGCGGATCCTGCTCGAGGACGAGATCGAGTCGAACGCGGCCCCGACCCGGAGCGCGAGTGCGTTCTTCATGGGCCTCGGCGGCTTCGCCCCGACCGTCGGCATCATCGGCACCGTGGTCTCGCTGACCCACGTGCTCGCCAACCTCGGCAAGCCCGACGAGCTCGGACCGCTGATCGCCAGCGCGTTCGTCGCCACCCTGTGGGGTCTGCTGACCGCGAACTTCATGTGGCTGCCGATCGGCGGCAAGCTCCGCAAACTCGCCCAGCTCGAGTCGGACCGCCAGACGCTCCTGATGGAGGGGCTGCTCGCGGTGCAGGCCGGCAGCCAGCCCCGCCTGCTCGGTGAGCGGCTGAAGGCCATGGTCCCGCCCGCTGCCCGCGCCGACACGGGTGGCAAGGCCGGCAAGGCCGGCAAGAAGGCCGACGCGGCCGACGACCAGCAGCTGGCGGCCTGACCGTGAGCGCCAACCCCCGGGGCCGCGGCCGCGGTCGCGCGAAGAAGTCCCACGACGAGGCCGAGCACCCCGACGAGCGCTGGATGGCGTCGTACATGGACATGATCACGGTGCTGATGTGCATGTTCCTCGTGCTCTTCGCGATGTCCACCGTCGACCAGGAGAAGTACATCCAGCTGAAGCAGTCGCTCGCCACCGGCTTCGGCGAGGTCGACTCGCAGAAGATCGACACCGCGAGCGGCACCGTCGTGACGAAGGACCAGGTCGAGGACGGATCCGGCTACTCGACGGACAAGTCCCAGGCCGACCACTCGACCGCATCGTCGGGCACGAAGGACACCAACGTCGACCCCGCGTCGACGGTGGTGCCGACGACGGCGACGAAGCAGGACCTCGCCGAGGCGAAGCGCGAGCTCGACGACCTGACGAAGCTCGAGCGTGCGATCCAGCACAACCTGGCGAAGGCGGGCCAGACCGAGAACGTCCAGTTCACCGTGGACGCCCGCGGCCTGATCGTCCGGTTGATCGGCAGCGAGACGTACTTCGGCACGAACAGCGCGGACCTGTCCGACCAGGCGCGGTCGATCATGGACGCCATCGCGCCGGTGCTGAAGACCTCCGACCACGACGTCAGCGTCGAGGGGCACGCCGACCAGCGGAACTCGACCGCGCCGTACGCCACCAACTGGGAGCTCAGCGCAGCGCGGGCGACCGGGGTCCTGCGCGACCTGGTCGAGCGGGGCGGGATGCCCGGCGAGCACGTGCAGAGCGTCGGGTTCGGGTCGAGCCGGCCACTGGCGAAGGGCGGCACGGACCGGGACCTCGCCCTGAACCGGCGGGTCGACATCGTGGTGCTGTCGAACGCCGACCAGGACGTCAGCGCGCTGATGCCGGCGCTGGCGAAGGCACAGGACGGAGCGCAGCAGGGCTGAGACACCGAGCGCAGCGGGGCCGGGACACGGAGCGCAGCAGGGCTGAGGCACGCACCGCGCGGAGTGCACCAGCGCTGACGCCACCGCCCCACTACGGGGTACAGCACTGACGGGTGCCCCACAGGTGACCGATAGACGCACCCGTGACCGAGACCCTGCCAGCGCCCGAGGTGTACGACTTCGCGCGCCCGTCGACGCTGGCCCGTGAGCACGCCCGGGTCCTCGAGCTCGCCTTCGAGACGTTCGCGCGCCAGTGGGGCACGCAGCTGACGGCGAAGGTCCGCGCGGTCAGCCAGGTCACCTGCGAGCAGGTGGAGATGACGACGTACGACGAGTACGCCGCGTCGCTGCCCGCGCTCACCGGCATGGTGCTGCTGCCGATCACCGGCCTGACCCCGAAGGGCGTGCTGCAGGTCCCGCTCGACGCTGCGCTCACGTGGGTGTCGCACGCACTGGGCGCCTCGAAGCCGCTGCCGACGCCGGACCGCACCTTCACGCCCATCGAGCAGGCCCTGGTCCGCAAGATCGTCGAGGACGCCCTGGACGACCTCCGCTACTCGTTCGGCGGGCTGCTCGCGCAGGACGTCGCGGTCGGCGGGTTCCAGTTCAACAGCCAGTTCGCCCAGGCCGCGCAGAAGGGCGACCTGATGATCGTCGCCTCGTTCTCGATCCGGGTCGGCGACCGCATCGCCCCCGGCACGCTGGCCCTGCCGGCCGAGGCCGTCCTGCCGCAGCTCGGCGAGGCCGCAGCGCACGTGTCGCCGGCCGACGCCCGAGCCCTGCTCGACGCGCAGCTCGAGAGCGTGCCCGTGGGCGTCAGCCTGCGCTTCGCCCCGGCCGCGGTCCTGCCGACGCAGGTCCTGCGGCTCGCCGTCGGCGACGTCCTGCCGCTGCCGCACCCGCAGCACCGGCCCCTCACCATCGCGGTCGACGGCGAACCCGTCGGCACCGCCGCGGTCGGCGCGAACGGCTCGCGCCTCGCCGGCATCGTCGTCACCACCACGAGCACGGAGCAGCACTGATGACCGAAACGACCACCCTCCACACCGCAGCGGCCGAGTCGCTCGCGGCGCAGCTCCCGACGGCCGCCCCCTTGACCGCGGTGCTCCTGCCTGGAGGCGCGACACCGGTCGTGCTCGACGCGGCGACGGACGCCGTGGTCGCCTCGTTCGTCGGCGGCCTGTCGGCCGACCTGGCGCTCGTGCTCACCGACCTCGAGGCGATCACGGCCGCCGGAGGCACCGACCACGGCATCGTGGCCGTCACGGACGTGCTGCGTCCGTCGCTCGAGGCCGCGGCCTCGGTCCTCGGCGTCGGGGTGCTCGGCGAGGCGAACCGCGAGTCGGCCGCGTCGCTGCTGGCCGACCCGGACACCGTCGTGTTCGAACTGGCTGCCGGTGGCCTGCCCGCCGGGTGGTTCGGCATCCGGGTCCGCGAGAACGGCACGGTGTCGGCGCCCGTCGTGGCGAACCTGCCCGCCGGCAACCTCGGCCGGATCAACAACGTCGAGATGACCCTGACGGTCGAGATCGGCCGCACCCGGATGTCGGTCCGCGACGTGCTCGGCATGGAGCCCGGCGCCGTCGTCGAGCTCGACCGCAGTGCCGGCGCCCCCGCCGACGTCCTGCTGAACGGCCGCCTCATCGCGCACGGCGAGGTCGTCGTCGTCGACCAGGACTACGCGGTCCGGATCACCCGCATCCTCGACGTCGCCGAGAGCGTCTGAGATCCGCACGTGGACACCCTCGTCGTCACCCTCCGCGTCGCGCTCTCGCTCGGCGTCGTGCTCGCCCTCATGTGGGTGCTGCACCGCGCGAGCCGCAAGCGCTTCTCGGGCAAGCCGTCGGGCCGTCGTGCCGCGACCGTCGAGGTCGTCGGTCGGCAGGGCATCGGCGGCAAGGCGAGCGTCGTCGTGGTCGACGTCGAGGGGGAGCGGCTCGTCCTCGGCGTGTCCGAGCACGGGGTCAACCTGCTCACCAGCGGGCAGGCGCCCGCGCCGGAACTCACCATCGTGACCGGACCGGTGGCACTGCCGGTGCGTCCCGCCCCGTCGGCCGACGCGTTCGGTCGGGAACTCGCGCAGCAGTCGGACGCCACCACGGGCCTCCCGGCAGGCACGGACGACGTGACCTGGGCGACCGACGCGACCAGTGCCGGCGCGCCGCTGCCGATGCGCCCGCGCAACCGTCGCCCGCAGCGCGCCGTGCCGAGCACACAGCAGCTGCAGGGCTCGATCCTGTCGGTCGACACCTGGCGCCAGGCCGCGGCCGCGCTGCGGAACCGGCGGGCCGGGTGAGCGCGGCAGGGCCGCACCGGCTGGCACGGTCGGGTCGACTCGTCGCCCTCGTCCTGCTCGTCCTGGCGGTCGTGGCCGGGTTCCTGATGCTCACGACGACCGGTGCGCACGCCGCCGGTGTCGTCGAACCCACCGCCCCGGCGACCCCGACCGCCCCCGCGACCGGTGACTTCAGCGTCAGCGTGAACGGCCCGGACGGCACCCCGTCGTCGGCCGTGGTGACGCTCATCGGCATCACGCTGCTGAGCGTCGCGCCCGCGCTGATGCTCATGATGACGTCGTTCACGAAGATCTTCGTCGTGCTCGCGATGACCCGGAACGCGCTCGGGCTGCAGTCGATCCCGCCGAACCAGGTGATCGCCGGACTGGCACTGTTCCTGTCGCTGTTCGTGATGGCGCCGGTGCTCGGGCACATCAACGACGACGCCCTGCAGCCCTACCTGGCCGGGCACCTCGACTTCAACCAGGCCGTCGAGATCGGCACGAAGCCCCTGCGGACCTTCATGCTCCACCAGACCCGCGACGAGGACGTCGCCCTGATCACCCGAGCCGCCGGGCTGGACAACCCGAAGTCGATGGCGGACGTGCCGATGACGACGGTGATCCCGGCGTTCATCATCTCGGAGCTCCGCAGCGCGTTCATCATCGGGTTCGTCATTTTCATTCCGTTCCTGGTGATCGACCTCGTCGTCTCCGCGGCCCTGATGTCGATGGGCATGATGATGCTCCCGCCGGTCATGATCTCGCTGCCGTTCAAGATCCTGCTCTTCGTGCTGGTCGACGGCTGGGGCCTCATCATCACGTCGCTCATCGAGAGCTACCACGTTGTCTAGGGGGCACGCATGAACCAGCAGGCCGTCATCGACCTCGTGCTCCAGGCGCTCCTGGTGTCCGGCAAGCTCGCCGCCCCGGTGCTCATCACCTCGCTCGTCGTCGGCTTCGCGATCTCGCTCTTCCAGTCGGTGACGCAGATCCAGGAGGTCACGCTCTCGTTCGTGCCGAAGGCGGTCGCCGTCGCGATCGCCCTGGTGGTCTGCGGCAACTGGATGATCTCGGAGATGATCGCGTTCACGCACGTCGCCTTCGACATGATCCCGAAGCTGCTCGGGGCCGGTTGATGGAGCTCAGCATCGACGCCGACCGTCTGGAGGCGACCATGCTCGCCGGCGTCCGGCTCGTCGCGTTCTTCGTCATCGCGCCGCCGTTCTCGTACCGGGCGTTCCCCGGTACGGTCAAGGTGATCCTCGGGCTGGGGCTCGCCATCGGCGTGGCCCCGCGCGTCGCCGTCAGCTACGAGTCGCTCGACACGGGGCCGTTCCTGCTCGCCCTGCTCACCCAGCTCGTCGTCGGGCTGTCCCTCGGGTTCCTGGTGTTCCTGGTGTTCGCCGCCGTGCAGTCGGCGGGTGCGCTCATCGACCTGTTCGGCGGGTTCACGCTCGCGCAGGCGTTCGACCCGCAGTCCCAGGTCAACGGCGCCCAGTTCACCCGCCTGTTCCAGATGACCGCGCTCGCGCTGCTCTTCACCTCGGGCGGCTACCAGCTCATCGTCGGCGGCCTGGTGCGGTCGTTCGACGCCGTGCCGCTCACCGGCACCTTCGCGGTGGACGGGCTCGCGTCGATGCTCGTGACCGCGATGTCGCAGATGTTCCTCGCCACCCTGCAGATCGCCGGTCCGCTCGTCGTCGTGCTCTTCCTGGCCGACGTGGGCCTCGGGCTGCTGACCCGTGTGGCACCGGCGCTCAATGCGTTCCAGATGGGCTTCCCGATCAAGATCGGCCTGACCGTCCTGTTCGCCGGCGCGCTCTTCATGGCCCTGCCCTCGGTGGTGTCGTCGCTGACCGGCGACGCCGTCGAGGCGATCACGGGACGGGGGTGACGACGTGTCCGACAGCGGAGAACGTTCCGAACAGGCAACCCAGCAGCGGATGCGCGAGGTCCACGAGAAGGGCCAGATCGGTCGCTCGCAGGACCTCGGCGCGTGGATCGGGATCGCCGTCGCGGCGCTCATGATCCCGGCCGCGATCGGCAACGCCGCGGCCGCCGGACAGGACCAGCTCCTCGCCGTGCAGCGCGTCATCGAGGACCCCGAGCTCGGTGCCGTGCAGGCCCTGCTCGCCGATGCCCTCGGTTCGATGGGTGCGACCCTCGGCCCGATGCTCGCGGTCGTCGCGGTCGCGGTGCTCGCCGCCGCCGTCACCCAGGGCGGGGTGCACTTCCGCAAGATGACGCCGCAGCCCGACCACTTCGATCCGATCGCCGGACTGAAGCGCGTGTTCGGCACCCAGGCGCTCTGGAACGGGGCGAAGGCGCTGCTGAAGACCGCCGTCGTCGGGCTCGTCCTGTGGTTCGCGGTGCAGGGGCTCATGCCGGTCCTGATGACGAGCGGCTCGCTGCCGCTGTCGGCCGTGCTCGAGGCCGCCGCCGCCGGGTCCGGCACCCTGCTGCGCGCCGCGATCGTCGCCGGGCTCGTCCTCGCAGCCCTCGACGTGTTCGTGGTGATCCGCCGCAACCGGAAGCGCACGATGATGACCAAGCGCGAGGTCAAGGACGAGAACAAGCGGAGCGACGGCGACCCGCTGGTGAAGTCGCAGCGCCGCTCCCGTCAGCTCGCGATGAGCCGCAACCGGATGATCCAGGCCATCGGCACCGCGGACGTCGTGATGACGAACCCGACCCACTACGCCGTCGCGATCAGGTACGAGCCGGGGAAGTCCGCGCCCCGGGTGGTGGCGAAGGGGGCCGGCCCGGTCGCCGACGTGATCCGCGCCCGTGCGGAGGAAGAGCGGGTGCCGATCGTCCGCGACGTCCCGCTCACCCGGGCTCTGCACGCCACGTGCGAGCTCGGGCACGAGATCCCCGTCGACCTGTACACGCCCGTGGCCCGCGTCCTGTCCTTCGTGATGGCGCTCAAGGCGCGCGGCACCGCGGCCGGCACGCACGCGCCGCCGCGGCCGACCAGCCCGGACGAGGTCGCGAGCGTCATCGACCCCGCCACCCTGACCGGGGACCTCCGCCCCCGCAGGCTCCGCACACCGCGCACCGCAGAGAACCAGACCGAAGGACTCCCCGCATGAACCGCAAGGACCTGCCGAAGCTCGTCGTCCCGGTGTTCATCGTCGGCATCATCCTGCTGCTGATCCTGCCGGTGCCGTCGTTCCTGCTCGACTTCCTGATCATCATCAACATCCTGCTGGCGCTGGTGATCCTGCTCACGACGCTGTTCGTGAAGAAGCCGCTCGACTTCTCGGTGTTCCCGTCCCTGCTGCTCGTCGCGACGCTGTTCCGGCTCGGCCTGAACGTCGCATCCACCCGGCTGGTGCTCGGCGAGGGCTTCGCCGGCGACGTCATCCAGGCGTTCGGCCACGTCGCCGTCTCCGGGTCGATCATCATCGGCGCGGTCATCTTCCTGATCCTCATCGTCATCCAGTTCGTCGTGGTGACGAAGGGTGCTGAGCGCGTCGCCGAGGTCGGGGCACGCTTCACCCTCGACGCGATGCCGGGCAAGCAGATGGCGATCGACGCCGACCTGAACGCCGGGCTGATCACCGACCAGGAAGCCAAGGAGCGCCGCGCCGCGGTGTCCGCCGAGGCTGACTTCTACGGCGCGATGGACGGTGCGTCGAAGTTCGTCAAGGGTGACGCGATCGCCGGCATCCTGATCATCATCATCAACCTGATCGGTGGCATCGCGATCGGCATGCTGCAGAACGGGCTGTCCGCCACCGACGCCCTGTCGAAGTACGGCATCCTGACGATCGGCGACGGCCTGGTCACGCAGATCCCGGCGCTGTTGATGGCGGTGTCGACGGGCATGATCGTCACCCGGTCCGGCGCCGAGTCCGAGATGGGTTCCTCGGCCGCGACCCAGCTGTCGCAGTCGCGGAACGCCCTGATGATCGCCGGCGTCGCCGCGATCGCGATGGGGTTCATCCCCGGCATGCCGATCCTGCCCTTCCTGCTCGTCGGCGCGACCCTGCTCTTCACGGGCTGGCGCATCGGCCGGAACGCCGCCCGGGCCGAGGCCGACGCCGCCCAGCAGCAGGCACTCGCGGCGGCGGCACCGACCGGCGACACCCCGGAGGACCTGCTCGAGCAGATGCGCGTGCACGCCCTCGAGATCCTGCTCGCCCCCGACCTGGTCGACATGGTCTCCGGCGCCTCCGACGACCTGCTCGGCCGGGTGCGTGCCCTCCGCCGCAAGATCGCGATCGACATGGGGATCGTCGTCCCGCCGGTCCGCACCCGCGACTCGATCGACCTGCCTCCGTCGACGTACGCCATCCGGATCGCCGGCGTCGAGGCCGGTCGGGGCACCGCACCCGCCCGCAGCGTCCTGGCGCTCGGCGACCACCTGGACGGGCTGCCCGGCACCTCGACCGTCGAGCCGGTGTTCGGCCTGACCGGCAAGTGGGTGCCCGCCGAGCTCCGGCACGCCGCCGAGATGACCGGCGCGACCGTGATCGACCGGGTCTCGGTGCTCGTCACTCACCTGCAGGCGGTCATCGGCGACAACGCCGCGCGCCTGCTCACCCGCGAGGACGTCAAGGTCCTGACCGAGGGCGTCAAGCAGGTCAACCCCGCCGCGGTCGAGGAACTCGTCCCCGGCATGCTCTCGATGGCCGAGCTGCAGCGGGTGCTGCAGGGCCTGCTCGCCGAGCGCGTGCCGATCAACGACCTCGGCCGGATCTGCGAGGCCCTCACGCTCCGCGCCAAGGTGTCGACCGACCCCGAGGGGCTCGTCGAGTCCGCCCGTGCGGCCCTCGGCCCGGCCCTCGCCGCCCGACACACCGACGCCGGCACCCTGCGCGTCATCATGATCGACCCGATGCTCGAGCAGTCGATGCTCGAGGGGCTCCGGCCGTCCGAGCAGGGCAGCCAGATCGTGCTCGACGCGCACCGCATCGAGCACGTCCTGGGCTCCGTCCGCGACGCCGTGCGCTCCGTGGAGGACCAGGGGCTCTCCGCCGTCCTGGTCTGCGCCCCGCAGCTCCGCCCGGCCGTGCACCGCATGGTCGCCGCCCAGTCGAACGGGCTCCCGGTGCTGTCGTACCAGGAGGCCACCGCCGCGGGCTCCACCATCGAGACCGTGGGAGTGGTCCGTGCCGCCGACCCGATTGCAGCGTAGCGGCGCCACGCTCGAGTCCCTCCGCGACGCGGTCCGGACCGAGTTCGGCGCGGGTGCGCGGATCGTCGCGGCCGAACGCGTGACCACGCCGGGTTTCGGCGGGCTGTTCCGCAAGGCGCACGTCGAGGCCACCGTCGAGGTGCCGGAACCGGGGGACCAGCCCACCGCCCGGGTCGTCATCGCCGACTCGCCCGTGCAGCGCGTCGGCATCGCCGCGCTGCTCGCCGACGCCGAGGCGGCCGAGGCTCGCATCGCCGGCACCGACGGCACCAGGGCGACGCGGGCCGACGCCTTCGCGTCGGTGCTCGACGGGTTCCAGGCGGACGGGATCACGCCGAGCGCCCCGCGCCCGACGCGTGCGCCGTCCCAGCCGGACGCGCCCACCGGGGTCGACCCGCGCCTCCAGGCCGCCGTCGACGCGCAGACGGTGGCGGACGCGCAGGCGGTGGCCGTCGCGCAGCCGGTCGTCGAGACCCGGTCGGGAGGCCCGTCCCGCGTCCTCGACGCGCCCTCGCCGGCACCGGTGGGCCGGCCCACCGCCCCGGCCGTGCGGTCCGCGGACGGTGACCTGGTGCTCCTGGTCGGGCGACCGAACGACGTCGACGCGGCCGCCGGGCTCTTCGCGGTGCGGCACGCGCTCCGGCCGACGGACGCCGCCGACCGCCGTGCGGCGATCCTGGCGCGGGCCGACGGTGTCCGCGACGGGCACGCCGTGCTCGCCGTCGCCGCGTGGGACGACCGGGCGACCAGCGACGCGCTGCAGGCCGACCAGGTGTGGGTCGTCGTCGACGTCGGGCGGAAGCCCGCGGACTCGGCCGCGATGGTGTCCGCGGTGGCCTCGCGACTGCCCGTGGTCGGCGTCGTGGCGATCGGTGCGGGGGAGACCGCCACGCCCGGGTCGGTGGACCTGCTGGGGCTCCCCGTCGTGTCGCTAGGCTGAACGGGTGCTGGTACTCACGCGGAAGGTCGGCGAGCGGATCCTCGTCGGCGACGACATCGTCATCACGGTGCTCGACTCCCGGGGCGACGGCGTCCGGATCGGCATCGACGCCCCGCGCGGCGTGAAGATCCAGCGCGAAGAGGTCGTGCGTGCGGTCGCCGAGGCGAACGCCGAGGCCGCCGCTGCCGGTGACGACGCCGAGGCGCAGCTGCGCGCGGCGCTCGGGGCGCGTGGCGGGGCTGCCGCGGACGGCCAGGCTCCGCCGGAGCCGACCGACTCCTAGCGGCCGACACGGCCACGCCCGTCACGGGCGCGGCCGCGTGCCCGTCACTGACGACGCTGCACGTCCGTCACGGACGTGGCTGCACCTCCGTCACGGACGGGGCTTCTTCTCCTGTTCGGGCAGGCGGCCGGCGGCGGCCTCGGCGGCGAACCAGGCACGTGCCTCGTCCTGTCGGGCCTGCTCGGCACCGAGAGCGATCGGCGCGCGGACGTGACCGGGCTCGTAGCCGAAGGTCTCGATCAGCTGCGGCACGACCGGCCGGACCCGGGCGACGAGCCGGTCGATGTACGCCGACACCGCACGGGCACGCTGCGCCGACAGCCGGCCGTGCAGCAGGTACCAGTCCAGGTGCTGCTCGAGCAGGCCGAGCGCGAACAGGTCGCGCAGCCACACCAGCACGCGTCGGGTGTCGCCCTCGGTGACCTCGTCGAGCGCCTCGGTGAAGGCGTCCCACTGCATGAGCTCGGCGTGCGCCTTGGACGCCTCGATGAGCTCGTGCTGGGAGCGGTTCAGGAGTCGGGCGGCGCGGGCGCGGTCCTTGCCGGCCGACGCCAGGCGCATGCCGATCTCGGCGACCATCGTGTCGACCCGTCCGGCGAGCAGTTCGCGCTGCGTGCGGGGGTCCTGCAGGTCGGCGACGCTGGCGGCCAGCGAGCCGCGGTCGGCCACGGTCTGGCCGAGGCGGCGGATGCCGGACGCGTCGGCCAGCTTCGACGCCGCGACGGCCGCCACGAACTTCGCGGTGGACGCCGGGTCCTTCGGGGCCTTCGCACGGAACTCGGTGAGCAGGCGCTTGCCGACGAGCTGCAGCAGCACGGTGTTGTCGCCCTCGAACGTCACGTAGACGTCGAGGTCGGCGCGGAGCCCGGTCAGACGGTTCTCGGCGAGGAACCCGGCACCGCCGCAGGCCTCGCGGGCCTCCTGCAGGGTGTCGAGCGCCGACCAGGTCGACATCGACTTGAACGCCGCGGCCTGGGTCTCCAGGTCCTCCCTGCGCTCCGGGGTGTCCTCCCGCCCGCTGAAGACGTCGTCGAAGGTGCGCAGGAGCTTCTCGTGCGCGAACGACTGTGCGAACACCGTCGCCAGGCGCGGGATGAGACGGCGCTGGTGCCGGCCGTAGTCGAGCAGCACACCCTCGGTGCCGTCACCGGTGGGGAACTGCCGGCGCTGCATCGCGTAGGTCAGGGCGATCTGCAGCGCGATCTTCTGCGCGACGACCGCGGCGCCGTCGAGCGACACCCGGCCCTGCACCAGGGTGCCGAGCATCGTGAAGAACCGGCGGCCGGGCGAGGCGATCGGCGACGAGTAGGTGCCGTCCGCGGCGACGTCGCCGTAGCGGTTCAGCAGGTTCGTGCGGGGGACCCGGACGTGGTCGAACGCGAGCCGGCCGTTGTCGATGCCGTTCAGGCCGCCCTTGGGGCCGTCGTCCTCACCGCTCACGCCGGGCAGGAACGCTCCCTCGGCGTCGCGGAGCGGGACGTAGAACGCGTGTACGCCGTGGTCGACACCGGCGGTCACGAGCTTCGCGAACACGACGGCGGCGTGCCCGTGCAGGGCAGCGTTGCCGATGTAGTCCTTCCACGCACCGCGGAACGGCGTGTGGATCTCGAACTCCTCGGTCGCGGGGTCGTACGTGGCCGTCGTGGCGATGCTCTGCACGTCCGAGCCGTGGCCGGTCTCGGTCATCGCGAAGCAGCCGGGGACCTCGAACGAGACGATGCCCGGCAGGAACTCGCGGTGGTTCGCCTCGGTGCCCAGGTGGTGCACGGCGGACCCGAACAGCCCCCACTGCACCCCGGCCTTGATCTGCATCGACGGGTCGGCGGTGACGAGCTCCTCGAACGCGGCCAGGTTGCCGCCGTGGTTGCTCTGGCCGCCGAACTCGGCGGGGTAGGGACGCTGGATCGCCCCGGCGTCGACCAGGGTCCGGAGCTGCTCGAGCACGCGTGCCCGGTGCTCGGGGATCGGCTGGCCCTCGATCTTCTGCATCGCGGGGTCGAGCGCGAGCCGCCGGGAGATCCGGCGGTCCTCGGCCCAGCGTCCGAGCAGGAGCTCCTGCACCAGCTCGACGTCGATGCGGACGTCGGTGTCCGTGCCGGCGGTCGGGGTGCCCGCTGCCGGGTCGCCGGCGGCGTCCGCGTTCGGCGCGGCGTGCTGCGCGTCGACGTCCGGCGCGGTGTCGTTGCCGCTGGCGGGGGTGGTGCGCTGGGCGGGTGCGGTGTCGACCATGGGCGGAGTCCTCCTGAACTGCGGTGTCCGTGTTGCACCGTCCACGCTAGACACCGGTGCCGACAGTGGCGGGAACGCCGTGCGGGCCGCACAACCCCGTGTCGTCGGTGGCGTCACGAGGTCGTGGGAACCCTCCAAAGACATGAGCCGTGTTCGACGATTGGGCGTGCCCACCCGGCCAGGGGCAGACTGGCCGCCATGTCACGTACCACCCCCGCGGATCGCGAAGGCCGTCCCGGACGCACCTTCTTCGGGCAACCGTTCGAGCTCTCGACACCGTTCGCCGTGGAGCTCTGGGAGCGGTTCTCGTTCTACGGGATGCAGGGCATCGTCCTCATCTACATGTACTACACGGTCACGCAGGGCGGCCTGGGGATCGACAAGGGCATCGCCACCGGCATCATGGGTGCCTACGGCGGCGCGGTCTACCTGTTCACGATCATCGGGGCGTGGATCGCCGACCGGCTCATCGGCGCGGACCGGACCCTGTTCGGCAGCGCGATCGTCGTGATGCTCGGGCACATCGCCCTCGCGCTCATACCCGGGGTGGCCGGGGTCGGGGTCGGCCTCGTGCTCATCGCGCTCGGCTCCGGCGGGCTCAAGGCCACCGCCACCACGATCGTCGGGGGCCTCTACAGCCGCGAGGACCCGCGCCGCGACGCCGGCTTCTCGCTCTACTACCTCGGCGTGAACCTCGGGGCGTTCTTCGGACCGCTGCTCACCGGGCTGCTGCAGAGCTCGCTCGGCTTCCACTGGGGCTTCGGCCTGGCCGCCGTCGGCATGGCGGCGGGCCTGGTGCAGTACGCGATCAGGCGGGGGAAGCTGCCCGAGGTCGTCCGCCACGTGGCGAACCCCGTCGACCGCCGCCGCCTGCCGCTCATCGGTGCCGGCGTCGTCGTCGCGCTCGTCGTCATCGTCGTCGCCGTGCTGACCGGTCTGCTCAACGTCGGCAACCTGCCCACCGTCGTGGTGGCGGTCGTCGTGCTCGCGACCATCGGCTACTTCGTCGTGATCCTGTCGAGCGGCATCACCCGTGACGAGCGGTCGCGGGTCTTCGCGTTCATCCCGCTGTTCATCGGCAGCGCCGTGTTCTGGTCGCTCTACCAGCAGCAGTTCACCGTCGTGACGGTCTACTCCGACGAGCGCCTCGACCGCTCGCTGTTCGGCTGGGAGATGCCGGTGTCGTGGGTGCAGTCGATCAACCCGGTCTTCATCATCGTGCTGTCCGGCGTCTTCGCGGCGCTGTGGACCAAGCTCGGCGACCGCCAGCCGTCCACCCCGACGAAGTTCGCCCTCGGCACCGGGATCATGGGGCTCGCGTTCCTGCTCTTCCTGCCGTTCACCGGCTCGGGCGAGAACGGCACGCCGCTGCTCGCGCTCGTCGGCATCCTGCTGGTGTTCACGCTCGCCGAACTGCTGCTCTCGCCCGTCGGCCAGTCCGTCGCCACGAAGCTCGCGCCGCCGAAGTTCCAGACGCAGATGGTCGCGTTGTTCTTCCTGTCGGTGTCGCTCGGCACCGCCGTCACCGGGGTGCTGTCCCGCTACTACGACCCGGCGAACGAGGCCCCGTACTTCACGATCCTCGGTCTGGTCGCCGTCGTGGTGGGCGTGGTCCTGCTGCTCCTGGCCAAGCCGGTGCTGCGGCTCATGCGCGGCATCCGGTAACCTGAGCGGAGCCACACGCCGACGCAACCAAGGAGTCACCACCCATGCTCGAACTCATCGCAGGGATCATCATCGGCGTCGGCGTCCTCGGTGGCGTCGGGTGCTGCATGGCCGTCGCGGCCATGATGAAGAGCGGCTCCGAGGAGTACTGAGTCCCTGACCCGGACTACTCGGCGCTGTCGGTCGTGACCGGCACCAGCTGACGACTCAGGACGGTCGCGCGCTCGAAGGGGCCGCGGCCGTCCTTCGTGTACACGGGCTCCTCGAACGCGACGGTCCACGTGCGCTGTGTTCCGCCGATCTGACTCCCGCCGGGAGCCACGATCACCCCGATCGGCTGGTCGGCCCACTGCTCGCCACCCCGATCGGTGTCGATGACCTGCACGAGGGCACCGATGCCGAGACCGGGAGCGTCGTCGGGGCGGGGACTGGGGGAGCGGCGTCGTCCGAACACGCCATCACCGTAGCGGCGCGTGGTCATGGAACGTCTGTGCGGCACCTTCCGACACGCTGACGGCCCGGCCGCCGGGTGGTCAGGACACCCCGCCGACACCGCGTCGAGTGGTCACGAAGTGTCGGCCTCGGCACCGCCAGGCGACGGTTCGTGACCGCTCGGCGGAGGTGAGCGGGGTGTTGCGACCGGCGGGACGACGGCCGGGAGGCCCGTGGCGGGCCCGCACCGCGCCTCCCGGCCGTCGTCGGCTGGCGTCCAGAGCGCAGGCCGGGTGGTCAGGACACCCCGCCGACACCGCGTTGAGTGGTCACGATCTGGCGGCGGGGGCGGCGCCAGGCGACGGTTCGTGACCGCTCGGCGGAGGTGAGCGGGGTGTTGCGACCGGCGGGACGACGGCCGGGAGGCTCGTGGCGGGCCCGCACCGCGCCTCCAGACCGCTGTCGGTCGCGTCCAGAGCGCGGGCCGGGTGGTCAGGACACCCCGCCGACACCGCGTCGAGTGGTCACGAACTGTCGTCGGCGCCGCCGCCGTCCGACGGTTCGTGACCGCTCGGCGGAGGTGAGCGGGGTGTCCTGACCAGCCGACACCCGCGACCGCCACCCCGGCCCGCGTCAGACGGCGGCCGGCTCCACCCGGGCGATCTCGGTGATGGACGAGTGGCCCGTCTCGGGGTGCTTGCGCATCGACAGGAGCCGCTCCATCGACGGTTCGAGCGCCGTGACCTTGTCGAGCGGCGCACTCACGACGAGCTGGAACCCGAGCCGGAGCCACGCGGTGACCGCACGGCCTGCGAACTCCGAGTCCGCCTTGATGAACGCCTCGTCGAGGAACACCGGCGCGAACCGGGGCCGGGGACGGGTCTCGTCACCGAGCTGGTAGCGCAGCGCGGCGCCGACGATGAACGCCACGAGCTCCTGCGTCTCACCACCGGACTTGTCGCCGAGCGACGAGTACACGCCGAGGTCGTTGCCGTCGGTGTCGTACCGGACGGCCGTGATCTCCATGTGCCGGCGCACGTCGAGCACCGCGTCGCGCTGGGTGGTGCGGCCGCGGGCGGCGTCGGGGTCGGGCCGGATGACCGCCATGAAGCGCCGGAGCCGTCGGAACCGGGTCTCCAGCACGTCGTCGGTCAGCTCGGTGTCGACCGAGGCCGACAGGGCGCGGAGCTCGCGGCGGAAGGCGGTGACGTCCTCGCGGGTGACCCGGCGGATCTGGATCTTCAGGCGGTCGCGGTTCGCGCCGAACGGCAGCTCCCGCAGGATCTCGTTGACCGGCTCGAGGCGCTCCTCGATCTCGACGACGGCGCGGTCGAAGGCGCCGGCGAGCGGGACGAGGTCCTCGCCGCTCCACTGCGACAGGCGTCGACGCCACTCGCTCCGACGCGCGTGCAGGCCGGTCGCCACGATCTGGTCGAGGATCGCGTGGTAGTCCGGGTACGACGCGACGCCGGTGCCGAGGTTCGGGTCGGGCCAGGCATCCTGGTACCGCTGGAACGTCAGCGTCAACGAGGTCGAGGCCGCCGCGGCACCGTCGAGCGCCTGCGTGAGCCGTTCCTCGAGCCGGCGCTTCAGCCGTCGCGTGGCGTCGTCGAACCCGTCGACGCCGTCCGGGGCGCCGATCTCCTCGAAGGTCTCCTCGAGCAGGCGGGCCTGCTGGTCGTCCGGCAGCGAACCGGGCGAGGACTCGAAGCGCTCCAGGATCTCGGCGGCGGCGTCCTGGCCGTCGACGAGCACCGCGTGGCGCTCCTCGAGCCGCTGGACCGACAGTCGTGCGGCGGAGCGACGGTCGGCAGCCTCGTCGAGGGACTTCCGGAGCCGGGCGACCGAGGCCCGCAGCGTCCGGAGGCCGTCGTCGGCGGCGAGCAGCGCCTGCCGTTCCTCGTCGAGCCGGGCGAGGGACGTCCCCAGTCCGTCGACGTCGATCGCGGCCCACGTGGCGTCGACCACGTGCTGGTGCGCGGCGCGGAGCACGTCGAGCGCGGTGAGGTCCTGCGCGACGTCGGTGCGGCGGGCCTCGAGCGTGGCGAGGTCCTGCGCGATCGAGGCGAGCTCCTGCTCGACCGCGGCGACGCGGGCCTCGTTCGTGAAGCCGATGACGTTCGACTGGCGGCGGTCACCGTGCGCGCCACGACGACCGTCGCGGAGCTGCCCGGACTCGGTGACCCGGCGGCCACCACCGCCGAGGTCCGAGGCCGAGGCGACACAGCGGGCGTCGGTGCGGTCGGACTCGATCCGCTCGCGCACCCAGGTGCTGAACGGCGACGGCTTGATGGCGAGCTTGCCGGACACCATCGCCGGGTCGCCGTCGAGGTCCAGGTGCGGGCCGGTCGGCACACCCTCGAACTGCACGCGGACGGGCAGGCGCAGTGCGTCGATCGCCTCGCTGAAGTCGCCGAGGCGGTCCTGGTCGACGAGCAGCGTGCGGGCGACGGGCGCCAGGACGGACTCGATGGCCGTGCGCCAGCGCTCCTCGCCGGGCAGCACGTCGAGCAGTTCCGCCACGAAGGGCAGTTCGGCCGGGTCGATGCCGGCGGCGCGGGCCATCGCGAGCCGGGCCTCGTGCATCGGCAGCGGCATGGCGCCCTGCCGGTGCTCGAGCGACTGGCGCTCCTGCCGCAGGGACCGTTCGCGGTCGAGGAGCGGGTACTCCTCGCGGGTCAGGGCGTCGCGGCGCTCGTCGAGGGCCGTGCGCGAGTCGGTGTACGACCCGAGGAACTCGTGCGAGCTGCGCTGCGCGGCGGTGAAGTCGGCCTCGGTCGCGACGGACGTGCCGAGCACCGCCGTGCGCTCGTCGAACGTGGCGCGGGTGCGGACCACGGCGTCGCGCTCACGGGTGAGCCGTTCGATGCGGTCCTCGAGCTGGGCGAGCGCGTTGCCGCCCTGGTCGCGGAGCCGGGCCTCGGCGTCGCGCAGCTCGATCTCGACGGCGGCGTGCCGGGCCTCGGCCGCGGCGACCTCGGCGCGCGATGCCGTGCGTTCGCGGGCGTTGCGCGAGACCTCGGCGTCGAGCAGGTCGCGCTTCCGCGAGGCCGTCCAGTGCGCGAACGGCGACACCTCGGCGCCGGTCGCGATGCCGTCCAGGGCCGCTGCGGCTTCGGTCGCGCGCGAGATCTCGTCGTGCAGGTCGGTGATGGGGGAGAGGATGCGGACCTTGCGCTCCTCGGTGTCCATCGCCTCGTACGCCTCGTCGAGGGCGGAGAAGTGCGCGAGGGCCCGGTCGGCCGCCTCGTACGTGCCGGGGGTCTCGAGCACGAGCGACTTGTACAGCGCGTCGACGGTCGGCAGGTGCTGGCCGGCCTGGATCCGGGCGAGCAGGCGCATCGCCCGGTTTCCGCCGCCGGAGTCACCGATGCCCAGCCGCGTCTGCAGCGTGTACGCGAGCTCCTGGTAGGTGTCGCGGATGACGAGCCCCGGCACGCGGCCGGTCAGCTCGAGGTGGTGGAACCGCGACGGCACGAACTCCTCGAGCCGGCGTAGGTCGAAGGTGTCGTCGACCGTCGCCATGGTCATCTGGATGTCGCCGACCCCGCGGGCGCGCTTCGGCACGATGTACGCACGCAGCACCGTGAAGCGCCGCTCGTCGTCGTTCCGGAACGTGACCGCCGCAGCGCCCCAGGTGGTCTGGTCGTCGCCGCGCAGGTTCACGTCGCGCAGGCTGCCGGTCTCCGGGTCGCGCCGGGTGTCGACCTTGCCGCGCAGGTACGTGAGCAGGTTGCGCTGGTCTGCGCTGCGGGCGCGGCCGGTGGTGGCGTCGTTCGAGGCGCCGTTGAACGGCACGTCGGACGGCATCATCACGGCCAGGTAGGCGTCCATCAGCGTGGACTTGCCCGTGCCCGAGGCGCCGGAGATGAGCGTCGCCGTGCCGGACAGCTCGACCTGCCGGTGACCGTGGAACCCGCCCCAGTTGACGACCTGCATCGACTCGGCGCGCCACTGCGCGACCGTGTCGAAGAGCGCCGGGATCTCGAACGTGTCGGTCACGCTTCCGTCTCGCCTTCGTCGTCGGTGTCGGTCTCGGCTTCGCCGTCTGCCGGGAGGCCCGGGTCGTCCCCGTCGGTCGGCTCGCCGCCCGGGGTGGTCGCCTCACCCTGCGCGGTGGTGGTCCGCAACCAGGCGTCCAGTTCGAGCAGGCGCTCCAGGGGGAGCAGCACCTCGACGACGCTCGCCACCCGGAAGCGGTCCGGGTCGGAGGTGCGGATCAGGATGCGTGCGGTCACGAGACGCTCGATGGCCTTGGCGACCCGGCCCTCGTCGCGGGTGCGGTCGGTCGCGGTCGCCGGACGGAAGCCCGCCACGTGCCCGAGGATCTCGGACCGGTCGACGACGACCTGGTCCGGGCCCGGTCGAGCGTCGGCGCGCAGGCGCATCCGCAGGTAGACGAGGACGATCGTCTCCTCGCGGGTGTACGGCAGGTCGCGGAGCAGGGTCGGGAACGTGCGGCGCTGGCTCTCCGACCGGGCCTGGCGCTTCCACGCGACCTCGCGGTCACGGTCGACGTGCAGCTCGAGGAACAGGTCGTTCAGGCGGGACCGCAGCTGGTACTCGGCGTCGAGGACCGCACGCCACTCGTCGGGGTGGGTGCGGGAGCTGACGTACGAGTGCCGCAGCAGGGCCACCAGGGCGCGTCGCTGGTGCTCGTCGAGCCGGCCCTCGTCGCCCTCGAAGAGGGCGAAGCTGGACTCGTCACGCTCGTCGTCCTGCATCACGGATGCGGGGTCGTCGTAGGGGACCGTCTCGTCGACCGGTGCCGGCGTCGTGTCGCTCACCGTGCCTCCTGTGCGTTCTCGTCGTGTGCGTCGCCGACCGCAGTGCGCTCGTCGTCGAGCGCAGCGGTGGGCATGTGGAAGGTGATCGCGGTGCCGTCGGGGCGGACCGTGCGGTGCTCGGCGACGTGGGCGGCCGACTCGAAGTCGTCGCGCCCCGTCAGCAGGTGCGCGAGGCCGAAGAGCTCGACCGGTCGGCGCTGCTCGGGCGGCAGCCCGTGGAACGCATCGACGCTGGAGTCGGCCTCGGCGAAGCGGAGCGCCGCGCGCAGCTCGGTCAGGAGCGGCCCACCGTGCTTGCGGAGCATCTCGACGTCGAGGTCCTCGAAGACGTCGTCGTCGGGTTCCTCGATGGGCGGCGGCACGGACTCGGCGTCCGGGTCGTAGAAGCGCTCGCGCAGCGTGCCGACCTCGGCCGCCGCCGGCAGGAGCGGCAGCGGGATCCGGTCGCGTGCGCCGCCCTGGTCCATCAGGGTGGCGAGGCCGCGGTTGATCGAGCGGAGCACCGCGTCGAGCTCGCGGTCGCGCACCACGTCGTGGGCGACGATCTGGTCGCGGAGCGTGGCGGTGAGCTGACGGCGCTGGGCGAGGACGTCCTCGATGCCCTGGCGCAGGATCGTCACGGTGTTGCGGAAGGCCCGACGCTCGCCGGCTCCGAGGCCCTGCGCGAACGGGTGCGCCAGGATCGTCGCGATGTCGTCGCGGAGCCGCAGGAGCAGAGCGTCGTCGCGGAGGAGCTCGAAGGCACCCTCGAAGGCACGGCCCTCGGGTGTCGCTTCCATCAGGTTGTCCGTACGCACCAGGTAGTCGTCGAGGATCTCGCCGATCGGGCGGACCTCTTGCCGGAAGTCCTCGACGATCGAGCGGTGCATCGTCGCGACCGCCTCTTCCACGCGCTTGAAGTCGCTCGGCAGCTGCCGGATCAGGTCGGAGATGTTCGTGTACCCGTCGCGCATCCGGTCGTCGTCGACGGCCACGACGTCGTCGCCGTGCTCCAGGCGCTCCCGTTCAGCCTGCAGCTCGGCGATCTGGGCGTCGATCCGGCGGATCTGCACGTCGGGGTCGGGTTCGGCGCGAGCCGCCCACCGGTGCACCGCGTCCACGATCATCGCCAGCCGGCTCTCGCTGATCAGGGCGCGGTCGGCCGACAGGGCGTCGACGAGGCTCAGCGCCTCGAGGGCGTGGCTGGTCAGGGAGTACTGCTCGTCACCGTCGGGGGAGTTCGAGCGGACGAGCCACTGGGCGCCGACCCACTCTCGACACAGCGCGCGGCCGTTCGGGCGGGCCTCCTGCTCACCCTCGGTCGGTTCGCCGTCGGTCTGCGCGCCGGCTGCCGGCACCGCCTGTTCGCTGGCGGGCACGCGGGCACCCGCCGCCTGCAGGCGCGCGACGTGCTCCTCGACCTGCAGGTGCATGCGGTCGGCGGGGACGTACTGCACGTCGCGGTCGAAGACCGTGCGGAACACGGCGAGGACCGTGGCGCTGGTCGGCCGGGACATGAGCCGCAGGGTCGGACGGTCGAGGACCGCTCGGACCCGGGCGAACTCGAGGTCGACGTCGGTCATGCGCCCCTTCGTCCGATCGTGCTGGTGGTCTGGTCCGCGTGCTGCGGCCTGATGAGATGACAAGAGCCCGACGCTGCTGCGTCGGGCTCTTGTCGGTGGTGTTCGTGTTGCTCTGTGGGCGATACCAGACTCGAACTGATGACCTCTTCGGTGTGAACGAAGCGCGCTACCAACTGCGCCAATCGCCCCCTGCACTGTTCGTGCGGATCGATACTAGCGGAAGTCCGGCGGTGCATCGAACACATCGCGCGGCCCGGGTGTGGCGCGCTGGCCGCAGAGGGTGTCGAACCGCCCCGATCCGCATGAACTCGGGGGACACGCCCGGTGAACGGGGAGGATTTTGGTGGAAGTGCCCCGGTGCGTATAGAGTTTACGTCGTCGCCGCGACAGCGGAACGACAAGTGCGGATGTGGCGCAGTGGTAGCGCATCACCTTGCCAAGGTGAGGGTCGCGAGTTCGAATCTCGTCATCCGCTCGAGTGTGGGTCTTCTCGAAGGCCCGCGACTCACCAGAGGGTATCCCACCGTTCGGGTACTCACGGAGACGTGAACCTCGATGGTGGGGTGGCCGAGAGGCTAGGCAGCGGCCTGCAAAGCCGTCCACGCGGGTTCGAATCCCGTCCCCACCTCCAGATCCACCCTCCAAGACCTTGATGGACTCCGGTCCACGCAGGGACTTGGGCGATTGGCGCAGCGGTAGCGCGCTTCCCTGACACGGAAGAGGTCACTGGTTCGATCCCAGTATCGCCCACCACCACAAAGCCCCCGGCAGGACCACCAGGTCCGGTCGGGGGCTTTCTTCGTTCCGGTCTGCTCGCCGTTCCCGGTCCGCCAGGACCGCGATGCTCCGTGGACCCCGCCCGGTACGGTGGTGGTCATGCAGATCGGCTGGAGGCGGAAGCGTGCCCGACGCGACACCACACCGGTGCTGTTCCACAAGGTCTGCGAGTGGCAGCGGAACGATCGGGCCCCCGGCGACGTCGTCGTCGAACGAGGAGTCTGGCTGGCGTTCACCGCGCGCCGAGTCGCGGTCTACGAGTTCGACGGCCGTGACACCCACGCTGCAGTGCTCCAGCTGGACGAAGTCCTCGGCCCGACGTGGCAGGAGAAGATCGACGAGGCGCCGGCAGCGTGGCTCCTGACGCACCTGGAACGATTCGCGAGCGGTGTGGACGTCCGCCGGGCGGTGTTGGACGACTACGCCCTCCGGCACGGTGGCGGATCACCGCCGACCATCGAGTGGGCGATCCGGCTGTAGCGACGGCGTTCCCTCGAGGCCGACCGGGATGGCCCAGACCGAGCCGATGATCCGGCGCCTCAACAGTGCTGAGATCCCGGGGTCGATCGGTTGATCGGTCGGGTCAGACTCCGTCGGGCGCTGCCTGTGGGGTCTCGCCGGGGCGGACCTGCAGGCCCTTCGTCGTTCCCGTTTCCGTTCCCCGCCCCGCGCCGCTCAGCTGACCGGGTTCCGGCGCAGCAGGAACGTGCCTGCCTCGACGGCCGCACGGACCGCGGTGAGTGTCTCCGAGGGTGCGTGTCCCGTCGTGTCGATCACGTGGTGTTCGAGCGGCCGGCGCGCGGAGACCTGCTCCCACATCGCGAGGATCGGCGCCTCGTCGACGAGTGCGTCCGGAAGTGGTGCAGCATCCACGGCCCGACGATGCCGTCGACGACGACCACGAACCCGGGAACGAAGCAGCCCGCCGCAGCCTCCCCGACCTAGGAGGCGAGCCGCTGCCACGAGCCCGCACACGGGGTCGTCGGAGGTCGGACACGCCCGACGTTGGCGGTGCGGCCCGTGGTCGGCCAGGGTGGGCAACGGCTTGCCTGCGCCCTCCGATGGCAGACTCCACCGCAGCAGAAGCGGCCAGCATCCGCATCGCCACCGAGCAGGCGACACCCGGCCGGCCCCTCCGCCTCGTCACCGACTGCCTCACAGTGCTGGCGCTCCTGCACGTCGCCGCCCGCGACGACGTGCAACGCGGTCCCCGCCTGATCCCGCTGCATCTGGCGGTACCGTGAGGGCAGAGCACTCTCGGGGGAGCAGCATGAGCACGTACCGTCCACACCGACACCGTCCGTCCGCCGGTGTCCTCACCGGTGCAGATGCCGTCGCATCGTTCGTCGGCGGGGCGGTCATCGGCGTCGTCTCGTCTCTCACGCTCGGTCCCCGCCGTTGACAGCGGACATGCCGGCGGACGTCATCGTCGACACCAGCGCCGCTGCCGCGGTGCGCACCCCGCCGGGGCTGAAGGTGTTCGGCGCCGTCTACACGCTCGTGTACACGTTCGGCGTCATCGCCTACATCGCCATCTCCGTCTACTACGACGCGTTCGACTACCGCAGTCAGCGGGAGTCGTCCCTCCTCGCGGCCGCGTGGGTGCTCCCGTTCCCCATCGTCGCGCACCTGCTCCATCTCGTCCTGTACCGGAGCGGCCGCCAGCGCCGGCAGGCGACCGCTCGGCGAACCGCAACCCGAGTCGTCGCCGAGGCAACTGCCGCCGGGTACCCACCCCTGGACGTCTGGCAGGTCGCGCGGATGCTCCTTGCGGAGGACAACGGTCCTGCCCCGTTCACCGGGACAGGGAAGGAGCCGTACCGGTCCCTCCTGCGATGGGAGCTCCCGACCGACGATCCGTCGTTCGTCGTGACCGCCATCCGCAGCGGAACGCCGGAGAGCATCCGCCTCAGCGCGGCGTCCTCGGCAACCCGGGGTCATCGCGCTGCCGCAGCGCACCGAGCCCGAGCCGGTCTTCGGCTCCTCGGCGCGTACCGGTCGGACCTCACCGCGCCGTTGGTGTCCTCGCGGCTCGGCGGGCTGCCCGCCGTTCACGATGGATTCGACTGGCCGACCTGCGCTGAACACGACGAGCCGATGCAGTTCACCGCGCAGCTCGAGTACGACGGCAGCCTCATCCTCGTCTTCATCTGCCAGGCAGACCCGGGCTCCTGCCCGTCCTGGGACCCGGACGCCGGGTCCAACGCTGCCATCGTCGTCGGTGGACGCGACCTGCACCCGGCCGGACGACCGGCATCACCGTCCGGCACCGCCGTGCTCACCGGTGAACCATGGCTCCTCGGCGTGCACCAGGCAGGGGCGGATGACTACTCCGACGCGTTGATCGAAGCGCGCGCCGACGGTGTCACCGTCGCAGGCCAGTGGGGCGGGAACCCTGCGTGGATCCAGAACGACGAGACGCCGGACGGATACCGGTTCGTCGCGATGCTCGACGAAGACCCCCTCGGCTCGAACTTCGGCGGAGGGTCTGCGTACGTCTTCGCCGACGGCCACGGTCACGCGAAGGTCCTCACGCAGACGTAGGCCGCGAACCGCACGGTTCCGCGAGCCTCCTCGTCTGCCTGAGCCCGCAGTGGTCCGCGTCCGGGCGGCGTGACACCGTCGCCGCATAGGATCCGTTCGTGGGGATCTTCGACAGGTGGCGGCGGCGGAAGCCGGACGACAGCATCGACCAGACCGAGTACGACATCCTCGACGAGGTTGCACCCGACGAGCAGATGATCGACGAAACGGTCACCGAGCAGATGCTGCCCGGGTTCCGCCGCTTCGACGACATCGTCGAAACAGTCATCGAATGGTACGAGGACGACGCACCGGACCTTGACGAGCTCCGCCGCACTGTCCTCGAGCGCACCCGACTCATCTGGGATGCACGCCGGACAGAGGAAGCAAACTGGGACTGGCGCAGCAGCCAGTACGACCGTCTCCAGTTCGCCTTCGCGGAGCTCGCCCGCGACGGCTTCGTCACCGGTATGAACCTCGGCGTCGACCAGAGCGACGGGTTCCTGGAAGCACGTGACCGGAGGACCCCGGACGAGACAGCACCCGACGGACACCGAGAGTGGGCGTACGTGTACTTCCACGAGCAGGACACGGACGGGCTCGCCCTGCTCCGGTGCGTTCTCCGCCTCGCGTACGGGTCGTTCCGCCCAGCACCTGACATCGATCCCGACCTGGTCGCGAAGTCGATGCTCTCCACCCGCGGTGAAGCAGCCGTCAACGAACGGTCCCAGCTGACCGCCGGTGAGCGGGTCGCCAGCGTCCTCACCGACCGAGGGTTCGACATCGACTGGGACGGCACCCCCAGCAAGCGCATCGGCGTCGTCATCGACCAGTGGCGGAAACCGCTGCCGTTCACCGACCTGGACGAAGCCCGCGCGGTGGTCGCCAACGAACGCCTGCGCGTCCTCTGGCCCGGCGAGCGGGGGACCGCCGACGCGGCAGCGCTTGACGAAGAGGACGGCCGCTGGCACGTTTGGGCAACCGACGAGAAGGCCGGCGCCTGGTCCGACGGCTCCTGGCACGACGACGTCGGCGACGCACTCGACCGGTTCATCAGCACCGCCCGGTCGAACCAGCGACGTCCGCTGCGCTAGCTTCGGCGTGCTCGCGCTGCAGCGCGACCCCACAGCGCAGCAACGCTGACGAGGACGACTACTCCAGCGACGGTTGCCCACGGCATGCTGTCGGAGAACATGCCGACGATGAGCCACGTCACGACTGCGAACGTCACCGCGATCGCTACTGCCCAGTGCCACGGCCACACGTTCGCCTGCGCTCGGGCCTTCCGAGCTGCGGCCAAGGCTGCGACCTGCCAGAGGTCCTCACCACGGGTCCCGTAGCGGCCGGCCCACTGCCGCTCGTTGATCCACGAAGGTCTCGGCACCCGAGGCGTCTCCGCCTGACGGTCGACGCGTGCATCGTGCGGCGCAGATGGTGCCGCCCGGCTCGGAGCCGGCAACGGCACCGGTTCGTCACGCGGCAACGAAGACCCGCCGTACATCCATTCACCACCGAGCAGGAACGACCGGCCTGGCTCGTCTGCTGTCGCTGCCCGGTGGAAGTCGGACACCCGCCCCTCAGCGGTCCGTCGAGGGTCGTCCCATTGGTCCGCGTCAGCGAGGACGTCGGCGACGTACCGGCTGAGTTCCGTTTCATCGCCCCACGACGCCGTGACCAGCTCATCGAGCTGCAGTCGGATGACGGGGTTCGTTGTCCGCTCCGCCACCGAGGTGACATCCGAGAGGAACCGATTCGCGGGCTCAGCGAACTCCGGCCACACGGCGACCACCGCTGGCAGCCGCGTCCGGAACGCCTCAGCAGCGGTGGACCAGGGCACGACGACATCGGCGCGGCCCGGGCTCTCGTCTTCACCAGCTGCAAGCGCTGCGAGGAGCCGGTCAGCGTGCGCTGCAAACCAGGGTTCGGGGACGAACCCCATCCACAGGAACGGCAGGAGCCACTGCACTTCCCACTCACCGGTGACCGCGTCCAGGTCGACCTCCCCGGCGCGAACAGCCGGGTCGGCTCCCACCATCGGCGACGAAACGGCCAGCACGTTCAGCATCACGGAGTTCCCCACGAACCGACCCTATCGACCGGTCGGAAGTGGCCGTCGCCACCTCGGACGAACTCGACTTCATCCTCGGAAGGACGTGTGCCACCTGCAGGGCGTTACCGACGCCGGTCGAGCGGGACTTCCGAGCGGCGGGTCCACGACGGGAGCCGCCCGGGCGAGCACCGTGTGCTGTCCGAGCATGTCCTGTACGAGCCGCACCTGTGCGCCAACGGACATGGTCAGGTTCGCCGCCGTGTGGCGCAGGTCGTGGCGCCGTCGCTCCCTGTGCCGCCGAGTTCCGACGGGCGCTGGTCGTGGTCCGGCTATGCCCCGGCGTCTTCGACGGCGTCCGCTGGTGTCGGCTCTGTCGTCATCCTGGTGCGGTCGAGCCGCCACCGCGCGATCGCTGCGGCGATGCCGGCGGCTGCGGAGGCGATGAGCGGCCACGTCCAGATGTCGTCCCCATCGTTCATGACGAGGAAGAGCGCGAAGCATGCCGCCGCGAGTGCGCCGGCGAGCAGTGAGTGTGCGATGGCGTGGACGAGGCGGCTCCGAACTCGCATCAGCGCTCGGCTGAGTCCGTGGGAGAAGGGGATGGAGGCGATGCCGCCGATGGCCGCTCCGATGCCGGTGAAGACGAGCGAGGCCGGAACGAAGAGGGAGAGGGCGATGGGGTTCCACCACGCAACGGCGATGACGGTGGCGACCGGTGCGGTGATGAGCGTCATCCACAACCAGCTCTTGACGATGAGCTCGGTGGTCTCGGCCACAGTCCACGGTTTCATGCCACCCATGATGCGTCGCGGTCGCTGACGATTCGTCAACGACATGTCGATCGAGACCGAACAGTGAGGGTTCCGGCAGGCTTGCTCCGCGTCGCGACGAATGAGCGTGATCGTTGGCGGTCCGGCCCGTGATCGGCCAAGGTGGGCACGTGACCGCCCCGTCGACGACCACCGCCCCTCGGCTCGCTCCGCTGTACGCCGCGGGGTTCGTGACCGCCTTCGGGGCGAACGGCATCGCCGCGGCGGTCGGTGGCGAGCACCTCGAACTCGGCCTGACGCTCGCGTGGCTGGGGCTCTTCCTGGCGCTCTACGACGTCGCCGAACTCGTCCTCAAGCCGGTCTTCGGTGCACTGTCCGACCGCATCGGCCCGCGACCGGTGATCGTCGGCGGACTCGTCGTCTTCGCGGCAGCTTCACTCATCGGCGTCTTCGGAACCGGTCCGTTCTGGCTCGGCCTCGCGCGTCTGCTGCAGGGTGCCGGCGCCTCCGCGTTCTCGCCGGCATCGTCCGCAGCGGTCGCCCGCCTCGTTCCGGCACACCGTCGCGGGACGTACTTCGGTCGGTACGGCTCGTGGAAGGGTCTCGGCTACGCCGGGGGACCGGTCATCGGTGCACTCGTGGTGCAGTTCGGCAGCACGCAGTGGCTCTTCGGGATCCTCGTCGTGATGGCCCTCGTGACGGCGGTGGCGGTGTTCGTCGCCGTCGAGCCGATCACGCCCCTGCCCCGGCAGCGGGCCACGCTCGCCGTGATGGTCCGAGCGGCCACGGACCGCCAGTTCCTGATCCCGGTCGTCGTCCTGGCCGTCGGCAGCGCTGCGATCGGCGCGCTGACCGGGATGCTCCCGGCGCTCGGTGCCGAGGTCGGCATCCCGCTCCTGGTGTCGACACTCGCGGTCGCCGTCCTCGCGGTGACGTCGTCGCTCGTGCAGCCCGTCGCCGGGCGGCTGCACGACGCCGGGCGTCTCGGCACCGGGGTGGCGGGTGTGGCCGGGACGGCCGCGGTTGCCGCTGCCTTCCTGGTGGTCGCCGTCGCACCCTCGGCGGTGGCCGTCTTCATCGCGGCCCTGCTCGCCGGAGCCGGTGTCGCCACGCTGACACCCGTCGCGTTCGCGCACCTCGCCGGCACGACACCGCCCGACCGGCTCGGGCGGACCATGGGCTCAGCGGAGCTCGGGCGTGAGACCGGGGACGCCGTCGGACCGCTCGTCGTCGGTGGTGTCGGCAGCGCGATCGGGCTGCCGTTCGGGTTCGCGGCGTTCGCGGTGGTGGCGCTCGTCGGGACGCTCGTGGCGTCGCAGTTGCCGTCGAAGACGGCCGCCACACGGGACGCGTAGGGGACAGACGAAGCCCATCGGGCGCTCCGCGGACGGGTCAGCGGACGCCGTCCCGTACGCATTCGTCCGACGTCGACGATCGCGGAGGGCAGCGACCCAGCGAGCCACCGCGAGCGCGACGAGCGCGGCGGACACCCCGGCGAGCAGCCACAACCACCCGTCGTCGTCCTCGATGAGCAGCCGCAGGGCCAGCACCCCGAGCGGTGCCGCGACCAGGATCCGTCGGAACTCGCGCCACGACGGCTTCCACAGCGTGGTCAGGCCCTTCATCCACCGACCGACCACGACGTACGCGATCACACACCCGGGGACGCAGAGGCCGATCCACTTCACGATCGCCTCGACCCCGTCGTCGGAGAACGGATGCGCCACTTCGCGGAGGACGCCGCCAGCAGCAGCCGCGACGAGCAGCACCCACATGCGGGCTTCCCAGCGGCGAGGGTGCCACCAGGGCGTGCGCCACAGCGGCACTCGCTCGCGGGCCACCGGCATCGCGACTCCTCCCCGGTCGGGCGTCCAGCGTCAGCGCGACGCTGATCGACGACGGGACCGAGAGGCTGCCGTCCCTGGCGGGAATCCGGCTTCTCCGCGTACGGTGTGACCGGACGAGGCCGACACCGCAGGTCGGTCCGACGAGGGGACGCCATGAGGATCTTGAGCACCGTGGCACGGGGACTGGGCTGGTTGCTCACGACGGTCGCGAAGACGATGGGCGGGATGCGGGGCGCGAAGCCGTTCACCGATTCGCACGCGGCGCAGGTCCCGCCACGTCGTGAGGACTACCGCCCCTAGGAGGCGCGACCGTGGTTCCGCGCCGTCACCGTAGGATCGTCGAGCCGCATCCAGCGGAACGACGGGGGAGCACCTGATGGAACAGCACACCGAACCGCGCACGCGACCACGGGTCGTCATGATCGCCGTGGCGCTCTGGTGGGCGTCCGTCATCATCAGCCTCGTGGCCGCGGCGCCCGGCATCGTCGTGTCCATGCGCGAAGCCGGCGGCGCGATCATCGGGGCTTCGCTCGGGCTCCTCTTCGTCCTCGCCTGGTCGGCCGTGTTCGTGTGGCTGGCGACGCGGATGGGACGAGGCTCCGGGAACGCGCGACTCTGGCTCGCCATCATCGCCGGGCTGACTGCCTGCAGCGAAGTGATCACCATCGCCACCGACGGCGTGGGCTGGAACCTCGTCGACACCGTTTGCGTCGTCGTCGCCGCGGTGCTCAGCTACCTGCCCAGTGCCCGTCCGTTCTTCCCGCGCGAGGAACGACGCTCGCGAGCAACGGAACCCCGCACCATCGGGTGGGACCCGACGACGGGCGAGCGCATCGTCGAGGCGCCCCCGTCGGCCGACCGCGCGCACTGACGCTCGCCCAGAAAGCGGCCGGAGAACGTACGTTCCCCGTAGTGGGGGTACCGCCGGACGCGGCCGGATGGTTCCATTCAGAGGTCGGCATCCTCCGGGTGCTGAACAGCCACGGACCGTCTTGCGTCGCAGTGAAGGTGGTCGCCGCTGGTTACGGTGACCACGAGGTGCCGTCGAGTCGATTCGGGTTCGACACGGCGGCGCCTCCCACACACCGGGGGACCGTCCGACCAGGAAGCAGCACCATGCGATCGCTCGTCTACACCAGCACCCAGACCCGTCCGATCACGGATTCCGAACTCGCCCAGATCCTGGCGGTCGGCCGAGAGAAGAACACCCGGCTCGGCGTCACCGGCATGCTCGCGCACCGCGACGACAACTGCATCGGGATCATCGAGGGCGAGGACGACGTCGTCCGGGAGCGCTTCGACCAGGTCCGAGCCGACCCGCGACACACGAACGTCCGCGTGCTGCTCGACGAGCCGATCACACAGCGCTCGTTCCCGGACTGGTCGATGGCGTTCCAGTCCCTCGACCCGCTGATGCACGACGTTCCGGGGTTCAGCGACCTGTTCAGCCCGGGTCGCCCGACCGACCCGGCGTTCGGGGCCTCCCGCGCTCGCGCACTCCTGGACTGGTTCCGGAAGCACCCGCTGGCACCACTGACGAACCAGAACGCCGCGGACGAGGAGGTCCCGCGCACCCGGGCGGTCAACGGTGCGATCGCGGTCCTCCACGACGGGGGACTGTCACGCTTCTCGCTCGAGGGCGTCGCGTCCCGGTCGGGGATGCGGCAGGCCGAGATCCTCGAGCTCTTCCCCTCCGAACACGCACTGCTGGCCGCCGCGGTGATGCGGTGGACCCGCGCGGTGTCGGCACCGCTGCTGCCGCTCGCTGGCGAGAAGGGCACGGTGGCGTTCCTGCACGCGCTGCTCTCCGCCCACGCCGAGGACCCCTCCCTCATGCGGCTGATCGCGGCGACGCTCGCGATCTCGACCGACCCGTCGACGGACGGCGCCGACTACTACCGGTCCGCGTACCTGCAGTTCCGCGAGACCGTGCGCACCGCGCTGCAGGATGACGTCCGCGCCGGCCGCGAACCGGCGACGATGGACCCGATCCGCGGGGCACAGCAGCTGCTCGCCCTCTACGACGGCATCCGCCTGCAGGCGCTGCTGACGCCGGACACCGACGTCGTCGACGCGTTCGACCGTGCCGCCGCACGAATGCGCCGCGGCTGGTCCGAGCAGTACGAGGAGACCACCGTGTGGGACATCTCCGCGCCGGCGGGGGACTGACCCTCAACGCACCAGACGCACGGTCCGGGGGATCGGTCCGAACGCCGACTCCGCACCGTCGGGTGCGAACCCGTTGCGCCGGTAGAAGGCGTGCGCCCGCGGGTTGTCCGCGGCCACCCACAGCGACGCCGGACGATCGGCGAGCACGGTGTCGAGGAGTGTCTGGCCTGCTCCGGTCCCGTGCGCACGGGCCAGGACGTAGAGCGTCGTCAGCTCCTCGGGGCGGACGGCATCCGGCTCGGGAGTCGACTGCGCCGCGGCGAACCCCACGACACCGGTGCTGTCCAGGGCGACCTGGACGACTCCTCGGGCGCCAGGAATCGCGAGCGTCGACCGCCACATGTCGACCCGGCGACCCGCGTCGAACCACGGGCTCGTGTCCGGGTCGTCGACGAACCGACCGTACGTCTCTCGCCACGACACCGTGTGCACGTGGGCGATCGCATCCGCATCGGCGGGCGTCGCCGGCCGGATCAGCGTCGAGACGTCGTCATCGTTCCCCACTCGGTCAGGGTAGCGACCGGCGACCGGTGCTCAGAGCTGGAGGTCCAGGTCGAAGAACCCCGCACCGCCGAGGAACAGCGGCACGATGATCCCGAACATCGTCAGCGTCGCCCCGATCAGGATCGCCGCGAACGCGATGCCGTCGCCCCGCTCACCGGTCAGTCGCACGTCGCGCCGCACGATGAACCCGACGACGAGACCGCCGATCGGTGCCACGAACGCGGGGGCGCTCGGCGCGGTCTGGTCAGGAGCGAGGTCGGTCACGCCGGTCAGCCTCGGGGCGACGAGGATCCCTCCGCTCACCCCTGACCGAGGTTCGTCACGAGGTTGATGGCGACCGCGATCAGCACCGTCCCGAAGAAGTACGACAGCAGCGCGTGCGGCAGCGCCTTCCGCCGGGTCTCGCTGTCGTCCGGCTCGACCTCTGGTGCCGCGTACGACATGCCGATCGTGAAGGCGAAGTAGGCGAAGTCGCTGTAGGTCGGCCGCCCGTCCTGCTTGACGTCGAACCCCCGCCGCGATGGTCGAGGAAGAACATCCGGGCGTACTTCAAGGCGTAGACCGTGTTGACCAACGCCCACGCCACCATCGTGCCGAGCACACCCAGGATGACCGCCGCGTCCGAGGCCGGATCTCGCGCCTGGCCGGCTTCGCTCAGCGCCAGGACGACGGCGGCGAGACTCGCGAAACAGGCCACGATGAGCGCGTTGTCACTGACCCGTGTCTCGGACTCCTCCCGGGCGAGACGCTCGGTGCCGTCGGCGTCCTGGCGCCAGCACTTGTGCCAGACCTGGACCAGCGCGATCAAGCCGGCCGTGCACCAGGCCGCGAGCGGCCCGAGGGACGGAGCCCCGGTGAAGGTCAACGCGACCCCGACCAGGACCCCGATCCCCGCGATGACGAGCGCCCGGCGCGTGGAGAGTATCCGGTCGTTCATCGGCGTGCCTTCACGATCGTTCCTTCCTCCTGTCCGCTGCGTGGTCGGTCGTCACACGCCGGGGGTGAAGACGGCCCGGACGCAGCCGTCGTCCTTGTTCTTGAACATCTCGTACCCGCGCGGCCCTTGCGACAGTGGCATCACGTGCGTGGCGAGGTGCTCGGTGCTGATCTCTCCCGCGGCGATCCGGTCGAGGATCATCGGGATGTAGCGGTGTCCGTGCTGCTGGGCGCCGCGGACCGTCATGCCCTTGTTCATGATCGCGCCGAACGGGAACTTGTCGACGACCCCACCGAAGACCCCGAGCGAGAACAGGCTGCCGCCCTTCCGGCAGGCGTAGATCGCCTCGCGCAGGGCGGTCGGCCGGTCGGTCTGCAACCGCAGCTGCTGCTTGGCCTGGTCGTACAGGTACAGCGGTCCGGTGCCGTGCGCTTCCATGCCGACGGCCTCGATGCAGACGTCGGGACCCCGACCGCCGGTGCGTTCCTTGAGTTCCGGGAGCACGGCGTCGCTCGTGTAGTCGAGCGTCTCGGCACCGATGTGCTCGCGCACCTGTCGCAGCCGTTCGGGCAGACGGTCGATCACGATCACCTGCTCGGCGCCGAGGAGCATCGCCGCACGAGCGGCCATCTGGCCCACACCACCGGCGCCCCACACTGCGACGGTGTCGCCCGGTGTGATCCCGGCCAGGTCGGCTCCGGTCCACCCGGTGGGTGCGGCATCGGAGGCGAACAGGGCGGCCGTGTCGGACACGCCGTCGGGGACCGTGAACGCCCCCTGGTCGGCGTAGGGCACGCGGACGTACTCGGCGTGGCTGCCCGCGAACCCGCCGAGCGCGTGGCTGTAGGCGAAGCAGCCGCCGATCGACGACCCCCACATCGCCTCGGTCAAGCCCGGGTTCGGGTTGCCGTTGTCGCAGAGTGAGAACTGCCCGTGGGTGCAGTACCAGCACTGCCCGCAGGCGATGAACGAGCAGACGACGACCCGGTCGCCCACCTTGTGCTTCGTGACAGCCGAACCCGTCTCGACGACCTCGCCCATGAACTCGTGCCCCAGGACGTCACCGGATCGCATGGTCGGGATGTACCCGCCGAGCAGGTGCAGGTCCGAGCCGCAGGTGGTGCTCAGACGCACCTTCAGGATCACGTCGTGATCGTTGAGGATCTTCGGGTCCTCCACCGTCTCCACCGCGGTCTCGTTGACCCCGGTCCAACAGAGCGCCTTCACAGCACACCCTCCTCGTTGCTCCGTTTCGTCGCCACGTCCACCAACGCGCCGGTGGGTGTGGCCTTCCGTCGGCCGTGGGGGACCGGATCCACCCGGAGCACCTCGCCGACCTCGATGAGTTGCTTCGCCTCACGCAGAGCGGCCCGCAGCCGACCCCGTGGGTCCGGGCCGCCGCCTCGGAACCGGGCACGGAGCTCGGTGCCACGATCGCCGGGCGCGGGACGGGCCTCCACCTCGACGTCCTGCCCGAACGCCGTGAGCGGCGCGGGGATCCGCCCGCCTGGCAGCACCGCGTCCTGCCCGCGGTTCACCGTGACCGCGTGCCAGCCGGAACGCGGTTCGGCCAGCACCTTCCGTGCGGGCCCGGGTGCGCCGCGTCGGCGGCGCGAGACGACGATGCCGACGGCAGCCGTGACCATCGCAGCGGCGGCGAGGTTCCGGGCCCTCACCGTGGTGTCCCAGCGAGGAGTCGGTGGGCAGCGGACGCGTTCGCGCCCCACCGCCGGGGATTCGTGTGTTCCATCGCGGCCTCCATGAGTCGCATCGGTGCGGATCAACGGGACGGGAGCGACGACCGCGCGATCGTGCCGGTCGGGACCACGGAGTCGCTCCTGTCGATCCACGATGAGCGTGGCCTCCCTGGCGCCGTCCCGGGTTGTCCGCGACGCGCTGCGGCAGGTGACGGGAGCGAGACGGACGGGAGGCCCGGTACCAGCTGGCACCGGGCCTCCCGTCCGTCCTGGGGTCGCGTCTCAGACGCGCACGGCGCGTTCGTCGGGGACGCAGTGCGTCATCATCAGGCCCTCGACGTCGCGGGAGCCGTTGTGGCCGAGGTTCGCCAGGCGGGCGAGCTCGTCGTCGCTGAGCGTCTGTGACTGCAGCGGGGGCAGGTCCTTGACCTCCTCGAGGGTGATGCCGAGCCCTTCGCCGACACGACGACCCAGGTCGTCCTCGACCATGTAGAAGTGCCAGAGCATGCGCTCCTGCACCGGACGGGCCGCCTGCGAGATGAGGTCGACGAAGTTCGCGACGAGGTCGTCGCGCTCCCAGTCCTGCAGGAGCAGGTAGCGCTGTCCGGCCTGGGTGTAGTCGTTCGTCCGGGGGATCCGCTTGCGGGTGAGCCGCCCGACGATCTCCGGTCCCTGGTCGTCGTGGGTCGGGTACTCCGCCTCGCGCAGGCCGCCGGTGATCGACGGCTCGTAGTTGACGTGCGGGTTCTCGCCGCCGTGGTCCTGGTGGTACGCCATCTGTCCATCGCGCTGGTTGGTCGCGACGGCGCCGTTCTTCGGGGCGTTCACCGGCAGCTGCAGGTAGTTCGGGCCGACGCGGTAGCGCTGCGTGTCCGAGTACGAGAACGTGCGGCCGACGAGCATCTTGTCGTCGGAGAAGTCCAGGCCGTCGACGAGCACGCCGGTGCCGAAGGACAGCTGCTCGTTCTCGGCGAAGTGGTTCGTGACGTTGCGGTTCAGGACCATCTTGCCGACGGGCTTCGGCGGGAACTCGTTCTCCGGCCACACCTTCGTGTCGTCGAGCGGGTCGAAGTCGAGCTCCGGGTGCTCGTGGTCGTCCATGAGCTGCACACGGAGCTCCCACTCGGGGTACTCACCGCGCTCGATCGCCTCGTAGAGGTCCTTCGACGCGTGCCCGAGGTCGCCGGCCTGCACGGCGGCGGCGTCGGCCTCGGTCATCGACGACACACCCACCGACGGGATCCAGTGGTACTTGACGAGCTTGGTGTCACCGTCCGCGTTCACCCACTTGTAGGTGTTCACGCCGAAGCCCTGCTGGGTGCGGTAGTTCGCGGGGATGCCGCGTGGGCTGAACAGGTTGACGAGCATGTGCATCGACTCGGGGGTCTGCGACATGAAGTCGAAGATGCGCGCCGGCTCCTGCCGGAAGGTCACGGGGTCGGGCTTGAGGGAGTGGATGACGTCGGGGAACTTGATGGCGTCGCGGATGAAGAAGACGCCGAGGTTGTTGCCGACGAGGTCCCAGTTGCCGTCCTCGGTGTAGAACTTCACGGCGAAGCCGCGCGGGTCGCGGGCAGCCTCGGAGGAGTCACGGCCGCCGATCACGGTGGAGAACCGGATCGCCAGGTCGGTGCGCTTGCCGGGCTCCTGGAACAGCTTCGCGCGGGTGTACTGCGCGATGGGTTCGTCACCCCACGCGCCGGTGGCCTCGAAGTACCCGAAGGCGACCGCACCGCGGGCGTGCACGACCCGCTCCGGGATCCGTTCGCGGTCGAAGTGGCTGATCTTCTCGAGGAACTGGTAGTTCTCGAGCGTCGCCGGGCCACGGGCTCCGACGGTGCGCTGGTTCTGGTTGTCGGAGACGGGGTGGCCCTGGCGGTTCGTCAGGATGCGGCGGTCGTCGCCCTCGGCGGGCGGTTGGCTGGAGACGTCGGTCATGTCTCGTCCTCTCTGCGGTCGCGGTCGGCTCGGGTTCCCGACCGAGTGTGGACCGGGGCGCGGGCACGCCCTCCCAGCGGCGCCGAGGACGCGGACGAGGGCCGGTCGCCGGTGCGGCCGCCGCTGACGGCCCAGCAGTACTTCGCCGCGGACGACCCGTCAGTACGAGGTGCGACCGGTGGCTGCGGCACCGAGCACCGCGGCCGCACCGTGGGCGAGCAGGGTCCCGTCGGTGACGACGGCGACGCGGTCGAACCCGAGCGCGCGGAGCCGTTCGGCGCGGGCCAGATCGCCGGCGAAGGCGCCGGTGTGCTTGCCCGCGCGGCGGGCTGCGGCGACGATCGCGGGGAGTGCGCCGTCGTCGTGCAGCAGTGCGTCCAGCTCGATGCCCAGTCCGATCGACAGGTCGAAGGGGCCGACGAACACCGCCGAGACGCCCGGGACCGCCAGGATCTCCTCGGCGGCACCGAGACCCTCGGGTGTCTCGAGCATCACCCACACCTCGGGGTCGGCAGCGGCGGCGGACGGTGCCGCGCCGCCCCAGAGTCCCGCCATCGGCCCCCAGCTCCGTCGGCCCCGCGGTGGGTAGTGCGCGGCACGGACGGCGTGCTCAGCCTGCTCGACGGTCTCGATCATCGGGACGATCACGATGTCGGCGCCGAGGTCGAGCGCACGGCCGATCACGGCGTCCGAGCCCTCGGCGACCCGGACGGCGACGGGGACCTGCGGTGCGACCGCGGCGAGCGCCGGCATCGTCACCAGGAGCGTGGCGTCGTCGAAGGCGCCGTGCTGGGCGTCGAGGCCGAGCCAGGCGAACCCGTTCTGCGCGATCTGCGCGGTGGTGCGGGGTTCGCCGAGGGTGCACCACACACCGTCGGCGCGGCCGTCTCCGAGTGCTGGCACCGTGGTCCTCCGTCTCGTCTGCGATCGCGAGCGCCGATGGTTCGGCGTCCGGCGCGCCAGGCTACCGCCCACGGGGACCTCGACCCTCACACGGCGGTGCCGGGGACAGCCCGCGCCCCCATGCGCACGCATGGGACATGGACAACTACTCACCTCCGGGTGTAGTCCTGTGCGCAGGACGCACTGCACGGGCGGTCACAGGTCGCCAGCACCAACCAGCACCACAGCACCAGTCGGGACCTGCAGGAAGGTCGGGCGGACATGCGTGACGAAGGTGACGTCGATCGACGGACGGGCTCGCGTCCGCCGGGCGGCGACGGAATCCGGTGGGCGTTCGGGATCGTCGGCGCGGTGGGCGTGCTCGCCGGACTGGCTGCGATCGTCCTGCCCCACGCGACGCTGTTCGCTGTGTCGTGGGTCTTCGGGATCTACTTGGTCGTGTCTGGAGCGGCGCTGGTCGTCCGGGGGGTCCAGGTGCACCCTCGGGTCTGGTGGCGTCAGGCCGGGCTGGTGGTCCTCGGGGCGCTGGTGGTCGCCGGCGGTGTCGTCGCGATCGTGTTCCCGCCGATCGGGGCGCGGTGGGTGGCGCTGCTGCTCGGGTTCGCCTGGATCCTCGAGGGCATCGCACTCGTCTACGCACCGTGGGTGGGCCGCCGGCCGCTGACCGTGGTGCTCGCCGTGCTCAGTGTGCTGAGCGGAATCATGGTGATGAACCTGCCGGGTCTCGGCGCGCTGGTGACGGTGGCCGCGGTGGGGAGCGTGCTCATCGTGTTCGGTGTCGTCCAGCTCGTCGTCGCGTTCAGCTGGCCGCGTCCGGAGGAGGATCGGGCCGGCGTTCCGATCCCTGGCCCCTGATGCTCGCCGTGCGGTGGGAGCAACAGGGACCGAAGTCCTGGGTGGCGCGCGACCACGGGACCAGCCTGGGGCTCGTGCTGCACGTGCGTGAGCGGTTCCTGGCGTTCGACCAGGACGACCGGCCGCTCGGGAGCGCAGCGTCCCTGGCGGCGGCCCAGCAGCTCGTCGCCGGTGCCGTCCGCTCGAGCGCCCCGGCCCGGCGGGACACCGTCGCGGTGGTGCTGTCGGTGCTCGCGGCACTGACCGTCGGGGGAGCGGCCGTCGTGCTCGCCGCTCGCGCCCTGATCTGAGCGGGGACCGTCGAGGCGAGGTGCACCGACGCACCGACGCCGCGTGCACCGGTACCGTTGCGTCCGTGAACGACGACCCCGATGCCGCCATCGCCCAGCACGTCCACGACGCCTGGGACGGTTCCCTGCGCCTGGTGCACATCACGATCTCGGACGAGGACGGTGACGCTTACCCCGGGCAGGACGTCGACCGGTGGGTGATCGACGTCCGCGTCCCGATCACCGACGACGACGAGACCGAGGCGGTCTCCGTCGCCGAGGTCACCGCGTTCACGAGCCGTGCACCGGAGTCGCTCGAGGCACTGGTGCTGGGCTACCAGGTCTCCGACGTCGCCGGGTCCTTCGCGTCCGCCGTCGCCGCGCAGGACGCGACGGGGGAGACGTTCTTCTCGCTGCAGACCCACGCCGCCGAGATGCTCGGCAAGCCCGACCTGCTCGCCGTCGACCGGCTCACGGTCCGCTCCGCGTACCGGGGGCTGCCCGGACTGGTGCCGGCGATCGTCGACGCCGTCCGCCACGGACCGGCCGGTCGCACCGCATCATGGGTGCTCATGGACCCGACGGTGTGGGACGTGCCGTTCGGCGAGGACGACCGGTCAGCCGGCGCGTTCGTGCAGTGGGCCGACACCGTGGTGCTCACCTCGATGAACGCTGCGCCGGACGACCTGGAACGCCTGTCGCTCGTGCCGCCGGCCGGTGGCATCGTGATGGGGTCCCGGTCGGACGAGGTGCACCTCGGCGACGCGATCGACCACGCGATGACGCAACCGGCGATCGCGGTGCCGTTCGACCTGCCGCCGAAGCTCCCCGCCAGCATCTGGGCCGCCGCGCCCGAGGACGTCCACGGCGTGCACCCGGACGAGACCACGGGGTCGATCACGGTGGAGACGCACGACGAACAGCTCGAGGTCGTCGGTTCGCCCGGCACCGCACCGCAGCTCGTGGGGATCTCGGCCTCGGCCGACGCCGCGACCCAGGAGTGGCTCCGCACCGTGCACCAGCGCTGGTGGCAGTACGAGCCGGACCTGCACGCCCGCATCCACGACGTCGTCGACGAGTACCTGTCCACCGGGCACATCGAGTCGGCGTCGGACGAACTCGCCGGGCACCTGCACGCCCCCGACCTGCCGCCGTACCGGACGGAGTGGCCGGGCACCGGCACCGTCCTGCTCGAGGAACTCGGCGAGGACACCGAGCCCATCGTCTTCGACGCCGTGCTCGAGGACGGCACACGGCACGAGCACATCGGCGTGGTCGTCGTGCACGAGTCCGGACACGTCCGCGCGTTCCTGCACGACGAGTGGGAGCCCGGGTTCCCGGCCGCGGAGGCCGCGGTCGCGCACCTCATCAGCCTGGGTGCCGGCGAGTTCTTCGCGGACGCCCTGCACGACGAGCTGTCAGCGGGTGTCGAGCACGCGATCCTGACGGGTGACGTCCGCGGCCACTGACGGCCCGGCGCACCCGGCACACGGCCCAGCGTACTCGGCCAACCCGGCGCACCCGGATCGGTCAGCCCAGCCGGACCCGCCGGTTCAGACCGGGCGGTAGATCGCGATCGGCGGGGTGTCGTCGTCGCCCGCGTCGTGAGCGTCGCCCGTCGCGAGCCAGGTGCGACCCTCGTGCTCGATCGTGGTCGGCAGGTCGCCGTGCACCAGGATCCGGATCGCGGGGGCGTCGCCGTCGACCAGGTCGACGCCGTGGGCCTCGGTCCCGCCGGGATTGTCGTGCACGTAGCTCATGGTCCGATCGAACTCCGTCGACCTGACGGACGGCTCGCGCCGCGCCGGACACGCCCGGAACCTTCACCGGAACCGGTGATGCCGCCCTTCTTCGGGTAGAGTCATCTCCGCACGGCCAGCACGGCGTGTGAATGCGGATGTGGCGCAGTGGTAGCGCATCACCTTGCCAAGGTGAGGGTCGCGAGTTCGAATCTCGTCATCCGCTCAGAACAGGAAGACCGGAACCCCCGTCGCTCGGAAGAGCGGTGGGGGTTCCGTCGTTGCGGGGCGTTGCATCACCGAAGGCGTGGGGGCCCAGCGGGCGCAGGCTTCGGGTACCCGCGCCCACCGGGCGCGGAGGCGACCCTGCCCCCACTGGCACGCGCCGGGTGGGTGGCCCGGCGCAGTTCCGAGGATGTATCCGGAGCCGTCCCCCGTTCGGGTGGGAACCGGATCCAGGGTTGCGGGAACCCGCAGGAAACCCGCACGACCCGCCGCATGAGCCTTGTGCTACTCGATGCCGTCCGGTATTGACGCCGACATCGTGCGAGCACCGGGCAACCCCACCCAGCGCCGGGTCCCGGACTCGACGACCGTGACGAGCACCGTGTCGCACCCGCGGCAGCGCGCCACCGACCCCATCGCGGAGCGGTGGACGGTGGTCTGCCCGAGCACCCCGAGCGAACCGCACCCGGCGCAGCGCAGGGCGACCACGGTCGGCTCGGGTCCCAGCGTGTCGGCCAGTGTCCCCGCCAGTGCGTTGCCGTCCACGACGACCATCAGTTGCCCCCGAACCGTTCGGCACGGACGTCACTCGTGTCGTCTCCGAGCTCGGTGAGCCAGCGCAGCACCTGCTCGACGAACGGCGTCGACCCGCACACGTAGACCAGGGCACCCGCGTCCGGCGGGAACACCGCGGCAGCGAGCGCGTCCCGCGTCAGCCGACCGGCCGGCACGGACGAGCCTGGAGGCGCGGTGCGGCTGTACACGTGGGTCACCTCGAGCGGTGCCCGGCTCGCGAGCGCCTGGTCGAGTTCCGCACGGAAGAACACGTCGTCCGGTGTGCGGACGGCCGCGAGGAGCCGGAAGGGCGCCGGGTCGTCCGCCTCGGCGTGGGCGGTCACCATCGCGACGAGCGGCACGATGCCGGACCCGCCGGCGATGAGCTGCACCGGACGGGTGGACTCACCCGGCCGCCAGACGAACCAGCCGCCCAGGGGTCCGTGGACCTCGAGCGCGTCGCCGACCTCGACGGCGTCGACGAGGAACGGCGAGACCTCGCCGCCGTCCACCCGGTCGACCGCGAGCACGACGTCGGTCGCGGGGCCGGCCGACGCGATGGAGTACGAGCGCTGTGCCTGGTAGCCGTCCTCGGCGGTCAGCCGCAGGTCCAGGTGCTGCCCGGGGTCGTTGCCCGGCCAGGTGGGGACGTCGAGGACGATCCGGCGCGCGTTCGTCGTCTCGCGGCCGACGGACGCGACGGTGGCGGCGTGCCAGGCCGGCCGCCTGCGCGTGGCGGGACGAGCGACGGGGGTGATCCGTGCCTCCAGGCCGGTGTCGGGGAGCGTCACCAGTACCGCTCTTCCTTCCACGGGTCGCCGTGCAGGTTGTAGCCCGCGTTCTCCCAGAAGCCGGGCTCGTCGTCGGACTGCATGACGATGCCGCGCACCCACTTGGCGCTCTTCCAGAAGTACAGGTGGGGCACCAGCAGGCGGGCGGGCCCGCCGTGCTCGGGCGTCAGGGGCTCACCGTCGGCCTCGAACGCGATCCAGGACTTGCCGTCGAGCAGCTCGTCGAGCGGGACGTTGGTCGTGTACCCGCCGTAGCTGTGCACCATGCAGTAGTCGAGTTCGGTCTCGACGTCCTCGAACAGGCGGTCGAGCGGGACACCCCGCCACGGCATGTCGAGCTTGGTCCAGTGCGTGACGCAGTGGATGTCGACGGTGACGTCCTCGACGCCGAGCGCGTGCACCTCGTCCCAGGTCCACTGGTGCAGGCCGGATTCGGTGCGGATCGAGAAGGCCCAGTCGGTCGGCTCGATGTCGGGCGTGGCCCCGGCGGACAGGACGGGCCAGTCGCGGACCAGGGTCTGACCGGGCGGGATGCGGGAGTCGTCGCGGTCGTCGCGGCGACCGCCGAACCCGCGGGTGAACGTGGCCATGGTCCTCCTCGGGGACGTCGGTGCGTTCCCGATCATGCCGTGTGCCGGACGGTGCCGTGTAACGGGTTGGTAAACGTTCCACCCGTGGACGGAACGGTCGTGCGCGGCGGCGGATCCGCGTGGGCTCGCCGATCGGGTCGGACGCGGTGGTGACCCGCGCGTCGGGAGCGGGCTTGGGGGATCGGCTCGGGACCTCTATCGTTCACCGGAACGATTACAGGAGGGGTCACCCCGAATGCAGCCCATCGTCCCCGAACCCCGAGGCGCCCACGGTCCGAGCCGTCGGGCGCTCATCACCGGCGCCGCCGGTCTGGCCGGCCTCGGCCTGCTCACCCTCGCCGGATGCAGCTCCGGCGCGTCCGCCGGCACGCCCACGATCCCCGAGGCCGCGGCAACCGGCGTCGCCCGTCGGGGCGGACGCCTGCGCATCGCACGGCCCGCCGCATCCGCCGCCGAAACCCTCGACTCCGCGAGCTCGCTGTCGGCCTACGAGTACCTCGGCGCGCTGTACAACCGGCTCGTCAAGCTCGACCAGCAGGGCACCCCGGTGCCGGACCTGGCCGAGGAGTGGTCCGCGAACGCCGACGGCACCGAGTGGACCTTCGCGCTCCGCCGGGGCGTGGTCTTCCACGACGGGTCCCGGTTCACCGCCGACGACGCCATCGCGAGCATCCGGCACATCCTCGACGAGAAGACCGGCAGCCCGCAGGCCGGGGTGCTCGGCGAGGTCATGGACGCCGACTCGATGCGCGCCGTCGACCCGTACACGCTGCGTTTCTCGCTGACGAAGCCGAACGCCGAGTTCCCGTCGCTGCTCACCGCCTACCAGTGCTACATCGTGCCGGCCGACGCCATCGCCGACATCGGCCGCACCGGGATCGGGACGGGGCCGTTCCGGCTCTCGTCGTTCACCCCCGCCGGTGCCGGCAGCGTCGAGGCGTTCCCGGACCACTTCGCCGGCCGCCCGGCGCTCGACGGGATCGACTTCTACTCGATCCAGGACACCACCGCGCGGGTGAACGCCCTGCTCGCCGGGCAGATCGACCTCATCTCGCAGACGAACCTGGACTTCGCGACCGCCCGGGTGGTGTCGGCGTCCGACCGGGCCACCGTCGCCCGGTCGAAGAACGCCCAGTGGTACACGATCCCGATGCTCGCCACGAGCGACGAGTTCAGCGACCCGCGGGTGCGCCAGGCGATGAAGCTCGCCTACGACCCCCGGAAGATCGTCGACACGGCGCTGCAGGGCACCGGTTCGGCAGGCTGGGACAACCCCGTGCCGCCGCAGCTCGCCGCGTTCGTCGACGACCACCGCGAGTACGACCCGGACAAGGCCCGGGCGCTGCTCAAACAGGCCGGGCGTGCGGACTTCCGCGCCGCGATCTACACGTCGAGCTACGAGTCGGTGTTCACCCCGATGGCCGTCGCCTACCGGGACGCCGTCGCCGATGCGGGCATCCGTCTGACCGTCCGCAACGCCAGCTCGGACTCGTACTACACGCAGATCTGGATGCAGAAGCCGCTCATGGTGAGCTACTGGTTCACGGGGCGGCCGATCGACCAGCTGCTCAACCAGATCTTCCGCTCGGGGTCGTCGTACAACGAGAGCGCCTGGTCGAACGAGACCTTCGACGGGCTGCTCGACGACGCCCGCGCCGAGATGGACGACGCCAAGCGGCTCACCCTGTACCAGGACGCCCAGCGGCTCGTCGTCGAGGACGGTGCCGACATGACGCCGATGTTCGGCGACCGGCTCGTGGGGTTGTCCCGCGACGTCGTGAACTACTCGGAGTACGGCTTCGAGTTCGACTACCTGCGGATCGGACTACGCCGATGACGACCACGAACACGCCGTCGGACGTCGTCGTCCCCGTCCTCCGCCGCGTCGGCATCGCCGTGCTCACCGTGGTGCTCGCCTCGCTCTTCGTGTTCCTCGCGGTGCAGGCACTCCCCGGCGACGTCGCCCAGCAGCTGCTCGGGCAGAACGCCACCCCCGACGCCGTCAAGCAACTGCGCGAGACCCTCGGCCTCGACCAGAACGTCTGGCTCCGCTACCTGCAGTGGCTCGGCGGCGCGGTGCACGGCGACTTCGGCACCTCGCTCGTCAGCGGCGAACCGGTCGCCCCGACGCTGTTCACGGCCTTCCGGAACAGCATGCTCATCGCCGTGCCCGCGATGCTCGTCGGCGTCACGGTGTCCCTGACGCTCGGGGTCGTCGCCGGTGTCCGCCGCGGCCGTCCGAGCGACAAGGTGATCTCGATCGTCAGCCTGGTCGTGATGAGCGTGCCGGAGTTCATGGTCGCCACCGTCCTGGTGCTGCTGTTCGCGATCGGCCTGCCGGTCTTCCCCGCCGTCGTGCTGCGGGGGAGCGACGCCACCGTCGCCGAACTGCTGCCCACCATCTGGCTGCCGATCATCGTGCTGACCCTCGCGATGGCCGCCTACATCGTGCGGACGGCCCGCTCGTCGACCATCGACGTGATGGCGTCGGAGTTCGTCACGACGGCCGAGCTCAAGGGCCTGACGATGCGCCGCGTGGTCTGGAAGCACGCGGTCCCGAGCGCCCTGCTCCCGACGCTGAACGTCGTCGCGCTCAACGTCGCGTGGCTGCTCGGCGGTGTCGTGGTGGTCGAGAACGTCTTCAACTACCCGGGGATGGGCAAGCTCATGCTCGAGTCGGTGTTCAACCGCGACCTGCCCACCATCGAGGCGATCGCCCTGCTGAGCGCCCTGATCTACGTCGTGTGCAACCTGGCCGCCGACCTCGTCGCGCTCGCACTCGACCCGAAGCTGCGGACCCGCCAGCGACGACCGCGCACGCGCACCCGCAGCGCCCGCAGCACCAGGAAGGCCGCCGCATGACCGCCACCGCACCCCGCCGCTGTGTCGGACGCGACGTGCTCGCCGGCGCGCTCGCACCCCTGCGCGGGTCGACGGCGCTGAGCATCGGCCTCGGCCTCATCGCTTTGCACATCGTCCTCGCCCTGCTCGCGCCGGTCATCGCCGGGCACGACCCGGTCGCCACGAACGCCGGCGACGTGCTCGCCGGTCCGACGTGGACGCACTGGCTCGGCACCGACCAGTACGGCCGGGACGTCCTCTCCCGCACGCTGAACGGCGGCCGGTACGCGCTGTCCGTGACCTTCCTCGCCACCACGATCGCCGTCGCGGTCGGCACCGTGCTCGGCTGCGTCACGGCCTACGCCGACAACTGGTTCGACGAGGTCGTCATGCGCGTCGTCGACGCCCTGCTCAGCGTGCCGTCGATCCTCGCGCTCCTGGTCGTCGTGACGGTCTTCGACGCCGGCCTCTGGGTCATCGTCCTCGCCGTCACGGTCGTCTACGCCCCCGCGGTGACCCGTGTCGTCCGCGGCGCCGCCCGCACCGTGATCACGCAGGACTACGTCACCGCGGCCCGCGCCCGTGGCGAGCGACCGCTGTCGATCGTGTTCCGCGAGATCCTGCCGAACGTGCTCGACGTCGTGCTCGTCGAGTACGCGATGCGGGCCTCGTGGATCGTGCTGCTCGTCGCGTCGCTGTCCTTCCTGGGCTTCGGCGCGAACCCGCCGACCCCGGACTGGGGCCTGATGGTGCAGGAGAACCGCACCGCGCTCACCGTGGTGCCGCTCGGCACACTCGCCCCGATCGTGGCACTCGCCACGCTGGTGATCGGACTGAACCTCGCGGCCGACGGCCTGAGCAAGTCGCTCGGTGTCGACCGTGCGAAGCAGGGAGTCAGCGCATGACCCGCATCGACACCGGCACGACGTCCGCCGCGACGACGACCGTGCCCGCCGCGATCGTCCGCGTCGACGACCTGTCCATCTCGTACGCCGCCGGCAAGCGACGCGTCCCCGTCGTCCGGGGCGTCTCGTTCGCGATCGAGGCCGGTCGCACCCTGGGCCTGGTCGGCGAGTCCGGCAGCGGCAAGTCCACTGTCGCGCGGACACTCCTCGCACACCTGCGCGCCGGGTCGGCGATCGACGGTGGGACGGTCCGCGTCGACGGGGCCGACGTGTTCGCCCTGTCGCCGGCCGGCCGCCGGGCGCTCCGCGGCGGCACCGCCTCGGTCGTCGCCCAGAACGCCGGGCAGGCACTCACCCCGTCGATGCGCGTCGGCGAGCAGATCCGCGAGGCCCTCCGCGCCCACGGCGAGCCCGACGGCCCCGAACGCGTCGCCGAGCTGGTGCGGCTGGTCCGGCTGCCGGACCCCGACGCGATCGTCCGTCGGTACCCGCACCAGTTGTCCGGCGGCCAGCAGCAGCGCATCGCCATCGCGATGGCCGTCGCCGCCCGGCCGCGCGTGCTCGTCCTCGACGAGCCGACCACCGCCCTCGACGTCGTCACCCAGGCCGCGGTCCTCGACCTGGTCGCCGACCTCGGTCGGCAGCTCGGCATGGCCGTCCTGCTCGTCAGCCACGACCTCGGGGTGGTGTCCGCCATGGCGGACGAGATCGCCGTGATGCGCGACGGCGAGGTCGTCGAGCACGCCGCCACGGCGGCGCTCTTCGCCGCTCCGCAGCACGAGTACACGCGCGCCCTGCTGGCCGCGGTGCCGGACGGGCGACGGCCTGGAGGCGTGGGGCACGTGTCCGACGACGCGACCGTCCCGGGGACGGTCGGCTCCACGGCCACCCGCACCGCGCCTCCCGAGCGCACCGCCCGCCCCGTGGTGACCGCTGACGACCTGGTGATCCGGTACGGCCGCGGACTGCCGGCCGCCGTCGACGGCGTCTCGTTCACGATTGCCGCGCACGAGACGCTCGCCGTCGTCGGCGAGTCCGGCAGCGGCAAGTCGACGCTCGCCACGGCGCTGGCCGGACTGGTGCCGGCCGAGTCGGGGACGTTCACGTACGACGACGGCACGACCCGCGGCGACCTGCGCGAGCCGATCGCCGGTCGCGCACCCGACCTGCGGCGCGCGGTGCAGCTCGTGTTCCAGAACGCGGACACGTCGCTCAACCCGCGGCGCACCGTGGGTGCCGCCGTCGCGAGGCCGCTCCGGCTGTTCAGCGGCTCGTCCTCGCGCGAGCGTGTGGGTGCCCTGCTCAGCCAGGTCGGGCTCGGGCCGGAGTTCGCCGACCGCCTGCCCGCGCAGCTGTCCGGTGGGCAGCGCCAGCGCGTCGGGATCGCGCGCGCACTCGCGGCGGAGCCGTCGCTCGTGATCGCCGACGAGATCACCACCGCGCTCGACGTGCAGGTGCAGGCGGGGATCCTCGCGCTGCTGGCCGACCTGCAGCGCGAGCGGGGCCTCGCCTGCCTGTTCATCAGCCACGACCTCGCCGTGGTGCGGGGCGTGGCCGACCGGGTCGCGGTGATGACCGGTGGTCGGATCGTCGAGATCGGACCGACCGAGCGGGTGTTCACCGGCCCGAACCACCCGTACACGTCGACGCTGCTCGCGGCGACGCTCGAACCCGGCAGCACGACCCTGCCCGACGTCGGTGACGGCGTGCCGCGCTGGCGGCACGCCGACGGCTGGACCGACCACGGCGACGGACACCGCACCCGCAACTGGGAGGACGCATGACGACCGACGACGGCACCCACCACGGCACCGCCGCCGCCACGTTCACCGCCATCGGCGACCCCGGCTCGCTGCCCGCGGGCGTGACGGTCCGCGACGAGTGGATCCCGATGCCCGACGGTGTGCGGCTGCACGCCCGGATCTGGGCGCCGTCGCAGTCGCCGACGCAGCCGGGTGACCCCGGCGGTCCGACGCCGGTGCTGCTCGAGTACCTGCCGTACCGGCTCGACGACTGGACCGCACCACGCGACTCCGAGCGGCACCCCTGGTACGCCCAGCACGGGTACGCCTCGGTGCGGGTCGACATCCGCGGCACCGGTTCGTCCGACGGGTTCTTCGACGACGAGTACAGCGAGCAGGAGCTGCTCGACGGTGAGGCCGTGATCGCCTGGCTCGCCGAGCAGCCGTGGTCGACCGGTGCCGTCGGCATGTTCGGCATCTCGTGGGGCGGCTTCAACGCGCTGCAGCTCGCGGCCCGGGCACCCGCCGCGCTCAAGGCCATCGTGACGGTCTGCTCGACGGACGACCGGTACGACAACGACGTGCACTACGTCGGCGGCGCCGTGCTCGGCATCGACATGGCGGCCTGGGGCGCGACCATGTTCGCCTTCAACTCCCGGCCGCCCCGGCCCGAGGTCGTCGGCGCCGGGTGGATCGACCGCTGGCGGGAACGCCTCGAGGCGAACCGCCCGATGACGCCCGTGTGGCTGGCGCACCAGGAGCGTGACGACTACTGGCGGCACGGCAGCGCGGCCGAGGACTACGACGGCATCCGCGCCGCGGTGCTCGCGGTCGGTGGCTGGGCGGACCCGTACCGGGACGCCGTGCTCCGGCTCGTCGACCACGTCAGCGCCCCCGTGAAGGGCATCGTCGGCCCGTGGTCGCACCAGTACCCGGACCGTGGACTCGCGCCGGGTCCGTCGATCGGGTTCCTGCAGGAGACCCTGCGGTGGTGGGACCGCTGGCTGCTCGGGGTGGACACCGGCGTCGAGGACGACCCCGCACTGCGGGCCTGGATCAACGAGGGTGAAGCCCCCGCGCCGTACTACGCCGGTCGCCGCGGGCGCTGGATCGGTGCCGAGGCATGGCCCTCCGCCGCGACCCACGAGCGCGTCCTGCCGCTCGCCGCCCTGCGGGGCGGTGACCTCGGACCGGTCGTCGTGCGGTCGCCGCAGCACACCGGGGTGGACGCCGGTCGGTTCTTCCCGTTCGGCAACGCCACCGACCTGCCGCCGGACCAGCGCGCCGAGGACGGCCGGTCGGTCACCTTCGACCTGCCCGTCGGCAAGGCGTTCGACCTGCTCGGCAACGTGCTCGTGCGGCTGTCCGTCACGAGCGATGCGCCCCGGGCCACCCTGACCGTCCGGCTCTGCGACGTCGCACCGGACGGCTCGTCGACGCTCGTCACGCGCGGGGTGCTGAACGCCGCGAAGCGCGACGGCATGGACCGCGACGACGTGCTCGTGCCCGGGACGCCCGCCGAACTGCCCGTCCGCCTGGTCTCGACCGGACACCGGTTCGCCGCCGGACACCGGCTGCGCATCGCGGTCTCGTCGTCCTACTGGCCGTGGGTGTGGCCGCACGGCGTCGAGGCCACGGTGACGATCGACCCGACCGCCTCGAGCGTCACCCTGCCCACCTGGACCCGGTCGACCGACGACGGGGTGGTCTTCGCCGAGCCCGAACGGTCCGAGCCCCTCGTGATCGAGCGCGTCGCGCCGGCCGACCCGCTGCCGCAGCGCACGGTGACGCACGACGTCGAGACGGGGGAGTGGACGCTCGACGTCGACCCCGGGTACGGCGGCGGGCGGGTCTACCCGGACGGCCTCGTGTTCACCGAGGACGCCCGCGAGACGTACCGGATCCGCTCCGACGACCCGACCAGCGCACGGGCGAGTTCCCGTTGGGCCATCGGGCTGGCGAAGCCGGAGTGGGCCGCGCGCCTCGAGACGACGTCCGAGGTCACCGCCGACGCCGACACCTTCCACGTCGTCAACACCGTGCGCGCCTGGGCCCGCGACGGCGGACCGGACGAAGCCGAGGTGCTCGTCACCGAGCGGATCTTCGTCGACGACGTCCCACGGACGTCGGCGTGACCGCGGCGGCACGGGTCCGGCAGCGGCCGGAGGTCCGACGCGCGATGATCGTCGAGGCCGCCCGCGCGGTGATCGTCCGGAACGGCGTCGGTGCCACGGGGCTGCGCGACATCGCGGCCGAGGCCGGCGTCTCCGTCGGCACCGTGACGTACCACTTCGGCAGTGTCGCGGAGATCCTCAACGAGGTCGTGGTGCTCGAGACGGAGCGCTTCTACGGCGCCATCGTCGCAGCCGTCGACGCCCAACCCGACGTGCTGGTGGGGCTGCGGATGCTCGTCGCACCGCTGTTCGGCGACACCGAGCAGGTCCGGCAGCACTGGCGGATCTGGTCCGACTACTGGACCGCGGTGGTGCGACGGCCCGAGGTCGCGGCCGAGTACGCCGAACGCATCCGCGTCTGGGAGGCGTGCCTGGTGCGGATCATCCGGCGCGGGGTGGAGGCCGGGGTGTTCGTCGACGTCGATGCCGACACCGTCGCGCTGCAACTCGCCGCGTACAGCGACGGCGTCGCGACGCAGATCGCCCAGGGCGTCCCGGGGCTCACGAACACCGTCGCCCTGTCGTGGATGTGGCGGTTCCTGTCGCACGAACTCGGTGTGCCCGCTGTGGACATCGCCGGAACCGGTCGTTCCCCCTTGTGATGAGGTAAGGCTTCCCTTACCGTTGCCACATGGCACGGACCCGGCGACAGCCCAGCGAACGCATCCTCATCGCGGGCGGTGCCGAGGACCTCGTCGAGATCCACCGCCAGCTCGAGGAACTCCCCGAGAACGCGTACGGGCAGGTCTTCGTCGAGGTCGCCCTCGACGAGCAGATCCGCATCCTGCCGGCTCCGCCGCGCGTCACCGTGACCTGGCTGGTCCGGAGCGCCCGCAGCTCGGCCGTCGCCCCGCTGGTCTTCGCGGACCACGGCGAAGCCCTCGCACACGCCCTGACCGGCTGGGCCGCCGAGTGGTGCGTGACGGGCTGCGAGCCCCGCACCTCGGTCTGGATCGGGTGCGCGGACAGCCCGTGGATCGAGCGGGCACGGTCCATGGTGCAGCTCGAACTCACCGACGCCGGCCAGCAGGTCCAGGTCGAGCACGGCGGGTAAGGGCAGCCTGCTCTTCCTTGCGGCATGCAAGAGAGGCGGGCATGGTTGTGACCATCGGCAGCACCGCGCCGGTCCGGACAGGGCCAGGCACGCGGGTGCAGCCACGACGGAGGAGGAAACGACATGACCACGCAGAGCAGCACCACCACCCCCAGCACCACGTCCCCGTTCTCGACCACGCCGGAGCTCGCAGCCGGGGTCGCGCAGTTCCTCGCCCCCGTCGTCATCGACCTCGAGGCGCTCGTCGTCAACGGCAAGCAGGCCCACTGGCACGTCCGTGGCCGCAACTTCGTCGGCGTGCACGAGCTCCTCGACGAGATCGTCGAGCACGCGCAGGACTACGCGGACAAGGCTGCGGAGCGCATCGTCGCCCTCGGCCTGCCGGTCGACTCGCGCATCGCGACCGTCGCCGCGAACACCACGCTGCCGCCGCTGTCGCAGGGCTTCCAGAACTCGGACGTCACCATCACCGAGGTGATCGCCCAGATCGACGCCGCGCTGCTGCAGGTCCGCCGTGCGGTCGACGGCCTCGACGAGGTCGACCTCAACAGCCAGGACGTCGCGATCGAGATCGAGCGCGCGCTGACCAAGGACCGCTGGTTCCTGCAGGCGCACCTCGCCGCCTGAGTCGCGACCACACCTCTGACAGGAGGCCCGGTGCCAGCTGGCACCGGGCCTCCTGTCCGTCTGCGGTCACGTCTCGGGCCCGCACCTCACGCGGACGGCGTGACCAGCCCGCTCTCGTAGGCCAGGACGACGGCGTGCACCCGGTCCCGCAGCTGCAGCTTCGCCAGGACCCGGCCGACGTGGGTCTTCACGGTCTGCTCCGCGATGAACAGCTCCGCCGCGATCTCCCCGTTCGACCGCCCCCGCGCCATCAGCAGGAACACGTCGCGCTCCCGGTCGGTCAGCACGTCGAGCACCTCGGTCCGCGGGGCCGTCGGCTGCGGACCGGCGACGAAGGCTTCGACGAGGTGCCGGGTCACCCTCGGTGCGAGCAGGGAGTCGCCGGCTGCGACGGTCCGCACGGCCTGCACGAGCTCCTCGGCGCTCGCGTCCTTGAGCAGGAACCCGCTGGCCCCGGCACGGAGCGCGTCGAACACGTAGTCGTCGATGTCGAACGTCGTGAGCATCACCACGCGGACGGGCGACTCCGCGGGCGCCGCGGTGATCCGCCGGGTCGCCTCGATCCCGTCGAGCTCCGGCATCCGGACGTCCATCAGGATCACGTCCGGCCGGAGCCGGATCGCCATCACGACCGCGTCGGCCCCGTTCGCGGCCTCGCCGACGACCTCGACGTCGTCCTGGGCCTGGAGGATCGCCCGCAGTCCGACACGGAACATCTGCTGGTCGTCGACCACCATCACCCGCGTCATCGGCTCGCCCCGTCGGCCGTCGGCTGCGACGTGGTCGCGGCGGGCCGGGTGGGCAGGCGCACGGCGACGCGGAAGCCGCCGTCCGGGTCCGGTCCGTGGTTGATCGTGCCGCGGAGCGCGGCGACGCGCTCGCGCATCCCCGCCAGGCCGAAGCCGCCGTCGTCCGGCGGCGCACCGGGCACGCTGCCGACCGGTGGCGCGGTGTTGGCGACCTCGACCGTGAGGGCCGGCCCGTGCCTCCCGACCGTCACGACGGTGGTCGCACCGGGCGCGTGCCGGGCCACGTTGCCGAGAGCCTCCTGCACGACCCGGTACACGGTGAGCTGTGCGAGCCGGTCGACGTCGTCGAGGTCGGGGTCGAGCCCCTCGTCGAGTCGGAGCTCGACGGGGATGCCGGCCGCGCGGGTGGCCTGCACGAGCGCGTGCAGGTCGGCGAGCCGCGGCTGCGGTGCGCGCTCGGCGTCGGCGTCGCCACGCAGGGTGCCGAGCAGCTGCCGCATCTCCCGCAGGGCCGTGCGCGAGGTCTCGGCGATCGCGGCGAACTCGGTTCGGGCCTCCGGCGGCAGGTCCGCGACGCGGTACGGGGCGGACTCGGCCTGCATGTGCACGACGGACATGCTGTGGGCGACGACGTCGTGGAGCTCACGGGCGATCCGGGAGCGCTCCTCGACCGTCCGGCGTCGGGCTTGCTCGAGCTCGGTGTCGCGGCGGGCGGCGGCGAGCTCGTCGCGCACGGTCCGGCGCTGCCCGATGACCACCGCAGCAGCCGCCACGACGAGGGTGTCACCGGCGCTCACCACGAAGCTCGTCGCCCAGACGTCGACCTGCCCCCACCGGTCGGGCGTCACGCCGATGAGCAGCAGGGTGAGCAGCGTCGCCGCGACCCAGACCACCGCGGTGAGCCGCCAGGTGGTGCGGACGCCCAGCACGACGAGCAGCACGCTCAGGCCGATGATGCTCGTGACCGAGACCGGCCAGGGCCCGACGGTGCCGGGTGCCGTCAGGATGCCGAGGCCGGCGAGGGCGACGAGGTGCGCGACCGACGCCGTGCGGGGGACGAGCGGTGCGAGCCCGATGCTCGCCGACAGCACGGCGGTCGCGAGCAGCGCGAGCGGCACGGGGACGCCGTAGAACACCGCGGTCACGGGTGCGGCGACGGCGAACAGGGACACCACGACGACGACGAAGCCGATCTGCACGGCAGGCCGGACCCAGGTGGGTCGGGGCTTCGGGACGACGGTCACGGGCGGGCGGTCTCTCCGGTTCGGACGAGGCAGGGCTCGGGGGCGGTGGCGGGGGCGGGTGTGGCAGCGGCAGCGGCAGCGGCGCGGGCCTCGCGGGCCTCGCGGGCTTCGCGCCTGCGGCTGATGGTACCGAGCACCCGGTCGACCGCGATCCCGAGCCCGGCGGCGACCACCATCGACACCAGGGCCGCGACGATCGGTTCGTGCAGCACGCTCGACGCGGCCAGGGCGATGCCGATCGACACCGCCGACCACGCCACACCCGCGATCGCGCTGATCGCGAGAAACCGGCGGTAGGGCAGGCCGGTCGCGCCGGCGGTCATGTTGACCGCGACCCGGCCGACCGGGATGAAGCGCCCGGTCAGGATGAGGCTGGCGGAGCGGCGCTGCATCTGCCGCTCGGCGAACGCGAAGGCCGCTGCGATCCGTGGTCGCTTCGACCGGGCCAGCCGGGCGAACCCGATCCGGCGCCCGATCCAGTACGCGATCGAGTCGCCGGCGACCGCTCCGAGGGCGGCGGCGGCGAGCACCACGGCGAGCACGGGCTGCCCGGACGTCGCGGCGACGGCGGCGATCGCGACCAGGGCGGACTCGCTCGGCACCGGCGGGAAGAAGCCGTCCACCAGGCACAGGGCGAAGAGGACGACGTAGACGAGCGGACTCGCGGCCAGCTCGACGACGAGCGGGGTGATCTGGTCGAACACGGGGTGCTCCCTCCCGCCGACGGAACTCGTCGACGAGGACGACGCTACGGAACCGGCGCGCGCTGGCCATCCCGCGGTGGTCTCGACCACCCCCTACCGCGGTATGACGTTCCCGTCCGCGAAGACCACGTCGGGCGCGTCCACCCGGCGGTCGACGACGGTGGTCGGGGCCTCCAGGTGCACGGCACCCGAGGGCATGATGCCCGCACCGCCGAACCGTTCCATCACCCGCCACTGCGCGACGACGTCCTCGCCAGCGTGCTCGGGCGGCAGGGTGTCCCAGAACCGGAAGCCCCCGACCTCCTCGAGCGCACGACGGTCGTACAGCGCGCAGGCGCCGACCCACGCGACGCGGTAGGGCACCCACTCGCCGGGGTGCAGGTCGAGGTCGGCGGCGACGTGCGTCGGGTTCGCCGCGTTGTGCAGCGACCAGCGGTCGAAGCCGGGGGTCCCGCGGCGCACCACCTCGGGCACGACCGGGCCGTCCCACCGCTCGAACACCGAGGTCTCGTGGGGGCGTCGGTCCTGCAGGTACGACAGGCCCTGCACGGCGCTGCCGACGAACCCGCAGCCCAGGGTGCGGAGCGCGTCGAGCATCCGCGCGATCGACCCCGGTTCGAGCCAGACGTCGTCGTCGAGGAACAGCACCGCGGCGGCCTCGGCGTGGTCGAGCAGGAACTGCCGGTGCTCTGCCAGGCCACGCCGTTCCGGGTGGGTGAGGAGCGTGACGGGCCGGCCCTGCGCCTCCAGGACGCGGAGCATCGCGGCGACCGCCGGCGCGCTGGCGGCGTCTCCGTCCGCGGACTGGTCGCTGAGCACGACGCGCAGGTCGACGTCGGTCTGGGCGGCGAGGCCGGCGAGCGTCGTGGCGAGCTCGGCCGGCCTGCCGACGGTCGGGATGAGCACGTCGACGTCGACCGTGCTCGTGTCCGCTGGATCGGGGGCCTTCGCCCAGGACCCGGACCAGCGGGCGGTCACGGTGCCGGGTCCGGTTCGGGCCGCGCAGCGGCTTCGCGGATCCGGCGCACGACGGCGCTGGTGGAGTGCTCGGGCACGTAGTCGACCATGACGACCTCGCCGCCGTAGCCGCGCACGACCTCGGTCTCGGTCAGCATCTCGGGGGAGTAGTCCCCGCCCTTGACGTAGACCTCGGGGCGCAGCCGCTCGATGAGCGGGATGGGGGTGTCCGTCGCGAACACCGTGACCAGGTCGACACAGGCCAGCGCGGCGAGCACGCCGGCGCGGTCCTCAGCCGGATTGATCGGCCGCTCCGGGCCCTTCAGCCGGCGCACCGAGTCGTCGTCGTTCAGGGCGACGACGAGCAGGTCGCCCAGGTCACGGGCCTGGCGCAGGTACGTGGTGTGCCCGCGGTGCACGACGTCGAAGCAGCCGTTCGTGAAGACCACGCGTCGGCCGGCCTGCCGTGCGGCCTCGACCGCGGTGGCGAGCTCGTCGTGGTCGACGACGGTCGCCGCCGGCGCGGTCACCGAGTCGAGCAGGGCGGCGGCGGTGCAGACGGACGTGCCGGCCTCGCGGACGACGACGTCGGCAGCGGCCTGGGCGACCGCGACGGCGTCTCGCAGGGGTGCCTGCACGGCGAGGGCGACGGTCGCGGCGGCGCAGAAGGTGTCACCGGCGCCGGAGGCCTGCTGCTCCGAGGCGGGCGTCGCACGCGTGCGGAACCCCTGGTCGGAGCCGGACTCGAGCAGCACGGTGCCGTCGCGGTCGAGCGTGACCACCGCAGCACGGGCGCCGCTGCGGGCGAGCACGTCGGCACGGGCTGCGACGACGGTGCCGACGCGGTCGGCACCGGTGCCGAGCTCCGTGCCGAGCAGTGCGGCGGTCTCACCGGCGTTCGGCGTGACGAGGTCGGGGTGCAGCGCGGCCCAGCGGGTCAGGTCGTGCGCGTCGACCACGACGGCGCCGGGGCGGTCACGGTCGAGCATCGGCACGACGTCCTCGGCGCGGACGCCCAGGCCGTAGTCGCACACGACGGCGGCGTCGGCGCACCGGATGGCGCGGGCCACCGAGCGGGCGAGGCGTTCGCCGTGCTCGGCGGTCGGGGTCGCGGCCAGCTCGTCGACCCGGACCACGACGCGGTCACCGCCGACCACGCGCGACTTCGTCGTGGTGCGGGCGCCGGGGATCTCGACCAGGAACGACGTGTCGACGCCGGCTGCCTCGAGCCGCTGGCGCAGGACGTCACCGGCCTCGTCGTCACCGATGAGCCCCACCATGCGGACCCGGGCGCCCAGGGCACGGGCGTTCACGGCCGTGTTCGCCGCGCCGCCCGGCACCGCGATGGTCTCGGTCACGCGGACGACGGGGGCCGGGGCCTCGCGGGAGACGCGCTCCGCCTCGCCGACCGTCCAGCGGTCGAGGATGCAGTCGCCGATGACGACGACGAGGGGCTCGCGGTCGTCGATCGTGGCGACGAGGTCACGGACCAGCCGGACGTCGGCGGTCATCGGGTGCCTCCCACGGTGTCGGCGCTGCCGGCGGTGGCGCCGGCAGCGGCTGCGGGGCCGGTGGCGCCCGCTGCGGCGCCGGTGCTGCCGGTGGCTGCGGTGCTGCCGGCTGCTTCCGTCGACGGCTGGACGGTACGGCGCGGCGGCGCGGCCTCGAGGTGCACCACGGTCGTGGTCGTCATCTCGTCGAGCAGGTGCGGGCCGTACCCGAACCCGGCGCCCGAGGCACCGCGGGGCTGGGCGCTGCCGCCCGGAGCGCCACCGAACACGGCGTTCACCTTGACGGTGCCGACGGGCAGCTCGGCCGCTGCACGGAGCGCGTGTGCGGTGTCGTTCGTCAGCACGGTGGCTGCGAGGCCGTAGCGGTCGGCCGCGGCCAGCCGGAGACCCTCCGCGAAGTCCGACACGACGCGCACCGGGGCGATCGGGCCGAAGGTCTCCTCGGTCAGCACGAGCATGTCGTCCGCGCAGTCGGTCAGGACGGTCGCCGGGTAGAACGACCCGAGCCCGCCGGGCGTGACGCCGCCGGTCCGGACGACGGCGCCGCGGGCGATCGCGTCGTCGACGTGGTGCTGCACGAGCCCGCGCAGCCGGTCGTCCACGAGCGGCCCGAACTCGGCTGCGGGTGCGGCCGTGCGGCGCTCCGCCTCGGCGACCAGCGCGGCGACGAAGGGCTCGGCGACGTCCTGGTGCACGTACACCCGCTCGACGCTGGTGCAGATCTGGCCGGTGTTCGCGAAGGCGCCGAGGGCGACCTGTGCGGCGGCCCACTCCGGGTCGACGTCGGCGTCGACGACGACGGGGTCGTTGCCGCCGTTCTCGCGGATGACGTGGGCGCGGGTGGTCGCGGCCACCTCGCTCAGGCGGTCACCGGTCGCGGTCGACCCGACGTGCGCGTAGACGTCGATGCCCTCCTGCGCCAGGAGCTGCTCGCCGGTGGTCGCGTCGCCGTCGACGCCGATGAGCACACCGTCCGGCAGGACCTCGGCGAGCAGCGCGTTGAGCCGGGCGAAGGTCGCGGGGCACCGTTCGCTGCCCTTGTGCACCACCGTGTTGCCCGTGACGATCGCTGCTCCGAGGATCCCGCAGGCAACGGCGACCGGGTCGTTCCACGGCGTCAGGGCGAGCACCACGCCGCGCGGGTGCGGCACCGACCAGTCGGCGGCACCGAACTGCCCGCGCAGGGCCTCACCCCGGTGCACCGGCCCGAGCTCGGCGTACTGCACGAGCGTGCCGATGCCGGCCTCGACCCCACCGAGGGCGTCGCCGGGCACCTTGCCGGTCTCGCGGGTGTTCAGGTCCGCCAGCTCCTGCGCGTGGGCACGGAGGTGCTCGGCCGCCGCGTGCAGCAGGGCACCGCGCTCGGCCGGCGCGGTGCGGGCCCAGGCGCCGGCAGCGGCACGGGCACGGGCGACGGCGCTGCGGACGTCGTCCTCGGTCGAGCGGCGCACGGTGGACGCGATCGATCCGTTCACGGGGTCGGTCACCACGAGGTCGTCGGCGGCGGGGGGTGCGATCGTCATGGGGTCCTTCCGGAGGCGGGCGGGGCCTCACACGGTGCTCGTGCTCCGCTGTGTGCGGTCACGGCATCGCGCTTCTCGTCCATCCGGGGCCGCTGCTGGGCGTCCGGACGGGTCCGACCGGTAGACGTGGAGCTGTGCAACAGATCGGTGTGGGCGGAGAACGGTTCGACGGTGTCGGCGAGATCGCGGTGCTCCGCGGTGGGGGACTGGGCGACCTGATGTTCGCCCTCCCGGCGGTCGAGTCCCTGGCCGCCGCGTACCCAGGAGCCCGGATCACGCTGCTCGGGGCACCGTCGGCGCGGCCGGTGCTCGAGGGTCGCACCGACGCCGTCCACGCCTTCGAGGAGCTCCCCGTCGTCCCCGGCGTCCGGGACTCCGGCGAGGGCGCACCGACCGAGCAGGAGTTCTTCGACCGGTTGCACGGGCGCTTCGACCTCGCGGTGCAGGTGCACGGCGGTGGCCGCAACTCGAACCCGTTCCTGCTCCGGCTCGGCGCCCGTCACACCGTGGGCACCGCCACCGAGGACGCCGAGGTCCTGGAACGCTGGGTCCGCTACGTCTACTACCAGCACGAGGTCGTCCGGGCGCTCGAGGTGGCCTCGCTCGCCGGCGCCGAACCGGTCACCCTCGACCCCCGACTGCACGTCCCCGAGGCCGCGCGGGCCGGGGTCCGGCAGCGCCTCGGGGTCCGGGGACGACTCGTCGCGATCCACCCCGGCGCCACCGACCCGCGTCGCCGCTGGAGCCCCTCGCGCTTCGCCGAAGTCGCCCGTGCACGGCTCGCCGCCGGGGACGACGTGCTGCTCGTCGGTGACGACTCAGACGTGCCGGCGTCGTCCGCCATCGTCGCGTCGCTGCCGCCCGAGCTGCGGGAGCGCGTGCACGACCTCACCGGGTCACTGCCGCTGCGTGAACTGCCCGACGTCCTCGCCGCCGCCGACGTCATGGTCGGCGACGACTCCGGCCCACGGCACCTCGCCGTCGCCGTGGGCACCCCGACCGTCGGCGTGTTCTGGTTCGGTAACGTGATCAACGCCGGGCCGTTCGACCGCGGTCGGCACCGGGTGCACCTGTCCTTCGTGACGCAGTGCCCGGTGTGCGGCGCGGACGTGACCCAGGTCGGCTGGACCGCCGAGCGGTGTGAGCACGACCCGTCCTACGTCGACCAGGTCGAGCCGGAGGCCGTCCTCGCCGACGTCGAGGACCTGCTCCGCACGGTCTGACGCTGCGCGCGGCGCCACGAGCGCCTGGTGCGAGGTTCCACACTCCGTGCGACGCTCCGGCCCTCGCACGGGGTGCGGAAGCTCGCACCGAGCGGTGGACGCGACCGTCGGACGGCCGGGAGGCGCGGTGCCAGCCCGGCACGCGCCTCCAGGCCCCCCGGTGCGAGGTTCCACACCCCGTGGGACGCTCCGGCCCTCGCACGGGGTGCGGAAGCTCGCACCGAGCGGCGGACGGACCGTCGGACGGCCCGGAGGCGCGGTGCGAGCCCGGCACGCGCCTCCAGGCCCCCCGGTGCGAGGTTCCCCACTCCGTGGGACGCTCCGGCCCTCGCACGGAGTGCGGAAGCGCGCACCAAGCGGCGGACGCGACCGTCGGACGGTCTGGAGGCGCGGTGCCAGCCCGGCACGCGCCTCCAGGCAGCGCCGCACGGCGCCACGAGCGCCCGGTGCGAGGTCCCACACTCCGTGGGACGCCCCGGGCCTCGCACGGAGTGCGGAAGCTCGCACCAAGCGGCGGACGCACGCGACTGACGGCCCGGAGGCGGCGTGGCGCGTCACGACCGCCCGGTGCGAGGTTCCACATTCCGTGGGACGCCCCGGCCCTCGCACGGAGTGCGGAAGCGCGCACCAAGCGGCGGACGCGACCGTCGGACGACCGGGAGGCGCGGTGCCAGCCGGCACCGCGCCTCCCGTCCGTCAGCGGCGTGCGGCTACGGCCAGCTCGGCTCCGTCGCCGGCATGATCGACAGCTCGCGGATCTCGCAGCCGGCCGGCTGCGACAGCGCGAAGATGATCGAGTTCGCGACGTACTCCGGCTCGATGAGCTGCGCGTCCGGTCCCGGCTTGTACTGCTCGGTCCGGTCGGCGAAGAAGTTCGTGCGCATCCCGGCGGGGATGATGTTCGTCACGCCGATGCGGCCGGCGGTCTCGGCGGCCAGCGCCTGCGAGAACCCGCGGACACCGAACTTCGACGCCGAGTACGCGGTGCCGTCGCCGACGCCGCGCAGGGCGAGCGACGAGGAGATGGTGACGACGCGGCCGTGCGTGGCCTCGAGGGCGGGCAGGGCGGCGCGCACGGTCGAGGCGGTGCCGATCAGGTTGACGCCGACGATCTGCTCCCACTTGCCGGACGAGATCGCGTCGATCGGGGCAGGGGTGTCGATGCCCGCGGCGGTGACGACGGCGTCGAGGCCACCGTGCCGCTCGGCAGCGTCACGGACCGCCTGCTCGACGGCGTCGGTGTCGGAGACGTCCACGGCGACGGCGTCGACGCCCTCGGGGACGGCGTCGATCCGCAGGTCGAGGACGATCGGGGTGCCGCCGGCCTCGGTGACGGCGGCCACGACGGCGGCTCCGAGTCCGGAGGCGCCGCCGGTGACGAGGACGCGGCCGATGGGGGTGGTGGGGACGGGCATGGATGTCCTTTGCGTAGTGGTGCGGGAAGTGGTCGAGCTGGTGTGGAACGGCGAGCGGACGCTCAGCCGACGCGTTCGATCGCGGCGGCGAGCCGGGTGGTCGAGCGGCCCGGGTGGAACGGCACGGTGACGACGCGGCCACCCCATTCGGCGAGGGTCGCCGTCTCGGGCAGTTCGCTCGCGGTGTAGTCGCCGCCCTTCGCCCAGACGTCCGGGCGGAAGCGGCGCAGGGCCTCGTCGGGGGTGGACTCGTCGAACACCACGACGGCGTCGACGCAGTCGAGTGCCAGGAGCAGCTCGACCCGGTCGTCCTGGGTCATGATCGGCCGGTCCGGGCCCTTCAGTGCGCGGACCGACGAGTCCGAGTTGAGGCACACGACCAGGCAGTCGCCGAGTGCACGGGCGGCCGACAGGGTGCGGGCGTGCCCGGCGTGCAGCAGGTCGAAGCAGCCTCCGGTCGCGACGACGGTGCCGCCGGCGCTCCGGACGTCGTGCACCAGGCGCATGGCGTCCCGGTCGGCCCCGGGCACGGCGAGCGGTGCGGGGCCGTCGTCGGCGAAGAGCGCGGTGACGCCGCCTGCGGCCAGGTACTCGGACGCGGCGACCACGCCGGCGGAGACGGCCTCGGGGACGTCCGCGCCGGACGCCAGTGCGACGGCGACGCCCGCGGCGAGCCGGTCGCCGGCGCCGCAGGGGTCCCCGGCGCTGACGGACGGAGCGGGCACGAAGCGGCTGTCGCCCTGGGCGTCGGCGAGCAGCGCACCGCGGTCACCCATCGTCACCGCGACGGCGCCGGCCTGCCACTGCTCGACGAGCCGGGCGGCGGCGACGGTCGCGAAGGGCACACCGTGTCCCTCGACGTCGGTGAAGCGTCGCGCCTCGGCAGCGTTCGGGGTGGCGACGGTGGTGCCGGGGACGGGGGCGGCGCCCTTGGGGTGCGGGTCCCAGACCACCGGCAGGCGCTCGGCCGCACGGGTGAGGGCGTCACGGAGTGCCGGGGCAGCGGCGACCCCGCGGCCGTAGTCGGCGACGACGATCGCGTCGACGCCGTCGAGAGCGGCGGTCATCGCATCGGTGGCCTCGGGCACGGGCGGGGTCGCACAGCCCTCGTCGATCCGGACGAGGGCGTGGTCGACGACGCGCACGCGGGTCTTCACGGGGGTGGGGACTCCGGACGGCCCGGCGACGATCGTGACGTCGGGCAGCAGGTCACGGATCTCCTGGGCACGGCCGTCGTCGCTCAGGACGGTGACCAGGGTGACGTCGTGGCCGTCGCGGGCGAGCATCGTCGCGACGAGTCCGGCGCCACCGGCACGGCGGTCGTCGGTGGCGACGTCCACCACGGGGACGGGGGCGTCCGGGCTCAGCCGCTCGCTCGTGCCGGACACGTCGACGTCGAGCAGGGTGTCCCCGACGACGGCGATGCGGAAGCGCGGTCCGGCGGCACGGCCACCGGCGGCGCCGGAACGCGGTGCGACGGCAGCGGGGCCGCTCATCGACGGCCCCCGCGACGCAGCGTCGGCTCCATCGCCTTGCAGAGCGCGTGCACCAGGACGAGCTGCGCCTCCTGCACGTTGGCGGACGGCCCCTCGATGCAGATCGCGTCGTCGACCAGGTCGGCGAGCGGGTTCGGTCCGGACCCGGTCAGCGCGAGGGAGCGGGCACCCACGGCACGTGCGGCCTCGGCGGCCCGCAGCAGGTTCGGGCTCTTGCCGCTCGTCGACAGCAGCACGAGGACGTCACCGGCACGGGCGTGCGCCGACACCTGCCGCGCGAACACCTGGTCGTAGCCGTAGTCGTTCCCGATGGCGGTCACGGCCGAGGTCTCGGCGTGCAACGAGATGGCCGAGTACGCCGGTCGGTCGCCCTCGAAGCGGCCGGTGAGCTCGGACGTCAGGTGCTGCGCCTCGGCGGCCGAGCCGCCGTTGCCCGCGGCGAGCAGCCGACGTCCGGCGACGAGCCGCCCGGCGATGTCGTCCGCCCACTCGGCGATGTGGTCCCGGTGGTCGACGAGGGAGGCGATCACGGGGACCGACGCCGCGACGTGGTCGACGACGACGCGGGCGCTGTCGGTGACGGCGCGGTCCTCGAGCCCGGTCTGCTGGTCGATGGTCATCGTGCGGTCCTCTCCGTCGACTGCGCGGCGCGGGTGACCCGGCCGGCGTGGGTGGTGCGCGAGCGGCCGGCGGCGGGCCCGGTGGTGCTGGCGGACGAGGTCGCGCCGGCGAGCAGGCGCTCGTAGACGCGTTCGCTGTCGGCGGCGACCTTCTGCCAGGTGTAGCGGGACTCGGCGCGCTGTCGACCGGCACGGCCGTACGCCTCGCGGCGCTCTGGGTCGTCGAGCAGTGCGCCGACGGCCTCGGCGACCGCGGTCTCGTCGCGCGGCGGCACGTGCAGGCCGGTGGCGTCCTCGACGACGGTGTCGATGAGCCCGCCGACGCTCGACGCGACCACCGGGCGGCCGCAGGCCATCGCCTCGAGTGGCACGATGCCGAACGGCTCGTACCAGGGGGCGCAGACGACGACGTCGGCGCTGCGGTAGACGGCGGGCATGTCGTGCTGCCCGAGCTGCCCGCGGAAGGTCACGTGGTCGCGGACGCCGAGCGACCGGGCGAGGGTGTCGAGGCGCTGGTACTCGGGGTCGTCCACCAGGTCGGCACCGGCGACACCGGCACCGCCCACGACGACGAGCTCGACGTCACGGCCCTGTTCGACCAGCGCTGCGAGAGCGGCGATCGTCGTCCCGACGCCCTTCCGCTGCACGAGTCGTGAGGCGGTGAGCACCCGGAGCGGACGGTCGCGCTCTTCGACCGGGCCGTCCGGACGGAAGAGCGAGACGTCGACCCCGCACGGCACGACGGAGATGCGGTGCAGCGGGACGCCGAGGGCCTTGAGCTCGAACGCCTCGTCCGAGCACGTCGCGACGACCTGGTCGACGCTCCGGCCGACGGCGGGTTCGACCCACTCGCGCTCGGCCGGGCTGGTGTCCGCGGCTCCCTGGTGCCGACGCTTCACGACACCCAGGGCGTGGAAGGTCTGGACCACCGGGATCCGCACCCCACCGGTCCGGGCCTGCACCTGCGTCACCGCGTCGAGGGCGGCGTGGCCGGACATCCAGAAGTGCGCGTGCACCACGTCGGGACGGTCGAGGAACCACTCGGCGGCGAGCACCGACGCGAACGTCCCCATGAACGGGAACAGCTCGTCCTTCGGCACGGCACGCGCGGGACCGGCGTCGACGTGCACGACGTCCACACCGGGGCGCAGGGGCACACGGACGGGCTGCGACGCGTCGTCGCGCCGCGTGTAGACGGTCACGTGGTGGCCGCGGTCGGCCAGTGCACCGGACAGTTCGGCGACGTGGACGTTCTGCCCACCGGCGTCGACCCCGCCGAGCACGGCGAGCGGACTCGCGTGCTCGGACACCATGGCGATCTTCATCCGAGGCTCCCTTCGAGCGCGGCTCCCGCCGCACGGTTCCGTCGCGCGCCGCGCGCGACGGCGTCGTCGAGCAGGTCGTCCCAGTCGGCCAGGTACCGACCGAGCGCGTGCCGTGCGAGCACGGCCTCCCGCGCCACGAATCCCCGTCGACGCGCCTCGTCCGGGTCCTCCAGCAGCAGCCTGGAGGCCCGCACCAGCTCCTCGACGTCGGTCGCGATCGCTCCGGCCTCACCCGGGACCGTGCGGGCCGCGTCGGTCGTCGCGAGCACCAGGACCGGCATGGCCATGTGCATCGACTCGATGAGCGACAGGCCGAGCGAGGTCCAGCGGTTCGGGTGCACGTAGGCCCGCCGTTCGGCCAGCGCCGCGTGCATGGGGTCGGCCTGCACGTCGCCCTGCGCGACCACGCGGTCGCCGAAGCCGAGCTCCGGCAGCCGCTCGGTGCCGATGCCCCAGACGTCGACCGGGGCGACCTCGGCGAAGCGGGGGAGCAGGTCGGTGCCGACGACACGGTTGCGCCGGACGGGTTCGTTGATGACGACGCCGAGGCGCTCGAGCGCACCGGTGTACAGCGGGCCGGGGTCGACGACGCCGTGCTCGACGACGGTGGTCCGGGTGGTGCCGCAGTCCCACATCAGGGCGTTCCAGTGCGTCACGTGCGCGATCGTCAGGTCGTCGCGGTCGCGCATCGGGTGCAGGCTGTTCGGCACGTCGACCCGGGGCGCGTTGTGCTCCACGAAGACGATCGGTACGTCGCGACCACCGAGCAGACGACGGGCTTCGTCGAGCTCCTCGGTGCGCTGCAGGACGACCACGTCGACCTCGGCCTCGGCGACGTCGGCCGGGTCGATCTCGATCGCGGAGTCCGGCCAGTCGCGCCCACCGCGCCCGAGTCCCCAGGCGTCGCGCGGCGGCGTGGTCGGGATGAGGTACTCGTGGGGGCCGCGGACGAAGGCGTCCATCCAGCCGCCGTGCACGTGCCACACGAGGATCCGCATGCAGGGCCTTCCGGTCGGTGTCGATGGGCTCGCTCCCCGCCGCTGCCGGAGCAGCAGGAGAAGGAGCAGGAGAAGCAGTGGCGCACGCTACGCAGCGCCTTCTGGGCCGCCCCGCAGACTTCTCGGATCAGTCCGCGAAACGCGGTCGAGGAGCCGTCCGTGGGCCTCCAGGACGTCCGCGATGCGCACTCCGGACAGGCACGGGTGGCCGGGGACCGGGCACTCGCGAGCGCGGCTGAGACGGCACGGTGCGGCCTGGTCGCCGAGCAGTTCGACGAGCGGGGCGTACGGCGCCCACTTCACGGCGGGGACGACGGGCGAGAACAGGCTCACGATGGGCGCTCCGACTGCCGCGGCGAGGTGGGCCGGACCGGTGTTCCCGACGACGACGACCTCGGCGCCGGCGAGGACGGCCGCGAGTTCGGCGGGGCTGGTGCGGCCGCCGAGGTCGATGCCGGTGTCACCCGCCACGGCGGCGGTCAGCGCGCCTTCGCCGGGGGAGCCGGTGACGACGACGGGGAGGCCGCGCTCGGCGTAGGCGGCGACGAGCGCACGGTGGTGGGACTCCGGCCACGACCGTGCCGGGACGCTGGCTCCGGGGTGGACGACCACGTAGCGGTCGAGGCCGGCCACGGGCGGGGGCAGGACGGCGTCGTGGCGCACCGCGAGCCTCCCGTCGTCGTCCGGCGGCAGCCGGAACCCGGCCGCCTCGGCGATCCGCAGCGCGCGCTCGGGCTCGGGGAGGTCCTCGGGCAGGTCCTCGCCGGGGCGTAGCCGCACGTCGAGCAGTGACCCGGGGTGGTCGACCGAGGCCCCGGAGACCCGGTGGACCCCGGCCAGGCGCAGGAGCAGCGCGAGGGGCAGGGGCGACTGGTGGAAGGACGTCAGGACGACGGCCTCGTCGGGCTGCTCCTCGGCGACCAGCGCGCGGAACTCGGCGAGCAGGGCGTCGTCGATCGGGCGTGCGGTCTCGGTGACCCACGGTGCCGCCCAGACCCGCACCCGGTCGATGCCGGGCAGCAGGTCGGCGGCCGGCGCCCCCTGCGGTCCGCAGAGCATCGTCACGTGCGCGGCACCGGCGGCGACCGCGCGGACCGCGGGTCCGGCGACCAGGACGTCGCCGAAGGAGTCGAGTCGGGCGACGAGGACGCGCCGACCGGCGCTCACGCCCGGTCCGCCACGCTGCCGACGTGCTCGAGCACCAGGGTGACGGCCTCGTCCAGGTCCGCGGCGACGGTGTCGGCCTCGTCGATCTCCTGACGGCGGGTGCGCGGGGTGGGCACGAGGATCCCCTGCGCGCCGGCGTTCCGCGCGGCCTGCACGTCGGCGCCGATGTCACCGACGACGACGATCGACTCCGGCGGGATGCCGAGCCGCTCAGCGGCGTCGAGGACCATCCCGGGCCGGGGCTTCCGGCACGCGCAGTCGTGACCGGCGTCGTGCGGGCAGACGCACCACACGTCGAACGGGCCGACGAGCTCGTCGACCCGGGCGTTGGTGGCATCGACCTGTTCGCGCGTGGCCATGCCCTTCGCGATCACCGACTGGTTCGTGACGACACCGAGCTGCAACCCGGCGGCACGTGCCCGTTCGACGGCGCGCCGGGCACCGGGGACGGGGACGACCAGGTGCGGGTCGGCGTTGTACGGGACGTCCACCACGAGGGTGTCGTCGCGGTCGAGGAGCAGGCCGCGGATGACGCGGTCCGGTGCGAGGGCCATGCTCCGTGACTACCGGTCGACGGCCGGGCACCGCCCCAGGAAGAGCCGCGGAGCGCGGTCCCGGCAGGACCGTCAGCGTGTCGGGTCTACCGTCGCGGCGGTGACCGCCCTCGAGAACCTGCCCGACCCCGACGGACGCCCGGAACTGCTCGTCCTCCGTGCCATCAAGCTCGGCGACCTGCTCGTCGCCGTCCCCGCGCTGCACGCGCTCCGCCGCGCGTTCCCCGACCACCGCATCACCCTGGCCACCACGGCGTGGCTGGCGCCGGTCGTCGAACTCGTGCCGGCGGTGGACGTCCACCTGGCCCAGCACGGTCTCGACCACCCCATCGCGGTGCCGCACGGTGCCGTCGACATCGCCTTCAACCTGCACGGCGCCGGCCCGGAGTCCTCGGACCTCGTCGCCGCGCTCGCCCCGCGCCGGGTCATCGGGCACGCCGACCCGACCCACGACTACGAGGGCCCGGAGTGGCCGGATGACGTGCACGAGCGCGACCGTTGGGCGGACCTGCTCACGTGGCACGGCATCCCCGCGGACGCGACCGAGGTGCACATCGACCGCCCCGCCGAGCCGCCGGTGGTCGCCGACGCGGCCGTCGTGCACGTGGGTGCCTTCCACGGTGCACGGCACTGGCCGACGGACCGCTTCGCCGACGTGGTGCGCGGGCTCCGGGCGCGCGGTGCCGACGTGGTCCTGACAGGAGGCTCGGACGACGTCGTGCGCGCCCGTGCCGTCGCCGACGCGGCCGGCCTGGCGCCGGAGGCGGTCCTGGCCGGCACCCTGGACCTGCAGGCCTTCGCCGCGGTGATCGCCGCGGCGCGACTCGTCGTCACGGTCGACACGGGCGCTGCGCACCTGGCGTCCGCCTACGGGGTGCCCTCGGTCGTGCTGTTCGGCCCGGCACCGCCCGAGGCGTGGGGCCCGCCGTCGACCGGCCCGCACATCGTGCTCACCGACGCCTCGGTCCGTCGCGGCGACGTCTTCGCCGAGGACCCGGACCCGGCGATCCTGGCCGTGACCCCGGACGACGTGCTGGCCGCGGTGGACCGGCTCGGGGTGACCGCTCAGGCGGCCGGGCGGTAGCGTCGACCGAGAGCCACCCGGACCTGCCGGACGCTCGGAGGGAGTCCTTCGTGTTCGAAGCCGCGAACATCCGTGACTGGATCGGTCTGCCCGTCGTCGACGAGGCCGACGACAAGGTCGGCACGCTCGAGAGCATCTACTACGACACCGCGACGTCCGAGCCGGCGTTCGGTGCCCTGACCACCGGCATGGTCGGGTTCCAGAAGCTCGTGTTCGTCCCGCTGTTCGGCGCCACCGTCGCCCCGAAGCACCTGCGTGTGACGTTCCCGAAGAAGCTCGTCAAGGACGCCCCGTCGATCTCGACCGACGGGGAGCTCGACGCTGCGACCGAGCCCGAGCTGTTCCAGCACTACGGGCTGGAGTACCGCACCGGCAGCGGCGGCGAACGCCGACTCGGACGCCGCTGAGCCCGTCCCGCCCCACCGACCGCCCCCACCCGACCGACCGATCCGCCGCACCCGCCCGGAGGCCGCAACTGCTCCGCACCGCCCGTACGACGCTGCTCGCCGCCCTGGCGGCGGTCGCCGTCGTCGGGCTGGTGGTGGCCGGGGTCGCGGCACCGGGGCCGGTGGAACGGGCGTCGGCCGCGCCGATGTGGCCCGTCCCGCAGCCCTACCCGGTGCCGGACGACCCGACCGAGCCGCTCGCCGACCTCCCGCCCGGCAGCGAGTACGTCGCCCTCGGTGACTCGTACTCCGCCGGCTACGGACTCGGCGACCGGACCCGGCTGCCCACGAGCGCGTGCGTGCAGTCGGCCCGTGACTACCCGCACCGGCTCGCGGCACGGTTCGGCCTCGACCTGACCGACGTCACGTGTGCGGGCGCCACCAGCGAGGACGTCACGACCGGACACCAGTTCACGGGTGTCCCCCCGCAGATCGAGTCGCTGTCCTCGCGCACCCGGCTCGTGACCCTGACCATCGGCGGCAACGACGCGGACCTGTTCGGCACGGCCGCGTCGTGCCTGGCGATCTCGGCCGACGGCCCGGTGTTCTCCGGACGTGACGCGCCGTCGTGCAAGAGCACGCTCGTGCAGGACGGTGAGGACCAGCTCAGCCTGAAGATCCGGTCGCGGGTCGCGCTCGGGATCGCCGACACCCTCGCAGCGGTGCAACGGGCCGCGCCGAACGCCGTCGTCGTGTTCCTCGGGTACCCGGCGATCTTCCCGGACGCCGAGCACACCCCCGCGAAGGGCTGCTTCCGCTCGGCGCTCGACCTCGGCACGCTCGCGGGGTCGTTCCCCTCGGACACCTTCCCGTTCACCGACGACGACGTGGCGTACCTGCACGGTGTGCAGGAGGAGCTCGACGCCGTGTCCGCATCCGCCGCCGACGCCGCCGGGGTGCGGTTCGTCGACGTCCTCGAACGCACCGAGGCCCACTCGGCCTGCGCCCCGCGGGACGAGCGCTACGTCGCCGGTGTCAGCCTGACCGGCTCGAGCGACCTGCGACGCATCGACCTGCGGGCCGGCGCCCTGCACCCGAACGGCCGCGGAGTCGCGTACCTCACCGACCAGATGGCCGACGCGATCCGGGAACTCGCCGGCTGACCCGTCCGGACCCCGCGCTGTCCGTGTGGGCCGCCGGTGGGACGACGCAGACCGGTGCCGCCGTCTCACGGACGACGTCGTGGAGCAGTGCGCCGGACAGCACCCGCACGTGGCCCCGTCCGAGCACCACGAGCGACGCCCGCCGGGTGCGCGATGCGATGGCGTGCCCCGGGTGTCCCTCGACGAGCAGCGGCCGGATCCGCACCGCCGGGAACCGCGCGGTCAGGTCCTCGGTGACCCGCTGCAGCAGTTCGGCGTTCCGGGCGCGCCACCGCAGGGGGTCCTCGGCGAAGTCGGTGAGTCCGGTCCGGGTCAGCACGGGCATCTCCCATGCCCTGAGCAGTGTCAGTCGTCGGTGCAGCCGGACTGCCTCGGCGACGGCGATCGAGACGGCCCGTTCGTCGATGGGTTCCTCGACCGCCAGCACCACGTCGCCGTCGATCGGGTGCGGGCCCTCGGGGACGATCACGGTCGGTACGGCCGCGCGGACCGCGACCCGCGCCGGGTCGCCGCCGGCGGTCGAACCCCGTCGGCTCCGGAAGGTCCCGATCACCAGGAGGTCTCCGCCGTCGGACTCCTCGACCAGGGCACTGGCGAAGGGCCCGGCGTGCCGGTGCACCTCGACGGTCGCTCCGGGCAGGGCGGCTCGAGCTGCCTCGGCCAGGCGGTCGGCGACCGGTCCGGGGCCCTCGATCGCCGGGTCGGCACCGATGATCCGGATCCGCTCGATCCCGCTGTCCGCGCGGGCGGCGATCCACCGCAGCGCCTCGTCGTGCGGCATCGCGGCGTCCGCGGCCAGCGTCACCGTCGTCCATCGTTCGTCCATCCCGATCGGCCTCCTCCATCGCAGGTCCTCCGGGGGCGTCACACGGCGCTCCGTGCGCCACACGGTACTCCCGGCGCCGACGTGGGGAACCGGCGGTGGAACCGGGCCCGTCGGGTGGTGCGCGGCGTGTGTGTGGTGATCCGGGCCTCCCGGCCGGGTCTGCGTAGTCTCGGGGCGTGGTCGTGAGCGCCGGACTGTTGCTGCACCGGGCCGGTCCGTCCGGGCCCGAGGTCTTCCTCGCGCACATGGGCGGACCGTTCTGGCGGAACCGGCCGCGTGGCTGGTCGATCCCGAAGGGGCTGGTCGAGGCGGGCGAGGAGCCGCTCGGCACCGCGCTGCGCGAGTTCGCGGAGGAGATCGGCGTGCCCGCACCGGTGAGCGCCGCGGACCTGACCGACCTGGGGGAGTTCCGGCAGGCGTCCGGCAAGCGTGTGCGGGTCTTCGCGGCACGGGCGTCGGGGTTCTCGGTCGACACCGTGCGGAGCAACACCGTGCGGCTCGAGCTGCCGCGCGGGTCCGGTCGGTTCGTCGAGGTGCCCGAGGTGGACGACGCGCGGTGGGTCGGCCTCGACGAGGCGCGGGAGCTGGTGGTGGCCGGGCAGGTCGCTGCGCTCGACGCCCTGGTCGCGCTGGGTCGCGCTGCTGGCGGTTCCTGACGCGCCGCTCGTGTCGGTCGAGCGGTCACGAACTGTCGTCCGGCGGTCCTCCAGGCCACACTTCTCGGCCGCTCGGCGATCGGCGCGCAGCAGGTCCTGACCACTCGTCGGGACCTTCTTGCTCGTGTCGTGCCCCGGACACGAGCCGCGCCCACTGGATAGTCTGAGGGGGTGTCGGGTTCTCCGGCGCCACACCATGGGAGTACACATGCGGCGCTGGCGCGCGATCACAGCTGGGCTGACGGCCCTCGCACTCGGAGCAGGACTCGCGATCGGCGGCGCGACCAGTGCGTCGGCCGAGCCGGTCGGCAACTGGGGGACCTTCACCCTCAGCGGAGCGAGCCGGGCCTACACCGGCACGATGACGCTCGCAGGCTTCCCTGAGACGACCTTCACGTCGGACTCCCGGCAGTCGACCGTCGTCAGCGGGGCATCGACCTGGCAGTCGGCGTCGACCCCGTCGGGCGCGGTCTACGGGACGAGCCGCGGCCAGACCTACGTGAACCAGCGGCCGAACGTCGACTCGCCCACGTCCGGCGCATCGACGACGACCTACACGTTCGCCGAGCCGACACCGGGCGCCCAGAGCTGGTCGTTCGTGCTCGGCGACGTCGACGCCGATCGGGCGACCATCTCGGCCACCGTCTCCGGGGGCGGCGCCGCGACCGCGGAGCAGCTCGGCTACGTGAGCTCCTACAACTCGTGCTCGGCCGCCGTCGCCGGAGGACCGTCGTGCACCGCCGACCCCGACGGCACGACCGGGCGGGACCTGCCCTCCTGGGACCCCGCCACCCGGACCCTGACGGGCAACACCGGCGCGGTCGACACCGCCGGCGCCACGGCGTGGTTCACGCCGACCGTCTCGCTCACCAGCCTGACGATCACGTACCAGCAGCGCAGCGGTTTCCCGGTGTACCAGACCTGGTTCGCCAACCGCACCGCCGCGATCACCGGCACGGCGACCCTCGACGGAGCGCCGATCCCCGGGGCGATCGTCCGCGTCACCGCCCCGCGCGGCACCGTGTACACGACGACGACCAACGCCGACGGCACCTACGCGTTCCCGCAGCTGCCGGTCATCGCGAACTACCGCGTCGAGATCACCCCGCCGGACGGTGCCGAGGGCCCTGACCAGCCCGCTCGGGTCTCCCTCGCGCAGACCGGCTCGCCGGGCGGCGTGGACCAGCAGGCCGACTTCGCGTTCACGTCGCCGGAGGACACCGTGTCGGTCATCGGCACCGTGGTCGACGAGGACGGCCGACCGGTCTCGAACCTCGAGGTCGTCATCACCGACCCGGTCACCGGTGACGTCCTCGTCGACACGACGACGAACAGCGACGGCGTCTACACCGGCTCGGACCTGCCGGCGGACACCGACCTCGACGTGTCCGTCGCCGACGAGCCGCCCGTGACCATCACCACCGGCGACGACGACGCGGCACCGGCAGTCCCCGACGAGGTCGAAGCCCCGGCCGCCGTCGTCGCGACGGTCGCCGGTGTGATTTCGCTCGACGGTTCACCCGTGCCCGCTGGAGCGGTGGTCGAACTCGTCGACGGCACGGGCGGCGTGGTCGCATCGACGGAGACCGACGCTGACGGTCGGTACGTCTTCGCCACCGCGGCGGGCACGTACACCGTCCGGACCGAACGACCCGAGCCAGGGGCGACCGGGGCGACGTCGAACACCGGTGTGCCGGCCGTCGCTGGCGAGCGTGCTTCGTCCGACCTGCCGTTCGCCTCCGCAGCCCCCGCCGCCGAGGTCACCACCGACCAGCCCGGCACGGTCGTCGACACGAACGGCGAACCCGCTCCCGACGTCGAGGTCGTCGCGACTCCGACGGACCCGCAGTCCGGCGATCCCGTGTCGGTTGTCACGGACGACGACGGTGCGTTCGACCTGACCGGACTGGAGCCCACGACGGAGTACGCCGTCTCGGTCGACGTCGAGGGGGCAGAGACGGCGACCGTCGTCACCCCGGAGTCCGGGGCTGCGACGCCGCTGGCGTTCGTGGTGCGGGCTGCGGCGGCTCCGGCTCCCGCACCGTCGCCGTCGGAGTCGCCGAGCGGTTCTCCTTCGGCGGCCCCGACCGGCCCCGTCGCCGGGTCGGGCTCCGGCTCCGCGCCGGTCTCGGGCCAGGGCGATGCGGGGGACGGTGGACCGCTCGCCTACACGGGCGCGGACCTCGGCCCGGGACTCATCGCCGCCGGGGTGCTCGTGCTGCTCGGTGCAGCGCTGCTGACCTACCGCGCGGTGCGCAACCGCCGCCGCACGGACCACCTGCAGGACTGACCGAGCGGCGGGCGCAGGACACGCCGCCCGGGTCCGCCGAGGGGTCACGAACCGTCGCCCGCCTACCCCGCAGACGACAGTTCGTGCGACCTCGACGCCCCGGCAACAGCATGTCGCGACCACTCGAGGCCCGGGCACCGCGCGCGTCCGCCGCAGCCGCACAACACGCCGCCGCGGGGACGCCGAGGGGTCACGAACCGTCGCCCGCCGCCCCCGCAGACGACAGTTCGAGCGCCCCCGACGCCTCGCCAACGGCATGTCGTGACCGCTCGGGGCCCGGGCACCGCGCGCGTCCGCCGCAGCCGCACAACACTTCGCCGCGGGGACGCCGAGCGGTCCCAAACCGTCGCCCGCCGCCCCCGCAGACGACAGTTCGAGCGCCCCCGACGCCCCGGCAACAGCATGTCGTGACCACTCGAGGCCCGGGCACCGCGCGCGTCCGCCGCAGCCGCACAACACGCCGCCGCGGGGACGCCGAGCGGTCACGAACCGTCGCCCGCCGCCCCCGCAGACGACAGTTCGTGCGACACCGACGCCTCGCCAACGGCAAGTCGTGACCACTCGAGGCCCGGGCACCGCGCGCGTCCGCCGCAGCCGCACAACACGCCGCCGCGGGTACGCCGAGGGGTCACGAACCGTCGCCCGCCGCCCCCGCCGACGACAGTTCAAGCACCCCCGACGCCCCGCCAACGGCAAGTCGTGACGGGTCGACGCCCCGACCGCCGCCGGCTCCTAGCGCGTCCGCGGCCGCCGCACCGAACCCGTGACGACGCCGATCGACCCCGTGACCGTCTGGATCGCCCGCCCGACGACCGGCACCGACGTGGTGACGACCGCGAGCGACGACGTGATGGCCTCGATGGACGAGGTCGACAGGTGCTCCTGCGTGTGCGTGTGCACCGGGAACCCGCGACGCGCCAGCACGACGACCCCGAGTGCCCCGACCAGCACCGCGGCACCGGCGAACGGCAGGTACTGCAGCCCGACGATCCCGAGGGCCTGCCCGCCGAACGCCGCACCACCGGCGATGCCGATGTTCGACGCGCCGTTGACCAGCGCCCCGGCGATGTCGGGGGAGACGCCTCCGGCACGGATCGCCGCGGCCATGAAGAGCGTGCCGGTCGTGCCGTTCGCGGCCATCCAGACCCCGGCGACGACCATCGTCCCGATCAGGGAGCCGTGCACGAACGGCATCGTCGCGAAGGCCACGACCATCACGGCGACCGAGGCGATCAGCGTCTGCCGGGGCGCACGGTCGACGAACATGCCGGCGAGCCACAGCCCGACGACACCGGTGCCACCGAGCACGAGCAGTGCCCCGCTCACCATGCCGGCGTCGAGCCCCGCGTCGATCGCGTACGGCCCGATGTACGTGTAGACGACGTAGTGCCCGCCGAACAGCAGCATGTCGGCGATCACGACGGACAGCAGTCCGGTGCGCGCCCAGGCCTTCGGCGACCCGATGTGCGGCGACGAGGCACCGCGGACGGCGGGCAGGAACAGCAGGGCGACGACCGCGAGTGCCGCTGCGGCCACACCGACGGAGAACACGGCCTGGCGCCAGCCGATGTGCTGCGCGACCCAGGTCGCGACGGGCACGCCGAGCACGAACCCGAGCGAGCTGCCCGAGTACACGAACGCGATCGCCCGCCCGGCCAGCCGCGGCGGGACGATCCGGGTGGCGTACGCCGAGGCGACCGAGAAGAACAGTGCGTGCGCGACGCCGCCGACGACGCGTCCGGCACAGACGACGGCGAAGGACGGTGCGAGCGCGACCATCAGGTTCGACACGGTGTAGCCGACGAGCGTGGCGACGAGCACGGTCTTGCGGGGCAGCTTCGCGGTGAACGCGGTGAGCGGCAGCGCGAGGAGCGCGACGGCCGCGGCGTACACGGTGATGACGATGCCCATGGTGGCCTCGGTCACGCCGAGGTCGGCGCTCATCGTGCCGAGCAGCCCGACGGGCATGAGCTCGGTGGTGATGGCGAAGAACGTGGCCAGTCCGAGCACGGCGATGCCGACGATCGACTGGCTGGTGACGGTGATCGGCCGCGTGTGGGTCGACACGGCCGAGGTGGTGGTGTTGGTGGACACGCTGCTGACCTCCTCCGAGGCACGGTGGAGCGCGCGACGATGCCGATCGTTCTGACGGCGGTGACCGGGAGGGTCTGCGGGGCGCGCTCGCTGGCGGATGTGGATGATGTGGGTACGACTCCACGACGAGTGCGCTCATCCAGTGTTGCACGATGGAACGACTCTCGCGAGGGCATCCAGCAAATACATCGGAGCGCTCCAACGAAACACTCAGCTCCGAGTCGCTCGCTCAGTACTCGTTCGTCACCCGGCCCTGGACCCCACCGCCGCGCAGCTCGATGGTCAACGTGCCGCTCCTGGACTGCGCCGACATCGACACCGATCCGTGCAGCGCCGCCTGCCGCGGGAAGCACGCCGTCGACGACTCGATGCGGTCCGCCGTCGCCACCAGGCAGATCGTCGACCGGTCCGTCCCGATGCCGGCCCAGACGTTCCAGGGTGTCTCCGCGGTCCCGCCGTCGAGCGCCCGGTTCGTGAATACCAGTCGCGTCGTGTGCAGGCTCACCGGCGCAGCGACCGGCCCCGGCAACTGGTCGGCGTACGTCTGCGGGACGTCGAGCAGCTGTTCGAGCGTGATCGTCCCCGCCGTCGGCGTGACGCTCGGCGCTGCGGCGACGTCCGGTCGCGCGGTCCCGACGAGCGTCCCGGCGGCGAACGCGACGCCCACCGCCGCTGCCGCGCCGCCCGCGATCCAGGCGCGTGGTCGTTCCGTCCACAACCACCGCCGCCACCGGGTCCGTCCGGTCGGCTCGGCCTGGAGGCCCGGCTCGTCCCCGCCACCGCCCCTCGCGTCGTCGACGTGGTCGCCCCCACCGCCGTCGGTCGCCTCCGACACGTCGGCTCCGGCAGGCACCGCCGCCGCGCCGGCGGGCAAGGACACGACCGCCGCGTCAGCGGGCGAGGACACGGGCACCGGCACGGGCACGGGCACGGGCCCTGTACCCGATCGCGTCGCGGACGGGACGGACGTGCGGACCGGATCCGGGCCTCCCGGCAGTGGATCCCGCGCCGTCGCGACCGCACGCGCGCGGGGTCGCCGTCCGCGTTCCAGGTCCTGCAGCGCGATCCGGGCGCGCGCCGCGTCCGCCGGGCTCGATCCTGCTCCCCAGGCGACGGCCTCGAGCCGTGCCCGTTCCGCTGCCACGTCGTCGTGGGCCATGCGCACTCCCGCTCTGCCGGTCGCGTGGACAGGTCCATCGTGGCACCGCGCAGCCGTGCGCGCGCACCCAGAACGAGGGAGTAGGCGTGGTGCATGAGCACCGACCCCATGCCGCAGCACGACGCCGACGCCGAGACCCTCGAGCCGCTGAGCCACGACACCCAGTCCGGCGAGGCCGACTACGTCGCGACCAGCCCCGGCGGCGCCGGCACGGAACGCCACGTGCCGACCGCCGACGAGGAGCAGGGCCGCGGCACCGAGTACGACCCGGTCGACCAGGGACCGCAGCAGGAGGGCCAGGGCGGCTAGCGGACCAGCCGTCGCAGCACGGCTCGTTCGCCGTAGGTCCAGGCCGCACTCGTCACGACGTAGAGCGCGGCGGCGAGCGGTGCGATCGCCGCGAACACGACCGTGATGAACGGCACGTACCGACCCACGGCGGCGGTCGCGGCGGCCCCGGGGACGCCCGGTTCCGGCGCCGGCACCGGGTTCCAGTGGGCGTTCGACCGACGGCTGAGCTCGACGACGACCGCCAGCACCGCCAGCAGGACCAGCACCACCCAGGCGTGCAGCCAGAGCGGCGACGTGAGCGTGACGATGAGCGAGTGCCCGAGCGGGACCCCGACGAGCGTCGCCTCCAGCAGGGCGTTCGCGGTGCCGTCGATCGAGGCGTGCGTGAACAGGGCGTAGACGAGCGACACCACGGGTGCCTGCGCCAGGACGGGCAGGCAGCCGGCCAGCGGCGAGACCTTCTCGTCGGTGTACAGCTGCTGCACCGCTCGCTGCAGCCGCTGGGTGTCGCGGCCGTGGCGCTTCCGGAGCGCCGCGAGCCGGGGTGCGAGGCGCCGGCGGTCCCGTTCGGCCCGCACCTGCAGCACGGACAGCGGGACGAGCACCAGGCGGACGGCCAGGGTGAGGAGCACGACGGCGACCGCCGCGGCGAACGAGCCGGCGACGGGGGAGAGCGCCGCGGTGAGGGCGGTGACGAGGTCCGCGCCGCCGTGCAGCAGCGGGCCGACGAGGGGCAGGGTGGACAGGTCCATGACGGTTCCGATCAGTGGTGGGTCAGCGGGGTGCGCGAGCGGCCCGGCCACCGGTCGGTGGTCAGGCCGGGGTCGCGACCCCCGGTGCCCGTGAGCGGACGTGGCCGTCGGCGTCGGGGTGGCTCCACCCGATCCGGGTGACCAGGTCGGGCACCGCCGACCGATCCGACACGGATGCCGATCCGACCCCGAGGACGGCCGCGAGCACCGCGACGAGCAGTCGAGCGACGACGACGGTCACGGCGACCGCGGTCAGCCCGAGTGCCGCCACGGCCAGCAGGGGCAGCACCCCGGTGGCCGGGTCGCCGAGCACCAGCGCGGCGGTGGCGCGGAGCAGCAGCAGGACGGCGGTCATGGTCCGTTCAGCGTAACGCCCGCGTGCCGTCGAGGACCGGAAGGTGCGGCGGGGGAGGATCACGGCATGACCGCAGGTTCGCCGAGCACCCCAGCGACCGTCGCGCTCGAGGCGGCCGGGGTCCCGTACACGCCGCACGTGTACGAGCACCACGAGAGCGCCACCAACTTCGGAGAAGAGGCGGCCGCCGCTCTCGGGCTGCGCGAGGAGCAGGTCTTCAAGACCCTGGTCGTCTCCGTCGACGGCACCCTCGCCGTCGCGATCGTGCCGGTGGCGAACCGGCTCGACCTCAAGGCGATCGCCGCCGCGGTCGGGGGCAAGAAGGCGACGCTGGCCGATCCCGCCCTCGCCGAGAAGCGCACGGGCTACGTGGTCGGCGGGATCAGCCCGGTCGGCCAGAAGACCCGGCTCCGCACGGTGCTCGACGAGTCGGCGCTGTCGTACGCGAGCATCTTCGTGTCCGGCGGTCGTCGCGGATTCGACGTCGAGGTGGCACCGACGGACCTCGCGCGGATCACCGAGGCGGTCGCCGCACCCATCGCGCGGACCTGAGTCGAGTCGCCGCAAGTTTTTTCCGGACCCGGGAATGACCCGGGCCCTCCTGCGTTGCATTGAGTCGAAGGCACTCAAGTTCCCCAGGAGGTCCCTTTGCCAGAGACGTTCGGCCCGACCGGTAGCAATGACTCGTTCGACGAGTTCCTCGCCCGCCTGCTCGCGGCACAGCGCACCGGTGACCAGCAGCGCGTCCGCGCGTTCGGTCGACCGGTCGACATCACCCGGCTGCTCAGCCGCCGGACCCACGAGCTGCTCCAGCACACCGCCGAGTACGCGGTCGCGCAGGGGCAGCGCGAGATCGACGCACTGCACATCCTGCACGTGCTCGTCCGCACCGAACCGTTCGACGCCGTCGTGCGTTCCGCCGGGGTCGACCCCCGGCGACTCGCCGAGGAGATCGAGCAGCGCCTGCCGATGGCGCACGAGCCACTGGCCGAGCAGACCGGCCGCCCGGCACTGACCGGCACCGCCCAGCGCATCCTCGTCGAGGCGACGCAGGCAGCGCGGGGCTTCGGCAGCACCTACACCGACCCCGAGCACGTCTTCTTCGCGCTCGTGATGGACCAGGAGACCGTGACCGGCCAGCTGCTCGCCAGCGCCGGGATCACCCCGCAGGTCATGCAGGACTACGCCCAGCAGGCAGCGGCAGCAGCACGAGAGGGGCGCCCCATGCCCGGAACACCCGACGCCGTCGGCACCGACCAGGCCACCGACAGCGACACCCCGACGCTCGACCAGTTCGGCACCGACCTGACCGAGCGCGCCCGTGACGGGCACGTCGACCCGGTGATCGGCCGCGCCGACGAGATCGAGCAGACCGTCGAGATCCTGCTCCGGCGCACCAAGAACAACCCGGTGCTGATCGGTGAGCCCGGCGTCGGCAAGACCGCGATCGTCGAGGGCCTCGCCCAGCGCATCGTCGACGGTGACGTCCCCACCCTGTTGCAGGGCAAGCGGGTCGTCGCGCTCGACCTGCCCGGCATGCTCTCCGGCACCCGGTACCGCGGCGACTTCGAGGAGCGCCTCACCAAGGCGATGGACGAGATCGCGGCGCACGCCGACGAGCTCATCGTCTTCGTCGACGAGCTCCACACCGTCGTCGGCGCCGGTGGCGGCGGCGAGGGCGGCTCGATGGACGCCGGCAACATCCTCAAGCCCCGACTCGCCCGCGGCGACCTGCACCTGGTCGGCGCGACGACGCTCAACGAGTACCGCCGGATCGAGAAGGACGCTGCGCTCGAGCGCCGGTTCCAGCCCGTCACGGTGGGGGAGCCGAACGTCGAGGACGCCGTCGCGATCCTGACCGGCCTCGCCCCGCGCTACGAGGAGCACCACGGCGTCGCCTACACGCCCGAGGCGCTCCGCGCCGCCGTCGAGCTCTCGCACCGCTACGTGACCGACCGGCACCTGCCGGACAAGGCCATCGACCTCATCGACCAGGCCGGTGCACGCCGTCGACTCGCCCTGTCGGGCGACGTCGACGTCGAGGCGCTGCGTGCCCAGGTCACCGACCTGACGGCCCGCAAGGACCGCGCGGTCGCCGAGGAGCACTACGAGGAAGCGTCCGACCTGCGCGACGAGATCGTCGGACTGGAGGCCCGGATCACCGCCGCCTCGTCGGCGGACGCCAGCCGCCCCTCCCGTCAGGAGTCCGCGGACACCTCGATCACGGAGGCCGACATCGCCGCCGTCGTGTCGCGTGCCACCGGGATCCCGGTGACCCGCCTCGGCTCGGCCGACAAGACGCGGCTCGCCGCGCTCGAGTCCGAGCTGCACGACCGAGTCGTCGGCCAGGACGACGCCGTGCGGGCGATCGCGAAGGCGGTGCGACGCAGCCGGACCGGCATGGGCGACCCGCGTCGTCCGGTGGGCAGCTTCCTGTTCCTCGGCCCGACGGGCGTCGGCAAGACCGAACTCGCGAAGGCCCTGGCGTCGTCGCTGTTCGGTGACGAGTCCGCCATGCTCCGCTTCGACATGAGCGAGTTCGGCGAACGCCACACCGTGTCCCGCCTGGTCGGTGCCCCTCCCGGGTACGTCGGCTACGACGAGGCCGGCCAGCTCACCGAGCGTGTCCGCCGCAACCCGTACTCGGTGATCCTGCTCGACGAGGTCGAGAAGGCCCACCCGGACGTCTTCAACCTGCTGCTGCAGGTCCTCGACGACGGCCGGCTCACCGACGGGCAGGGGCGGACGGTCGACTTCCGGAACACCGTCGTCATCATGACGTCGAACATCGGCTCGGAGTTCCTGGCCTCCCGCTCGGGAGCGCTCGGGTTCTCCCCGGTCGGCGCGACGGACGGCTACGCGGAAGACGACCTGCGGGCCCGCGTGATGGGCAAGCTGCGCGAGGCGATGCGGCCCGAGTTCATCAACCGCATCGACGAGATCGTGCTGTTCCGCAAGCTCGACCGATCCCAGATCGCGTCGATCGTGTCGCTGCTGCTGCAGGACACGGCGCTCCGGCTGGTCGCACAGGACATGCTCCTGTCGGTGTCCGACGCGGCGGTCGACTGGCTCGCCGAGCACGGGTACGAGCCGGAGTACGGCGCCCGCCCGCTCCGTCGGCTCATCCAGCGCGAGGTCGACGACCGCATTGCGACCCTGGTGGTCGAGGGCGGGGTCACCGCGGGTGACACCGTGCGGATCGACGTCGAGGGCGATGCCCTGACGGCGAGCGTCGCGGAGCACGCGGCGGTCTAGTCCGGTCGCACGCACACACGAGGGCCCGGTACCGATTCGGTACCGGGCCTTCGGCGCGCACGGACCGCCGCGGTGTTCGGGAATGCAATTCCGGACGTTTTTTCGGAAAAGGGGTTGCGCTCCGAATTGCGGTGCCGATAGTGTTCACTCGTCGCGAACGGTCGAACATTCGACCCGGACGACTCCGCCAGCTCGAGACCGAAAGGGGGCCGACCCATGATGATCACAACGACCACTCCGTTCCGTGGAATCCGTGGACGCGTCGGTACCCCGTTCCGCGTCCGCTGACCCGGGGCGTCCCACTCTCCTGACACCTGTGCCTCCGGGCACCGTGCGCTGAGCCGATCGGGCTCGCGCAGCACCGGTTCGTTCGTCTGCTGAACGGCTCGTCGACTCGTCGATGCGTGCCGTCCGATCTGCGCGGACGACGCCGGAAGAATGTCGGTGGACAGTGCGACGCTCTCGGTGTCGACGAGCATTCCGCGATCGTTGTCCGAACATTTCCGGACCATCCCGGAGTGCATTCTCACGCATTCAATTCCTGCTGCCCGCAACCCGGGCGGATTCGTCCTGCCCGACACCCGGGCAGCTCTGCCGTGCCTTGAAGGGGAACACCGTGTCCACGAAGACCACCACCCGTCCACCCGATACCCGCGCGGTGCGCCGTCGGGTCTCACTCGCCGACCGCATCGCACTCCGAGTCGGGATGTCGCTCATCATCTGGAGCCGACGCACCCGCAAGGAGCGGCCCGAAGTCGACCTCGCCACGCTGGCCCGCCTCGAGCGCGAACGCCAGCAGCGCGAGGCCGACTGGATCACCCAGGGCGCCGCCATGCGGATGTGGCGCTGACCCGCGGTGCTGCGTCGGCGGCGCTGCGCGCCGGCGCCACACGCTCGCGCGCATGGTGCGAGGTTCCGTACTCCGTGGCCGCCCCTCGGGGTGGCACCACGTCCGGAACCTCGCACCATGCCGGGCACCCCTCGCACCGTGCGCCGACGTGTCGGACGCACCCCGGGCCTCCCGTACCGTTGGTGGGTGACCGAAACCGCAGCTGCACTCGTCGAACGCCTCACCGCCCTCGTGCCGGACTTCCCGAAGCCGGGGGTGCTCTTCCGTGACGTGACGCCGGTGTTCTCCGACGCCGTCGCGTTCGGCCGCGTGTGCGAAGCACTCGCGGCACCGTTCGCGGTCGGAGCCGGGTTCGACGCGGTCGCGGGCATCGAGGCCCGGGGCTTCGCACTGGCCGGGGGCATCGCCGCCCAGCACCAGGTCGGCGTGCTCACGGTGCGCAAGGCGGGCAAGCTCCCCGGCGAGGTCCTCAGCGAGCAGTACGCGCTCGAGTACGGCGAGGCCGAACTCGAACTGCGGCCGGGTCAGCTGCCCGCCGGCACCCGGGTGCTCGTCGTCGACGACGTCCTGGCCACCGGCGGGACCGGCGCCGCCACCATCACGCTGCTCGAGCGCGCCGGGTACCAGGCCATCGGCTTCGCCGCCCTGCTCGAGCTCGACGGCCTGAACGGGCGCGAGCGTCTCGAGCCGCGGCTGCCCGTCGCGACGCTCGGCGCCGTCCCGGCCTGAGCGCGGGCAACCGCCCGGTCGGGCGCCCATCCGTTCTCTCCACAGGCGCATCCCCGGCGTCCGCACGCGAGCACGTCTCGCACTAGTCTTGACGCACCATTTCGATCGAGGAGTCCCATCATCGTGACCGAGTCAGTCGCACCCGCGCCCGCCGAGCTTCCCCAGGCACCCGAGCCCCGGACCGCGACGACGACCACGACCGGCACCGAGCTCTTCGACGGTGAGCGCGGCGTCGTCGCGATCCGCGTCGACGGTGTGCTGAAGGACCTCGCGGCGGACGTGCAGGCCGGCGAGACCGCCGAGGCCGTCACCCTGCAGGAGCAGGACGGGCTCGACATCTTGCGGCACTCGGCAGCCCACGTGCTGGCGCAGGCCGTGCAGCAGATCAACCCGGACGCCAAGCTCGGCATCGGGCCGCCCGTCACCGACGGCTTCTACTACGACTTCGACGTCGCCGAGCCCTTCACCCCCGAAGACCTCAAGGCGATCGAGAAGGGCATGGACCGCATCGTCAAGCAGGCCCAGCGCTTCCGTCGCGTGGTCGTCACCGACGAGCAGGCACGCGAGCTGATGGCGGGGGAGCCCTACAAGCAGGAGCTCATCGGCCTCAAGGGTGCGGCGTCCGACGGCGACTCCGGCGAGAGCGTCGAGGTCGGTGCCGGCGAGCTCACCGTGTACGAGAACGTCGACCCGAAGTCGGGCGAGGTGCTCTGGCAGGACCTCTGCCGGGGCCCGCACGTCCCGCACACCCGCTGGATCGGCAACGCCGCCAAGCTCATGCGCGTCGCTGCCGCGTACTGGCGCGGCTCCGAGAAGAACCCGCAGCTGCAGCGCATCTACGGCACCGCCTGGCCCGACAAGGACCAGCTCAAGGCGTACCTCGTGCGCCTCGAGGAAGCCGCCAAGCGCGACCACCGCAAGCTCGGCGCCGAACTCGACCTGTTCTCGTTCCCCGACGAGATCGGTTCCGGCCTGGCGATCTTCCACCCGAAGGGCGGCATCATCCGCCGCGAGATGGAGGACTACTCGCGCCGTCGGCACGAGGAGAACGGCTACTCGTTCGTCTACACGCCCCACATCACCAAGGGCGACCTGTTCGAGACCTCCGGGCACCTCGGCTGGTACAAGGACGGCATGTTCCCGGCCATGCACATGGACGAGGCCAAGGACGAGGACGGCAACGTCACCCGGCAGGGCGCCGACTACTACCTCAAGCCGATGAACTGCCCGATGCACATCCTGGCGTACCGGTCGCAGCCCCGCTCCTACCGCGACCTGCCGCTCCGGATGTTCGAGTTCGGCACGGTGTACCGCAACGAGAAGTCCGGCGTGATCCACGGGCTGACCCGCGTGCGCGGCATGACCCAGGACGACGCGCACATCTTCACCACGCAGGACAAGATGAAGGAGGAGCTGACCACGACCCTCGAGTTCGTGCTCTCGCTCCTGCGCGACTACGGCCTCGACGACTTCTACCTCGAGCTGTCGACGAAGGACCCGGAGAAGTACGTCGGCGACGACGAGATCTGGGACGTCGCGACGAACACCCTGCGCGAGGTCGCCGAGGAATCCGGCCTCGAGCTGGTGCCGGACCCCGCCGGTGCGGCGTTCTACGGCCCGAAGATCTCGGTGCAGGCCCGCGACGCCATCGGCCGCACGTGGCAGATGTCGACCGTGCAGCTCGACTTCAACCTGCCCGAGCGCTTCGGCATCGACTACACCGCGGCCGACGGCTCGCGCCAGCGTCCGGTGATGATCCACCGCGCGCTGTTCGGCTCGATCGAGCGCTTCTTCGGGGTCCTCACCGAGCACTACGCGGGCGCGTTCCCGGCGTGGCTGTCGCCCGTCCAGGTCGTCGGCATCCCGGTCGCGGCCGAGTACGGCGACTACCTCGACGAGGTCATCGCGAAGCTCCGTGCCCACGGAGTCCGCGCCGAGGTCGACCACTCGGACGACCGCATGCAGAAGAAGATCCGCACGCACACCAAGGCGAAGGTGCCGTTCCAGCTCATCGCCGGTGGCGACGACCGCGACGCCGGTGCCGTCAGCTTCCGCTTCCGCGACGGGCGCCAGGACAACGCAGTGCCCGTCGACGACGCCGTGGACCGCATCCTCACCGCGATCCGCGAGCGCGCGCAGGTCTGATGACACCGTCGGGAGGCCCGGAGCAGGCCGCGGGGACCGGTCACGTCGACGACGTGGCCGGTCCCACCTCGGCCGCGGACACCGAGGGTGCGGACACCGAGGGCGCGGACACCGATCCGCTGGTGATCCGCGACGCGGCCACCGGCGCAGCCGTCCCGGACGCGTTCCAGCGGCTCTGGAACCCGCACCGGATGGCCTACATCGACGCCGGCCGCGAAGGCCGGGGTCGCGGGCACGACGACGACTGCCCGTTCTGCGAAGCCCCGCGGATGTCCGACGAGGACGCCCTGATCGTGGCCCGGGGCGAGCACGCCTACGTGCTGCTCAACCTGTTCCCGTACAACAACGGGCACCTGCTCGTCTGCCCGTACCGTCACGTCCCGCTCTACGACGAGGCCACGCCGGACGAGCTGCGCGAGATCGGCGAGCTGACCCAGACCGCGATGCGGGTCCTGCGTGAGGTGTCGCACTGCGACGGCTTCAACATCGGCATGAACCAGGGCGAGGTCGCCGGTGCCGGCGTGGCCGCACACCTGCACCAGCACATCGTCCCGCGGTGGCAGTCGGACGCGAACTTCTTCCCGATCATCGCCCGGACCAAGTCCATGTCGCAGTTGCTCGGCGAGACCCGTCGACTCGTCGCCGACGGGTGGCCCCGGGCGCACTAGACTGGTCGGCATCATGAGCGACAGCACCAGCACCTCCGGCACCCCTGGCACCTCGATCACCGGCTCCGACCGCGTCAAGCGCGGACTCGCCGAGATGCTCAAGGGCGGCGTGATCATGGACGTCGTCGACGCCGAGCAGGCCCGCATCGCGGAAGAAGCCGGTGCGACCGCCGTCATGGCCCTCGAGCGCGTCCCCGCCGACATCCGTGCGCAGGGCGGCGTCGCCCGCATGTCCGACCCCTCGATGATCGAGGAGATCATCGCCGCGGTGTCGATCCCCGTCATGGCGAAGGCCCGCATCGGCCACTTCGTCGAGGCGCAGGTGCTGCAGGAGCTCGGTGTCGACTACATCGACGAGTCCGAGGTGCTGTCGCCGGCCGACTACGTGAACCACATCGACAAGTGGAAGTTCACCACCCCCTTCGTCTGCGGTGCCACCAACCTGGGCGAGGCGCTCCGTCGCATCACCGAGGGTGCGGCCATGATCCGTTCCAAGGGCGAGGCCGGCACGGGCGACGTGTCCGAGGCCACCAAGCACATCCGCACCATCACCAAGGAGATCGCGGCGCTCCGCAACCTGCGTGACGACGAGCTCTACGTCGCCGCCAAGGAGCTCCAGGCCCCGATCGACGTGGTGCAGGAAGTCGCCCGCACCGGCAAGCTCCCCGTCGTCCTGTTCACCGCCGGTGGTGTCGCCACCCCGGCCGACGCCGCGATGATGATGCAGCTCGGCGCCGACGGCGTCTTCGTCGGGTCCGGCGTCTTCAAGTCCGGCGACCCGGCGGCCCGTGCCGCCGCGATCGTCAAGGCGACGACCTTCCACGACGACCCCCGGGTCATCGCCGAGGTCTCCCGTGGCCTGGGCGAGGCGATGGTCGGCATCAACGTCGCCGACGTCCCCGCACCGCACCGCCTCGCCGAGCGTGGCTGGTAGTCCGACGAGCGGCGCTCGGCCCCGCATCGGGGTCCTGGCGCTGCAGGGTGACTTCCGCGAGCACATCGCCTCGCTGACCGAGCTCGGCGCCGACGTGGTGCCGCTCCGTCGCCCGGAGGAGATCGAGACCCTCGACGGTGTCGTGATCCCCGGGGGCGAGTCCAGCGTGATGGACAAGCTGTCCCGCGCGTTCGGCGTCGCCGATCCTCTCGCCGACGCGATCCGCGGTGGCCTGCCCACCTACGGCACCTGCGCGGGCATGATCATGCTCTCGTCGCGGATCACCGACGGCATCAACGGGCAGCAGACCCTCGACGTGCTCGACACCACCGTGCGCCGCAACGCGTTCGGTGCGCAGAACGACTCGTTCGAGATCGACATCCCGATGCCCGACCTCGGCGCGGCCCCGGTGCACGCGGTGTTCATCCGCGCCCCCGTCGTGGAGCAGCGCGGCGACGACGTCCACGTCCTCGGTGCGCTGCCGGACGGGCAGGTCGTGGCGGTGCAGCAGGGCAACGTCATCGCCAGCGCGTTCCACCCCGAGGTCGCCGGCGAGGACCGCTTCCACCGCCGGTTCCTCGACCTGGTGCGCAGCGCCTGAGGCGCCACCGTCCACCCGCCGTACCGACGGGACGGAAGCCGCGCCGCGCCTCCAGGCCAGTGTTCGGCCCACAGGGCCGCTAAACTAAGCGGGACTTTCCGCAAGACGCAAGGAGAACCGTGTCCGGGCATTCCAAGTGGGCAACGACCAAGCACAAGAAGGCGGTCATCGACCAGCGCCGTGCCAAGTCGTTCGCCAAGCTGATCAAGAACATCGAGGTCGCCGCGAAGATGGGCGGTGCCGACATGTCCGGCAACCCGACCCTGGTCGACGCCGTGCAGAAGGCGAAGAAGACCTCGGTCCCCAACGACAACATCGACCGCGCCGTCAAGCGCGGTGCGGGTCTCACGGGCGAGACCATCGAGTACACGACGATCATGTACGAGGGCTACGGCCCCAACGGCGTCGCGATGCTCATCGAGTGCCTCACGGACAACAAGAACCGTGCCGCGGCCGAGGTCCGGACCGCGATGTCGCGCAACGGCGGCACCATGGCCGATCCGGGCAGCGTCGCCTACAACTTCTCGCGCAAGGGCGTCATCTCGGTCACGAAGACCGACGGCCTCGACGAGGACACCGTGATGACCGCGGTGCTGGACGCCGGTGTCGAGGACGTCATCGACCAGGGCGGTGGCTTCGAGATCATCACCGAGGCGAGCGACCTGGTCGCCGCCCGCACCGCACTGCAGGACGCCGGCATCGACTACGACTCCGCCGACGCCGAGTTCGTCCCCGGCCTCAAGGTCCCGGTCGACGCCGAGACCGCCCGCAAGGTGTTCCGCCTGATCGACGCGCTCGAGGACTCCGACGACGTGCAGAACGTCTACTCGAACTTCGACATCCCCGCGGACGTCCAGGCCGAGCTCGACGAGGACGAGGGCGAGTAGCCGTGCTCCGTGTGCTCGGGGTGGACCCCGGGCTCACCCGGTGCGGCGTCGGCGTCGTCGAGGTCGCACCGAACCGGCGCGCACGACTCGTCCACGTGACGGTCGTGCGCACCCCGCCGGACATGCCGCTCGAACAGCGGCTGCTGCGCATCGCCGACGGCATCGCCGCCGAGATCGACGAACACCACCCCGATGCGGTGGCCGTCGAGCGGGTGTTCGCGCAGGCGAACGTCCGCACCGTGATGGGGACCGCGCAGGCGGCCGGCCTGGCGCTGCACGCCGCGGCCGCCCGCGGCCTGCCCGTCGGGCTGCACACTCCGTCCGAGGTCAAGGCCGCCGTCACCGGCTACGGCAACGCCGACAAGCGTCAGGTGCAGACCATGATCGCGCGCGTGCTCGGGCTCGACGAGGTCCCGAAGCCGGCCGACGCCGCCGACGCGCTCGCGTTGGCCGTGTGCCATGCCTGGAGGCTCGGATCACCTGATGCCGCCGGCTCGCGTGCCACGAACCTCACCCCCGCACAGCGCGCCTGGCGGGACGCGCAGGGCGGCACCGTCGACTCGCCGCTGGCCCGCGCGGCCGCCGCCGCGGCCCGCCCGCAGCGTGGCAGGTCGGCGTCGTCGGTGGGCGGCCCTAGGCTCGGAGCATGATCGCGAGTCTCCGGGGCACCTGCATCGACATCGCCGGCTCGGCCGTGGTGATCGAGGTCGGGGGAGTCGGGTACGCCGTCACCGTGACCCCCGCGCACGCGCTGACGATGCGCCACGGGTCCGAGGTGTTCGTGCGGACCGCCATGATCGTGCGCGAGGACGAGCACCTGCTGTTCGGCTTCGAGTCGACCGACGCGCTGCAGGTGTTCGACCTGCTCCGCGGGGTCTCCGGCGTCGGCCCGAAGTCCGCGATGGGCGTCCTGGCCCACATGGACCCGGCACAGATCGCGAACGCCGTCGCGAACGAGGACGACGGCGCGTTCCGCAAGGTCTCCGGCATCGGCCCGAAGACCGCCAAGCTCATCATCGTCGCGCTCTCCGGCAAGCTCGTGGCCTTCGAGCAGGCTGCCGTGGTCGCCGCCGCACGGGGGACCGCAGTCCACCCCGCCGCGGTCGACGTCGTCTCGGCGCTCATCGGCCTCGGCTGGCGCGAAGACGCGGCGCAGACCGCGGTCGACGACGCCGTCGCCAACGAGCCCGGTGCCGCCGCGATGGGCACCCAGGCCCTGCTCCGCGCCGCCCTCGGTGCGCTCCGACCCGCGGCAGCCGGCCGGTGAGCGGCATCACGTCCGCCGGCGCCGAGTCGCAGGAAGAACTCGCGTTCGAAGGTGCGCTCCGTCCGCGCTCGCTCGACGAGTTCGTCGGGCAGCGCAAGGTGCGGGGGCAGCTCGACCTGCTCCTCAAGGCCGCGGGCATGCAGGAGCGCACGCCCGACCACATCCTGATGGCGGGCCCTCCCGGCCTCGGCAAGACCACGCTCGCGATGATCGTCGCGCACGAGACCGGGCGACCGCTGCGCATGTCGAGCGGCCCGGCGATCCAGCACGCCGGTGACCTCGCCGCCGTGCTGTCGTCCCTGGTCCCGGGCGAGGTGCTGTTCATCGACGAGATCCACCGCATGGCCCGCTCGGCAGAAGAGATGCTCTACCTGGCGATGGAGGACTTCCGCATCGACGTGATGGTGGGCAAGGGCGCCGGTGCCACGAGCATCCCGCTCGACCTCGCGCCGTTCACGCTCGTCGGGGCCACCACCCGGGCCGGCCTGCTGCCGAACCCGCTGCGCGACCGCTTCGGGTTCACCGCCCACCTCGAGTTCTACGAGAAGGACGAGCTCGAGCAGGTCCTGATCCGCGCGGCCCACCTGCTCGAACTCGACATCGACCGGACCGCCCTGCGCGAGATCGCCGGACGCTCCCGAGGCACCCCACGCATCGCGAACCGCCTGCTCCGCCGGGTGCGCGACTACGCCCTCGTGCACCGCACCACCGACGGCATGGCCGCGGTCCAGGGTGCGCTCGACCTGTACGACGTCGACGAACTCGGGCTCGACCGGCTCGACCGCGCCGTCGTCGAGACCATGCTGACCCGGTTCGACGGGGGCCCGGTCGGCCTGAACACCCTCGCCGTCTCCGTCGGCGAGGAATCCGAGACCATCGAGTCGGTCGTCGAACCGTTCCTCGTCCGCGTCGGACTCGTGACCCGCACCCCCCGCGGGCGCATCGCGACACCGCGGGCCTGGCGACACCTCGGCCTCACCCCGGGGCAGGGCGACGGCGGGCAGCCGGGGCTCTTCGACGACCCGGAACCCACCGCCTGACCGCCGATCAGTCGGGTGACATGCCACGGACACCGGCGTGCCCTAGACTGCTACGGCCCGAAACCGAGCAACCAGAGAAGGCAACGCATCATGGGTCAAGAAGTCATCCTCATCGTCATCGTCGTGGCGTTCGCGGCCTTCATGTTCTACAACAGCCGCAAGCGCAAGAAGCAGCAGGCCGAGCTCGTGGACAAGATGGTCCCGGGCGCCAAGGTCATGCTGTCCTTCGGCCTCTACGGCACGCTCCTCTCCGTGAACGAGGAGAAGGTCACCGCTGACGTCGAGATCGCACCGGGGACCGTCGTCACCGTGCACCGTCAGACCTTGTCGCGCGTCGTCGACGACAACGCGTCCGACGTCGAGACCACCACGACCACCGAGGACGAGCCGAAGCCGGTGGCCGAGCTCAACGGTGAGCCGGTCTACGGCGAGCGGGTCGACACCGACCGTGTCGACGAGACCGACGCCACGAAGCGCAAGTCCGACGACTGACGCCCTCGGCCGCCGGGTCGTCTGACCCGGTGGCTTCCCTCTGCCGTCGCACGGTGTGCCGACGGTCCTGAACAGAAAGACGAGACGACCGGTGGCACGATCGACACCCGTCAAGAAGGCGCTGCGCTCGCTCACCTGGTTGGTGATCCTGATGGCGATCCTCGCCGGCGTGAACACCGCCGCGTCGATCCTCGCCGGCTCTTCGAAGGACGACACCGACAAGTGGTACCAGGGCGCGAGCTGGGTGCCGGAGCTGGCTCTGGACCTGCAGGGCGGCACGCAGCTGACCCTCGCGGCGCAGAACACCGAGGGCGACTCCGTCACCTCGCAGCAGCTGCAGCAGGCGGTGAACATCATCCGCCAGCGCATCGACGCCACCGGTGTCTCCGAGTCCGAGATCAACACCCAGGGCGCGAACAACATCGTCGTCTCGATCCCGGGTCGTCCCGACAAGGCCACGATCGACCGCATCGAGGCAGCCGCGAAGCTGACCTTCCGTCCGGTGCTCTTCACCGAGGCCGCGACGAACTCCGCCGTCGGTGACGACGGCAAGGGCACCGCATCGGCCACGCCGTACTCGCCGCCGGCCTCGCTCGCCGCGACCCCGAGCGCGAAGCCGACGAACGCGAGCGACCTGAACTGGGTCACGCCGAAGCTGCAGGACCTGTACACCAACTACAACTGCGCTGCTCCGGACGACGTCACCACGGCGCCCGACGACGAGCCCCTGGTCACCTGTGACCAGGACGGCGCGGGGAAGTACATCCTCGGACCGGTCGAGGTCTCCGGTGCCGACATCAGCAACGCCACCTCGGGTCTCGCCACCGACTCGCAGGGCACGTCGACCGGCCAGTGGGCCGTCAACCTGACGTTCAACGGCGAGGGCTCGAAGGACTTCCGCACCGTCACGAACCGTCTCGTCTCGCTCCAGCAGCCGCAGAACCAGTTCGCGATCGTGCTCGACGGTTCGGTCATCACCGCACCGACGACGAACTCCGCGATCACGAACGGCAAGGCGCAGATCACCGGCTCGTTCACGGCCGAGTCGTCGAAGACCCTGGCGGACCAGCTCAAGTACGGTGCGCTGCCGATCAACTTCCAGGTGCAGTCGAACGAGAACATCTCGGCGACGCTCGGCACCGCACAGCTCATCGGTGGCCTCGTCGCCGGTCTGATCGGGCTGATCCTGGTGATCATCTACTCGGTCATCCAGTACCGGGCCCTGGCGTTCGTCACGGTGCTGTCGCTCGGGATCGCCGCGGTGCTCACCTACCTGGTGATCGCGATCATGTCGTGGCGCGTCGACTACCGCCTGTCCTTGGCGGGTGTGGCGGGTCTGATCGTCGCGATCGGCATCACGGCGGACTCGTTCATCGTCTACTTCGAGCGCATCCGTGACGAACTCCGCGACGGCCGTGCCCTCGAGAGCGCGGTCGAGTCCGGCTGGAAGCGTGCCCTCCGCACGATCCTGGCGTCGGACGCGGTGAACTTCCTCGCCGCCGTCACGCTCTACGTGCTCGCGGTCGCCGACGTCAAGGGCTTCGCGTTCACGCTGCTCCTCACGACCCTGATCGACATCGTGGTGGTCGCGCTCTTCACCCACCCGATGATGCAGCTCATCGCCCGCAGCCGGTTCTTCGGCGAGGGGCACCGGTTCAGTGGTCTCGACCCGGCAGCACTCGGTGCCGTCTACCGAGGGCGCGCCCAGTTCCGCGCACCCGTCGTGGACGGCAAGCGCCAGCGCAGTGCCGGTGAGGCACAGCGCCGACAGACGATCGCGGAGCGGAAGGCCCAGCAGGCCTCCGGCGACAACGGCTCGACGCCGGACGGGAAGGACGACTGATGGCCAGCTTCAGCCAGTTCGGCAGCGACCTCTACACGGGGAAGCGGTCGTACGACATCATCGGGCGCCGGAAGACCTGGTACCTGATCGCCCTCGCGATGATCGTGATCTCACTCGTCACCCCGTGGCTCCGTGGCGGGTACCAGCTCGGCATCGAGTTCACCGGCGGCTCGGAGTTCACGATCTCCGACGTCAAGACGCTCGACCAGAACCTCGCCACCGAGACCGTCGAGGACGTCGTCCCGGAGTCCATTCCGCGCGTCTCGCAGCTCGGCACGCACGGCATCCGCGTGCAGACCGGGCAGCTCACCGACCGGCAGACGACCGAGGTGCAGGACGCCCTGGCGAAGGCCTACGACGTCCCGGAGAGCCAGGTCGCCGCGACCTTCATCGGTGCGACGTGGGGTGCCGACGTGCTCGCGCAGGCCATCCGTGGTCTCGTGATCTTCCTCGCCCTCGCCGCGGTCTTCATGACGCTGTACTTCCGCACCTGGAAGATGTCGCTGTCCGCGATGGCGGCGCTGCTGCACGACCTGCTCATCACGGCCGGCGTGTACGGCATCGTCGGGCTCGAGGTCACTCCCGCGGCGGTCATCGGGTTCCTGACGATCCTCGGGTACTCGCTCTACGACACCGTGGTGGTCTTCGACAAGGTGCGTGAGAACACCGCGCAGGAATCCATTCGGACGTTCAAGCAGTCGGTCAACCTCGCGGTGAACCAGACCCTCGTCCGGTCGATCAACACCTCGGTCGTGGCACTGCTGCCGGTCGCGGCGATCCTCTTCATCGGGTCGTACGTGCTCGGCGCCGGTACCCTGCGCGACATCTCGCTCGCACTGTTCATCGGCATCATCGTCGGCACCTACTCGACGATCTTCATCGCGTCGCCGATGTACGCGCAGCTGCGCGAGAACGAGCCGAAGATCAAGGAGTCCGACGCCAAGAAGACCGCGGCGGCCGAGAAGCGCCGGCGTGAGGTCGACGCGGCAGAGGCGAGCGTCTGATGCCCATCGAGATCCAGGAGATCGACGTCGCCGCGGCGCAGCGCCGCCTCGACGCCGGAGCCCGCCTGTTCGACGTCCGCGAGCAGGGGGAGTGGGACGAGGTCCACGCTCCCCAGGCCACGCTCGTGCCGATGTCGGAGTTCGTGGACCGCTGGCAGGAGATCGACGGCGGCGACCAGCCGGCCATCATCGTCTGCCACTCCGGCGGCCGGTCGTCGCGCATCGTCGCGGCGCTCGAGCAGTCGGGCGTGCCGGCCGTCAACCTCTCCGGCGGCATGCTCGCCTGGGAGCAGGCGGGGGCGCCGGTGCAGCGCGACGCCCAGGGCGAACCGCGTCACGGCCACTGACCGGGGACGCGTAGTCTTGTCGGATCGAGCTCGGATCGAGCTCTCGGACCGAGTCCTGGGAGGCGCATCATGACGGACACCCGCGAAGAGCCGTCCGCGCCGAGCCGCCCGGGTTCCGCTCCACGGCCCTCGAGTCCGATCGGTCCGAACACCACCGGCAACCTCGGTTCCCTCCGCTCGCTGCTGCCGCGCCTGTTCTCGCGCGCCCAGCCGGCCGGCGCGGTGGACACGCTGATCCGCACGGTCCGCTCGCACCACCCCAAGGCCGACGTGACGCTCATCGAGCGTGCGTACTCGGTCGCCGAGCGCGCGCACGACGGGCAGAAGCGCAAGTCCGGTGAGCCGTACATCACGCACCCCGTCGCGGTCGCGCAGATCCTGGCCGACCTCGGCATCGGCACGATCACCATCGCGGCGGCGCTCCTGCACGACACGGTCGAGGACACCGACTACCAGCTCGACCAGCTGCGGGCCGACTTCGGCGACGAGATCGCGATGCTCGTCGACGGCGTCACCAAGCTCGACAAGGTCAAGTACGGCGACAGCGCGCAGGCCGAGACCGTCCGCAAGATGGTCATCGCCATGTCGAAGGACATCCGCGTCCTCGTCATCAAGCTCGCCGACCGCCTGCACAACGCCCGCACGTGGGGCTTCGTCGAGTCCGCCTCCGCCACGCGCAAGGCGAAGGAGACGCTCGAGATCTACGCGCCGCTCGCGCACCGGCTCGGCATCCAGATGATCAAGCTCGAGCTCGAGGACCTGTCGTTCGCGGTCCTGCACCCGAAGCTCTACGTTGAGATCGACAGCCTGGTCAAGGAACGTCAGCCGAAGCGCGAGCAGTTCGTCCAGAACGTCATCGGGACCCTGAAGAAGGACCTGAAGGCCGCCAAGGTCCGTGGCGACGTCATGGGCCGGCCGAAGCAGTACTACTCGATCTACCAGAAGATGATCGTGCGGGGTCGCGAGTTCGACGAGATCTACGACCTCGTCGGCATCCGCGTGCTCGTGCCGACCGTCCGCGACTGCTACGCCATGCTCGGCTCGGTGCACGCACGGTGGACCCCGCTGCCCGGTCGCTTCAAGGACTACATCGCGACCCCCAAGTTCAACCTGTACCAGTCGCTGCACACCACGGTGCTCGGACCGCAGGGTCGTGCGGTCGAGATCCAGATCCGCACGCACGAGATGCACCAGCGCGCCGAGTTCGGTGTCGCCGCCCACTGGAAGTACAAGCAGCGGGCTGCCGGCCGTGACGCCGGGACCTCGTCGACCACGGACGACCAGGACATGGCGTGGCTCGCCCACATCACCGACTGGCAGGCCGAGACCAGCGACCCGGGCGAGTTCCTCGACTCGCTGCGCTACGAGATCGGCGCCAAGGAGACCTACGTCTTCACGCCGCAGGGCAAGGTCATCGGTCTCCCCGCCGGAGCCACCCCGGTCGACTTCGCCTACGCGGTGCACACCGAGATCGGCCACCGCACGATGGGTGCGAAGGTCAACGGCCGCCTCGTCCCGCTCGAGAGCCAGCTGTCCAGCGGTGACGTCGTCGAGATCTTCACGTCGAAGAACCCCGACTCCGGCCCCTCGCAGGACTGGCTGCAGTTCGTCCGCAGCCCCCGTGCGCGCAACAAGATCAAGCAGTGGTTCACCAAGGAGCGCCGCGAAGAGGCGATCGAGCAGGGTCGAGACGCCATCGCCCGGGCGATGCGCAAGCAGAACCTGCCGCTCCAACGCATCATGAGCCAGGACAGCATCGCCGAGGTCGCCTCGTCGATGCGGTACGAGGACGTCTCCGCCCTGTACGCCGCCATCGGCGAAGGCCACGTGTCGACGCAGTCGGTCATCGAGAAGGTCCTCGGCAACGTCCAGACCGAGACCGAGACGGACGAGCCGGAACTCGCGTTCCCGCGCCAGGTCACCAGTCGGCAGCTGCGCACGAGCGACAGCGGCGTGCTCGTCCGCGGTGCGCCCGACATCCTCGTGAAGCTCGCGAAGTGCTGCACGCCGGTGCCGGGCGACCAGATCGTGGGCTTCATCACCCGTGGCCAGGGCGTCTCCGTGCACCAGTCGTCGTGCACCAACGTGAAGTCCCTCATGAACGAACCCGACCGGATGATCGAGGTCGAGTGGGCGCCGTCGTCGAAGTCGGTGTTCCTGGTGCAGATCCAGATCGAGGCGCTCGATCGGTCGGGCTTGCTCAGCGACGTCACCCGGGTGCTGACCGACCACCACGTGAACATCCTGTCCGCGACGGTGTCGACCTCGTCCGACCGTCTCGCGCTCAGCCGGTTCGTGTTCGAGATGGGCGACACCATCCACCTCGACCGCGTGCTGAACGCGGTGCGACGCATCGACGCCGTCTACGACGTCTACCGCGTCAGCGCGGGCTAGCGGCAGGGCCCCGCGCGGCCCGTCCGTCGACCGGTCGCGGACCGTCGGCTGCGGCCCCGCCAACCGACGGTCCGCGACCACTCGGCGGACGCGAGCGGGGTGTCCCGACCGCCCGCACGCGCCCGACCGGAGGCCCGTGGCAGCCCCGCCCCGCGCCTCCCGCGCCTCCCGCCCGTCGACCGGTCACGACGCGTCGCACGGGCACCGTCGACCGGTCACGAACCGTCGGCCGCGGCCCTGCCTACCGACAGTTCGCGACCACTCGGCGGACGCGAGCGGGGCGTCCTGACCGCCCGCTCGCGCCCGAACGGAGGCCCACGGCAGCCCCGCTCCGCGCCTCCCGCCCGTCGACCGGTCACGACTCGTCGCACGGGCACCGTCGACCGGTCGCTGCCCGTCGGCCGCGGCCCGGCCAACCGACAGTCCGCGACCACTCGGCGGACGCGAGCGGGGTGTCCTGACCACCCCCACGCGCCGGACCGGAGGCCCGCGGCAGCCCCGCCCCGCGCCTCCCGTGCCTCCAGCCCGTCGACCGGTCACGACACGTCGCACGGGCACCGCCGACCGGTCACAAACCGTCAGCCGGGGCCCTGCCAACCGACAGTCCGCGACCACTCGGCGGACGTGAGCGGGGTGTCCTGACCGCTCGGCGAACGCGCCGGCGACGCCCTAGCGGACAGCGCCCGCAGCGCTGCCGGCCGCGTCCGGCAGCTCCGGCAGCCCCCACAACCGCCGCTCGGCCTGCCGCACCATGGGGATCGTCCCGAGCGACCTCAGGCGCGCCTGCACCTCGGCAGCCGTGACCGCCCCGATCGCGAGCAGCCCGTGCACGGCCGTCGCCTCGGCAGCCCCGAACGCACCGGCCGTCGGCCCCGGCGTCCGGAGCAGGTCGACCGCGGTCCGCGCCGGCAGCGTGACCCGCAGCCGCGAGAGCTCGACGGTGTCCGCGACGTCGATCCGGACCTCTCGCAGGCGGACGTCCGGCCCGACGTGCACGCGCACCTGCGGCGGGATGCAGGCCTCGAGCGGCGCCGGCGGCCGGGACACCGCACCCCAGATCCACGCGGCGGTCAGAGTACAGGCGATCAGGCGCGCGTCTCGAAGGACCCATGCGGCAGCCGCGGCGCGCAACCACGGCGTCTGCGGTTCGGCGGGGGAGGCCCAGCAGGGACCGACGGCGACCAGCTCGCCGGCCAGGACCGCCGCACGCAGCTCGGGTTCCGGCCAGTCGTCACTGGTCAGCAGTCGCGGGCGGGGCACCCGCACATCCTGCCCGACCTGCGCGCGCGACCGACAGCCCTGTGGACAAGCCACCGACCGGCCGGGAGGCTCGTGGCGGGCCAGCACCGCGCCTCCAGGCCGTCGCCGGTCACGTCCACGGCGTGGGCCGCGTCGACGACGCGACCAGTCGCGCCCGCGCGCCGGATCGAGCCCGGACGGACGGGACGCGCGCGCTCAGCGCAGGACGTCAGCTCGGTGCACGAGCGCCGCGGCACCGATGAGCGGACCGTCCTGGGACAACCCGGTCGGCACGATCTGCACCTTCGTGACGAACCCGAACTCGACACGCTCCGCCACGGCCTGCCGGGCGTACTCGAACAGGTCCGGCGTGACGTGCGAGAACCCGCCGCCGATGGCGACGATCTCGAGGTCGACCAGGCTCGTGGCGGCGGCGATGGCCTGCCCGAGGGCGCGGCCGCTCCGCTGCACCGCGGCGACGGCGATCTCGTCGCCGGCGGCGTAGGCGGCCGAGAGCTCCTCGCCGGTCGTGCCCGCGAAGCCCTGACGACGTGCCCAGGCCACGGTCTTCGGGCCGCTGGCGATCGCCTCGAGGCAACCGGTGCCCCCGCAGGCGCAGGGGTCGTCGTAGCCGCCGCACTCGACATGGCCGATGTGGCCGGCGTTGCCCGTCGGTCCGCTGACGGTGCGACCGTGCAGGATGAGCCCGCCGCCGACGCCGGTGGAGACGATCATGCCCATGACGTGCTCGTACCCCTGGGCCGCGCCGACCCAGTGCTCGGCGAGGGTGATCGCCAGGCCGTCCATGCGGAGCGTCACCGGGACGTCGTCCGGCACGAGCGCAGCGATCCGGTCGCGCAACGGGTGGCCACGCCAGACCGGCATGTTGAGCGGGGAGACGAGGCCGTGCTCCTCGTCGACGGGCCCGGCGGAACCGACGCCGACACCCACGAGCGTCGCGTCGGCCGGCAGCGCGCCGAGCGCGGCCGTGACGACCTCGTCGACGGCGGCCTGCAGCTCGTCCGAGGTGCGCTGGGGCCCGGTGGGGCTGCGGAACCGGGTCGCCGGCAGCACGACGCCCTGGTCGGTGACGAGCGCGGCCTCGACCTTCGTGCCGCCGAGGTCGACGGCCAGGGCGAGGGCGGGGGACTGAGGTGCGGTGCTGGACATGCGCGCTCCGATGCGGCGGTCTGGAGGCACGGTGCGGGTCGCCGACGCGTCGTCGCGTCCGGTGGGCACCGGCCTGGTCGTGGTGGGTCGTGCTGGGCGCGTGGGCTCAGCCCGGTGGGCTCAGCCAGGTCGGCTCAGCCCGTGGGTTCAGTAGGACGTCGTGTCGTCGCCGAGCGCCGAGGCGGCACCCGTCTCCGCGCGGTGCGCGACCTCGTCGAGGATGCGGGCCGAGGCGCTCGTGCCGATGCGGTTCGCGCCAGCCTCGACCATCTCGAGCAGGGTGTCGAGCCCGCGGACGCCGCCGGAGGCCTTCACGCCGGTGTCGGCACCGACCGTGCGGCGCATGAGGGCGATGTGCTCGGCCGTCGCGCCGCCGCCGGCGAACCCGGTAGAGGTCTTCACGAAGGCCGCGCCGGCGGTCTGTGCCGCACGCGAGGCCGCGACGATCTCGTCGTCGGTCAGGAACGCGGTCTCGAGGATCACCTTGACGACGGTGTCGCCGGCGGCGTCGACGACCGCGCGGACGTCCTGCTCGACGCGCTCCCAGTCACCCGACTTCGCGGCGCCGATGTTCTGCACCATGTCGAGCTCGAACGCACCGTCGGCCAGGGCCTGCAGCGACTCGGCGACCTTCGCCGCGGTGGACGTGGTGCCGTGCGGGAAGCCGATCACGGTGCCGACGCCGACACCGGTGCCCGTGAGGCGCTCGACGGCGTGGGCGACGTCGCTCGGACGGACGCAGACGCTGAAGACGCGGTGGGCGGCGGCTTCGTCGAGCTGGGCGTCGACGTCCGCGCGGGTGAGTTCGGGCTTCAGGATCGCGTGGTCGATGAGGCCGCGGACGGCATCGACGGTGACGGGGAAGGCTGCGTTGTCCACCCGGCAAGCCTACCCGTCAGGCGTGCCGCGTAGCGTGCAGGGCATGCAGGTCCTCGTCACCGGCGCCACCGGGTACATCGGTGGTCGTCTCGTCCCTCGTCTCCTCGAAGCCGGCCACTCCGTCCGGGTGTTCGTGCGCAACCCCCGGAAGCTCCAGGACGTCCCGTGGAGCAGTGAGGTCGACGTCGCGGAGGGCGATCTCCAGGACGCCGAGGCGGTGCGCGCCGCCGTCGACGGGATCGAGGCGGTCTACTACCTGGCCCACGCGATGGGGGCCGACGGCGACTTCGAGTCGGCCGAGCGCGAGGCCGCGGAGACCATGGCGCGCGAGGCGAAGGCGGCCGGGGTCAGCCGGTTCGTCTACCTGGGCGGGCTGCACCCGGACGGCGAGCTGTCGAAGCACCTCCGCAGCCGCAAGGAGGTGGGGGAGATCCTCCTCGGCTCGGGCGTGCCGACGGTGGCGTACCAGGCCGGGGTCGTGATCGGCTCGGGCAGCACCTCGTTCGAGATGATCCGGCACCTGACCGACGTCCTGCCGTGGATGCCCGCGCCGCGCTGGGTCCGCAACCACATCCAGCCGATCGCGGTCCGCGACGTCCTGTACTACCTGGTGGCCGCGCTCGACGTCCCCGCCGACGTCAACCGCACCTTCGACATCGGCGGCCCCGACGTCCTGCGGTACGGCCAGATGCTGAACGGCTACGCGGTCGAGGCGAAGCTGCCCCAGCGCCCGATCACGGTCCTGCCGGTGCTCACCCCGCGCCTCGCCGCACACTGGTTCAACGCCGTCACCCCGATCCCGCGCAAGCTCGCGACGCCGATCATCGAGTCGCTGCAGTTCGAGTGCGTGCAGCGCGAGCACGACATCGACGACGTCGTGCCGCAGCCCGAGGGCGGGCTCACCTCGTACCGTCGGGCCGTCCGCCTCGCGCTGAACAAGATGCGCAGCGGTCAGGTCCAGACGAGCTGGCGGAGCGCGACGCTCTCGAGCGCCTCGGCCGACCCGATGCCGAACGACCCCGACTGGGCCGGGCACACCGTCTACGTCGACGACCGGAAGCGGCACTCCAGTGCCTCCGCCGAGGACGTCTGGCGTGTCGTCGAGTCGATCGGCGGGGACAACGGCTGGTACTCGTTCCCGCTCGCCTGGGTCGCCCGCGGCTGGATGGACAAGATCGCCGGCGGCGTCGGCCTGAACCGCGGGCGTCGTGACCAGCAGCGCCTGGAGCAGGGCGACGCGCTCGACTGGTGGCGCGTCGAACGGCTGGAGCGCGGCCGGTACCTGCGGCTCCGCGCCGAGTTCAAGTCACCCGGTCGTGCGTGGCTCGAGATGACCGTCACACCGAACCCCGACGGCGGCAGCGACTACCACCAGCGGGCGATCTACTTCCCGCAGGGACTCGCCGGCCGGCTGTACTGGTACGGCATCCTGCCGTTCCACGGCATCATCTTCCCCGGTATGGTCGAGCGCATCACCGCCGCCGCCGAGCGGGAGTCCGACCACACCGGGTCCACGCAGCGCAACCGGACGCAGCAGACCGAGACCCCCGAGCCGGCGCACGAGGAGGCAGCATGACCGACGACCGCAGCCCCGTCCTCTTCCTGGGGGACAGCATCACCGAACAGGGTGACTGGGACACGTGGCTCCCCGACGAGCACACGCTGAACCAGGGCATCGGCGGCGACACGACCGACGGCGTGCTGACGCGCCTCGACGCCGTCGTCGCCGAGCAGCCCGAGGTGATCGTGCTGCTCATCGGCACGAACGACTTCGGCAACCACCGCGCCAGCGCCGAGCACGTGGTCCGCAACGTCGAGACCATCCTCGTCACGCTCCGCCGCGAGCTGCCGGGCGTACGTCTGCTGCTCGTGTCGATCCTGCCCCGGCAGGCCGAGTACGCCACGAAGATCGAGCAGGCCAACCGGCACCTCCGGCAGTTCGTCGCCACCTGCCACGCGCAGTACCTCGACGCCTGGCCCGCCCTGGCCGACGGCGACCACCTGGACGCGCGCTTCACCGAGGACGGCCTGCACCTGACCGAAGAGGGCTACCGCGCGCTGGTCGGTGAACTGGTGCCGGCGCTCGAGCGCGTCCGCGACCTGCCGCCGATGTCGCGGTCGATCCAGGCGATCGACCTCGACGGTTCCTCGGACTGATGGCCGCACGCAAGGGGCGGCCCCCGGTGGGGTCGTCCCAGCACGGCGTGCCCGCAGGGTCCCCTCGACCCGCACCGGCCGCACCGGCCAGCGGTGCCCGTGCCACGCCGCCCTTCACCCGCCCCGCACTGGCACCGTCGATGATCGCGGCGATCGTGCTGCTGGCCTGCGTCGCCATCGTCGACTCGTCGGGCTTCGTCTTCGCCCGCTGGGGCGTCACGGTGCTCGCGCTGATCGTGCTCGTCTTCAGCGTGCGCGGGAAGGTCTGGTGGGCAGCCCTCCTCATGGCCGCCGTCGCCGTCTGCTGGAACCCGCTCGTCACGGTGCCGATCCCCGGACAGGTGTGGGCGGCCCTGCAGCTGGTCGCCGCCGCGCTCTTCATCGCGGTGGGCATCGTCGTCAAGGTGCCCCGCGAGTCGGACGGACGGTAGGATCGGCAGGTCGGGTACAGGACCCGACCGCACGACCCGAAGGGCATGGATGAACGACGAGACCGAGCCGGTGACCGAGAGTCCTCTGCTGAACCCTCGACCGTCCTCCGGCGGTCTCGACCGATCCGACGTCGTCGTCCGCAAGGGGCGACTGACCCTGATCAACGGACACCTCACGCCCCAGCAGTCGATGATCGAGGACCTGCTGTTCCTCGACGACGCGCTCACTGCGGCTGACGTCGACCACCTGCTCATCCGCGGCAACGACCAGCGCCCGGTGATCGCCCTCGACGAGCGGGACCGCCAGCGCGCGGAGAGCGCCGTGATGTCCGCGGCCGTCAACGAGCCCTTCTACGCGAAGCCCCCGGGCAAGCCGGCGGTGCTGGTGCAGGACGACGGACTCGGCTCCGTCGAAGAACCGGTGCTCCGCGTGTTCCGCCCGCGGCTCGAGCCGCTCGGACGCCTGCGCTACGGCGCCGAGACGAGCGTCCAGCTCGAGTTCTGGCGCGTCACCGACACCGAGGTCCTCGCCCCCGTCGAGAACGCCCTGATGCGTCGCAGCCTGCCGATCGACGAGTTCGTGCTCGTCGACATCGAACGCTACGGCCGCACCTGGCGCACCGTCGAGCACATGTTCGACGACCACGTCTCGGACATCCGGTTCCCGATCGACATCGTCTTCTCGTGGGTCGACGGCAACGCCATCGAGTACCAGCGCGCCCGCCAGGCCGCACAGTCGAACGCCGTCCTGGGCGAGGGCGACGACGCCCCGGCCCGGTTCCGCCAGATCGACGAGCTGAAGTACGCGCTCCGCTCGGTGCACACCTTCGCGCCCTGGATCCGACAGATCTACATCGCGACGGACTCCCCGGCACCGCACTGGCTCGCCGATCACCCGAAGGTCAGGATCGTCCGCAGCGAGGAGTTCTTCGCCGACCCGTCCGTGCTGCCGACCCACAACTCGCAAGCCGTCGAGTCGCAGCTGCACCACATCCCGGGCATCAGCGAGCACTTCATCTACTCGAACGACGACATGTTCTTCGGGCGCCTCGTCGACCCCTCGGCGTTCTACAGCCCCGGATCGGTCACGAAGTTCATCCTCGCGTCGACCCGGATCGGCCTCGGCTCCAACAACCCGGCACGCAGCGGTTTCGAGAACTCCGCCCGCGTGAACCGTCGCCTGCTGCAGCAGCGCTTCGGTGCGGTGACGACCCGGCACCTCGAGCACGCCCCGACGCCCCTGCGCGCCTCGATCATGACCGAGATGGAGCACGAGTTCGCCGACGAGTTCGCGGCCACTGCGGCGTCACGCTTCCGCGCCGCCGACAACATCTCGGTGACGAACTCGCTGTACCACTACTACTCGCTGCTCACCGGTCGGGCGATCATCCAGGAGAACGCGGCCGTCGGGTACATCGACACGACCATGGTCTCCGGACTCAAGGCCCTCGACGAGCTGCTGAAGAAGCGGAACGTGGACTTCTTCTGCCTCAACGACGGCAGCTTCCCGGAGGTCAGCGACGAGGAGCGCACGCAGCGCGTGACGGACTTCCTCGAGCGCTACTTCCCGTTCCCCGCGCCGTGGGAGCGTCCCAGCGCTTAGGACGCGCCAGCGGCCTGCTGGGGCGCTCCGGGCGAGCCTGCGAGCCCGGTCCCACGGGACGCCTAGGACGCGCCAGCGGCCTGCTGGGAGCGTCCCAGCGCTTAGGACGCGCCAGCGGCCTGCTGGGGCGCTCCGGGCGAGCCTGCGAGCCCGGCGCCGGAACCCAGCCCCCGGGTTCGGACGCGGCACCGACGTCCACCGGTCACGACTCCCCGCCGTCCACACGCCGAGCGGTCACAGCCCGTCGGCTGCGCCGCCCGCAAACAACGGAACACGACCACGCGACGCAGCACCGGCGGTGTGTCGCGACCACCCCGCGGGCCGGGAGGCGCGGGTCGGGCCCGCCACGGGCCTCCCGGCCGTCGGGTCCGCCGTCGGGACGCGCCCGCCGAGCGGTCACGACACCCCGTTGGCTGCCCGCCGAGCGGTCACGAACTGTTGATTGCCGAGCCGCCAGCCGACGGAACGTGACCACTTGCGTTGGAGTGACGGGGAGTCGCGACCGCACGCGCCCGCCCTTGGTGAGCAGAAGAGGTCGGGTCCGCATGACGGACCCGACCTCTTCTGCACGCGAAGTGCGCGGCGCTACCGGTGGACGGGGGAGACGGGCACCGAGTCGAGCGTGAACACCGGGATGCTCGAGGTGACCGGTGCCGGCTCAACGGCCGCGGGGATCGTCACGCCGTGTGCGGCCAGCTTCGCCTCGGTCTCGAGCGCGGAGACGGGCTGCCCAACGGTGGCGTAGTGCCCGATCGGCACCACCGAGTGGACGACGTTGTGCCCGTAGACGTGCACGAGGTTGAACGACTGCGCACCGTCACGGCCGCGGGTGCCGCCCTGGTACTCGGTGAGGTCCTGGGTGTAGCAGGTGGCGCTGGCGACGGACACCGGGATGCCGGCGAACACGGCACTGGTCGAGTAGTGCAGGTGACCGGCGATGATGGCGAGGACGTCGCTGCCCTCGACGACCTCGGCCAGGGCCTGCTGGTCGCGCAGCTCGACGAGGACGGTGAGGTCCTGGACGCTCGGCACGGGCGGGTGGTGCATCGCCAGGATGGTGCCGTGCGGCGCAGCCTCGGACAGGACCTCGGCGAGCCAGTCGAGCTGCTCGGGGGAGACCTCGCCGTGGTGGTGACCCGGCACGCTGGTGTCGAGGGTGATCACGCGGAGCCCGTTGACGTCGTAGACGAAGTCGACCGGGCGATCGGTGGGCTGCAGGCCGAAGAGCTCCTGGCGGAAGGCACCGCGCTCGTCGTGGTTGCCCATCGCCCAGATCACCTGCGCGCCGATGCGCTGCGCAGCCGGCTCGAGGATCTCGCGGACACGGGCGTACGCGCCCGGCTCGCCCTTGTCGGCCACGTCGCCGGTGACGACGATCGCTTCGGGACGGGTGCCCGAGGCTTCGATGTCAGCGACGATCTGCGAGAGCCGAGCGGCGGAGTCGACATCGCCGTACAGGTTGCGGTCCCCGGAGACGAGGTGCGTGTCACTGAGGTGGAGGAGGAAGTGGTTCGGCCTGGGGTGTTCGGCCGTCCGGCTGTCCATCGGGGTCTCATTCCGTTGGCGGATGCGTGGTGCAACACGTTGCCACACCGTCCTGGACGAGTCCAGCACGCGGGAGTGAACCAGCCGTGAACTGGGGGCGGCGTGTTGCCCCTCACACGAAGAAACCCCCGCCACATCGTGACGGGGGTTGCTTCGTGCTACCGATCAGTGATCGCCGGGGCCGACCTGGGGAGCCTGGTGGCCACCCTCGAGGTTCGGGCCGTGGTGCGCGGCGTGCGCTGCCTCGAGCTCTGCCTTCGAAACCGGCTCGATGCGGTCCTCGAAGAAGAAGCGGGAGACGCCGGCGCGGACCTTCTGCAGACCCGTGATCTTGCCCTTGGCGTTCGGGCGGATCATCAGCGGCTTGTACTCGTTGAACTGCAGGAGCTTCCAGCGCTCGTACTCGTCGAGCTGCTCGTGCACCTCGATGTACTCGCCGTGGGGGAGTCGGACGATGCGGCCCGACTCGTAGCCGTGCAGGACGATCTCGCGGTCCTTCTTCTGGAGGGCGAGGCAGACACGCTTCGTGATCCAGAAGGCGATGAACGGACCGAGGACCGTCGTCGCCTGGATCACGTGGATCACGTGTTCGATCGACACCAGGAAGTGCGTCGCGATGATGTCCGACGAAGCCGCCGCCCAGAGGCTGGCGTAGAGCGTGATGCCAGCGGCACCGAACGCCGTGCGCGTCGGGGCGTTGCGCGGACGGTCGAGGATGTGGTGCTCACGCTTGTCGCCCGTGACCCACGCCTCGATGAAGGGGTAGAGCAGGATCGCCAGGATGAGCAGCACCAGGACCGCGATCGGCGCCAGGATGTTGAACGACACCGTGTAGCCGAACCACACGACCTCCCAGTGCGGCGGGACCAGTCGGAGCGCGCCGTCGGCGAAGCCGATGTACCAGTCGGGCTGGGTACCGGCGGACACCGGGGAGGGGTCGTACGGGCCGTAGTTCCAGATCGGGTTGATCGTGAACAGCGACGCAATGAGGGCCAGGATGCCGGCGACGATGAAGAAGAACCCACCGGCCTTCGCGGCGAACGCCGGGAGGATCGGGACACCGACGACGTTCTCGTTGGTCTTGCCCGGACCAGCGAACTGCGTGTGCTTGTTGATCACGACGAGCACGAGGTGGACACCGAGCACCGCGACGAGGATCGCCGGCAGCAGCAGGATGTGCAGCGTGTACAGGCGGCCGACGATGTCGGTCCCGGGGAACTCCCCACCGAACAGCAGGTAGGCGATCCAGACACCGATGACCGGGACACCCTCGATCATGCCGACGATGATCCGCAGACCGTTTCCGGAGAGCAGGTCGTCGGGGAGCGAGTAGCCGGTGAAGCCCTCGGCCATGGCGAGGACCCAGAGCAGGAAGCCGAAGACCCAGTTGAGCTCACGCGGCTTGCGGAAGGCACCGGTGAAGAACACGCGGGCCATGTGCAGCATGATCGACGCCACGAACAGCAGGGCCGCCCAGTGGTGGACCTGACGGACGAAGAGCCCGCCGCGGATGTCGAACGAGATGTCGAGCGTGGACTGCAGGGCCGTCGACATCGCCACGCCCTTGAGCGGGACGTACGAGCCGTTGTAGACGACCTCGGTCATGGACGCCTGGAAGAAGAACGTCAGGAAGGTCCCGGAGAGCAGCACGACGACGAAGCTGTACAGCGCCACCTCGCCGAGCATGAAGCTCCAGTGGTCCGGGAAGATCTTCCGGCCGACTTCCTTGACGAGGCCCGAGATGCTGGTGCGCTCGTCGATGTAGTTGGCGACCCCGCCGATGATGCGGGATCCGCGCTCCGGCGCCGGCTTGTTCGTCGACGTGTTCGGTGCGGTGGTGGTGGTGCTGGTCATCAGCGTTCACGCTCCCAGAAGGACGGTCCGACCGGCTCGTGGAAGTCGCTCTGGGCAACCAGGTAGCCGTCGTCGTCGATCGCGATCGGAAGTTGGGGGAGGGGGCGTGCTGCCGGACCGAAGATGACCTCGCAGTTGTTCGAGACATCGAAGGTGGACTGGTGGCACGGGCACAGCAGGTGGTGCGTCTGCTGTTCGTAGAGCGCGACGGGGCAACCGACGTGGGTGCAGATCTTGGAGTACGCGACGATGCCGTCGTAGCCCCAGTTCTCGTGGCCCTTGGACGGGTTGAGGTCCTTCGGGTCGAGACGCATGAGGAGGACGGAGGCCTTCGCCTTCTCCTCCAGCATGTGCTCGGACTCGAGCATGCCCTCGGGGATGACGTGGAACACCGAACCGATGGTGACGTCGGAGGCCTTGATCGGCAGACCCGTCGGGTCCTTCGTCAGGCGCAGACCCTGCTTCCAGAAGGTGTGGCGGAGCAGCTCGTTGGGGTCCTCGGCCGGAGCGAGGTCACGGACCAGGACGATGCCGGGGAGCGGGAACGCAGCCAGGGCACCGATCATCGAGTTGCGGATCAGCTTGCGACGGCTGAAGCCCGACTCCTTGTCGGCGAGCTGGAACGCCTCGACCGCCTTGGCGCGGGTCGCGTCGGTGCCGCGGGTGCCGTGGCGGAGCTCGGTGATCTCGCGGTCGACGACGAGCGACTTCGACCAGTAGACGGCGCCGAGGCCGAGGGCGAGGAGCGCGAGGGCGATCGACAGGCCCAGGAAGAGGTTCGCGGTGCGGACCGTCCCGAAGTCGCTCGGGTCGATCGGGAAGGCGACGTACGCCGCGATCGACAGCACGCTGCCGACGATCGACAGGTAGAAGTAGGCGGCGACCTGGCGCTCGGCCAGACGCTGCTTCTTCGGGTCGACGTCGGTGCGACGCGGGCGGTGCGGCGGCTCGCCCGGGTTCTCGAACGGGTCGACGGGGAGGACCGCGATCCCAGGGGAGGTGGTCGTGCCGTGCTTCTCGACAGCCGAGGACGAGTTCAGCGTCTCGTCGTCGTGCTCTGCCATGGTGTTCCCTTCAGTGTCGTTCGACACGGACGATCAGTTGGACTTCGCGGTCAGCCAGACGGTCATCGCGACGACCGCGCCGAGTCCGAAGATCCAGATGAACAGACCCTCGGCGACCGGCCCCAGGGAGCCGAGTGCGAAGCCACCGGGGGACTTGTTGTCCTGCACGTACTTGAGGTACGTGATGATGTCGGCCTTCTGCTCCGGCGTCAGGTTCAGGTCGTTGAAGACCGGCATGTTCTGCGGGCCGGTGAGCATGGCCTCGTAGATGTGCTTGCCGGAGACCGTCTCGAGGCTCGGGGCGTACTTGCCCTCGGTCAGTGCACCACCGGCGCCGGCCACGTTGTGGCACATGGCGCAGTTGATGCGGAACAGCTCGGCGCCTTCGGCAGCGTCGCCGTCCTCACCGTTGGTGAGCTCGGTGGACGGGACCGACGGGCCGGGGCCGAGGGAGGCGACGTACTGCGCGAGTGCGTCGACCTGCTCGTCCGTGAACTGCGCGGGCTTCTCTTCGGCCTGCGGGCCCTGAGCGGCCATCGGCATGCGGCCGGTGCCGACCTGGAAGTCGACCGACGCGGCACCGACACCGATGAGGGACGGGCCCTCGCTCGTGCCCTGCGCGGAGAGACCGTGGCAGGTGGCGCAGTTCGAGGCGAAGAGCTTCTCGCCCTCGTTCACCTGCGACTGGCTCGAGGCGGCGACGGTGTTCGTGCTGTCGTCGGCGTTCGCCGTGGAGCTGAACAGTGCGTACGCGCCACCGGTGGTCATGAGACCCACGACGATGAGCGACACGGTCGCCATCGGTGAACGGCGGCCCTTCTTGGACTTGGTTCTGTTGAACATGTGCTGGGGGGTGTCCAGTTCCTACTTGAGAAGGTAGATGACGGCGAAGAGGAAGATCCACACGACGTCGACGAAGTGCCAGTAGTACGACACGACGATGGCGGTGGTCGCTTCCTTGTGGCCGAAGTTCTTGGCGGCGAAACCGCGGCCGAGCGTCAGCAGGAAGGCGATGAGGCCACCGGTCACGTGGAGCCCGTGGAACCCGGTGGTCATGTAGAACGCCGAGCCGTAGGCGCTGGAGGAGAGCGTCACGCCCTCGTGCCAGAGGTTGGCGTACTCGAAGATCTGGCCGCAGACGAAGATCGCACCCATCGCGTAGGTGACGAAGAACCACTCCGTCATGCCCCAGTGGCGCGGGTTCCAGCTCGTCCGGTGCACCTGGAAGCGCTCCGCAGCGAACACGGCGAACTGGCAGGCGAAGCTGGACAGCACCAGGATGATCGTGTTCACGGAGGCGAAGGGCACCTCGAGCTTCGCGGTCTCGGTCGCCCAGAGCTCAGGGGACGTGCTGCGGAGCGTGAAGTAGATCGCGAACAGGCCGGCGAAGAACATGACCTCGCTGCCCAGCCACACGATCGTCCCCACGGCCACGGCGTTCGGCCTGTTGAGGGCCGGACCGCTGGCTGATCTGGAGAGAGAGGTGCTAGTCACGTCCTCCATTATGGCCGAAACCCCCGACAGTGTTTTCGCAGGAGACTGGCGGGTCTCTCGAATTCACTACGATTGAGCCATGCCTGACGCACTTTCTTGGCCAGCGGTGATCAGCGCGCTCATGGCGCGCGAGGACCTGACGATCAGGCAATCCACATGGGCCATGGAGGAGATCGTGCACGGGCGTGCCACCCAGGCACAGATTGCAGCCTTCGCCGTGACGCTCCGCGCGAAGGGCGAGACCGTCGATGAGGTCGTCGGGTTCCGCGACGCGATCCTGGACGCCGCGGTTCCGCTCGACGTCGACCCGATGGCGCTCGACATCGTCGGGACCGGCGGCGACGTGGTCGGCACCGTGAACATCTCGACCATGGCGGCCATCGTGATCGCGGCCGCCGGGGTCCCCGTCGTCAAGCACGGCAACAAGGCCAGCTCGTCGAAGTCCGGGTCGAGCGACGTGCTCGCTGCCCTCGGACTCGATCTCACGATGGACGCCGCGCGTGTCGCGGACACCTTCCGGCGTGTCGGGCTGACCTTCGCCTTCGCCAACGCGTTCCACCCCGGTTTCGCCCACGCAGGCCCGGTCCGGCGCGAGATCGGCGTGCCGACGGTGTTCAACTTCCTCGGCCCGCTCGTCAACCCCGCGCGGTGCGAGGCCAACGCCGTGGGTGTCGCCCAGCTCGACCTCGTGCCGATCATCACGGGCGTGTTCCAGACGCGCGGCGCGACGGCGCTCGTGTTCCGCGGCGACGACGGACTCGACGAGCTGACCACCACCGGGCACAGTCACATCTGGGAGGTCACCGGCGGCCGCGTGACCGAGCACGACCTCGACCCGCGGGACCTCGGCATCGCCCGGGCACGCACGGACGACCTGCTCGGCGGCGACCCCGAGCACAACGCCGGCGTCGTCCACCGGGTGCTCGCGGGGGAGACCGGACCCGTCCGCGACATCGTCCTGCTGAACGCCGCGGCCGGCCTCGTCTCGTTCCGCCTGGCGCAGGACCCGAACGAGTCCGACCGGCCGATCCTGCAGCGCTTCCGCGAGCAGCTGGTCGTCGCCGCCGAGGCGATCGACTCAGGCGCCGGTGCGCGCAAACTGGCTGATTGGGTCGGCGCAGCTCCCGCCGCGTAGTCCACGCCGCTTCCGCCCGAGCCGCACCGTGCCGCACCGCGCCGGCAGCCACCCGACCACCCGACGACTTGCCGCGCCCGACGCGCAGGAGACGCAACGCACAGGAGGCCCGGTGCCGGTTCCAGGAACCGGCACCGGGCCTCCCGTCGGTGCGTTCAGTGCACGCGGTCAGCGTGCGCGTGCTTCGTTACTGCACGTCCTCGTCGACCCAGTCGAAGGTCTTCGTGACGGCCTTCTTCCACAGGCGGAGCGTGCGCTCGCGCTCGGCGGCGTCGAGCTGCGGCTCCCAGCGCTTGTCCTCCTGCCAGTTGGCACGGAGTTCGTCGAGGTTGGCCCAGAAGCCGACCGCGAGACCTGCGGCGTAGGCCGCACCGAGCGCCGTCGTCTCCGCGACGACCGGCCGGACGACCGGCACGTTGAGCATGTCGGCCTGGAACTGCATGAGTTCGCTGTTCGCGGTCATGCCACCGTCGACCTTGAGCTCGGTCAGGTCCACGCCGGAGTCGGCGTTGACCGCGTCGAGGACCTCGCGGGTCTGCAGCGCCGTCGCCTCGAGGGCGGCACGCGCGATGTGCCCCTTGTTGACGAAGCGGGTGAGACCGACGATCGCACCGCGGGCGTCGGGACGCCAGTACGGCGCGAAGAGCCCGGAGAACGCCGGCACGAAGTACACGCCACCGTTGTCCTCGACGGTCTTGGCCAGGGCCTCGACCTCCGGGGCGCTGCCGATCAGACCGAGGTTGTCGCGGAGCCACTGGATGAGCGAGCCCGTGACGGCGATCGAACCCTCGAGGGCGTAGTGCGTCTCCTGGTCGCCGAGCTTGTAGCCGACGGTGGTGAGCAGGCCGTTCTCGGAGCGGACGATCTCGGTACCGGTGTTGAAGATCAGGAAGTTGCCGGTGCCGTAGGTGTTCTTCGACTCGCCCTGGTCGAACGCGGCCTGACCGAAGGTCGCGGCCTGCTGGTCGCCGAGGATGCCGGCGATCGGGACCTCGCGCAGCAGGCTCGAGGACTCGACGTGGCCGTAGACCTCGGAGGAGCTGACGATCTCGGGGAGCATCGACTTCGGGACGCCGAAGTCGGCGAGGATGTCGTCGCGCCACTGCAGCGTCTCGAGGTCCATGAACAGCGTGCGGGACGCGTTCGTGACGTCGGTCTTGTGGACGCCGCCGTCGACGCCACCGGTCAGGTTCCAGAGGACCCAGGTGTCGGTGGTGCCGAAGAGCAGGTCGCCCGCCTCGGCCTTCTCACGAGCACCCTCGACGTTCTCGAGGATCCACATGATCTTGGTCCCGGCGAAGTACGTCGCGAGCGGCAGGCCGACGATGGCCTTGTACTTGTCGGTGTCGCCGTCGGCGAGCTTGTCGACGAGCGCCTGCGTGCGGGTGTCCTGCCAGACGATCGCGTTGTAGATCGGCTTGCCGGTGGTCTTGTCCCAGACGACGGCGGTCTCGCGCTGGTTGGTAATGCCGACGGCTGCGACGTCGTGGCGCGTGATGTCGGCACGCGACAGTGCCTGACCGATCACCTCGCGGGTGTTGTCCCAGATCTCGGCGGGGTCGTGCTCGACCCACCCGGCGCGCGGGAAGATCTGCTCGTGTTCCTTCTGCCCGGTCGAGATGATCGAACCGGAGTGGTCGAACACGATTGCTCGGGTCGAGGTCGTGCCCTGGTCGATGGCGACGATGTAGTCGGCCATTGGTGCTCCTTACGGGTGTTCGGTGCGGTGCGTGGTCGGTCGTGCGGAACGGCCGGTCACGCCTTCGGGGTGGGGTGGGTCAGCTGACGATGGGCAGCAGGGCGACGGACAGGCCGGCGGCGAGGGCGCCACCGATCAGCGGTCCGACGACCGGCACCCAGGCGTAGGCCCAGTCGCTCGAGCCCTTGCCCTTGATGGGCAGGATGGCGTGCGCGATGCGGGGGCCGAGGTCACGGGCGGGGTTGATGGCGTAGCCGGTGGGGCCACCGAGGCTGACACCGATCGCGATCACGAGGAAGGCGACGGGGATCGCGCCGAGCGATGCCGGCGTCTGACCGTTCGAGAACGCGATGACGACGAAGACCAACACGAAGGTGCCGATGATCTCCGTGACGAGGTTCCAGCCGTACGACCGGATCGCGGGGCCGGTCGAGAAGACGCCGAGCTTGGCGGCCGCGTCGGGCTCCTCGTCGAAGTGCTGCTTGTAGGCGAGCCAGACGATGACCGCGCCGATGATCGCGCCGATCAGCTGGGCGAGCCAGTAGAGGAACATCTCGCCGACGGTGATCTTGCCGAGCAGGGCGAGCCCGAGGCTGACCGCGGGGTTGAGCTGACCGCCCGAGCTGTACGAGACGGTGACACCGGCGAAGACCGCGAAGCCCCAGCCGATGGTGACCATCAGGAACCCGGCTCCGAAGCCCTTGGACTTCGCGAGCGAGACAGCGGCGACGACGCCGCCACCCAGGATGATGAGCATCGCCGTACCGACGAGCTCGGACAGGAAATTGACGCCGATGCCGTCCATCGGTGACCTCCAGTGCGTGAGGGTGGGGGTCCGGCCGTGCTGCGCCGCACTCCCCGTTGAGTGATTGAGGCCAACCATAGTGATGCGGTTCACGGCCCGGCGATGAATTCGTGAGCGAAGTGCGGCATCGTGCACGAACGTGCAGGACGAGTGTCCCCCGCACGATCCCGAGGCGGTGACGCGTCCTCGGCGCACTGCACGAACGTGCATCGGGAGCGGACGGCTGCCCGTGCCGTCGATGTAGATTGGGCGCACTCCGGTCGACGACGCGCGGTGTGACCGCCACGGTTCGACCCCGTACCCGTGGAGGCACCGCATGAAGAAGCTCATCAACGACCCGCAGGCCGTGGTCGAGGAGACCGTCCGGGGCTTCGCCCGGGCACACGCCGGACACGTCGTCCTGGTCGAGGACCCGATCCACCTGCACCGCGCTGACGCACCCGTCGCCGGCAAGGTCGGGATCGTCAGCGGCGGTGGCAGCGGCCACGAACCGCTGCACGCCGGCTTCGTCGGGTACGGCATGCTCGACGCCGCGGTGCCCGGCCCGGTGTTCACGAGCCCGACGCCCGACCCGATCGTCGCCGCGACGAAGGCCGTCGACGGCGGTGCGGGCGTGCTGCACATCGTGAAGAACTACACCGGCGACGTGCTCAACTTCGAGACGGCGGCCGAGCTCGCGGCGATGGACGACGTCCGCGTCGAGTCCGTCGTGGTGGACGACGACGTCGCGGTGCAGGACTCCCTGTTCACCGCCGGCCGTCGCGGTGTCGCCGGGACCGTCGTGGTGGAGAAGTGCGCCGGCGCCGCCGCCGAGCGCGGGGACGACCTGGACGCCGTCGCCGCCGTGGCCCGGCACGTCAACGACGTCACGCGGTCAATGGGGCTCGCGCTGGCGTCGGGCACCGTCCCGCACGCGGGGGAGCCGTCGTTCGCGCTGGCCGACGACGAGGTCGAGCTCGGCATCGGCATCCACGGCGAGCCGGGCCGCGAGCGGATCGCGATGGCACCGGCGGATGAGCTGGTCGACCGCGTGCTCGAACCGATCCTGACCGACCTCGACGCCCCGGCCGGGTCGTCGCTGCTGCTCCTGGTGAACGGCATGGGCGGCACCCCGCTGTCCGAGCTCTACATCGCCTACCGACGCGCCGCCGAGGTCCTCTCCGACCGCGGCTACCAGGTCACGCGTAGTTTGGTCGGCGACTACGTCACGTCCCTCGAGATGCAGGGGTTCTCGCTCACCGTCACGGTGCTCGATGACGAACTCACTGCCCTCTGGGACGCCCCGGTGGAGACCCCGGCCCTGCGCTGGGGACGCTGAGCGACCGCAACCGCGACTGCAACCGCAACGGCAACGGCGACCGCGACCGCAACCGCAACCGCGACCGACCACGGCCGCTCGACCACCGGACCACGACACCGGGCCCCACCGGGCCGGACACACGAAGGGAACCGCATTGGCGCTCGACACCGCATGGGCCATCGACTGGGTCCGTCGCACCGCCGCGACGATCGACGAACACCGCGCCGAGCTCGTCACGCTCGACCGTGAGATCGGGGACGGCGACCACGGCGAGAACCTCGACCGCGGGTTCCGGGCCGTGCTCGAGGCCATCGACTCCGGGTCCTTCGACACCCCGGGCGCCGTCCTCAAGACCGTTGCGACGAAGCTCATCTCGACCGTGGGCGGAGCTGCCGGCCCGCTCTTCGGCACCGCCTACCTGAAGGCGGCACAGGCTGCCGGTGACGCGGCCGAACTCGACGCGGACACCCTCGTCGCCGTCCTCACCGCCGCCCGTGACGGGGTCGTCTCCCGCGGCAAGGCCGCGGTCGGCGACAAGACGATGGTCGACGCGTGGAGCCCCGCGGTCGACGCCGCAGCAGCGGCTGCCGGTGCCGGCGACGACCCGAAGTCCGTGCTCACCGCAGCAGCCGACGCCGCCGCGCAGGGTGCGGCGGACACCGAGCCGCTCGTCGCCCACAAGGGCCGCGCGAGCTACCTCGGCGACCGCGCGATCGGCTACCGCGACCCCGGTGCGCAGTCGACCGCGTACATCCTGCGCGCAGCGGTGGACGCAGCGTGACCGTCGGCATCCTGGTCGTCTCGCACAGCGCGGCGATCGCGACGGGCACCGTCGAGCTGGCACGGCAGATGGCTGCGGACGTTCCGCTCGTCGCCGCGGGCGGCACGGACGACGGCGGCATCGGCACCTCGTTCGAGGCGATCACCGCCGGCATCGAGGAACTCGCCCAGGCGGACGCCGTCGTGGTCCTGTGCGACCTCGGCTCCGCCTACCTGACGACCGACACCGCGCTCGACTTCCTGGACGACGACGTCCGTGCCCGCGTCCACGTGTCGCAGGCCCCGCTGGTCGAGGGCACGGTGGCGGCAGCGGTCGCCGCCCAGACGGGCGGTGACGCCGACGCGGTCCTGGCTGCCGCGGCATCGGCCGCGGGTTCCGATGCGGACGCGAGCAGCGCCTCCCGTCCGTCCGGTGACCAGCCTGGAGGCACGGGGCCGGCCGACGGGGCTGCCCCCGTCGACGACGCGGCCGGGTCCGACCGCGTCAGTGCGTCGGTCGAGCTGGTCAACGAGACCGGGCTGCACGCCCGGCCCGCCGCGGAGTTCGTGAAGACGGCGGCGAAGTACGACGCGAGCGTGCACGTCAACGGCGTGGACGCGAAGAGCCTGCTGGCGATCATGGCCCTGGCGCTGCCGAAGGGTGCGACGGTGTCGATCGACGCGACGGGGCAGGACGCGCAGGCCGCAGTCGACGCCCTGGTGGAACTGGTCCGGTCCGGCTTCGGCGAGTGACACCGCCGCCGGGGGAGCCCCCGGCGGCGGTGCCCGTCCCGGTCAACGGATGGAGATCGTCCCCGCCAGGTCGAGGTCCGAGGGGCCGCCGGTGACCCCGGCGTCCGCGAGCAGGGTGGCACCGAACACGGCACTCCAGAACGTGCGGGCGTCCCGGGCGACACCGCTGGGGCTCGTCCAGCCCTGGTCGCCGACGACGCGCTCCAGGTAGCGCTCGGACTGCCGGAACAGCACGGCGAGCAGCAGCCGCACGCGCTCACGCTGCGCCGGGTCGTCCCCGGCTGCCCCGAGCGCGCGGACCACGAGCGGGGTCGACGGCATCGCGAGGGCGGTGCGGGCGAGGACCTGTCGGAACGACTCCGGCGAGCGCGCACGACGGCCGGCCGCCTGCAGTCGCGTGGTGTCGCGGAGGAACAGCGCGAACGCGGCGTCGAGCACCAGACGGTCCTTCGATCCGTAGTGGTGCGTGATCTGGTTCGGGTAGACACCCGCGGCCCGGGCGACCTCGCTGACGGTGACGCTCCGAGCACCCGCGCTGAGCAGTCCGGCCGTCGCGGCGAGGATCTTCGCCCGTGTCGCCGCGCCGCGAGCCGTGCCGGAGCCGTCCACCGTGGTTGCCATGTCGGAATTGTACGTGGTACAACTCAACTTGTTCAACGTACAAGAGGAGTTCCCGTGGACATCGTCATCACCGGCTACGGCGCGGTCTCACCCTTCGGCCACGGCGTCACGCCGCTCTGGGACGCCCTGGTGGCCGGTCGCTCCGGTGTCCGGGCCCTGCACCGCGACGGAGCGCTCTGGGAACAGGTGCCGATCCGGGTCGGCGCCGATGCCGCACTCGACGCCGAGGGGGCGCTCGGGCGGGTCCGTGCGAACCGTCTCGACCGCAGTCAGCAGCTGGCACTCGTCGCCGCGGACGAGGCCTGGGCCGACGCCGGTGCCCCCGCGGTGGAGGGCGACCGCCTCGCCGTGGTCATCGGCACCGGGATCGGGGGAGTGGAGACGCTCCTCGACGCCCACGACGTGCTCGGGGCGTCCGGTGCTCGACGGGTCTCACCACGCACGGTGCCGATGCTCATGGCGAACGGTGCCGCCGCGCAGATCAGCATCGCGTACGGGGCGCGGGGCGGCGCCTACACGACGGTGTCGGCCTGCGCCTCGGGGGCCGAGGCCATCGCCACCGCCGCGCGGCTCATCGCCACCGGTGAGGCCGACGTCGTCATCACCGGCGGGACCGAGGCCGCGGTCACCCCGGTGACGATGGCGTCGTTCGCCCAGTCGCAGGCCCTCGCGAACCCCGACGGCGACGACCCGACGACCCTGTCCCGTCCGTTCGACGCCGACCGCCGCGGCTTCGTCCTCGGTGAGGGCGCCGGCATCGTCGTGCTCGAGCGTGCCGACCACGCCGCCGCCCGAGGGCAGCGGTCGCACGGCACGCTCGCCGGGTGGGGGATCACCTCGGACGCGCACCACATCACCGCACCGCTGGCGGACGGCAGCGAGCAGGAGCGGGCGATGCGCGCCGCGATCCGGATGGCGGGCCTCACCGGTGCGGACGTCGACCACGTGAACGCGCACGCGACGGGTACACCGGTCGGCGACGTCGGCGAGGCAGCCGCCATCAGCCGTGCGGTGGGGACCGGAGCGCTGGTCACCGCTCCGAAGAGCGCCATCGGGCACATGTTCGGCGCTGCCGGCGCGGTCGAGGCGATCCTGACCCTGCGGGCGCTGGAGACCGGGACCGTGCCACCGACCCTGAACCTCGACCGGCTCGACCCCGCGGTGGACCTCGACGTCGTCTCCGGCACCGCCCGGACCGCGCAGCTCCGTGCCGCGTTGAACAACTCGTTCGGGTTCGGCGGTCAGAACGCGTCGCTGGTGTTCACCGCGGCGTGAGCTCCTGCAGGCCGGTGACCCGGAGCAGGTCGAGCTTCGCGGCGTCCTCGGAGTCCGGCACGACCGTGTAGACGACGATCCGCAGGTCACCGCCGGGGACGCTCAGCACGTCGCAGTCGATCTCCACCGGCCCGACGGGCGTGTGCACGACCTTGCGGCTCGCACGGTGCTCGGCGATCCGGCCGGTCTCCCAGCGGCGGGCGAACTCGGGGGACTCCCGCAGCAGCCGTTCGACCAGGTCCGCCAGGTCACGGTCCGCCGGGTAGCGCCCGTAGGCCTGCCGCAGGTCGGCGGCGAGGTCGCTCGAGAACTCCTCCTGGTGCTCGTCGTCCCAGTCCACCCCGTCGCGCTCCTGCGTGAAGTGCCGCCAGACCAGGTTGCGATCGAGCCCGACGTACCGCGAGGGGTCGCCGTTCACCGCGGCCCACAGCTCGTTCCAGAGCACGATGTCGTGGGTCGCCGTGAACACCGCGAGCGGCACGTCGCCGAGCCGGTCGACCAGCCGCTGCACGCCGGGCGTGATGTGCCGCGGCACCACCTGGCGCGACGGCGGGGCGACGCCGGCCACCCGGCACAGGTGGTCCCGCTCCTCGGACGACAGCCGGAGCGCCGTCGCGAGGGCCGCGAGCAGCTGCGGCGACGGGTTCGTCGCCCGGCCCTGCTCGAGGCGGACGACGTAGTCGACGCTCACGCCCGCCAGCGCGGCGAGCTCCTCGCGGCGGAGGCCCGGGGTCCGTCTGCCGGGGCCGGCCGGCAGGCCGACCGCCTCGGGACGCACCCGGTCACGCCAGGAACGCAACACGTTCGCGAACTCGCTCATGTCCACCATCATCGCCCCGCGCCTCCTGTCCGTCGTGGTACTGCCGGTCCCACCGTCGCACCGTGCCTGGGGGAGCCGGGCCGGCGGGGGCAGGCTGGGCACATGACAACGACATTGATCACCGGGGCCAACCGCAGCCTCGGACTCGAGACCGCACGCCGACTGATCGAGGCCGGCCACACCGTCCACGCCGGCATGCGCGACCCGGCCAGCGGCGACGACGCCCGCGCACTCGGCGCCCACGTCGTGCGGCTGGACGTCACCGACCAGGCCAGCATCGACGCGGCGATCGCGACGATCCCCGAGCTCGACGTCCTCGTGAACAACGCCGGGATCCTCGGCACCTCGTTCGGGGTCGACGACCTCGACGCGAGCGCGATGGCGACCGTGCTCGACACCAACGTCACCGGCATCGTCCGGGTGACCCAGGCCGCGCTGCCACTGCTGCGACGCTCGGCAGCACCCGTCATCGTGAACGTCTCGTCGGGGGTGGGCTTCCCGCGCTGGCTGACGACGCCGGGGCACGACGAGTACGGGGTGCCGGCGGTGCCGTACGCGGCGTCGAAGGCGGCCGTGATCGCGTTGACCGTGCAGTACGCGAAGAACCTGCCCGGGTTCCGGGTGAACGCGAGCGACCCGGGCTACACCGCGACGGAGTTCAACGGGTTCGGCGGACACCAGACGATCACCGAGGGCACCGACGCCACGGTCATGCTCGCGACGATCGGCACCGACGGGCCGACGGGGGAGTTCCACAACCGCGAGGGACGCATCGAGTACTGAGGGGCAACGCTCCGTCAGTCGTGCACGTCGGCACCGAACCCCGGCCCGGGGCGCATCATCCAGCCGTCCGGGTCGGGCAGCGGGCGGAACCCGAACCGCTCGTACAGCCCGTGGGCATCCGCGGTGAACAGGGCGAAGCGCTTCAGGCCGAGCGGCTCGACCGCCTCGGTCACGCCGCGCACGAGTGCGACCCCGACGCCGCGGCCCCGGGCGTCGGGGTCCACGAACACGTCGGCGAGCCACCCGAACGTCACGCCGTCGGTGATCACCCGCGCGTAACCGAGCTGCGCGCCGGTCGTCGCGTCGTACACGCCGAAGTTCCGGGAGCCGGCGATGATCGCCTCCTGCGTCGCCCGGTCACGCCCGCGGGCCCAGTACGACTCCTCGCTCAGCCAGCGGTGCACGCGGTCGACGTCGAGGTCGGCAGGGTCGGCGGAGAAGCGCAGATCGGTCACGTGACGAGTCAACCGGCGGACGCGCCTGCGGCGCAACGGCCGATCGGGGTGCGGTGGACCGCTCGCGTGGTCGGGTGGCCGGGTGGCCGGGTGCCCGTCGGCCTGGAGGCCCGTGGGGACCCCGACGCGCGGGTCGCGTCTGTCAGGATGGCCGCATGCGCGCCGTCCAGTACTCCCAGTTCGGTTCCGTCCCCTCGATCGTCGACTTGCCGGAACCGGTCGCGCCCGAGCACGGCGTCGTCGTCCGGGTGGCTGCCACCGGTGTCTGTCGCAGCGACTGGCACGCGTGGAAGGGGCACGACGACTCGGTGCGGCTGCCGCACGTGCCCGGCCACGAGTTCGCCGGCGTCGTCGCGGCGATCGGAGCGGGCGTCCAGCGCTTCGCCGTCGGCGACCGGGTCACGGCCCCGTTCGTGTTCGCCTGCGGGACCTGCGCCGAATGCCTCGACGGCGCCACCCAGGTGTGCACCGCCCAGCAGCAGCCCGGGTTCGACCTGCAGGGCTCGTACGCGGACGCCCTGGTCGTCCCGCACGCCGACCTCAACCTCGTCGCACTGCCGGACGCCGTGGACTTCGCGGTGGCGGCAGCACTGGGCTGCCGGTTCGGCACCGCGTTCCACGCTCTGCACGCCCGGGGACGCGTCGCAGCAGGGGAGTGGGTCGTGGTCTACGGCTGCGGCGGAGTCGGGCTCTCCGCGGTCATGGTCGCCGTGGCCGCCGGCGCGCACGTCGTCGCCGTCGACGTCTCCACGGCCGCACTCGAGCGCGCCGCCGCCCTGGGCGCCGACACCGTGCTGATGGACGCCGATGCCGTCACGACGGTCCGATCCCGCACGGGTGGCGGAGCGCACGTCTCGCTCGACGCCTACGGCAGCCGTGCCACCTCCGTCGCCGCCGTGGCGTCCCTGCGTCCGCGCGGTCGGCACGTGCAGGTCGGCCTGCTCCTCGACGACGAAGCCACTCCGGCGATCCCGATGGGCCGGGTCATCGCCGACGAACTCGAACTGCTCGGCAGCCACGGCGCAGCGGTCGGGGAGTACGGCGCGATGCTCGACGCCGTCGTGGCGGGGCGACTGCGTCCGGAGCAGACGATCGGCCGCACCGTCGGCTTCGACGACCTGCCCGAGGCGCTCGTCGCGATGGACCGACCCGCGACGTCGTCGGGCATGACCGTCGCGGTGTTCTGAGGCTCGGGCGTTCCCGTCAGCCCTCGGTCCGCGCGTCCGCGCCTCGGCGGATGCGCAGCACGACCGCGCCGATGACCAGCACCGCCAGTATCCCGACGACCCCGAACAGGAGCGTCTGGCCGCCGTGCCCGTGCGCGTGCGTACCATCGCCCGTGCTCGATGCGGCTGCCGCTGCGGTGGGATCCGCGGACGCCGTGGCCGCGGCCGTCGGGCTGGTCGTGGGCGGGGGAACGGACTGCGATGCGGCCGGTTCCACCGTGAACGCGAGCTGCCCCTCGATGGGATGGCCGTCGGGGGAGACGTAGCGCCAGACGACGGTGTGCGGGCCGGGGGAGAGCGACACCGCCTTCGACATCGAGGTGCCCTCGACGGTCACCGCTCCCGAGGACTCGTCGGTGCCGCCGTCGTCGCGGACCTCGACGCGCAGACCGGCTTCGAGCCCGGCCAGCGGCGCCTCGCTGAAGGTGAGGTTGACTCGCTCAAGGTCGGCAGCCACCGTGGCGCCGTCCGCCGGATCACTCGAGGTCAGCGCCGCGTGCGCCGATGCGGGCGTCGTGCCGATCAGCACGAGGAACGCAGACAGGGTGACGGCGAACAGGACCCGGGGCGTCGCGGTTCGCAAGCGGCGTCGGGCATCTCGGTGATCGTGCACACGTCCACGCTAGGGAAGCGATGTCGAGCGTGCCGTCACCCGAGCGGACCGGGTGGTAACACCTGAGTCGACATGAGCCTGAGTTGACATAATATGCATTATCGGCGCGCAGGCGGAAATCCACGGGGAGCGCTTGGTGAGCAGAAAAGGTCGATTACGGAGTACGGACTCGACCTCTTCTGCTCACCGGGTGAAGACGGCGTCAGTCGGCGGGCTTCGTCGGGACGTCGTCGGCGTCGATCTCGAGCGCTGCCGGCTCGCCGCCCTGTTCCTCCAGGGTGTCCTGGTCGGTGTCGGGCTGCTCCGGCGACTCGCTCTGGGTGGTCTCTTCGGCTGGGTCAGGCTGGCTGTAGCTCATGCGCCGGACGGTACGCCCCGGTTCCTGAACAGCTGCAAGCTCGACGCCGGAGACACCTGGTGAGCAGCATTGGTCGAGTCCATCCGCAGGACTCGACCATTGCTGCTCACGATGCGAAGCGCACCACTCACATGTTCGAGAGAACCACCGCGTTGATGATGAAGCCGATCACGCCGATGACGATGGCGACGATCGACAGGATGATGCCGGCCGTGATCATCCCGCGGCTGCCGCCACGCTTGCGTGCCGAGATGCCGAGCACGAGACCGATGATGCCGCCGATCACACCGACGATCGGCACGAACAGACCCACGACGGTCCCGACGATGCCGAGCACCAGGGAGACGATGGCGAAGGTGTTCGACTGCGCGGGCGCGTTGCCGGGGTTGGACATGGTGGAGCTCCTTCTGGTCCGGACGCCGATCCAGGCCGGGTAGCCGATCGTGAGCGTCAGTCAGAACAGTAGTCCTCACACACGGCTGGCGTACAGGTTCACCCGTGGATTCTGTTCCCCGGCTCAGGCTCCCACGTACGCCGCCAGGTACTGCCCGGTCAGCGTCGACCGTGCCGCCACCAGCTCGGCGGGCGTCCCCTCGAACACGATCCGCCCGCCGTCGTGGCCGGCACCCGGCCCGAGGTCGATGATCCAGTCGGCGTGCGCCATCACCGCCTGGTGGTGCTCGATCACGACGACCGTCCGACCGGCGTCGACGAGCCGGTCGAGCAGGCCGAGCAACTGGTCGACGTCGGCCAGGTGCAGGCCGGTGGTCGGCTCGTCGAGCACCACGACGCCGCCGCGGTCACCGAGGTGCGTCGCGAGCTTGAGCCGCTGCCGCTCTCCCCCGGACAACGTGGTGAGCGGCTGCCCGATCGTCAGGTACCCGAGCCCCACGTCAGCGAGCCGGGCGAGGATCGTGTGGGCCGCCGGCAGTGCGGACTCCCCCGCCGCGAAGAACGCCAGCGCGTCGGCGACGGACATGCCGAGCACCTCGCTGATGTCCTTCCCGCCCAGGCGGTACCCCAGCACGGACTGGTCGAACCGCTTGCCGTCGCACTCGACGCAGGGGCTCGCGACGCCCGCCATCATGCCGAGGTCGGTGTACACGACACCGGCACCGTTGCACGCCGGGCAGGCGCCCTCGGAGTTGGCGCTGAACAGTGCGGGTTTCACGCCGTTGGCCTTCGCGAAGGCCTTCCGGATCGGCTCGAGCAAGCCGGTGTACGTCGCCGGGTTGCTCCGCCGCGAGCCACGGATCCCGCTCTGGTCGATGGCGACCACGTCGTCGCGCCGGGCCAGCGACCCGTCGATGAGCGTGCTCTTTCCCGAGCCGGCGACCCCCGTGACGACGGTGAGCACCCCCGTGGGAACGTCCACGTCGACGTCGTGCAGGTTGTGGGCCGAGGCACCGCGGATCGCGATCGCCCCGTCCGGACGACGCACCGCGGACTTCACGGTGACGCGGTCGTCCAGGTGCCGACCGGTCACGGTGCCGCTGGCACGCAGTCCGTCGACGGGCCCCTGGTAGCAGAGCGTGCCACCGCCGGATCCGGCACCGGGTCCGAGGTCGACGACGTGGTCGGCGATCGCGATCACCTCGGGCTTGTGCTCGACGACGAGGACGGTGTTGCCCTTGTCGCGCAACCGGACGAGCAGTTCGTTCATCCGCTCGATGTCGTGCGGGTGCAGCCCCGTGCTCGGCTCGTCGAAGACGTAGGTGACGTCACTGAGTGAGGAGCCGAGGTGCTTCACCATCTTCACGCGCTGCCCCTCTCCCCCGGACAGCGTGCCGGTCGGGCGGTCGAGCGACAGGTAGCCGAGTCCGATCTCGACGAAGGACTCGAGCAGGTCGCGGAGCCCCTCGAGCAACGGCCCGGCCCCGGGGTCGTCGAGCCCCCGCAGCCAGGTGACGGCATCGGTGACCTGCATCGCGCAGACGTCGGCGATGCTGCGGTCCGCGATCTTCGACGACCGGGCGGTGTCGTTCAATCGGGTGCCGTCGCAGGCCGGACACGTCGTGAAGGTCACCGCACGGTCGACGAAGGCCCGGATGTGCGGCTGCATCGCCTCGCGGTCCTTCTGCAGGAACGAGCGGCGGACCCGGTGCACGAGCCCCTCGTAGGTCATGTTGATGCCGGCGATCTTCTGCTTCGTCGGCTCGCGGTACAGGAAGTCCTGCCGCTCCTGCTCGGTGAAGTCGCGGATCGGGGTGTCCCGGTCGAAGTAGCCCGACTCGGCGTACAGCCGCACGTTCCACCCGTCGGTCCCGTACCCGGGGATCGTGAGCGCGCCGTCCCCGAGCGACTTCGTGTCGTCGAAGAGCTGTGTCAGGTCGATGTCGTTGACCAGCCCCCGACCCTCGCAGTCGGCGCACATCCCGCCGAGCCGTGTGAACGAGACCTTCTGGGCCTTCGCGTCCGCACCCTTCTGCACCGTGATCGCTCCCCCGGCCGTCACGGTGGCGAGGTTGAACGAGAACGCGTTCGGCCCCCCGATGTGCGGTCGACCGAGTCGGCTGAACAGCACACGCAGCATCGCGTTCGCGTCCGTCGCGGTGCCGACGGTGGAGCGCGGGTCGGCACCGATGCGCTCCTGGTCGACGACGATCGCGGTGGTCAGGCCGTCGAGCAGGTCGACGTCCGGACGCGCGAGCGAGGGCATGAACCCCTGCACGAACGCGCTGTAGGTCTCGTTGATCATCCGCTGCGACTCGGCGGCGACGGTGCCGAACACGAGCGAGCTCTTGCCCGAGCCGGAGACGCCGGTGAACACGGTGAGCCGCCGCTTCGGCAGGTCCACGTCGACGTCGCGCAGGTTGTTCGCGCGGGCACCGCGCACCCGGATCCGGTCGTGCCGGTCGGCCGGGTGCGCGTCGGCGCCGGTGGGGTCGTCGTCGACCGGATCGGTGTGCATGCGGGTCAGCGTACCGACGGGAGGCCCGTGGCGGGGCCGCCACGGGCCTCCCGTCCGGTCCTGGGTCGGCCCTCAGGCCGTGGTGCGGTGCTCAGGCGCCGTGACGGCGCACCAGGTCCGGCAGCTCGGCGGGTTCGAACTCCTCGTCGGTCGCGTCGAGTTCGTCGGCGGTCCACCACCGCGAGGCGAGGATGTCGACGCGCTCGTCGTCGGTCCACTCTGCGTCGGACAGCTCGAAGTCCGGCGTGCGCACGACGTAGAACTCGGCGTGCCCGCGGTCGTGGTCGGCGAGGTCCCACTCGACGGTGAAGTCCCAGGACCACACCGGCTCGCCGGGTTCGTCGATGACGATCCCGGTCTCCTCGCGCAGCTCGCGGATCGCGGCGTCGCGGTGGGACTCCCCCGGGTCGACCCCGCCACCCGGCGTGATCCAGCGGTGGGCACCGTCAGACGAGGGCGACTTCGTGTCCATCAGGAACACGCGGCCCTCGGGGTCGAGCAGCAGGATGCGGGAGGTGCGGCGCAGGCCGGGCTTGGCGGTCACCCGCCCGACGTTAGCCGACGAAGCCGCTGACGTCGCCGACCAGCTTGGTGTGGTCGGCGGGGATCGGCTCGACGGCGGCCAGGGCGATCTCGGCCGCGAACTCGGACACGCTGTAGAGCTTGCCGACCTCCTGCCGACGACCCTCGATCGCGCCGGGGTTCAGACGGTTCAGCAGCGTGGCGGTGATCGTGCCCTCGATCATGTCGCCGGAGACGACGACGAACTCGATGCCGGCGGCCTCGAGCTGCGGGATGAGCTCACGGAGGGCGAGTTCTCCGGCGCGCTTGCTCTTGGCGACCGGGACGTACTCGTCCATCGTCTCGGCGGTCTCGACGAAGTGGGCCTGGTGGCTCGTGACGAACACCACGCGGGAACCGGCGGGCATGTGCGGCACGGCCGTCTGCAGCATGTCCACCTGCGCGTCGCGGTTCAGGCGGAGCGCGTAGTCCTCGCCGACGCCGGACTCCATGCCGCCGGAGGCGTTGAGCACGAGCAGGTCGATGCCGCCCCACTCCTGGACGACGGTGTCGACGAGCGCCTGCACGGAGGCGTGCTCGGTGAGGTCGGCGCCGACGGCCAGGGCGAAACCGCCCGCCTCGACGATCTTCTCGGCGATCTGCTCCGCGCGCTTGGCCTTGTTGCGGTAGTTCACGACGACCTTCGCACCGGCCTCGGCGAGGTACCCGACGGTGTCGGCGCCGATGCCACGGGACGAACCGGTGACGACGGCGCGCTTGTCGGTGAGGGATCCGGGGGCGAGGGGGTTGCTCACAGTCGTGTTCTCCAGGTCTGGTTCCGGCCGGTCGGGCGCACCGAGCCTACCAATCGCCTGCACGGCCGTCGGACGGCCCTGATATGTTGAACGGAGTTGTACCGGCTGTCGCTGCGCAGCGAGCCGCCGCGCGCGACCGAGGGAGGGAGATCGCGTGAACGGAATCGATTGGATCCAGAGCACCGTCTGGATCGGCCTGGTGTTGCTCCTGGGCGTGGTCGAGATCTTCACCCTCGACTTCATCTTCATCATGCTCGCGGCGGGTGCCGCCGGCGGGTTGATCGCCGCGTTGCTCGGCGCCCCGTGGTGGCTGTCCGCCATCGTCGCAGCGGTCGCCGCCCTCGTGCTGCTGTCGCTCGTCCGGCCGCGCCTGCTCGTGGCGCTCGGCCGCGGTGCCGACCCACACCGCACCAACGTCGAGGGGCTCATCGGGCTCGCCGGCACGGTCGCGGTCGCCTTCACCTCCTCCAGTCCTGGTCAGGTGCGCCTGGCCAACGGCGAGACCTGGAGTGCGCGGTTCGCCGCGGACTCCGTCGACCGCACACCGCCACTCGGGACCCCCGTGGTCGTCGAGTCGATCGAGGGGTCGACCGCGGTCGTGCGCCTCGCAGAAAGGGCCACCTCGTGACCAGCATCTCCCCGGGGACGATCGCACTGCTCGTGCTCATCCTCGTCGTCGTCATCTTCGTGATCGTCGTCCTGGCGAAGGCGATCCGGATCGTTCCCCAAGCCACCGCGGGGATCGTCGAGCGACTCGGCAAGTACCACAAGACCCTCAACCCGGGCCTGAACCTCCTGGTGCCGTTCATCGACCGCCTGCGGCCGCTGCTCGACATGCGTGAGCAGGTCGTCTCGTTCCCGCCGCAGCCCGTGATCACCGAGGACAACCTGGTGGTCTCGATCGACACCGTCGTCTACTTCCAGGTGACCGACGCCCGTGCCGCGACGTACGAGATCGCGAACTACCTCGGCGCCGTCGAGCAGCTCACCACCACCACGCTCCGCAACGTCGTCGGTGGCCTGAACCTCGAAGAGGCGCTGACCAGCCGCGACAACATCAACGGCCAGCTCCGCGTCGTCCTCGACGAAGCCACCGGCAAGTGGGGCATCCGTGTCGGCCGAGTCGAGCTCAAGGCGATCGAGCCGCCCGTGTCCATCCAGGACGCCATGGAACAGCAGCTCCGTGCCGAGCGCAGCCGTCGTGCCGCGATCCTGCAGGCCGAGGGCACCAAGCAGTCCCAGATCCTCGAGGCCGAGGGGCAGCGGCAGGCCGCGATCCTGGCCGCCGAGGGTGACGCCAAGGCACAGGTGCTCCGCGCCGAGGGTGAAGCGCAGGCCATCGCGACGGTGTTCGAGGCCATCCACACCGGTGACCCGGACGAGAAGCTGCTCTCCTACCAGTACCTGCAGACCCTGCCGAAGATCGCCGAGGGCACGTCGAACAAGCTCTGGATGATCCCGAGCGAGTTCACCGAGGCCCTGTCCGGCATCGCGAAGGGCTTCAGTGCCAGCCGCGGTGGCGGTGGCGCCGGTCCGGTCGGCGGCGCTGCCGGCGGGACGGACTTCCTGTCCCGGATCTCGAAGCTCGCGAACGAGAGCCTGGCGAACACCGCAGCCGCGGACACCACGATGCCGCGTGCGGATGCCACCGCCGCGGACATCGTCCCCGAGTCCGACCTCGACGCGCGCCTGGCCGAGTCGAACCGCAGTGTCGACGCACACCTGGCGGCAGCCGACGACGCCACCGCCGAGCAGGTCGAGGACACTCCGCCCACGCCGGGCGACGACGCCTCCGGTCACCGGACCAGCGACGGCTCCGGTCGGCGCTGACGCGCTGGCACGGACGGACGACGACGCCCGCCCCGGGGAACCGGGGCGGGCGTCGTCGTGTGTTCGGTGGGGTCAGGCGCCACGTCGTGCGCGGAGGACCTGCAGGCGCTCTTCGAGGAGCTCCTCGAGTTCCTCGCGCGAGCGGCGCTCGAGCAGCATGTCCCAGTGGGTGCGGGGTGCCTTCACGTCCTCTTCGGCAACCTCGACGGGGATCCCGTCGTCACCGAGCAGCCGGCCCTCACGGCCGGAGCGGGGCTCGGACCACGTCTGGGGGACGTCCGCGTCAGCGGAGAAGACGATGTCGAACGTCTCACCCGAATCCGTCTGGTACACCGCACGCTTGCGATCCGAGAGCTCGACGCCCTCTTCGCTCTGGAGACTCTGACTCCCGAGCCGCATGCCGCGGAGACTCCGATCAGCCATGTGTGTGCTCCTCTCGCTCGTCTGCCCTCCACAACACTGTCCCACGCCCCATCAATCCCGTACCGGCGCATTCACAGTCCGTTCCCAGTGGCTGGGCGCGGCGAGTCGGATCAGGAGCGGGTTCGACGACCCCAGGGAGCGCAGGCGAGGAGCACGAGGAGTCCGCCGAGGGAGAGCAGGAGCGTGATCGAGCCGGACAGGATCGACGCGGGGGTGGTGGACGTGCCGAGCGGCACATCGGTCACCATCGAGGTCGCGGTGTACTCCGGTACCCGGTCGATCGTGCGGCCGCTCGGGTCGATGACCTGCGACGCTCCGACGGTCGAGATGTTCACGAGCGACCGACCGGTCTCGATGGCCCGCATTCGTGCGATCTCGAGCTGCTGCAGGTTCTCGTCGGTGCCCGAGAAGTCGGCGTTGTTCGTCTGCGCGAGGATCACCTGCGCACCCCCGCGCACCATGTCGGCGGTCAGCCCGTCGTCGACGATGTCGAAGCAGATCGAGATGCCGGCACGGATCCCCGCCACCGACAGGACGTTCGGCTTCGTCCCCGGCGTGTAGTCGCGCTGCAGCAGTCCGATCAGGGACGGCGCGAGCTTGGAGAAGAACCAGCGGTCGGGCACGTACTCACCGAACGGCACCGGGCGCTTCTTGTCGTAGGACGACTGCCAGCCGTCGGCGGTCCACACGAACGACGTGTTGTGCAGCACTCCCGACGGGGTCTGCGTGATGGCACCCGCCACGATCGGGGCGTCGAGCGAGTCGACGACCGAGTCGAGGGCGGACGCGATGACCGGCTGCTGACGCGGGTCGTACTCCGCACCGGCCTCGGGCCAGACGACGAGGTCGACACCCTTCGCGTCCACGTCCGTCGCCGCGACCTGCGCCGCCAGGACGTCGCCGGGCTCCGCACGGTCGAAGTACCCCGCGGGACCGTTGCCCTGCACCGACTCGACCCGGATCGTGCCGCTCGTCGCCGTCGGCCACGCCGGCACGGCCAGGACTGCCGCGACCAGCAGCCCCGCCGTGGCCACCCGCACAGGCAGCCGGAGCGTGACGCCCGGCACACGGGGTGCCACGAGCGCGAGCGACACCACGACCGCGACGCAGTACACGACGATGAACGTCAGCCCGAGGACGCCGACGTACGCGGCCAGGTGCGTGAACGGCCCTTGCGACTGCGACAGGCCGACGCGCCCCCAGGCGAAACCACCGTACGGCCAGCTCCCCGAGAACCACTCGCGTCCGGTCCAGAGTGCGGCGACGACGGCCGGGAGGCCCCACACGCGTCCGGCGGTCGAGGGTACGACGCGCGCGACCCAGCGGTACGCCAGGGCGATGGCGACGCTGCCGAGTGCGAAAAACGCGGCTTCGAGCAGGGCGAGTGCGAACCACGGGACCGGGCCCAGGTAACGACCGGCCCACGAGATGGCCGGGATCCAGAACGCCGCGCCGGCGAGGTAGCCGATCCACGCCGCGCGCCGAGCCCGCTGTCCCATCACCGCGAGCAGCATGCAGGCGAGTGCCGGGTAGGCGAGGAACCACCACCCGGGCGACGGGAACGCGAGGGCGAAGAGGATCCCGCCGATGACGGCCAACGGCAGCGCGGCGCCCAGCGGCAACGCGGCGAACGGGCCGGTCGCGACCGCCCCGCGGCCGACGCGCGCGGGCAGCCCGCGCACACTGGTCTCCGGAACCCGCACCGTGCCTCCAGTCAGACCGCCGCGTAGGCGACGATGCCGCGGCGAACCGCGTCCGTCGCCCGTCGGGCGGTCTGGGCGAGCTCGTCGTCGCCGGCGTTCCGGATCTGGTCGAGCAGGTCGATGACCTGCTTCGACCAGCGCACGAAGTCGCCAGCCGGCAGGTCGAGGGTGCGGAGGACGTCGTCGAGGGCCGAGCCCGAGGCCCAGCGGAACATGCCGACCGCCATCGCCGGGGTCGGCGGCTGCGAACCGGCCAGACGCGCCGCACGCTCGATGTCGTCGAGGCGCGACCAGATGGTCAGTGTCTCGTCGAGCGCGGGGCGGAACGCACCGCGGGGCAGGGCGTGCTCGGTGCCGGGCGCGTCCTCGCGGCGTGGCTGGTAGATGATCGTCGCGGCCATGGCGGCGAGCTGTGCCGGGGTGAGGTCCTTCCAGACACCAGCCTCGAGGCACTCGGCGACGAGCAGGTCGCGGTCGCCGTAGATGCGCTGCAGTCGACGGCCGCCCGCGGCCACCGTGGCTTCGCCGTTACCGGCGTCCACCAGGTAGCCGAGCTCGAGCAGGACCTCGGTGACGCGGTCGAACGTCGTCGCGACGGCGCCCGTGCGGGACCGGATCTGCTGGACGAGCTTGTCGTTGGCGCGCTTGAGCTTCCACCAGCGCTCGGACCAGCGGGCGTGCGCCTCGCGCTCCGGGCAGGCGTGGCAGGGGTGGCGCTGCAGCTGGCGGCGGACCGCCGTGATCGCGGCCTGACGTTCCTGGCGGGCGCCGTGCGACGCCTCGCGACCGCCGGGCACGTTCGTGCGCTCGAGGTCGGAGAGCTCACGACGGAGCGCCGAGTACTCGGTGAAGTCGCCGAGGTGGCACTGCATCGCCTCACGGTAGCCGTCGAGGGACTCCTGCTGCGAGCGGACCTTGCGGGCGAGGTCGACCACCGACCGGTCGGCCTGGAACTGGGCGAACGACGTCTCGAGGACCTCGCGCGTGCGCTGCCGACCGAACTGGTCGATCAGGTTGACGGCCATGTTGTAGGTCGGCTTGAACGACGAGTTGAGCGGGTACGTGCGACGGCTGGCCAGCGACGCGACGGCCTGCGGGTCGAGCCCGTCGGTCCACTGGATGACCGAGTGCCCCTCGACGTCGATGCCACGACGACCGGCACGACCGGTGAGCTGCGTGTACTCCCCCGGGGTGATCGGCACACGGGCTTCGCCGTTGAACTTCTCGAGCTTCTCGAGCACGACGGTGCGCGCCGGCATGTTCACGCCGAGTGCCAGGGTCTCGGTGGCGAACACGACCTTGAGGAGCTTGCGCTGGAAGAGGTTCTCGACGACCTCCTTGAAGGCGGGGAGCAGGCCGGCGTGGTGCGCCGCGACCCCGCGCTCGAGCCCTTCGAGCCACTCCCAGTAGCCGAGGACGGCCAGGTCTTCGTCGAGCAGGGTGCGGCAGTGGTACTCCGCCGTCTCGCGGATCTCGTTGCGCTCCTGCACCGTCGTCAGGGACAGGCCCGAGCGCAGGACGTTGCGGACGCCCTGGTCGCAGCCGTTGCGGCTGAACACGAAGAAGATCGCGGGCAGGAGCATCCGCTCGTCGAGCATGTGCGCGATCTGTTCGCGGTGCACCTTCTCGGTGCGGGGCCCGCGACGCTCGGGGTAGCCACCACGACCGCGCCGACCGCGGTGGCCGCCGCCGTTCCGCTCACTCCGGGAACCGCCGCCGACCATGCGGAGCAGTTCCGGGTTCACGCGGTTCGTCGCCGCGGCACCGCTCGAGTCGAACAGGTCGACCATCTTCGAACCGACCAGGACGTGCTGCTCGAGCGGCACCGGGCGGTCTTCGGAGACGATGACGTCGGTGTCGCCGCGGACGGTCTGCAGCCAGTCGCCGAACTCCTCGGCGTTGGACACCGTCGCGCTGAGCGAGACCAGGCGGACCTCGGTCGGCAGGTGCAGGATGACCTCTTCCCACACGGCACCGCGGAACCGGTCGGCGAGGTAGTGCACCTCGTCGAGGACCACCCATGCGAGGTCGTCGAGCAGGTCCGAGTCGGCGTAGATCATGTTCCGGAGCACCTCGGTCGTCATCACGACGACGCGGGCGCGGGGGTTCACGTTCGTGTCGCCGGTGAGCAGCCCGACCTCGGACTCACCGTAGACGTCGACGAGCTCGGCGTACTTCTGGTTGCTGAGCGCCTTCATCGGCGTCGTGTAGAAGACCTTCGCCGTCGGCTGGCGCATGGCGAGCCAGATGGCGAACTCGGCCACGATGGTCTTGCCGGCGCCGGTCGGGGCGGCGACCAGGACGCTGCGGCCCTGGTCGAGCGAGTCGCATGCGGCGAACTGGAACGGGTCGAGGTCGAAGCGCAGGTCCGTCCGGAAGAGCTCGAGGTTTCGCGACCGGTTGCGCACCTTGGCCGCGGCGAACCGCTCGGCCGCACTCGTGCCGCTCACAGGCCGTACTCCTCGTCGAGCTTCGCCTGGCGCTTGGCCACACGGCGGTCGTGGAGCCACGCGATGAAGCAGGCCGCGATGTAGAGCACCACCATCGGGACGGCGAGCAGGAACATCGAGATGACGTCGGCGCTCGGGGTCACGATGGCGCAGAAGACCAGGATGCAGAGGATCGCGACGCGCCAGCTCTTGATGATCGCGGACGCCGACAGCACCCCGACGAAGTTCAGCAGCACGAGGAAGACCGGCAGGACGAAGGCGATGCCCACCGCGACGATGAGCTTGATGACGAAGTCGTAGTACGCCTTCGCATCGACGATCGAGGTGTCCTGGCTCGACACGAAGCTGCCGAGGATGCCGACCACGTGCGGCAGGATGTACCACCCGAAGTAGCACCCGGCGAAGAACAGCGGGATCGCGGTGCCGAGGAAGCCCCAGACGTACTGCCGCTCACGCCGGACGAGCGCGGGCACGATGAACGCCCAGATCTGGTAGAGCCAGACGGGGCTGGCGATGACGATGCCGATGGTGATCGCGATCTGCAGCTTGAGGTCGAACGCCCCGGTGATCATCGGGAAGTTCAGCTCGGCCGTGTGGCCGCCGACCTTGGCGAGCTCGGTCACCGGTGCCCGCAGCGAGTCGAGCACCCACGGGGTGAGGAACCAGCCGCCGATCGCGCCGACGATGATCGCCACGACTGCGCGGAAGAGCCGGTTGCGCAGCTCGATGAGGTGCTGCCCGAGCGACATGCGGCCTTCGGCGTCGGTCTTCTGGCGCCCCTGCCGCTTCGCTCGCCCGCGCGCGGTCGTCGAAGCCATGTGGTCGATCTTACGGGGTCGGGACCGACAGTCCGCCGGGGTCGGCGCGGCCGCGTGGCGGGTGGGCGGGGGTGGGCGGTGTCTCGGGACGGCCCTGGCGAGTTCGGGCGTACCTGGCGAGATCAACACACCAGGTACGCCCGGAACGACCAGGTACCCGAGCCCCACCGTGCGGGAGCGGGCTCACATGGCGAGATCGGGCGTACCCGGCGAGATCGGGCGTACCTGGTCAGAGCAACACACCAGGGACGCCCGGAACGACCAGGTACCCGAAGCCCACCGTGCAGGATCGGGCGTACCTGGTCGGAACGTGCAGTGCTCGGAGGCGCCGCAGCGGCAGACGTCAGCCCGCGGCGAGGGCCGCGGCCGCGAAGTCGCGCACGGCGTCACGGGCCGCGGGCGGGTCGAGCACCACGGCACGACCGGGCAACCCGGCGACGAGCCGGACCACGCCGTCGAACCCGTGCGACGCCGCGAGCCGGATGCGCACACGCCCCTCACCGTCAGGCGCGTCGGCGGTGTCGGACAGGAAGTCGGCGACCAGGGGCAGCGACGTCGAGTCGAGTTCCACCGTGACGATGACGTCGTCGGCGGCCTGCTGGAACAGCGTGTCCGGGATCACGACCTGGTCGATGGTCTTCTCGGCCGGGCGGTCGTCGACGCGCGCCTCCGACATCCGGTCGAGCCGGAACGTCCGGAGTGCCTGCCGGTCGAGGTCCCAGGCGCGCAGGTACCAATCGGTGTCGATGGACTCGACCCGGAGCGGATCGACCCGTCGGGTGCCGCCCTGGGTCCGCGGTCCGGCGTACTCGAAGACCAGGCCGCGGCCGTCGGACATCGCCCGGCGGATGGTGGCGAGGGCGACGTCGTGCAGGTCCTGCCCGACGGCGACGGTCGACGCCGCTCCCCCGGCACCGCGGGACAGCTTGGCCATGAGCGCGCGGATGGCGTCACGGTCGGCGGCCTCGGGCAGCGCGGACAGGTACTGCAGGCCGGCGATGAGCGCCGACGCCTCTCGAGCCGAGAGACGCGGTGAGTCGTCGATCGCCACCAGGTTGGTCAGCACGATCATGTCGTTCTGGTCGAAGTCGTCCCAGGCGATGTCGAACAGGTCGCCGTGCTGGTACTGCATCGTCTCGCCGGGCACCCCGGACACCGCGATGAGTTCGACGGCGCGCCGGATGCGGGCCTCGGGCACACCGAAGTGCCGAGCGGCCTCGGCCACCGAGACCCGCTCGCGGTCGATCAGGTACGGCACCAGGGCGAGCAGGAACGCGAGCTTGTCCTGCGCCTGCAGGGGTTGGGCGTCAGCCACGAACGGGGTCCTCTCCGGGGGCTGCGGCACGGTCGTCGTCGGTGTGGTCGCGCACGAGTGCGCGGAGGCGCTCTTCGACCCGTGCCCGCAGGTCGTCGGGATCGAGCACCCGGACCTCGGGCCCGAAGGCGGCGAGTTCCTCAGCGAGGATCTGCGGGTCGACGTGGTGCAGCACGAGCGCGCCGTCGGCGTCGGTCTCGGTGTCGCGGCGACGGGTCAGTCGGCGTTCGGCGTCGGAACCCGGCGTCACGGCGATGCGCGCGGTGCGCTCGGCCCAGATCCGCTCGAGTTCGGCGAGGGTGCGCTCCCCCGCGCCGACGGGAGCGGTGTGCTGCCCGACCTCGTACTGGGTGACGGGTCCGACGATGCGGGCCAGCAGGTAGTTCTTGTCCGAGTCCGTCGCGAACTCGTGGGCGGCGAGCATCCACCGGCCGCCGTGCTGCACCAGGGCGAGTGGAGCTACTTCGCGCCGACGGGCGTCGTGCTGCCCCGGCGTGATGTAGTCGAAGCGCACGGCTGCACCGCGGTCGAGCGCGGAACGGAGCGGTTCGAAGGAGGCATCCCGGGCGCGGAGCCGCGGGGCGTACGCGTCGACCCCGAGCTGCAGCGCACCGTCGTCGTCCTCGGCACCGGCCGAGCGGACCTTGAGCAGGCCACGACGGGAGTCGGCGGACAGTGCGCCTTCGCGCCAGGCCATCGCGGCCAGCGAGAGCAACGCGGATTCGTCCGGGGTGAAGCGGACGTCGACGGGCAGGTCGTACTCGCCCTTCGGGATCCGGTACCGGAGCGTCTGGTTGTTGCCCGCGGCACCCGGGGTCTCGATGGTCTCGAGGGGGATGCCGAGCTCGCGGACGTCGTCCTTGTCGCGTTCGAACTGGCGCTCGAGCGAGGCGTTGTCGCCACCGGTCGAGAACCGCTGCCGGTACCCCTGCACGTTGGCCAGGATCTCGGCCTTGGTCAGCCCGGACTCCGTCGAGAGCAGCGCGAGCACGAGGCTGAACAGCCGCTCCTCGGCGGGCACACGGGGCACACGGGTCGCTGGCACGAGCCGATCCTACGGCAGCGCGGGTGCACCGGAGTGCACCCGCGCCGCGGTCCGTGGACGGTCGGACGGGGTCAGTTCGAGATCGCCCCGAGGACGTCGATCACGTACGCGTACGCGGTCCCCTGCTGGTTGACGATGGCCAGGACCTGGTCGCCGACGTGGTGCCCGACGATCGCGGTCCGGACGCCCTCGTCGACCTGGCCCTTGGTGAGCGGGATGGCCTGCGCGCCGGAACCGTCGGTCCAGCTCGAGCCGGCGACGGACGGGTCGGCACCCCAGGTGACGGCGGTGTACTTGATGACCGCGGTGTCCTTCGCGGTGAGCTCGCGACCGTCGCCCTTGCGGAGCAGGTGCGTCTCGTTCGACTTCGGGGCGCTCCACGACGGGATCGTGATGCCGGGGGCGCCGGACGGTGCGAGCACCACGGCCGGCATCTTGTCGCCGGCGAGCTGCGGGGTGCCGGTGGCGCGGGCGTCGAACGCACGCTTGACGTCGATGACGGCGATCACGGCGTCCTCGGTCTTCTTCGACGAGGAGCTGGCACCGGTGCCGCCGGTGCTGCTCAGGGCACTCTTCGGCAGGGCCACCGCCAGGCGGTCGCCGACACGGGCGCACTGCAGCGAGGCGCCGAGGGCCCCGTAGTTGCTCGCACCGGCGGTGATCGGTGCCGTCTGGCCGGAGTAGCCGCTCGTCTGGGCGACCTCGCCGGTGGAGCCGTCGACCAGGGTGTACTCGACCAGGACGGGGGTGCCGTCGTCGATCGTGCGACCGGAGCCCTGCTTCAGCACGGACACCTGGGTGCCCTTGGTGGTCAGACCCTTCGGCACGTTCACCTTCGGCTCCGAGCCGAACTTGCCGGTGGCGGTCACCGCTTCGGACGCGGCGCCGGGAGCGGCACAGCTCGAGGGCGTGGTGCCGGCACCGTTCGAGGCGCAGGCGGTGAGGGACACCGCGAGACCGATGGTGACCAGGAGTGCGGGGATGGTGCGCACGGACCCTCTTTCCGTTCGATGCAGGACGGGCACGCCGTCAGCCTACCGTTCGTCCTCGACGGCCCCGGACGGAGCCGCACCGGCACCGGACGGAGCCGCACCGGCACCGGACGGCGCCGCAGCACCCTCCGCCACCGACGACGCCTCGGCCGCCGCGACCTTGCGCGCCTGCGCCGCCGACTGCCGAGCCACCTTCCGGAGCTTCTTGTCGCTCGTCGCCCGCTCGCCCACGGCGCCCGGGGTCCAGGCCTCGATGTCCTCGTCCGAGAACTCCGCCTTGCCCGCGCGGCGCTTCAGGTTCGGCAGCACCGTCCCGTCCGCCAGGCGTCGTGCCGTGATGAGGAACCCGGTGTGCCCGACCATGCGGTGGTCCGGGCGGACGGCGAGGCCCTCGACGTGCCAGGTGCGCACCAGGGTCTCGCTCGGCATCGGGTCGGTGAAACGTCCGGTGTCACGCAGGGCCTCGGCCGTGCGGGACAGCTGCGTGACGGTCGCGACGTAGCAGACGATGAGCCCGCCGGGCACGAGGGCGTCGGCCGCGGCGTCCACGCACTCCCACGGCGCGAGCATGTCGAGCACGACGCGGTCGACGCTCTGCGGCTCGGTCGCGTCGGGCAGCGACTCGACCAGGTCACCGACGGTGACGGACCAGTTGTCCGGGACGGCGCCGAGGAAGGTGCCGACGTTGCCCTTGGCGATCGCGGCGAACTCCTCGCGGCGCTCGAACGACTGCAGCTGCCCGGTCGGGCCGATCGCGCGGAGCAGGAACAGCGACAGCGCCCCCGAGCCGACGCCGGCCTCGACCACGCGGGCCCCGGGGAAGACGTCCGCGAATGCCACGATCTGCGCCGCGTCCTTCGGGTAGACGATCGCGGCGCCACGCGGCATCGACATCACGTAGTCGTTGAGCAGCGGGCGGAGTGCGAGGTACTCGTCACCGGTGCTCGCCCGGATGACCGAGCCGTCGGGCTGCCCGATGACGTCGTCGTGCCGGAGCACCCCGCGGTGCGTGTGGTACTCGCCCGCGGTCTCGAGCGACAGCGTCGTGAGCTTGCCCTTCGGGCCGGTCAGCTGCACGCGGTCGCCGGCCCGGAACGGGCCGCGAGGCGGCGTGTGCGGTGCGCCGCCCGCGGTGTGCGGGAGCGCTGCGGTCGGGTCCGCGGTCGGACTGGAGGCGCTGCTCGCGTCCGCCTCGTCGCGTGCGTCGTCGGTGTGGCTCATCGGGTGACCCCTTCGGTGTCCGCAGCGTGCGCCGGGTCCGGCACCGCGCCTCCAGCCCGTGCGGCCAGTGCCGGCGTCGTCAACTCGACCAGACGGTCGACGTCGACCCCCGCCAGGGTGGTCAGGTGCACGTCGCCGCCGGCGATCTCGGAGAGCGGGACGATGTGCTCGACGGCGACCGTGACGGCGCCGGACGCGACGGCCGACGCGACGCCGGTGGCGGAGTCCTCGATCGCGACGCACGCGGTGGGCTCGACGCCGAGCTGCGCGGCGGCGGACAGGTACGCGTCCGGGAACGGCTTCGGGCGGTCGACGTCGTCGCCGGCCACGACGACGCAGAAGCCGCGCTCGCCCAGGGCCTCGGCGGCGACGAGTGCCATCTTGCGACGGGACATGGTGACCAGGGCGGTCGGGATGCCGCGGGCGTGGAGCTCCTCGACGAGTTCACGGGCCCCCGGCCGCCACGGCAGTTCACCGGCGCGCAGGTGCTCCATCACGTAGTCGGTCATCCACTGGATGATCTCCTCGACCTCCATGTCGACGCCCTTGGCACGCAGGAGCTCACCGGAGCGCTCGAGACCGCTGCCCACCAGGGACAGGCCGTCCTCGTGGGTCCACTCGGCGCCGTAGCGGTTCGTCAGGTCGACCTGGGACCGCTGCCAGATCGGTTCGGTGTCGATGATCGTGCCGTCCATGTCCCACAGCACGGCTGCGGGCGGGACGAGGGCAGGAGGATGCGCGGTCACGGGCGACGAGTCTACCGGGGCCGTTCCGCTGGGCGCGGACGCGCGCGTGCGCCGACACCCCCTGGGCCTACAGTGGATGCCTGAATCGTGTCCGGCCGGGGGCATCGCTCCCGCCCCGCTCCGCTCCACCACCAGGAGGTCCGCTCCGTGCCACAGCACTCCCCCTTCAGCGACGGTCGCTTGCTCGTCGTCGCCTTCGAGGGCTGGAACGACGCCGGCGAGGCCGCGAGCGGTCTGGCGCGTCGCATCGTCGAGTCGCTCGGGCTCGACGAGCTGCGCGAACTCGACGGTGAGCGGTACGTCGACTACCAGTTCAACCGGCCCACCGTCGGCACCGACGACAACGGCGACCGCGGCGTGCAGTGGCCCCGGATCGTGCTGCACGGCCCCGGTGCCGAGGGGCGTCCGGTCATCGGCGCCACCGGCTCCCCCACCGACCGTGACGTCTTCGTGCTCGTCGGTCCGGAACCGTCGCGCACCTGGCGGGGTTTCTGCTCGGAGATCATCGACCTGGCGGACGTCTACTCGATCGACGCTGTCGTCTTCGTCGGCGCCATGCTCGCCGACGTCCCGCACACCCGACCGATCTCGGTATTCGTGTCGAGCGAGAACGCCGGGGTCCGTGCCGCGTTCGACGTCGACAAGTCCTCGTACGAGGGCCCGACCGGCATCCTCGGGGTCCTCGCCGACGCGATGGACAAGGCCGGGCTGACCACGCTGTCCCTGTGGGCCTCGGTGCCGCATTACGTGCACAACTCGCCCTCGCCGAAGGCCACGCTCTCGCTGCTCGACAAGATCGAGGAGCTCACGGACGTCACGGTGCCGCGCGGGTCGCTGCTCGACGACGCCACCGAGTGGGAAGAGGGCATCGACGCCCTCGCCGCCGACGACGAGGACATGGCGTCCTACATCGGACAGCTCGAGCAGGCGCGCGACACGGTCGACTCCCCCGAGGCCTCGGGCGACGCCATCGCGCAGGAGTTCGAGCAGTACCTCCGTCGCCGTGAGCGCAAGGACGGCAAGGACGGCGGCACCGCCGGTGGCGAGGGGCCGTGGCGGCCCCAGCAGTAGCCATCACCCGCTGACGGCCTCCCGTCCGTGGTGCGTGCGGTCAAGACACCACGCTCACGTCCGGCGAGTGGTCACGAACTGTCGGCTGCGGCCCGCCCGGGCGACAGTTCCTGACCCCTCGGCCGCACGCACGCGACGCGTCGCGACCACTCCGCGGACGGGAGGCACGGGGCAGGACCGCCACGGGCCTCCTGTCCGGCGAACGCGAACGGTCAAGACACACCGATCACGTCCGGCGAGTGGTCACGAACTGTCGGCTGCGGCCCGCCCGAGCGACAGTTCCTGACCCCTCGGCAGCGCGCACGCGACGCGTCGCGACCACTCCGCGGACGGGAGGCGCGGGGCAGGACCGCCACGGGCCTCCTGTCCGGCGAACGCGAACGGTCAAGACGCCCCGCTCACGTCCGGCGAGTGGTCACGAACTGTCGGCTGCAGCCCGCCCAGGCGACAGTTCCTGACCCCTCGGCAGCGCGCACGCGACGCGCCGCGGCCACTCGCCGCGCGGTCACGACACACCGGTCACGTCCGGCGAGTGGTCACGAACTGTCGGCTGCGGCCCGCCCGGGCGACAGTTCCTGACCCCTCGGCGGCACGTACCGGACGTGTCGCGACCACTCCGCGGACGGTCACAGCACCGGCGCGACGGCCCGTGCGCCGAGGTCAGGCCAGGCGGATGCCGAGCAGCGCGTCGATCAGGTCGAGGAGCTCCGCCGTGCACGCCGTACCGCCCGCGATCGCGGTGTCGACCGCGGCGACGGCACCGGGGGTGTCGAGGTCGTCGGAGACCCGTGCGCGGATTCGTGCCGCGACGTCCGCTGCGTCGTCGGCGTGCCCGGCGGAGGCTCCCGAGGCCCAGGCGTCCCAGCCGGCGAGCCGGGTCTGGGCGCTCGTCAGCTCGGTGTCAAACCACTCCCAGTCGTCGGAGTACTTGTGCGACAGCAGAGCGAGCCGGATGGCACGGGGGTCGGCGCCGTCGTCGAGCAGCCCGCGCACGGTGACGAGGTTGCCGAGCGACTTCGAGATCTTCGTCCCCTGGTAGGCGATCATCCCGGTGTGCACGAACGCGTTCGCGAGGGGCTGGTGCGCGAGGGCGGCAGCGTGCCCGGCGCTCATCTCGTGGTGCGGGAAGACGAGGTCGCTCCCGCCGCCCTGCACGCTGATCGGCAGCCCGAGGCGGTCACCGGCGATGACGCTGCACTCGATGTGCCAGCCGGGGCGACCGGGGCCGATCTCGGTGTCCCAGGCCGGTTCGCCGTCGCGCGCGGCGCGCCACAGCAGCGGGTCGAGCGGATCCCGCTTGCCCGGACGTTCCGGGTCGCCGCCGCGTTCGGCAGCGAGGGCGAGCATCGTCTCGCGGTCCAGGCCGCTCTCGTCACCGAGGGTCCACGCGTCGGTGGGGCGGTTCACGTCGAAGTACAGGTCGTCGCCCTCGGCGCCGTCGGTCGGGACCTCGTACGCGTAGCCGGACTCCTGCAGGAACGAGACCGCCTCGGCGACGCGCTCGACCTCGTCGGTGACGGCCACGAAGTCGTCCGGCGGCAGGATCCGCAGCGACTCCATGTCGCGGCGGAACAGGTCGACCTGCTCAGCCGCCAGGGCACGCCAGTCGACGCCGTCGCGGGCGGCACGCTCGAGCAGCGGGTCGTCCACGTCGGTGACGTTCTGCGCGTACTCGACGTCGAGCCCCGCGTCTCGCCACGCGCGACCGAGCGTGTCGAACGCCAGGTAGGTCGCCGCGTGGCCGAGGTGCGTGGCGTCGTACGGCGTGATGCCGCAGACGTACAGCGCAGCGCGGTCCTCGTCGCGGGCGGGGTCCACCGGCTTGCCCGTTGCGGTGTCGTGGACGACCGGTCGGGGCGCGGCGCCGGGGACGTCGGGGACGGATGGGGCCTGCCAGGCCCTCACGGCTGGATCACTCCGAGCGACAACAACACGATGAGCACGATACCGAGTGCGATCCGGTAGACGACGAAGGGCATGAAGCTGCGCTTGCTGATGTAGTTCATGAACGCCGCGATCACGACGAACCCGACCACGAACGCGACGACGGTGGCGATGAGCGTGTCGGCGAGTCCGAACGGCGAACCGTGGTCGCCGAGGCTCGTCGCGGCCTCGTAGAACCCGGACAGGAACACCGCCGGGATCGCCAGCAGGAACGCGAAGCGCGCAGCGGCGGGTCGGGTGTACCCGAGGGCGAGCCCCATCGACACGGTCGCACCGGAACGGGACACACCGGGCACCAGGGCGAGCATCTGCGCCAGGCCGATGAGCAGACCACCGCGGAACGTCATCTGCTCGATGCGCCGCTCCTTGCGGCCGACACGGTCGAGCACCCCGAGCACGACACCGAAGACGATGAGGACGATCGCGACGATCCAGAGGGACCGGAACGTGGTCTCGATCGAGTCCTTGAGCAGCAGCCCCGCGACCCCGATCGGGATCGTGCCGAGGATCACCAGCCAGCCGAGGCGGACGTCGGGGTCGCCCTTCGGCACGTCACGCTTGACCACCGATCGGAACCACCGCCCGATGATCCGGGTGATGTCCTTCCAGAAGTAGATGAGCACCGCGGTCTCGGTGCCGAGCTGCGTCACGGCGGTGAAAGCCGCACCGGGGTCCTTCGCGTCGGGCAGGAAGAGCCCCACGATGCGCAGGTGCGCGCTGGAGGACACCGGCAGGAACTCGGTGAGCCCCTGGACGAAGCCGAGGAAGATCGCCTCGAGGATGTGCATCGCACGGGCCTTTCAGGGGGAGGTCGGTCAGAGCACCGCCACGACGGCGACCATGAACAATATCAGTACGTGGCGAGCAGGTCGGCCAGCACCCGCCGACCGAACGCCAGCGAGTCGAGCGGCACCCGCTCGTCCACGCCGTGGAACATCGCGGGGAAGTCGACACCGGCCGGCAGCTGCAGCGGCACGAACCCGTACCCCGCGATGCCGAGCGTCGAGAGCGCCTTGTTGTCGGTGCCGCCGGACAGCAGGTACGGCAGGACCGGTGCGCCCGGGTCGTGCCGGCCGAGGACGTCGCGGACGGCGTCGACCAGCGGACCGCCGAAGTCCTGCTCGAGGCCGATGTCGCGGAACGACATGACCACCTCGACGTCGGGCCCGGCGAGCTCCCGCACCCGCTCGAGCACGGTCTCCTCGTCACCCGGCAGGCAGCGGATGTCGACCAGGGCCTCGGCGCTGTCCGGGATCACGTTGTGCTTGTAGCCGGCGGTCAGCACCGTCGGGTTCGACGTGGTGTGCAGCGCGGCGTGGATGAACCGCGACGCCGAGCCGGTGGCCAGGGCGACCTCGTCCGGGCCGGTGACCGTCGGGTCGACCCCGAGGAACCGCGCCACCTCGGCGACCATCGCGTCCGTCGTGGCCGAGAGCCGGACGGGCCACTCCTCGCTGCCGATCCGGGCGACCGCCGCCGCGAGCTTCGTGACGGCGTTGTCGCGGATCACGTGCGAGCCGTGGGCGGCGGTGCCGCGCGCGATCAGCTTCACCCACATGAGCGCCTTCTCGCCGGTCTGCAGCAGGTAGGCGCGACGGTCACCGAGCGTGATCGAGTACCCGCCGACCTCGCTGATCGCCGCCGACGCCCCCGCGAAGACCTCGGGGTGCTGGTCGACCACGTGGTGGGACCCCAGGACTCCCCCGGCCTCTTCGTCGGCGAAGTACGCGATCACCAGGTCACGCTCGGGCGCACCGTGCTGTTCGATGACGTCGGCCAGCGACGTGAGCATCATCGCGTCCATGTTCTTCATGTCGACGGCGCCCCGACCCCACAGCGATCCGTCCTTCACGACACCGCCGAACGGGTCGACCGACCAGTTCGCCGGGTCGGCCGGCACGACGTCGAGGTGCCCGTGCACCACGAGCGCCGGCTTGTCCCGGTTCCGGCCGGGCACCCGCGCCACGACGCTCACCCGGTCCGGCTCGGACTCGAACAACTGCGGCTCGAGCCCCAGCGCGCGGAGCTTGTCCTCGACGTAGTGGGCTGCTTCGGTCTCCCCACGGGACTTCCCCTCGCCCCAGTTCGTCGTGTCGATGCGGATGAGGTCGCGGGCGATCGCCGCGGTGGCCTCGAGCTCGGGCACGGACTGCGGCTCGGAGGGCTCCGGGTTCGTCATGGCTCCACGGTATCGGTCGGCACCGACCCCGACGCCGAAGCCCGACACGCAGGACTCGCCCGGGATGCGCGACCGTGTTCATCGCGCGTTCAGACCCGTGCTAGTGTCTTCTCTCGGCAGGAACGCCGGGTTCAACCCGGGAAACAGACACCAGACACCCTGTCCGGGTGGCGGAATTGGTAGACGCGCTAGCTTGAGGTGCTAGTGCCCGTATTAGGGCGTAGGGGTTCAAGTCCCCTCTCGGACACAGGAAATGCATGCCCCCTGACCTTTCGGTCGGGGGGCATTTTCTGTTGTGTCTTCCCGGCGAGTGCCGCCATCGCTGCGCTCAGGGCGTCACCGCCTCTGAGGCGCCACTTCGCTGCGCTCAGGGCGACCACGTGCCACTTCGCTGCGCTCAGGGCGATCAGGACCGGGGCAGGTGGGGGCGGTGGACGCGGGACGTGCGGACTGGAGGCGCGGGGCGGGGCCGCAACGCGCCTCCAGCCCGGAACGTGCGCACGTCACGGGCCGGTGCGACGTTGCGCACTCCGTGTGACGGAACAAGGTCGCACCGAGTGGGCAACGCCGCACCATGGTGCAAGCCCGGCGGCCCGGCGGCGCGCACGGTCAGTGCGAGCGGCGCACCCGCCGCACCACCAGCACCACGGCACCGAGCGCCGCGAGCCATCCCCAGTTCGCGACCACCGGGTCGAGCACCTGGTGCCGCCAGTCCGACCGACTCGACCCCAGGCGCGACGCAACGGGGTGGTGCCCACGCTCCGCCGCGACGCCGGTCTCGCTGATCATCCGGTCCGGCCGACCCCGGAGCGCATCGGTCACCCGGTGCGTCGCGACGTCCAGGCGGTCCCCGACGACGAGCAGCATCCAGTGCGCCAGCCGGCCCTCGCTGAACCTCGCGTACGCCAGGCGCCGCACCGCTCCCGGCACCCCTCGGAGCGGCTGCGCGGTGCCGAACACCGGCGTCACGTGGGCGTGCTCGATCGAGCGCTCCCGGCCGTGCGCACCGTCCTGCTGCGGCGGGAGGTCCCAGTGGGCTCCGGTGGCCGAACCGGCCTCGCGGGAGAGCTTCGGCACGGACGGCCGGTCCGCCGGGTCGAGGTCGCTCCCCCACCCCGGGATGCGGGCGCGGAGCGCCTCGGCGGACGGCACCCGTCGGGGTGGATCGGCGATGTACGGGATGTGGTCGGACATGTCGGGCCTCCTCACGGCACGACGACGGTCTTGATGCAACCGTCGAGCTTGGACGAGAACAGGTGGTAGCCCTCGGCGATGTGTTCGAGGGGGATGCGGTGCGTGATGATGTCGCTCGGCTTGAAGTGCCCGGCCTGGATGTGCTCGAGCAACCGCGGCCACTGGCGCTTCACGTGCGCCTGGTTCGTGTGGATCGTGACGCCCTTGTTCATCGCGTCACCGAACTTCACCGCGCTCGGGATCGGCCCGTACGCACCGACCGCCGAGACCGTGCCGCCCTTGCGGACGCCGTCGATCGCCCAGTTGAGCGCCGTCGGGGAACCGCCCTGCAGCTTGAGCTTCGAGGCGGTGACCTGCTGGGTGAAGTTGCCGTCCGCCTCGGCTCCGACGGCGTCGATCACGCTGTCCGCCCCCAGGAAGTCGGTCTGCTTCTTCATCTCGAGCACGACGTCGTCGACCTCGGCGAAGTTGATCGTCTCGGCGTGCGCGAAGCTCCGGGCCTTCTCGAGCCGGTACTCGAGCTGGTCGACGACGATCACCCGGCCGGCTCCCATGAACCACGCCGACCTGGCGGCGTAGAGCCCGACCGGCCCGGCACCGAGCACCACGACGGTGTCGCCCTCTCGGATCGACGCCAGCTGCGCCCCGAAGTACCCGGTGCTCAGTGCGTCCGTCATCATCAGGGCGTCGTCGTCGTCGAGCCAGTCCGGGATCACCTGCGGTCCGACGTCGGCGAACGGCACCCGCACGCGCTCCGCCTGCCCGCCGTCGTACCCGCCGGTGGTGTGCGAGTACCCGTAGATCCCGCCGACCGCGGTCGCGTTCGGGTTCACGTTGTGGCAGTTCGCGAAGAGTCCGCGGGCACAGAACCAGCACGTCCCGCAGAAGATGTTGAACGGGACCATCACGCGGTCCCCGACCGACAGGGTCTCGACGGACGAGCCGACCTGCTCGACGACCCCGATGAACTCGTGGCCGAACGTGTGCCCGACGCGGGTGTCGGGCATCATGCCGTGGTACAGGTGCAGGTCCGACCCGCAGATCGCGGCCCGCTCCACCCGGACGATCGCGTCGTTCGGGTGCTCGATCCGGGGGTCCGGTTTCTCCTCGACGCGGACCCGGTAGGGGCCGCGGTACGTCATGGCGCGCATGGACGCTCCTCTCGTTCGTCGCGTCCACGCTGGCGCGCGCCACGTTGGAACGGACGCAGGACCGCAGATGGCGGACAGGCGGTGGACGTCCGCACAGACGGACGGGAGGCGCGGTGCCAGCTGGCACCGCGCCTCCCGTCCGATCTGTGGGTGGGTCTAGCTCTTCGACGCCTCGACGAAGTTGCGTCGCGGATCGGTTTCCTTGATGAGCGAGGTCGCGTCGCGACCCGACACGGCACCGGTGATCCAGCCGATGATGATGCGGGCCTTCCGGTTCAGGGTCGGCATCGCGTACACGTGGTACGCGCGGTGCGCGAGCCACGCGAGCAGGTTGGTCATCTTGATGCCCTTGATGTTCGCGGCACCCTTGCCGACACCGTACGACGCGACGGTGCCGATGGAGGGGTGGCGGTACTCCTCGAGCGGCTTGCCGGTGATGGTCGCGACGATGTTGTCGGCGGCGACCACGGCCTGACGCACGGCGTTCTGCGCGTTCGGCGGGTAGAACGCCGGCTGCTTGTCGGCGGTCAGGTCGGGCACCTGCGCGACGTCACCGAGACCCCAGACGCCCTCGACGACCTGGTGGGTGTCCTCGGCCTCGACCTGGAGCTTCGCGTTCGCGGCGAGGTGGCCCTTCGGCCCGCGCGGCAGGTCGGAGGCGTCGAGGAGCGGGTTCGGCTTGACGCCCGCGGTCCAGACGAGCAGACCGGTGGCGAACTCGTCGCCGTCGGAGAACTTGACGACGCCGCCCTCGGCGCTCGGCATGGTGGTCTTCAGGCGGACGTCGATGCCCCGGGCACGGAGCGACTCGAGCGTCCACTTGGACAGCTCGGGGCCGACCTCGGGCGCGACGCGGTCGAGGGCGTCGATGAGCACCCAGCGGGGCTGCTCACCGGCGAGCGACGGGTAGGTCTTGATGGCGGCCTGCGACACGTCGAACAGCTCACCGATCGCCTCGACGCCGGTGTAGCCACCGCCGACGAAGACGCTGGTCAGCAGACGGCGACGCTCGTCCTCGTCGCGGGTGGCGGCGGCCTTCGCGATGTTGTCGAGGAGCTTGGCGCGCACGTAGGCGGCCTCTTCGACGCTCTTGAAGCCGACGCCGTACTCCTCGAGCCCGGGGGTCGGGAAGGTGCGGGTGACGGAACCGAGGGCGACGACGAGGTGGTCGTAGCCGAGGGTGCGGTCGTCGCCGCCGGCGGTCGCGATCGAGACGGTCTTGTCCGCCGAGGAGATCGCGGTGACCTTGCCCTGGATCACCCGGGTCTTGCGCAGTGCACGGCGCAGCTCGACGGTGACGTCCTTCGGCGCGATGTGGCCACCGGCGACCTCGGGCAGGAACGGCAGGTACGTGTAGTAGGTGTTCTGGTCCACGAGCGTGATGCGCATGGGCACCGTGGCCGCGTGCTTCTGGAGCTGCTTGACCGTGGTGTAGCCAGCGGAGCCGCCGCCGAGGACGAGGACGTGAGGGATCGAGTCTGCCATTCCTCCGGTCTACCGGACTTTGGCTTGGCGCGTCATGAGTTCCGCGGCCTGTCGCGGAGCCGCCACCACGCGGTCTCGGCCAGTTCGGGCCCCGTGTACACCCCGTGCGGGGTGCGGCGGGACTCGGTCAGCGAGAAGCGGCGCAGTCGGTAGCCGCCGCCGAAGCGGTCGATGATCGCCTCGGGTGACGCCTCGGGGTCGCGCTTGACGTACCAGGTGCGGTCGTCGACCGGCTCGATCACGCCGCGGTCACCGTCGCCCGCCGATGCGGGAGCGCAGGATGTCGATGCGCTTCTGGATCTGCTCGATGCTCGCCTGCGCCACGGCCGGGCCACCGCTGATCCGCCGGAGTTCGGCGTGGATCGCACCGTGCGGTTCGTTCGAGTGCCGGGACCAGATCGACACGAGCCGGGCGAGCTCGGTGCGCTGCTCCTTGATCGTCATGTACATCGGGCGGTCGGGCTCGGGCGCCTTCGGCATGCCGTCCTTGGCCGTGCGGCCCTTGGAGCGCTTGGCCTGGGTGGCCTGCCGGGCGCGCAGGAGGTCGCGCACCTGGTCGGGTTCGAGCAGCCCGGGGATGCCGATGAAGTCGAGCTCCTCGAGGGAACCGACCTCGCCGCCGGTGCCGAACTCACCGCCGTCGTAGAGGACGCGGTCGAACGACGCCTGCGAGTCGAGCGCCTCGAACGGCTGGACCTCGAGCAGGCTCTCGGACGCGCGGTCTTCCTTGTTGGCCTCGGCGACCATCGCGTCTTCGGGGTTGTACATGCCGTCGTCGGCGTCCTTCGGGCGGTCGAGGGCGTGGTCGCGCTCGAGCTCGAGGGTGGCGGCGAGGGCCATCAGGCCGGGGACGCTCGGCAGGAAGACACTCGCGGTCTCCCCGCGGCGACGGGCACGAACGAAGCGTCCGATCACCTGGGCGAAGAACAGCGGCGTGCTCGCGCTCGTGGCGTACACGCCGACGCAGAGCCGTGGGACGTCGACGCCCTCGGAGACCATGCGGACGGCCACCATCCAGCGCGAGGTGTCCTCGGCGAACGCGCTGATGCGGCTCGACCCGGCGGCTTCGTCGGACAGCACCACGGTGGGACGCTCCCCCGTGATCTGCTGCAGGATCCGGGCGTAGGCGCGCGCCGTGGTGGTGTCGGTGGCGATGACCAGACCGCCGGCGTCGGGCACACCGCGACGGACCTCGGTCAGGCGCTTGTCGGCGGCGGAGAGCACGGCCGGCATCCACTCGCCCTCGGGTGACAGTGCGGTGCGCCAGGCCTGGGCCGTGATGTCCTTCGTGACCTGTTCGCCCAGGGACGCCGACATCTCGTCGCCCATCCGGGTCTTCCAGCGCATCTGTCCGGCGTAGGCCATGAACAGCACGGGGCGGACGACGCCGTCCTTCAGGGCTCGGCCGTAGCCGTAGTTGTAGTCGGAGATCGAGGTGCGGATGCCCTGCTCGTCGGGGGCGTACTGCACGAACGGGATCGGTGCGGTGTCGGACCGGAACGGGGTCCCCGACAGCGAGAGTCGGCGGGTCGCGCCGGAGAACGCCTCTCTGATGCCGTCGCCCCACGTCAGGGCGTCGCCACCGTGGTGGACCTCGTCGAGGACGACCAGGGTGCGGCCGCCCTCGGTGATGCGCTTGTGCACCTCGGGGTTCATGCCGACCTGGGCGTAGGTGATCGCGACGCCCTGGTAGTGCCGGCCGAACATGCCGTCGCCGTTCTTGAACATCGGGTCGATCCGGATCCCGACACGGTCGGCGGAGTCGGCCCACTGGCGCTTCAGGTGCTCGGTCGGGGCCACGACGACGATGCGGTCGACGGTGCCGCGGGCGAGGAGCTCGGTCGCCAGCCGCAGCGCGAAGGTGGTCTTGCCGGCGCCGGGGGTCGCGGCCGTGAGGAAGTCGCGGGGTTCCTTCTCGAAGTACTTCGTGAGCGCTTCGATCTGCCAGGCGCGGAGCTTCGACGCCGTGCCCCAGGCGGCCCGGTCCGGGAACGCCGGCGACAGGTGCTGGACGGCCGAGTTGCCGGCCGCTTCGGCCAGGGCTGCGGCGTCGGCTTCGTCACGGGCGGCGTCACCCTGCGCCTGGGTTTGGTACGCCGGGCTGCCGTCGTGCGTCGACGACGATCCGCCTGCGCCGGACTGGTCGTCACCCGACTCCGCCCACAGCGTGGCGGGCTGCTGGTCTTCGTACTCCGCTGCGCTCACTGAACCCGATTCTACCGCCACCGTCAGTCCTGCCGAGCGTGCGGGACGCCGCCGTCAGGGGTCCGGCGGACCAGGGATGCCGGTCGCAGCACGCCGGCGCCGAAGCGTGCGGCGACCGCGTCGACCGTGGTCTCGGTGTCACGCCACGGCGCGTCGTCGTCCCACAGGGCGTTGCTGGCGGCCGCGGGCACGAGGTTCTCGCCGCGCACCCCGATCAGCCGGATCTGGTTGCCCGGTCGGTGCAGCACGTCGTACAGCTCGACGGCTTCGCGGTGCAGGCGCTTCGCGACGTCGGTGGGCTCCGCCAGGGTGCGCGACCGGGTCAGGGTGGTGAAGTCGGTGTAGCGGACCTTGAGTGCCACGGTCCGGGCCTGCACGTCGGCCTGGCGCAGGCGGACGGCGACCTTGTCGGCCAGGCGCAGGAGTTCGCGGGCGACGTCGTCGCGCTCGGTCAGGTCGCGGCCGAACGTGACCTCGTGCCCGATCGACTTCTCGCCGACGCCGGTGTCGACCACGCGGGGGTCCCGACCCCAGGACAGGTCGTGCAGCCGCTGCCCGCCGGCCGGGCCGAGTGCCGACACCAGCGACCCGAGCGGGGTGTTCGCCAGGTCGCCGACCGTGCGGATGCCCCGGCGTTCGAGCGTCTCCTGCGTCTTGCCGCCGACGCCCCAGAGCGCGGACACCGGCTGCGGGTGCAGGAACGCCACGGTGTCGGCAGCGGGGACCACGAGCAGGCCGTCCGGCTTCGACCGGCTGGAGGCGAGCTTCGCGACGAACTTGGTCGACGCCGCGCCGACGGAGCAGTGCAGACCGGTCTCGGCGAGGACCGTGCGGCGGATGGCCTGGCCGATCTGCCACGGGGTGCCGTACAGCCGGAGGGCGCCGGCGACGTCGAGGAACGCCTCGTCGATGCCGAGGCGCTCGACCCGCGGGGTGAACCGGTCGAAGATCGCCATCACCGCGGCGGACTGCGCCCGGTACTTCTCGAAGTGCGGTTCGACGATGACGGCGTTCGGGCAGCGGCGCTTGGCGACGGCCATCGGCATCGCCGAGTTGACGCCGTAGCGACGGGCTTCGTAGGTGGCGGCGGTGACGACGGAGCGGTCGGAGTCGTGCCCGACGATGACCGGCAGGCCCACGAGGTCGGGGCGGTCGAGCAGTTCGACGGAGGCGAAGAAGGCGTCCATGTCGACGTGCAGCACGGTCGCCGAGACGTCGTCCACCGGTGCGTCGGAGACGAGGCGGTTCCGTCCGTCCTGCTTGCTCACACCGAGATGATGCCAGGCACCGCCGACATCGCCGTGCCCGGGCCGATCGCGATCGGACGGTGCGAGGTTCCGGACGTGGTGCGAGGGGGCACGGGTGCCACCACGTGCGGAACCTCGCACCGGAGCGCCCCGGACCGCCCCGGAGCGCAGCGCCTCGCACGGTGCGAGCGCGGCGCTCAGCCGAGCGGGCCGAGCACCGACGCGGCGATCGTCCGCGCCGCGGAGTCCCGCGACGACGGGTGGTACTGCCCCGCCCGGACGTCACGCGCCAGCCGCGCCAGCTCGCTCGACGACCGGAACGCCGAGCCGCCGACGACGCGCATGGCCTCGTCCACGACGTGCTGCGCCGTGTCCACGGCCCGGGCCTTGGTGCCGACGAGCAGCGGGAACCAGCGGGCTCCGAGGTCGTCGAGCTCGTCGACCGACCGCGCCAGCGAGTCGACCTGCAGCGTGATCGCGTCCACCGCACCGCGCAGGTCGGCGATCGCCCGGCGCACGTCGGGGTCCTGCGACCGCCTGGTGCCGTCGGCCGCGGTGCGACCCGCCACGGCGGCCGTCGCGAGGGTGATCGCGCGCTCCGCGACGCCCACGTACACCGACGCGATGAGGAGCTCGAACGACGCGAAGATCCCGAACACGAGCGGGTCCTGGTTCGGCCCGACCGGCAGCGACCGGACGATGCGGTCGGCGGGGACGTGCACGCCGTGCAGTTTCGTGGTGCGGCTCTGCGTCGCGCGCATCCCGAGCGTGTCCCAGTCGTCCAGGTGCTCGACGTCACCGTCGGATCGCAGGACGAACCCGTGCACGAGCCGTGGCTCCGGCCCCGAGGTGTCCTTGCCGAAGACGCTCATGACGTCCCACGCCGGTGCGAGGGACGTGGACACCTTCGTGCCGGTGAACCGGTACCCGCCGTCGCCGTCCGGCTCAGCCGTCGTCGACGAGTCGAACAGCACGGCGTCGTTGCCGGGTTCGCTCACCCCGAAGGCGAGCAGGTGGTCGTCCGCAGCGTGGTCGGTGACGGCCTGGAGGAACGACTCGCCTCGCGCACGCACGGCGCGGGCCGCCTGCACCCACACCTGGTGCATGCCGAGGCCGAGTGCCGTCGCCGGCGCGGCCTGGGCGAGGGCGCGCTGCACCCGCGCGGTGCCACGGAGGCCGAGCCCCGCCCCGCCCTGCTCGACGGGGACACCGATCCGCAGGTAGCCGGCGGCGCGGAGCTCGTCGAGGTCCTCGGTGCAGAACGCGTTCGCGGCGTCGTAGCCGGGGGCACGCTCGGCGATGCGGTCGAGCATCTCGTCCGGCACCGACCAGCCGACGGCGTCCGTGTTGGCCTTCGTCATGCCACGAGACTAGGGTCCGGAACGTGTCAGATCGTCATCCTTGGACCAGGTACGTCGCGATCGGTGACTCGTTCACCGAGGGGATCGGGGATCCCGACCCCACCGTCCCGGGCGGCAACCGCGGCTGGGCGGACCGCGTCGCCGAGGTGCTCGCACACCAGACCGACGACTTCGCCTACGCGAACCTCGCGATCCGCGGGCGGCTGCTGCAGCAGATCATCGACGAGCAGGCCGAGGCCGCCGTCGCCCTGCACCCGGACCTCATCACGGTGTCCGCCGGCGGCAACGACATCATCCGCCCCGGCTCGGACCCGGACGAGCTCGCCGAGCGCGTGGACCGCCTCGTCGCCGACCTGCGCCGCGACGGAGCCACCGTCGTGCTGTTCACCGGCCCGGACGTCGGGATGACCCCGGTGCTCGGCATGGTCCGCGGCAAGACGGCGATCTACAACGAGAACCTGCACGCCATCGCCCTGAAGCACGGCGCCCTGGTGGCGAACATGTGGGCACTCCGGGTGCTCCGGGACCCGCGGATGTGGGCTCCGGACCGCCTGCACCACTCCCCGATGGGCCACTCGACGATCGCCGCGGCGGTGCTCGACACCCTCGGCGTGCCGCACGGGCTCGAACCGTTCAACCCGGACCCGCTCGAGGCTCGGCCGTGGCGCGAGGCCCGTGCCGAGGACCTCGGTTGGGCCCGGGAGTACCTGGTGCCGTGGGTGGTCCGGCGCATCAAGCACACCTCGTCCGGCGACGGGGTGTCGGCGAAGCGACCCGAGCTGCAGATCGTCACCGAGCACCCCTCCGACACCCCGTAGACGCGACGCGACGCGACGCGACGCGGCGCGGGGCCGAGGTGCCGCGGGGCCGCGGAGCCCTCAGTCCGCGGGGCGCCGCAGCGTGAGCGGTCCGTCGTGCAGCGGCTCGGTCTGCCAGCTCGTCGTCGTCGATCCGGTGCCGAGGTCGATCCGGACGTGCGCCAGGTGCGGGGTCTCGACGAACCGCACGTCGAGACGGACCGTCCCGTCGTCCGCGACGGCACCGCTCGCGGCGAGCGGGCCCTCGACGGCCCACTCCCCCTGCCCGACCGGCACCGACAGGGATCCGCCGTCGACGTCGAGCGTGAGCCGCCACCCGTCGCCGTCGCGGGCCAGCGGACCGACGTCGGCGAGGCCCTGCAGCGGACCACCGTCCACGGCGGGCAGTCCCAGGGAGGCGAGCCGGGCCTCCAGGGCGGATGCCGAGCCCGCGTCGGGCGTGCGGTCGACGGCGGGCAGCAGGTGCTCCCAGACCGCGTCGAGGACGGCCTGCATGTCGAGGCTCTGGCCGGTCATCGCGAGCACGACGTCCTGCTCCGGCAGGACGACGCAGAACTGCCCGTAGGCGCCGTCGCCGCGGAAGCCGTGACGGGCCATCCAGAACTGGAAGCCGTAGCCCTGGGACCAGTCGGGGTTGGCCTCGTCCGGGTTGGCGACCTGCGTGCTGGTCGCCTGCTCGACCCAGTCGGCGTCGAGGATCCGCTCGCCGTCCCAGACGCCGCCCTGCAGGTACAGCTGGCCGAGCTTGGCGACCGCGTCGGTCGGGGCGTAGCACCCGCTGTACCCGAGTTCCGCGCCGGTGTCGTCGCGGCGCCAGGCGAGGTCGTCGATGCCGAGCGGGTCGAGCAGGTGCGGGCGGAGCCACGCGACGAGGGAACCGCCGGTCACCCGCCGGACGATCTCGGCGAGGGTGTAGGTGCACGGCTGGTTGTAGGCGAAGACCGTGCCGGGCTCCGCGTCCGGCGGGAGCAGCAGGAACCCGCGCACGGTGTTCGTCGGGTCGAGGGCCTGGGCGCGGTCGATCGTCTCCTCGCGGTGGCCGCTCGCCATCGCGAGCAGGTGCCGGACGCGGATGCGGCGGCTGCGTTCGTCGGTGACGTCGGCGTCGAGCTCCGGGAAGTACGACAGCACGGTCGCGTCGAGGTCGATCAGGCCCGCCCGGACGGCGATGCCGACCCCCGCGGCGGTGAAGCTCTTGCTCAACGAGTAGAGCAGGTGCACGCGGTCGGCGGCGTAGGGGTGCCACCAGCCCTCGGCCGCCACCTGGCCGTGCCGGAGCAGCATGATGCTGTGCGGCTCCACGTCGGGCGTGGACTCGAGGGCGTCGAGCAGGGCGGTCACGCCGCCGGGATCGATGCCGAGGGCGGCGGGGGTGGTCCGGGGGAACGTCGTCATCGTCGTCACCCGACCGACTCTACGGTCGGCGGACGACGGGCGTCACGCCCCCTGGAACGGGTTCGTCCAGCGCCACCAGACGCCGGGGTCGTCGATCGTGCGCTCGAGCGCGAGCGGCACCGTGACCGGGTCGTGGTCGGAGATGCGGAACCGGACCTGCCCGACCCGCTCGCCCTTCGTGCCGAAGGTCACCTGCTGCAGCTTCGCCTTCGCGGTGACGGTGGTCTTGCCCCACACGAGCACCTCGGCGGCCTTCGTCGTGACCGCGTCGGCCTCGTCCTGCCACGGGGTCGAGAAGGTGCCGAAGGTCTGCCCCTGGTGGGTGAGGGTCACCACCTGGAAGTTGTCCGCCACGGACCGCAGCAACCGCTGCACGTCGACGTCGAGGGAGTCGTGGTCGACACCGCCGAGCATCACACCGACGACGGTGACGTTCCTGCCACCGCGTTCGTACGTCGCCGCGAACAGCAGACAGGCGCCGGCCTCGTCGAGGGTGCCGGTCTTGATCCCCTCGATGCCGTCGAGGCCGAGGAGCTTGTTCGAGTTCTCGATCTGCCCCGCACCGGGCACGGTCGCCTGCTTCGTCCCGACGACCTGCTGCACGACCGGGTTCGCGAGCGCGAGCTGACCGAGCGCCACCAGGTCGGTCGCGGTGGACCGGTTGTCCGCGTCGAGGCCGGTCGGCTCCTCGATCGTGGTGTCGTCGAGGCCCTGCCGGTCGAGCCACGCGTCCGCGGCACGGTCGTACGCCTCCAGCGACCCGAACGCCCAGATGGCGAGGGCCCCGGCGTAGTTGTTCGCCGACTTCATCAGCATGACCTGCAGGGTCTGGTACTCGGACAGCTTCAGTCCGGCTGGCATCGGCGCGACCTCGCCGTTTACCGCCGCGTACTTGGCGTACAACCCCTGCATCTCCGGGTTGAACGCGATCGAGGGCCCCGGCTCGCCCCGCTCGAGGGGCTTCGCGTCGAGGACGACGAGAGCGGTGACGATCTTCGAGATGCTCGCGATCGGCCGGGGCTTCGTGTCGCCGCTGGTGCGGAGGCTCTCCGGGAAGTCGGTCGCCTCGACCGCCGTGGCACCGTAGCCGGGGAACCGCAGGTCCGGCACGCTCGTCGTGGGTGCCGAGTAGGTGGTGGTGCTCGCGTTCGCGGGGGCGAACGGCACGACCGCCGCAGCGACGAGGTAGCCGGCGACGAGGAGCAGGACGGCGACCACCGAGATCGTGACCGGCCTCCGGACGGCGGAGCGGGGGCGGCGGACGACTGGTGACACGGGACCCGAGCGTACCGGTCCGCTCCTAGGCCGAGGCTGCGACGGGCTGGTCGGGCTGGCGTTCCGGAGCCGGGGCCGGGGCCGGGGCCACTGCGCCGGTGGCCACTGCGCCGCTGGCCGCGACGACGGCGTCGGCCTCGGCCTCGGCCTCGACGACGGTGCCGGCCGGCTCGGGCCGGGCGAAGGTCAGGCGGCGGGACAGGTACGCGAACACCGGACCGAGCGCGTTCATCAGCACGACCGACACCCAGGCTGCCCAGGCGTTTCCCGGGTCGAAGCCGAAGCCGCCGAAGCACGTCGCGAAGAACGAGGCGAACCCGAGGAACATCCCCGGGACGAGCCCGAACAGCTTCGTGCGACCCGTGTACATCAGGGCGCAGTTCACGACGAGGATGAGCAGCGCCAGCACGGTGTTCTGCGCCGCCTGCCCCTCGCCGAACAGGGTGCCGAACCGCTGGTCGAGCAGGACGATGACCAGGGCGAACGCCGACCCGATCGGCATCGCGGCCCACAGGCGGGTGGCGTTCCGCAGCGTCGGCTTGCCGCCGAGCAGGAACATCCCCGCCCAGCTGATGAAGATCGCCCAGGTCGGCAGGTGCAGGGCGTTGCCCCCGATGAACGCCGTGGCACCGGCCAGGACGGAGGCGACGATCTCGTGCGGGATCCGTTCACGCATGGCTGAGTTCCTTCGATCGGTTCGTGGTGGGGCTGGTGGTGAGACGGACGGTCCGGGTGGTCTCGGCGACGACCCGGCCGCGCTTGACGACGAGGGCACGGTCCGGCCGGTCGAGCAGGACGCCGTCCGGGTCGGTGGTGGAGAGCACGACGAGGTCGGCGGCGGCGCCGGGCCGGATGCCGTGGGTGTCCGCGACACCGACGACCTCGGCCGCCCCGCTGGTGGCCATGGCGAGCACCCGTCGCAGGTCGTCCGGGCCGGACAGGTGTCCGGTCTGCGCCAGGAGCAGCCCGACGTCGAGCAGGTCGGCGTTGCCGAACGGGGTGAAGGCGTTCCGGACGTTGTTCGACGCGTAGGCGCTCGTGACCCCGGCGTCCCAGAGTTCGCGGACCGGCACGACCCCGCGCCGCACGTCGTGGTCGTCGGACCGTCCCCCCAGGTGCAGGTCGGTCGCGGGCAGCGGCACCACGGCGACCCCGGCGGCAGCGAGGCGGTCGAACAGCACCCGGCGCTCGCCGCGGGGCAGGCTCGCGACCGAGGTCACGTGACCGAGCGCCACCCGTCCCTGCAGCCCGCGGGCGGTCACGCGGTCGGCGATGTGCCCGGCGAGGGCGTACCGCGGGTCGGAGGTGTCGTCGGCGAAGTCGGCGTGCAGGTCGGCCGGCACCCCGAACTCCTCGGCGAGGTCCAGGACGGTCTCGACGTGTTCGTGGCACGCGGCCAGGGTGTGCTCGTTGTAGGTGCAGCCCCCGATGACGTCCGCCCCCGCGGCGAGCGCCTGACGGAGCAGCGAGAGGGTGCCCGGTGCCTTGGCGATGCCCTCCTGGGGGAACGCGACGATCTGCAGGTCGAGGGCCTCCCGGTACTCGTCGCGCAGGTCGAGCAGCACCTCGACGCCGGTGAGTCCGACGATCGGGTCGACGTCGGGGTGTGCGCGGACGAGCGTCGTGCCGTTCGTGACGGCCTGGTCGAGCAGGGTGCGGGCGCGGTCGCGGACGGTGGCGTGGGTGAAGCCGCGCTTGAGCTCCCCCGTGACGGCGATGGCGCCGGCGAGGGTGCCGTCGGGGTTCGGGCGTTCCCGGTCGAGCAGGGCCTTGTCGACGTGCAGGTGCGCCTCGATGAGCCCGGGGATGACCACGCGCCCGGCGCAGTCGACCACGCGGGTGGGAGCAGCACCGGTGTCGGTGCCGTGCGCCGAGCCCGGACCGGGCAGCGCGTCGGTCACGCTGACGATCACGCCGTCGGCGATCGCGACGTCGACGGATCGGCCGTCGGTCAGCCGTGCGTTGGTGAGGACCAGGTCCACGTCGAACCCTCTTCCGGTCGGTGCGGGTGGGGACGTGGTCCACCATTCGCCCGCCGTGTTTCGGGTTCCGACGCCGCGTGTGACGGCCGTGTAAAAGATGGTCGTACCAATGAACCAAGCAGACCAACCGGCCCTACGGTCGAGGGCATGCACCGTGGACGGACCCTGAGCGCGGCGACCGCCGCCCACCTCGGCACGCTCGTGCTCGACGACCTGCAGCCCGGCGACAAGCTGCCGCCGGAACGCACCCTCGCCGAGGACCTCGCCGTGTCCCGCACGACCATCCGCGAGGCGCTGCAGGAACTCGAGCGCCGTCGTCTGGTCTCCCGGACCCCCGGCCGTGGCACCGTCGTGCTGCCGCGACCGGAGGAGGCGTCCGCCCTGCTCGACCACCACCGCGACGACCTGGACCACCGGGCCGAGCACGTGGCCGAGTTCCGGACCGTCGTCGAGCCGCAGGTCGCCGGACTCGCGGCGGCGCGGGCTGGCGAGGCCGACCTGCTGACCCTGGAACGCATCCTCGCCGCGACGCACGCTGGTCTGAGCCCGGAGGAGTCGCTCGCCCAGGACGTCGCCTTCCACGTGCAGGTCGCCCGCACCTCGGGCAACCCCCTGCTCGTGTCGTTGTGCGAGCTCAGCAGCGGTTGGGTGCAGGACGTGCGCGCCCGCTCGCACAGCACCAGCGAGGGGCGCCGGTCGTCGTTCGAGTGGCACGAGCGGATCCTCGGGCGGATCCGGGAGCACGACGTCGAGGGCGCGACGCGGGCGATGGCCGACCACCTCGCCGACGTGGCCCACCTGGTCGAACGGAGGACGGACCGATGACCACCGCACACGAGACCACCGCCCCGGCGGTGGCGACCCTGCAGCCCGGCGCCGGACCCGTCCGCGGCGACCACTTCCTGCCGGTCGACCCTGAGGCCGTCCTGTGGGGTCGCCTGCCGGGCGAGGGTGACACCCCGGCCCTGACGATCGCCCCGGGTGAGTCGGTCACCATCGACACGGTCAGCCACGAGGGGATCCTCCCCGACCAGGGCAGCGACCCCGTTGCCTGGTTCGGCGGCCACGGCGTCGCACCGGAGCACGTCCTCGCCGACGCCGTCGCGATCGCCCGCTCCGGCCACCGCGACCCCGCGGCGGACGGTCCACACGTGGTGTCCGGGCCGATCGCGGTGCGCGGTGCCCGTCCCGGGGACGTGCTGACGATGACGGTCCTCGAGACCCTGCCCCGGGTGCACTACGGGGTCGTGTCGAACCGGCACGGCCGCGGTGCCCTGCACGGTGAGTTCCCGGTCGACGGCACGACGGTGAGCGTCTTCGCCGACGTCGTGGACACCGACGGGGGCCGGCGGGGCCGCATCCCGCTCACCGCCGCCCGCGACCGCTTCGCGCACTTCCCCCTCGCCCCGTTCCTCGGGATCATGGGCGTCGCCACCCCCGGGGAGCGGCTGCACTCCGTCCCGCCCGGTCGCCACGGCGGCAACATCGACGTCAACCTGCTGCAGGCCGGGTCGCAGCTGCACCTGCCGGTGCTCGTCCCCGGCGCGCTCGCCCACGTCGGTGACCCGCACTTCGCCCAGGGCGACGGCGAGGTGGCGCTCACCGCGATGGAGGCCTCGCTCCGCGCCACGATCCGCTTCGACCTGACCCCGGCTTCCGAGGCAACTGCGCGCTTCGGGGACCTGGTCTGGCCCGTCGCCGAGACGCAGGAGTTCCTCGTGCCCACCGGCATGGACCCCGACCTCGACGAGGCCGTCCGGCAGTGCGTCCGGCACGCCGTCGCGATCCTCGGCGCGCGCTGGGGCATGGAACGCCACCTGGCGTACGCGTACCTGTCCGCGGCGACCGACTTCAACATCTCGCAGGTGGTGGACCTGGTCACCGGTGTCCACGCCCGCATCCGCAAGGCCGACTTCGAGGAGCCCGTCCGATGACCACGCCCCCCACGTCGACGGCGCCCGACGGACTGCTCGAGGCGCTCGACGCCTACGAGACCGCCCTGCTGGCCAACGACCTCGACGCCCTCGACGCCGCCTTCGTCGACTCCCCCGGCACGATGCGCGGCGACGACCGTGGCCTGCTCGTCGGGCACGACGCGATCAGCGCGTTCCGCGGGGCGCGGGGTGGGGTGCCGACCCGGTCGCTGACGCACGTCGAGGTCCGCCCCCTGACCGAGGACCGCGCCCTCGTCGTGTCGGTGTCCCGGTTCGCCGCGGGTGGGCAGGGCCTCCAGACCCAGCTCTGGTGCCGCGACGGCGGCACCGGCTGGCGCATCGAAGCGGCCCACGTCACCGGCCGCCCGAAGGCCGTCGACACCACCGTCTGGCGGGCCGTCGGCGACCCGCTCGTCGCCCCCACCGCCTCCGGATCGCTCGACGGCCTGACCGTCGCCGTCAAGGACCTCTACGCGGTCCCCGGCCAACCGGTCGGCGCGGGCAACCCGACGTACCTGCGCGAAGCACCGGTCGAGACCGCGCCCGCCGCAGCGGTCGCCGCGCTCCTCGCCGCCGGTGCGTCGATCCGCGGGATCGCGCGCACCGACGAGTTCGCGTACAACCTGACGGGCCGGAACGCGCACCACGGCACGCCGCCGAACAGCGCGGCTCCCACCCGACTGCCTGGAGGCTCGTCCAGCGGATCCGCATCGGCCGTCGGCCTCGGCACGGCCGAGATCGGGATCGGCACGGACACCGCGGGATCGGTCCGGGTCCCCGCCTCGTACCAGGGGCTCTGGGGTCTCCGGACGACCCACGGCACGGTGTCCCGCGACAGGCTGCTCCCGCTCGCGCCGTCGTTCGACACCGTCGGGTGGCTCACGCGGAGCCCCGTGGTGCTGCTCGCCGCACTCGACGCCACCGTCCCGCCACCGTCGGTGCCCGGCGGGCCGCTCGATGCGACCGTGCTCGTCGTGCCGGAGGAACTCGTCGCACTCGTCGAACCGGCCGTCGGCCGGGCCTTCGCCGCCTTCGTCGAAGCGCTCGACGAACCCGTCGCGACCGTCCGGCTGCGCGACCTCGGCATCCCGGACCCCGCAGCGCTGCAGGAGCAGATGCGGCTCGTCCAGGCCGCCGAGGCCCTCGCCGCCCACGGCTCCTGGATCGACGCGCACCCCGGCGCCCTGAGCACCGTCGTCGGTGACCGGTTCCGCGTGGCACGGGCGAACGACCCCGACGCGACCGCGGACGCCGTGGCACGTCTCGACGAGGTCCGTGCGACGATCCGCCGTGCCCTGGACGGTCGGACCCTGCTGTTCCCGACCGTCCCCGGACCCGCACCCCTGCTCCACGAGGACGCCGCGGCGCTCGAGCGAACCCGGACCGCCACCACGGCGATGACCGCGCTCGCGAGCGTCGGTGGGCTGCCCGCGGTGAGCGCACCGGCGTTGTCCGTGGACGGCGCGCCCGTCGGCGTCTGCCTGGTCGGTGGGCCGGACGCCGACCGTGCCCTGGTGATCCGCGCCGGGGGCATGCTGCCCGACCAGGCCGCCCCGGGCCTCCCGACGGTCTCGGTGGTGCGCTAGGAGGCGAGCCGCCGGGCGTGGGTGACCGCCCACAGACCGACGGCGCTCGCCGCGGCCACGTTGAGCGAGTCGACGCCGTGCGCCATCGGGATCCGGACGGTCGTGTCGGCCGACGCGATCGCGGCCGGCGTCAGCCCCTGCCCCTCGGTGCCCATCACGAGCGCGACCCTGTCGGGCAGGTCCGCCACGAAGGCGTCGAGGTCGACGGACTCGTCGGTCAGTGCCATCGCGGCCAGGTGGAAGCCCTGCGCGCGGAGTTCCTCGCCCGCCGCGGGCCAGTCGCCGATGCGGGTCCACGGCACCTGCAGCACCGTGCCCATGCTCACGCGGACACTCCGGCGGTACAGCGGGTCGGCGCACCGCGGGCTGACGAGCACGGCGTCGGCGCCCAGGCCGGCGACGCTGCGGAACACCGCGCCGACGTTCGTGTGGTCGACGATGTCCTCGAGCACGACGACGACCTTCGCGTCCCGCACCACGTCGGCGACGCTCGGCAGCTCGGGGCGCTCCATCGCCGCGATCGCACCGCGGTGCATGCGGAACCCGGTGAGCTCCTCGAGCAGGGCGTCGGCACCGACGAACACGGGGCCGTCGTGCTCCGCGACCAGAGGCAGGACGCTGTCGAGCCACTTTTCCTGCACCAGGATGCTCCGCGGCACGTGACCCGCGCGGACCGCGCGCTCGATGACCGTGTTCGACTCGGCGATGTACAGGCCACCCGCGGGCTCCGAGACCCGGCGGAGCGCCACGTCGGTGAGCCGGGCGAAGTCGTCGAGACGGGGATCGTCGAGGGAGTCGATGCGGACGGGGTGCACGGGGCTCGTTTCGGTGTGGTGCGGGGGGTGTGGGTGGTGTGGGGCGCGGCGTGGGTCGCAGCGTGGGTCCGGTGGGGCGGCGCTGGCGCGGGTCCGCCGACGGTCCGATCCGCCTGGGAAGCGACCGGGACGGTCGGGTGTTGAGGGTACCGTGAACAGGGTGCTGGATGATGCTGCGTCGACGACCGGACCGACCACCGGGGCGGCCGCCGGGTCGGTGGTCGCCGACGACCTGGACCGCGTCGTCGAGGTGCTCGGCGGCAAGCGCATCGCCGTGCTCTCCGGTGCCGGTCTGAGCACCGACTCCGGCATCCCCGACTACCGCGGCGCCGGGCGGGTGGTGCGCAAGCCGATGACGTTCCAGGAGTTCCTGGCCGACCCCGCGAAGCGCCAGCGCTACTGGGCCGGATCGCACCTGGGCTGGCGGAGCTTCGCGGCCGCCGTGCCGAACGACGGGCACCGGGCGCTCGCCGCACTCGAGGACGCCGGGATCGTCGCCGGGGTCATCACGCAGAACGTCGACGGCCTGCACCTGCGCGCCGGGTCCCGCCGCGTCGTCGAGATCCACGGCTCGATGGACCGCGCCGTGTGCCTGCGGTGCGGCCAGGTGTTCTCCCGCTCCGACCTCGCCGCCACCATCGACCGGGCGAACCCCTGGATCGACGAGCCCGGGTCCGTGCAGCTGCAGCCGGACGGTGACGTCGAGATCACCGACGTCGAGCGGTTCGTCGTCCCCACGTGCTCCGTGTGCGGCGGCGACCTGAAGCCCGACGTCGTCTTCTTCGGCGAGTTCGTGCCGGCCGAGAAGTTCCGAGAGGCCGTGTCGATCGTCGCCGACGCCGACGCGCTGCTCGTCGTCGGTTCCTCCCTCACCGTGAACTCGGGCGTGCGGCTGGTCGACCACGCTGCACGCCGCAAGAACCCGGTGGTCATCGTGAACCGCGGCGAGACCCGCAGTGACCGCCGTGCGGCGGTGAAGCTCGACGCCGGCACCACCGAGACGCTCGTGTGCCTGGCGGAGCGGCTCAGCGCGGCGGCTTCGACCGACTAGCGCGGTCGCGGTCGCCGGACGGGCCTGCGCGGTCGCCGGACGGGCCTGCCGGGCACGGTCGCCGGACGGGCCTGCCGGGCGCGTCTGCGAAGATCGACGGGTGACGACCCTCCTGTACCTCGTCCGGCACGGCGAGACCGACTGGAACGCGCAACGCCGCATCCAGGGCTCCACCGACATCCCGCTCAACGACACCGGACGACGGCAGGCCGCCGAGGCCGCCGAGCTCCTGACCCGCCGGCCGTTCGACGCCGTCGTCGCGTCCCCGCTGTCGCGTGCGGCCGAGACGGGCGCGATCATCGCCGACCGCCTGGGCCTCGACGCACCGACGACGTACCCGGGCCTGGCCGAGCGCTCCTACGGAGAAGCCGAGGGCCTGACCGACGACGAGGTGTCGGCACGGTACCCGCACGACGACATCCCCGGCCGGGAGTCCCGCTCCGCGCTGCTCGCCCGCGTCACCGAGACCCTCGGCGAGATCGCGGTCCGGTTCGACGCCGGCGTCGTCGTGGTCGCGACCCACGGGGCGGTGATCCGCAGCGTCGTGAACGCCGCAGCCCCCGGCACCGCCGACCGCCGCCACACCCCGATCCGGAACGGGTCCATCCACTCGTTCCGGTGGGACCCCGAACGCTTCCACGCCGAACTCGTCCGGTTCGACGACCCGATCGACGACGTGTCCGACGACACCGGTGGGTCGGCGTTCGAGTACCAGAACCCCTTGGAACGCCGGGGCTGACCGGGGACTAGGCTCCGACGCACCCGCACACCGGGGTGAGGGGAGCCACATGTCCGACGACGGGACCAGCCGACACGGCCAGCATGCCCTCGACCAACAGGACGACGACCTCGACCGGGTGTTCGGTCCCGAGACGGCGAGCGTCCCGACCCGCACCCGGGCGCGCACCTGGTTCATCATCGGCGGGAGTGTCCTGGCGGTCGCCGTGGTCATCGCCGTGGTGCTCGGCTCGATCATCGGGAGTGTCCAGAACGGCATCGGTGGGGTCTTCCCGCGGCCGGACGTCGCGCTCGACCGGTTCGACGAGCGGGTGAGTGCCCTGCCCGGCGTCACCGACGTACGGCACCACACCCCGTCGAAGACCGCGTTCGCCAGCTACGACGCCGTCGCCACCGTCCGCGCCGACCCCACGCTCGACACCGCGGCGCGGGGTGACCTGGTGGCCGCCATCAGTCGGGCTGCCGACGAGTCGGGAGGCAACGGCGTCCGGGTCGTCGTGATCGCCGACCTCGGCAACCTGGAGATCGGCGTCACCGGTGCCGGCGAGGTCGCGGCGAAGCGCCTGGCACTGGCGGACACGCTCGACCACATCGGCGGTGTCACCGAGGTCCGCTGCTCGTGGGAGCGCGGTGGTGCCCCATCCGACACCGCGGGCGACCAGTCCGTCGTCGTCCGGACCCCGGGTCGGGGTGCCGCGGTGCCGCCGATCGTGGCGCGGGCGACCCAGGAGACGCAGAAGGTGTTCCCCGGGGCGGACGTGCAGGTCATCGCGGCGAAGTGATCGGCGGTGGTCGCGGGGCGGGGCGGGGCGGGGCGGACGACGTGGAACGACACCGTCGACGTCGTACGACATCGACATCGTCGTTCCGCATCGGCACCAACCGCGAGACCACGAACCGCGAGACCACGCCAGCGCCAGCACCAGCGCCATCCCTCAGCCCCGCCGGTCCCCCACGGCCCGCTCGACGGCCCGGACGACCTGCTCCGCCGAGTCCTGCCACCGGAACCGGCCGGCACGCTCGATCGACTGTCGCGAGGCCTCGTCCCACCGCTCCTCGACCCGCCGGACGGCGGCGGCGACGGCGGACGGCGACGCCGGGTCGAAGTACTCCGCAGCGGAGCCGCCGATCTCCCGGAAGATGGGGATGTCGCTGACGACGACCGGGGTCCCGACGCCCATCGCCTCGACGAGCGGGATGCCGAACCCCTCGTCGTACGACGCGGTCGCCAGCGCCGTGGCCGAACGGAGCACGGACAGGTACTCCTCGTCGGTGGCGCCGTCGTGGAACTCGATCGCCCCCGCGGGCGCGAGCCCCTCGAGCCGTGCCCGGTCCGCGTCGGACACCCGCGACATGCAGTGCAGCGTCCAGTCCGCCCCGAGGAGCGGCAGCGCCGCCGCCAGGGTCTCCACGTTCTTGTACGGCATGAACGAGCCCATGTAGACGAGCGAGCGTCGACGCGGCGCTCCGGTCGACCGCGGTGTCGCCGGGTCGGCCGCGTTGTAGGCGACCGTCACGGGTCGCTTCGTCAGCCGGTGCTCGGCGATCAGCCCGGCGGTCGTCTCCGACACCGTCACCACCCCGTCCGCGCCGTTCAGCAGGAACCGCTGCGGTGCCCAGGACAGGTGGAACGCCCGCCAGCCGAGCCGCAGCGGCCACGAGAACTCCCGCGGGGGCGTGCGGTTGCGGTAGTAGATCAGGTCGTGCAGCGTCAGGACGAGCGCGTACCGACGGCCCCGCGACCCCATCGTCTGCATCGGCGAGAACACCGCGTCGAGCCCGAGCCGGTTGACGCGCCGGGCGACGAGCGGCTCCCCCGCGTCCGTCGGTGCGGGCAGCAGCTCCCACGGCAGGTCGCTCGGCAGCGACTCGAGCTGGCGCTCGTCACTGACGAGCAGCACGTACTCGTGCCGGTCCGGCAGGTGTGCGACGACCCCGGCGGTGAACCGGCTGATGCCGTCGTGCCGACCGATCCGCACGTACCGGCAGTCGATGCCGATGCGCAGGCGCGTCACGACGCGTCCGCCGTCCGGGAGGCCCGCCCCGCCCCCGACGGTCGGCTGTCCGTCGTGGCAGCGCCGCGTCCAGGTCGTCCCTGGCGTCCGGTACGTCGGGTCGTGTCCGCCATCCGGCGGAGCACCGCCGCCGCGGCCGGAGCCGGCGTCTCGTAGTGCACCAGGTGGCCGACACCCGGGATCACGACGAGCTCGGCGTCACGCAGGCGCTCGGCGAGTGCGCGCTGTTCGGGGACGGCGGTGATGTCGTCGTGCTCGGCCGCGACGAGCAGCACGGGCACCTCGATCCGGTCCGCGTACTCGGAGACGTCGTGGGTGACCGAGGTGCGGAACGCCTCGAGCACGCTCGTGCGGTTCGCGAAGGCCGAGAAGTACCGGTCGTGCTGGTCGTGCACCCACCGGCGGACCGCGGGGTCGTGGGACTTCAGCATCGCGATGCTCATCGCCCGGACGATCGCGCCGTTCCGCAGGATCCCGAGCCCGATCGGCTTCGGCAGCACCGCGCCGGCGCGGTAGTACCCGATCGCGATCGCGGTCCCCACGGCACGCGGTCCCTGCAGGGCCGGGGCGGCGATGGGGTTGACGAGGACGAGCAGTCGGGTGTCGAGCCCGGCGGCGACGGTGGCCGACACCACGATCGACCCGAACGAGTGCCCGAGCACCACGGTGTCGCGGCCGAGCCCGAGCGCGGCGTGGAACCCGGTCAACCAGGCCACGTACGCGTCGACGTCCGACACCGGCAGCGGATCGGACACGCCGAAGCCGGGCAGGTCGGGCACGATCACCCGCACACCCTCCAGGTGCGCGGCGATGGTCTCGAGGCCGTGGTGGTCCCCGCGGAACCCGTGCACGGCGAGCACGGTGCGATCCGAGTCCTCGGGCCCGTAGACCCAGTAGTGCGTGGTCCGGCCGTCGACCTGGACGGCCCGGTGCACGACCGGGGTGGCGGCCATCAACGACTGGTACGGGGAGAGCACGGGCGGTTGCATCCGCGCCAGTCTAGGGAGCGAACCGCACGAAACCCCGGACACCCGCAGCATCTCGCGCCTATCGTGTCCGGGGCGGGCCGTCGACCGGTCCGTCGATGACGACGAGGAGCACGGTGACCTTCACAGCCCCGATCCAGCTGCCCGGCCTGACGCTCGACCCGCAGTGGTACAAGCGCTCGGTCTTCTACGAGTGCATGATCCGGTCGTTCGTCGACTCCAACGGAGACGGCATCGGCGACATCCAGGGCGTGATCGGCAAGCTCGACTACCTGCAGTGGCTCGGCGTGGACGCCCTGTGGCTGCCGCCGTTCTTCCAGTCGCCGATGCGCGACGGCGGGTACGACATCGCCGACTACCGGGCGATCCTGCCGGAGTTCGGCACGCTCGACGACTTCCGCGAGCTCGTCACGAAGTCGCACGAGCGGAACATGCGCATCGTGATCGACATGGTGATCAACCACACCAGCGACCAGCACGAGTGGTTCCAGCAGTCCCGCGAGGACCCGGACGGCCCCTACGGCGACTTCTACGTCTGGCGGGACACCGACGAGGACTACTCGAACATCCGCATCATCTTCGTCGACACCGAGGAGTCCAACTGGACCTTCGACCCGGTCCGACGCCAGTTCTTCTTCCACCGCTTCTTCTCGCACCAGCCCGACCTGAACTTCGAGAACCCCGCGGTCATCGAGGCGATCTACGACGTCGTCCGGCACTGGCTCGACATGGGCGTCGACGGGCTCCGGCTCGACGCGATCCCCTACCTGTTCGAGTCCGAGGAGGGCAACGGCGAGGGCGAGCCGGAGACCCACGAGTTCATCAAGAAGCTCCGCGCGATGGTCGACGACGAGTACCCCGGCCGCGTGCTCCTGGCCGAGGCGAACCAGTGGCCGCGCGAGACGGCGGCGTTCTTCGGGACCGACGAGGAGCCCGAGTGCCACATGGCGTTCGACTTCCCGGTGATGCCGCGCATCTTCTACTCGCTCCGTGCCCAGCACGCCGCCGAGCTCAAGGCGATCCTTTCCGAGACCCTCGACGTGCCGGCCAGCGCGGCGTGGGGTGTCTTCCTCCGCAACCACGACGAGCTCACGCTCGAGATGGTGAGCGAGGAGTACCGGCAGGCGATGTACGGCTGGTACGGCTACGACCCGCGGATGCGCTCGAACATCGGAATCCGCCGACGCCTCGCTCCCCTGCTCGACAACTCCCGCGCCGAGCTCGAGCTCATCCACGCGCTGCTGTTCTCACTGCCGGGATCGCCGTTCCTGTACTACGGCGACGAGATCGGGATGGGCGACAACATCTGGCTGCCGGACCGCGACTCCTCGCGCACGCCGATGCAGTGGACGCCGGACCGCAACGCCGGCTTCTCCACGGCCGACCCGGGCAAGCTCTACCTGCCCGTCGTCCAGTCGCTCGTGTACAACTACGCGCAGGTCAACGTCGAGGCGCAGCTCGCCCAGTCGCGCTCGCTGCTGCACTGGGTCCGGAACGTCATCCACACGCGCAAGGCCCACCCGGTGTTCGGCCTCGGGTCCCTGCACGTGCAGGAGACCTCGAACGACTCGGTCCTCGCCTTCGTCCGCTCGTGGGAGGGCTCCGGCCAGCAGTTCGGCCCGTCCGCCGAGGACGTCCTCTGCGTGTTCTCGTTCGCGACGAACCCGACCTCGGTCACGGTGTCCGCTCCGGAGTTCGCGGGGCGTCCGCTCTACGACCTGTTCGGCGGCGGTTCGTTCCCGTCCTTCGACGAGGACGGCAACGTGACCCTGACCATGGGCACGCAGTCGTTCTACTGGCTGCACGTCGGCGCGCCGACCCGGTAGTCGGGGGTGTCGGTGCGTCCCGTTAGCCTGACCGCGTGACGTTCCCCACAGCACAGCTCGACGCGCCCGCTCCGTCCCAGGACCTCACGGGTCGCCCCTGGTGGCACGCGCTGGGCGTCTTCGACCTCGAGACCACCGGGGTCGACGTCGAGACGGCCCGCATCGTCACCGCCCACGTCGGCCTCATCGACATGACCGGGGCCTCCATCGTCGAGGGTGCGTGGATCGCCGACCCCGGCGTGCCGATCCCCGAGGGCGCGGCCGCCGTGCACGGGTACACCACCGAGCGTGCCCAGGCCGAGGGGCGTCCCGCGGCCGAGGTCGTGGCCGAGATCATCGCCGCGATCGAGGCCGTGTTCGCCCGGGGCATCCCGCTGGTGATCTACAACGCCCCGTACGACCTCACCGTCCTCGACCGCGAAGCGAAGCGGCACGGGTTCGCCTCCCCCGTCATCGGGAACGTCGTCGACCCGCTGGTGATCGACAAGGCGCTCGACACCTTCCGCAAGGGCAAGCGCACGCTCGAAGCCGCCTCGGAGCTCTACGGCGTCACGCTCGACGACGCCCACGACGCCGGCGCCGACGCGATCGCTGCCGGGCGTGTCGCCCAGGCCATCGCGGGCAAGTACCCGGACGAGCTCGGCATCTCCGCGGAGGAACTCCACCGCAAGCAGGTCGGCTGGTGTGCCGAGCAGGCCACCTCGTTCCAGGACTACATGCGCAAGAAGCGCGACCCGAACTTCACCGCCGACGGCCGCTGGCCGCACCGCAACGGCGCCTGACCTTGCACTGCCCCCGCAAGACAACGGTGTTCGCGCGCCGAACACCCGCAGAACGCGGCGTGACGCGCGAACACCGGTGTCTTGCGTCCAGGGCCCACGACCGCACAACGCGAACGGGCGGCCCTCCCGGAGGAGGACCGCCCGTTGGCGTTGCGTGGGGGCTGCTTACTTGCTGAAGCCCTTGAAGCGCTGGTTGAACTTCTCGACGCGACCGGCCGAGTCGAGGATGCGCTGCTTGCCCGTGTAGAACGGGTGCGAAGCGGACGAGATCTCGACGTCGATGACCGGGTAGGTCGCACCGTCGAGCTCGATGGTCTTGTCGCTGTTCGCGGTCGAACGCGTCAGGAACGTCTCACCGGAGGCCAGGTCGCGGAAGACGATGGCGCGGTACTCGGGGTGGGTGTCGGTCTTCATGGAGATTCCTCGATAGCGGTGATGGGATTGCGCGAACTGCGCGGGAAGTCGTCGGCTTGCGCCAGCCGTCCACGATACCAGAGAGACGGCGGGATCGCAGCGCTACGCGGCGCGTGCCGTGTAGCGACCGGCGTCCTTGGTGACCGAGAGGTCGATGCCGAACGCCTCGGTCAGGGTCTGGTCCGTCAGGACCTCGTCGATGGGGCCGGCGGCCTGCACGTGGCCGTCGGCGAGGACGAGCGCGTGGGTGAAGCCCGCCGGGATCTCCTCGACGTGGTGGGTCACGATGACGATGGCCGGCGAGTCCGCGCGCTGGGCGTAGCCGCCGAGGGTGCGGACGAGGCTCTCGCGGGCGCCGAGGTCGAGCGACGCGGCCGGTTCGTCGAGGAACAGGATCTCCGGGTCGGTCATCACGGCACGGGCGATCTGCACGCGCTTCTGCTCGCCGTCGCTGAGGTCGCCGAACGTGCGGTCGGTGAAGGACCCCAGGCCCCACTCCTCGAGCACGCGCTGCGCACGGCGGACGTCGAGCTCCTCGTACTCCTCGTTCCAGCGACCAGTCACCGAGTACGCCGCCGTGAGCACGACGTCGATGACCTTCTCGGTCACCGGGATGCGACGTGCCAGCGCGGTCGACGCGAAGCCGATGCGCGGGCGGAGCTCGAACAGGTCGGCGCCGCCGAGTTCGGTGCCGAGCACCTCGACGTCGCCCGAGGTCGGGAACGTCTGGGCGCCGGCGACCTGCAGCAGCGTGGTCTTGCCGGCACCGTTCGCGCCGAGCACGACCCAGCGTTCGTCGTCCTGCACCTCCCACGAGATCGCGTCGAGGATGGTGGCCCCGTTGCGGACCACGGAGACGTCTGACAAGCGCACGACCGAGGGCATGCGACCAGCCTACGGGTTCTGGCCGAGCACCTGGTCGTAGACCTGCCGTGTCCGGGTGGCGATCGCGTCCCAGGTGAACTCGGTCTCGACACGGAGCCGTCCGGCGCGTCCCATGAGCTTCGCCAGCCCCTCGTCGGCGAGCACCTCGGTGAGGGTCGCGGCGAGGTCGGCCACGAAGCGGTCCGGGTCGGTCGGGGTGCCGGTGCCGTCCTGCACCTGGTCGATCGGGACGATGCGGCCGGTGAGCCCGTCGGCGACGACCTCGGGGATGCCCCCGGTGCCGGTGCCGACCACCGGGATGCCGCACGCCATCGCCTCGAGGTTCACGATGCCGAGCGGCTCGTAGACCGACGGGCACACGAACACGGTGCCCGAGGACAGCACGTTCACGATCTCCTGGTGCGCGAGCATCCGGTCGATCCAGACGACGCCCTCGCGGTCGGCCCGGAGCCCGTCGACGAGCTCGGTGACCTCGGCCAGGATCTCGGGGGTGTCCGGCGCGCCGGCGCACAGCACGATCTGCACGTCCGACGGCAGCGACGCCACGGCACGGAGCAGGTACGGCAGGCCCTTCTGCCGGGTGATGCGTCCGACGAACACGACGCTCGGGCGCGTCGGGTCGATGCCGAGGGCGCGCACGGCGTCCTCGTCGACGGTCGGCTTCCACGCGTCGATGTCGATGCCGTTGTAGACGACGTGGACCTTCGCCGGGTCGATCGACGGGTACGAGCGCAGGATGTCCGCACGCATGGCCTTCGAGACCGCGATGACGCCGTCGGCGTGTTCGAACGCCTCGCGCTCCATCCAGCTGGACAGGCGGTAGCCGCCGCCGAGCTGCTCGGCCTTCCACGGGCGGAGCGGCTCGAGGCTGTGGGCGGTGACGATGTGGGGGATGCCGTAGGTCAGCTGCGCGATCCGGCCTGCGGAGTTCGCGTACCAGGTGTGCGAGTGCACGAGGTCGGCACCCTCGACGTCGGCCGCGATGGCCACGTCGGTGCCGAGGGCCTGCAGCGCGCCGTTCGCTTGGCCGAGGCCGTCCGGGGTCCGGTAGCCCCACACGTCGGGTTCGTCACGGAAGGCCCCGAAGGCCCGGACACGGACTTCCGTGTCCGTCCCCGACCGCAACGCGGCGGTGAGTTCGGACACGTGGACACCCGCTCCGCCGTAGACCTCCGGCGGATACTCCCTGGTCAGCAGATCGACTCGCACTGGTTCAACGTAACCGGTTCCCAGTGCTGACGCCTACTGTGAGCGGCATGGCACCAAAGAAGGTCTTCGGCATCGTGCTCGCCGGCGGCGAGGGCAAACGACTCATGCCGCTCACGGCCGATCGCGCGAAGCCCGCCGTCCCGTTCGGCGGCAACTTCCGTCTCATCGACTTCGCACTGTCGAACCTGGTCAACTCCGGTCTGCAGAAGATCGTCGTCCTGACCCAGTACAAGTCGCACAGTCTCGACCGGCACGTCGCGGAGACGTGGCGCATGGAGGGGCTGCTCGGCTCCTACGTCGCGTCCGTCCCCGCGCAGCAGCGGCTCGGCAAGCGCTGGTTCGCCGGCTCGGCCGACGCGATCCTGCAGTCGCTCAACCTGCTGCGCGACGAACGCCCCGACATCGTCGTCGTCGTCGGTGCTGACCACGTGTACCGGATGGACTTCCACCAGATGGTCGAGGCGCACATCGCCTCCGGCCGCAGTGCCACGGTCGCGGCGATCCGTCAGCCGATCGGGCTCGCCGACCAGTTCGGCGTGATCCAGGTGGCCGACGACGACCCGACGAAGATCGAGGCGTTCCTCGAGAAGCCGAAGGACGCCGTCGGGCTGGCCGACTCCCCCGGCGAGATCCTGGCCTCGATGGGCAACTACGTGTTCAACGCCGATGCCCTCGTCGACGCGGTCCTGCGCGACGGACAGCTCGAGACCTCGGCTCACGACATGGGCGGCGACATCGTCCCCGACTTCGTCAACCGCGGCGACGCTGGCGTGTACGACCTGCAGCGCAACGAGGTGCCCGGTTCCACCGACCGCGACAAGTACTACTGGCGCGACGTGGGCACCATCGACTCGTTCTTCGACGCCCACATGGACCTCATCGCGCCGGTCCCGGTCTTCAACCTGTACAACCAGGACTGGCCGATCTTCAACCAGCAGACGAACCTGCCGCCGGCGAAGTTCGTCCGCGACGCGAACGGCAACACCGGGTCCACGGTGGACTCGCTCGTGTCGCTCGGTTGCCTGGTGTCGGGTGCGCAGGTCGAGCGCAGCATGATCGGGCCCTGGTGCTCGATCGACTCCGGCGCGAAGGTCCTCGACTCGATCGTGTTCGAGCGTGCCACCATCGGCGCCGGGGCGGTCGTCAACCGCGCCATCCTCGACAAGGACGTCGTCCTCGCGCCGGGTGCGCAGGTCGGCGTCGACCGAGAGGCCGACGAGGCACGCGGGTTCACCGTCACCGAGTCGGGCATCACCGTGGTCGGCAAGGGCGTCCGCGTCGACGCGTAGACACGACGCGTCGGCACGACGAACAGGGCAAGCACCCGGGGCGCTGCCCCGGACGGACGGCCTGGAGGCACGGCTCGCGTCACGGACGCGGCCGTGCCCCCGTCAGTCGGTACCGTTGGTGCGTGCCCCGCTTCCTCGTCGTCCTCGATGCCGATTCCACCCTCCTCGAGGACGAGGTGATCGAACTGCTCGCCGACAGCGCCGGGACCCGGCCACAGGTGGCGGCGATCACGGAGCGCGCCATGCGCGGGGAACTCGACTTCGCCGAGAGCCTCCGGGAGCGTGTCGCGACCCTGGCGGGCCTCCAGGCAGACGTCTTCGTCCGCGCACAGCAGGCGGTCCGTGTGACGCGGGGCGCCGACCAGCTCGTCCGCGGGGTGCACGCCGCCGGCGGCACCGTCGGCGTCGTGTCCGGCGGGTTCCACGAGGTGCTCGACCCGTTCGCCGAGCAGCTCGGTCTCGACCACTGCCGGGCGAACCGCCTCGAGGTCACCGACGGCGTGCTCACCGGCCGCGTGCTCGGTGACGTGGTCGACGCACACGCCAAGGCCGTCGCGCTCCGCGAGTGGGCGGACGCGGACGGGGTCGACCCGACACGGACGATCGCGATCGGCGACGGCGCGAACGACCTCGAGATGATGCGCGTCGCGGCGCTGTCGGTGGCGTTCGACGCGAAGCCGCGCGTGCGGGAGCAGGCGGACGTCGCGGTCGTCGACCGTGACCTGTCCGCCGTGCTCGCGACGCTCGGGCTGCGCGGCTGATCAGTCCGAGGGCTAGTGGCCCATCCCGAGGCCGCCGTCGACGGGGATGATCGCACCGGAGACGTACCCGGCGCCGTCGCTCGCCAGGAACAGCGTGGCGTCGGCGACGTCGTCGACCGTGCCGTAGCGGGCGGCCGGGATCGCCTTCTTGAACTCGGCCTGCAGCTCGTCGGAGAGCGCGGCGGTCATGTCCGTCTGGATGAAGCCGGGCGCGACGACGTTGGCGGTGATGCCGCGCGAGCCGAGCTCACGGGTGATCGACCGGGCCATGCCGACCAGGGCGGCCTTCGAGGACGCGTAGTTGACCTGGCCGATCTGGCCGTAGGCACCCACGACGCTCGACATCAGCACGATGCGGCCGAACTTGGCCTTCATCATGCCCTTCGTGGCGCGCTTGACGACGCGGAAAGTGCCCGTGAGGTTCGTGTCGACCACGCTGGTGAAGTCGTCCTCGGACATGCGGAGGAGCAGCTGGTCGTTCGTGATGCCGGCGTTCGCGACGAGGACCTCGATCGGACCGAGCTCGGCCTCGACCTGCGTGAACGCGGCGTCGACGGAGGCCGTGTCGGTGATGTCGGCCTGCACCGTCAGCGCACCCTCGGGACCACCCTGACCGCTGCGCGACGTCACGGCGACCCGGTGGCCGGCTGCGACGAACCGCTCGGCCAGCGCGTGGCCGATGCCGCGGTTGCCGCCGGTGATGAGGACGGTACGGGGGGTGCTCATGGTCGCTCCGTTCGGTGGGATCTGCTCGGCACGCGGCGCCGGGGACCCGGCGGACACGCCCGGACGAGCGTACCGGAGCGGACCACCCCGCCGGTTCGCGCGCGGCGCACCCACGATCGGTCCGGCGGGATTAGGCTTGACCACGGGTAGACGGAGACCATCTGTATGAAGAGCACGCACACGAGCATCACGTCGCTGCCGGACACACCGGAGCAGGACCGGGCGCACCGCCTGTCCCGCTACGTCTGGCAGATGGCCATCCGAGTGGTCCTCTTCATCTCCGCGGTGCTCGTGTACTCGATCTGGCACTCCTGGCTGGCGGTCATCCCGATCGTCCTGGCCGCGGTGATCCCCTGGGTCGCCGTCGTCATCGCGAACGCCGGCAGCCGGACCGAGAGCGACATGATCTCCCCCGCCGGGTCCATCGAGCTCTACGACGCCGTCGACCCGCGTCTCCGCGAACAGCAGGAGGACGCCCGGGCCCAGGCCTACCGCGACGAGCAGGACCGCCTCCGCCAGCAGGCGCAGCATGCGCAGGACGAGTGGCAGCGCAACGGCGACCGATCGAAGATGTGGGGACCCCGCTGATGGGTGCGACGTTCGACCTGCAGACCGAACCCGGTTCCACCCCGGTCTGCTCCCGCGCCGGCTGCGTGTCGACTGCCGGGTGGCGTGTGAACTGGCGCAACCCCCGGATCCACGCGATCGACCGCGTGAAGATCTGGGCCGCGTGCGAGGAGCACCGCGACTTCCTCGCCGACTACCTGCGCTCCCGCTCGTTCCCGGTGCGCGTCACCGGCATGCACGAGGACGTCGACCACCTCGACGACGAGCGCGAGTCGACCGCGGCGCCGAAGAACGACGTCGGGGTGCGCTCCACCGGCACCTCGCGATGACCGACGGCTTCGACCCGCAGTCCCGGTACGGCCGCAAGCACGCCGCCAAGCTGCAGCGCGCATCCGCCGAGTCGGGTGGCCCGGCGCAGCAGCACGACCCCCGCGAACCGTTCGTCGGCTGGCGCTTCGTCCGGAGCCGCCGCTGGCTCGGCTACTTCGCGATCGCCGTCGCCTTCGCCGTCGTCTGCGCGCTGTTCGGCATGTGGCAGTGGGACCGCCGCAACGAGGCCGTCCGGCAGAACGAGCAGGTCGCGCAGAACTACGACCACACCCCCGTCCCCCTCGACCGGGCGCTGCCGAAGGCCTCGAGCTGGCAGGACGAGCAGGAGTGGCTCCGGGTCTCCGTGACCGGCCGCTACGACGTCGACGCGCAGCTGCTCGTGCGCAACCGCGTGCACAACGGGCAGCCCGGGTTCGAGGTCCTGACCCCCCTGGTCACGTCCGAGGGCCGCGCCTTCATCGTCGACCGCGGGTGGGTGCCGACCGGCAACGCCCAGGACGCCCCCGACCACGTGCCCGCTCCTCCGTCCGGCGAGGTCACCGCGATCGTCCGCCTGCAGCAGAGCGAACCGCGCATCCCCGGCCGCTCCGACCCGAAGGACACCGACCAGGTGCAGTCGGTCACGCTGGCCGATGTGGCGAACAAGGTCGACGACCCGATCTGGACCGGTGCGTACGGGCAACTCGCCTCCGAGTCCCCCGCCCCGACCGAGGCCCGCCCGCTCGGCTGGGAGCGTCCGACCGCCGACACCGGGCTGCACCTGAGCTACTTCATCCAGTGGTTCCTGTTCGCCGCCGGCGGCTTCGGCTTCCTTGCGTACGTGATGGTGCAGGAGTACCGGAACCTCAACCAGGACGACCCCGAGGAGCGCGAGCGCGCCCTCGAGCGCGAACGCCGCAAGAACGCGAAGCCGAAGACCGACGCCGAGATCGAGGACGAGCTCATCGCGTCACGTCGCTGACGCGCTGGTGCTGTTCCGCAAGACGCCGTACGCGAACGCGACCCCACAGCGGACGGGAGGCCCGTGGCGGCGTCGCCACGGGCCTCCCGTCCGCCTGTACCCGCGGCGAGTGCGCAAGATGCCGTCTCGCAGGCAGCTACGCGAGCTCGATGAGCTCCGCGTAGTCCTTGTTCCAGTGGTCCTCGGTGCCGTCCGGCAGCAGCAGCACACGCTCGGGGTTGAGCGCCTCGACCGCGCCGGCGTCGTGGGACACCAGGACGACCGCACCCTCGAAACCGGCGAGGGCATTGAGGATCTCCTCGCGCGACGCCGGGTCCAGGTTGTTCGTCGGCTCGTCGAGCAGCAGGACGTTCGCGCCGGAGACCACGATCATCGCGAGCGACAGACGGGTCTTCTCACCGCCGGACAGGACTCCGGCCTTCTTGTAGCCGTCGTCGCCGGTGAACAGGAACGACCCGAGCACCCGACGGGCCTCGGTCTCGTTGAGGTCGGTCGATGCCGACACCATGTTCTCGATCACCGTGCGGTTGATGTCGATGTTCTCGTGCTCCTGCGCGTAGTAGCCGATGCGCAGACCGTGGCCGGGCTGGATCTCACCCGTGTCCGGCTGGTCCGCACCCGCCAGGATGCGCAGCAGCGTCGTCTTGCCCGCACCGTTGAAGCCGAGGATGACCACGCGCGAACCGCGGTCGATCGCCAGGTCGACACCCGCGAAGATCTCGAGCGACCCGTAGGACTTCGACAGTCCCTCGGCCATCAGCGGGGTGCGGCCGCACGGCGCCGGGGTGGGGAAGCGGATCTTCGCGACCCGGTCGGCGACGCGCTCGTCCTCCAAACCGGCGAGCAGCTTGTCGGCACGCGCGACCATCTGGTGGGCTGCCGCGGCCTTCGACGCCTTGGCGCCGAACCGGGCGGCCTGGTCCTTGAGCGTGGCGGCCTTCTTCTCGGCACCCGCGCGCTCCTTGCGGCGGCGCTCCTCGTCGGCGACGCGCTGCCGCTGGTACAGCTTCCAGCCCATGTTGTAGATGTCGATGGTCTGGCGGTTGGCGTCCAGGTAGAAGACGCGGTTCACGACCTCGTCGACGAGCTCGACGTCGTGGGAGATGATGATGACGCCACCGGGGTAGGTCTTCAGGTGCTCGCGGAGCCACACGACGGAGTCGGCGTCGAGGTGGTTGGTCGGCTCGTCGAGGATCATCGTCTCGGCGTCCGAGAACAGGATCCGGGCGAGCTCGATGCGCCGGCGCTGACCACCCGAGAGCGTCTTGAGCTGCTGGTCGAGGATACGGTCCGGCAGCTTCAGGTTCGACGCGATCGAGGCAGCCTCGGCCTCGGCAGCGTAGCCACCGAGCGCGTTGAACTGGTCGTCGAGGCGGCTGTAGCGCCGCATCGCCTTCTCGGCCACGGCCGCGTCGTCGCTCGCCATGTCGAGGGTCGCGAGGCGGATGCCCTCCACGAGCTCGCCGAGCCCACGGGCGTCGAGGATGCGCTTCCGCGCGGTCTCCTCCGGGTCGCCGGAGCGGGGGTCCTGCGGCAGGTAGCCGATCTCCCCACCGCGCTCGATCTTGCCGCCGGTGGGCTGTGTCTCGCCCGCGAGGGCCTTGGTCATCGTCGTCTTCCCCGCGCCGTTGCGGCCGACGAGTCCGATCTTGTCGCCCTTCTCGACACGGAAGGACACGTCTTCCATGAGGAGACGAGCTCCGACGCGGATCTCGAGTTCGTGCACGGCAAGCACAGTGGACGTCCAATCAGTTGGTGGGTTTGCACAACGGTGTGTGCGTGAGGTGCACCGCTACGCTGACGGGACCGATGGTTCCGAACGGAACCAGCAGTCCATTCTAGGAGAATCCATGACGAACGCCACCGGGTTCGCTCCCCGCGCAGTCCTCGCCGACCGTCTGCGCACGCACGGGCTGGCCACCGACGCCGCCCTCGTCGCCGGCGGAGCCCTGTTCACCGCCGCGATGGCGCAGCTCGAGGTCCCGATGTGGCCGGTCCCGATCACCGGACAGACGCTCGCCGTCGTGCTCGTCGGCGCGACGCTCGGCGCACGCCGCGGCATGCTCTCGCTGCTCGTCTACGCCGTCGCCGGACTCGCGGGTGCCCCGTTCTTCGCCGACATGCAGGGCGGCCTGCAGGCCCTGGCACTGCCGAGCTTCGGGTACGTCATCGGCTTCGTCCCGGCCGCCGGGCTCGTCGGCTGGCTCGCGCGCCGCAACTGGGACCGCAACGTCGGTCGCGCGGCGGTCGCGATGCTGCTCGCGAGTGCCATCCCGTTCGTGACCGGCCTGCCGTACCTGGCCGTGGCGCTCGGCCAGCTCGGTGCCCCGAACGACGTCCAGTCGGTGCTCGCCGCCGGCCTGTACCCGTTCATCGTCGGTGGCGTCGCCAAGGCGCTCATCGCCGCCGGCATCCTGCCGCTCGCGTGGAAGGCCGTCGGCCGCCGCTGACGTCTCGCACGAGAACGGCCCCGCACCGATCGGTGCGGGGCCGTTCTGCGTCCGGTGCGGGGATGAACAGTCCGTGCGGGGCTGGCCGGGGCGTCGGTCGGTGCGGGGCCTGGCCGGGGTGTCGGTCGGTCACGACTCCCCGCCGGCCGGACACCGAGTGGTCGCATTCCGTCGCCTGGAGCACCGTCAGCCGACAGAACGTGACCGCTCGGCGAACGTGAGCGGGCGGTCGCGACCACTCGGCGGCGCGCCCCGCGCGTCGCGTGCGCACAGACGGACGGGAGGCGCGGTGCCAGCTGGCACCGCGCCTCCCGTCCGTGGTGGGTCGCGACTAGATCGCGAACCCGAGGGCGCGCATCATCTCGCGTCCGTCGTCGGTGATCCGTTCCGGACCCCACGGCGGCATCCAGACCCAGTTGATCCGGAAGGCGTCCACGATGCCGTCGAGGGCGTTCGCGGTGTCCCCCTCGATGACGTCGGTCAGGGGGCAGCCCGCGCTGGTGAGCGTCATGCTGATGACGAGCGCGTTGGCGTCGTCGTCCCAGGCGAGGTCGTAGATCAGGCCGAGGTCGACGATGTTCACGCCGAGCTCCGGGTCCTGGACCTCCTTCAGGCCCTCGACGACCTCGTCGAACTTGTCGGGAGCGAGTGCGGCGATCATCAGGCCTGCGCCTCGGCGGCAGCGGCCTGCACGTAGCGGTCGTAGCCCTCGTTCTCGAGGCGGTCGGCGAGCTCGGGGCCGCCCTGCTCCGCGACCTTGCCGGCGACGAACACGTGCACGAAGTCCGGCTTGATGTAGCGGAGGATGCGCGTGTAGTGCGTGATGAGCAGCACACCGAGGCCGGTCGCGGCCTTGGCGCGGTTGACGCCCTCGGAGACGATCTTCAGCGCGTCGACGTCGAGGCCGGAGTCGGTCTCGTCGAGGACGGCGAACTTCGGCTTGAGGAGCTCGAGCTGCATGATCTCGTGGCGCTTCTTCTCGCCACCGGAGAAGCCCTCGTTGACGTTGCGCTCGGCGAACGACGAGTCCATCTTCAGGTCGGCCATCGACTGGCGGAGTTCCTTGATCCAGCCACGGAGCGCCGGAGCCTCACCGTCGATCGCCGTCTTGGCGGTGCGGAGGAAGTTCGACACCGTCACGCCGGGGATCTCGACCGGGTACTGCATCGCCAGGAACATGCCGGCACGGGCGCGCTCGTCGACGCTCATCGCGAGGACGTCCTCGCCGTCGAGGGTGATCGTGCCACCGACGACGTTGTACCGGGGGTGCCCGGCGATCGTGTACGCCAGGGTGGACTTGCCGGAGCCGTTCGGCCCCATGATCGCGTGGATCTCGCCCTCGTTGATGGTGAGGTCGACACCCTTCAGGATCTCCTTGGTGCCCTGATCGGTGTCGATCGAGACCTTGAGGTCACGGATTTCCAGAGTGGACATTGCGTTCCTTCGGTTGCAGCTGTGGTGCGGCGTCAGCCGCGGGAAGTGTTGGGGTGCTCAGTCGACCGGGACGACGTCCTGCACGTCGACGTAGACGTCGCCGTCGCGGACCTCGACCCGGAAGACCGGGACGGGCTCGTAGGCCGGGAAGTTCTGCGGCTTGCCGGTGGTCAGCGAGAAGCGGGACCCGTGGGCCCAGCACTCCAGCGAGTCACCCTCGACGAAGCCCTCGGCCAGCGAGATGTCGCCGTGCGTGCAGGTGTCGCCGATGGCGTGGACCGTGCCGGACGAGTCCTTCACGATCGCGACCGCCGTGCCGCCGACGACCACCCGCATCGGGCTGTCCACCGCGACGTCGGCTTCGGCGCAGACCTTCTCGGCCATCAGGCGCTGGCCTCCGCGCCGTCGGACTGCGCGGCGCCTGCTTCGGCCGGTGCGGCGATGACCGAACGGCCCTCGGCCAGCTCCTGCTCGACCGCGGCGATGAGGCGCTCCTCGAGCTCGGGGGCACCGATCTTCTGGATGACCTCGACCAGGAAGCCGAGCACGACGAGGCGCCGGGCTTCTTCTTCCGGGACGCCGCGGGACTGCAGGTAGAACAGCTGCTCGTCGTCGAAGCGACCGGTCGCACTCGCGTGTCCGGCGCCCTCGATGTTGCCCGTCTCGATCTCGAGGTTCGGGATGCTGTCGGCACGGGTGCCGTCCGTCAGCACGAGGTTGCGGTTCTGCTCGTACGAGTCGGTGCCGTCGCCGGCGCGGCCGATCAGGACGTCACCGATCCAGACGGTGTGCGCGCCCTGGCCCTGCAGCGCGCCCTTGTAGTTGACCCGACCGCGCGTGTTGGGCGCGTCGTGGTTCACGTAGACCTGCTGCTCGATGTACTGGCCGGCGTCGGCGAAGTACACGCCGTACATCTCGGTGTCGGCGCCCTGCGCACCGAGGTGCGTCGAGGGGTTGACCCGGATGACGTCGCCGCCGAGCGAGACCACGACGTGCTTGAGGAACGCGTCGCGGCCGACCTCGGCGAAGTGCGTCGCGACGTGCACGGCGTCGTCGTCCCAGTCCTGCAGGCTGACGACGGTCAGTCGCGAGTTCTGCTGCGCGACGATCTCGACGTTCTCGCTGAGCAGGGCGCTGCCGCGGTTGTCGAGCACGACGATGCCCTGCGCGTTCGGCTCGGCCGTGATGACCGTGTGCGCGGCGCGGGGCTGCGACCCGAAGTCGGAGCGGGTCACGGTGATGAACTCGTGTGCCTCGGTGGCCTTGATCGTGATCGCCAGCACGGCGTCGCGCGCGGTCCAGGCCGCGGCCGAGGCGCGGTCCTCGGGCAGTCCGGCGGAGCCGACGCGGGGGTCGTCGCTGCGACCCCACTCGACGTCGGCACCCTCGGACTGGCGGGCGAGGTACGGGTAGGCGGATCCGTCGAGTCCGCCGTCCAGCAGCGGCTGGAGCTTGGCGAGCGGCGCGAACTTCCAGTTGACCTCTCGGCCGGTGACCTTCGGGAACGCCTCGACGTCGCCGGACTGGAACCGCTCGGAGCGGGTCTGGACCGGCACCTTCTTGTCGGGGGCATCCCAGCCGCCGTCGGAGTGGGCTCCGGCGCCGTGCTGGGTGCCGCCCTGCGCTGCGGCAGCGGGCTCGATCGGCTGGTCGATGTGGGGAGGGGTGGTGCTGGACATCTAGCCGACGGATCCTTCCATGCTCATCTCGATGAGCTTGTTGAGTTCGAGTGCGTACTCCATCGGGAGTTCGCGGGCGATCGGCTCGATGAAGCCACGGACGATCATCGCCATCGCCTCGTCCTCGGCCATGCCGCGGGACATGAGGTAGAAGAGCTGCTCCTCGCTGACACGCGAGACCGTGGCCTCGTGCCCCAGCTGCACGTCGTCGACACGGATGTCGATCGCCGGGTAGGTGTCGCTCCGGCTGATCGTGTCGACCAGCAGGGCGTCGCAGCGCACGGTGTTGGCGGCGTGGTGCGCGGCCGGGTCGACCCGGACCTCACCGCGGTAGCCCGCACGACCGCCACCACGGGCGATCGACTTCGAGACGATCGACGACGTCGTGTACGGCGCCATGTGGATCATCTTCGCGCCGGCGTCCTGGTGCTGGCCGGGGCCCGCGAAGGCGACGGAGAGCGTCTCGCCCTTGGCGTGCTCGCCGGCGAGGTAGATCGACGGGTACTTCATCGTGACCTTGGACCCGATGTTGCCGTCGATCCACTCCATCGTCGCGCCCTCGTGTGCGATCGCACGCTTGGTGACGAGGTTGTAGACGTTGTTCGACCAGTTCTGGATCGTCGTGTACCGAACGCGGGCGTTCTTCTTCACGATGATCTCGACGACGGCCGAGTGCAGCGAGTCGGACTTGTAGATCGGGGCGGTGCAGCCCTCGATGTAGTGGACGTACGAGTCCTCGTCCGCGATGATCAGCGTCCGCTCGAACTGGCCCATGTTCTCGGTGTTGATCCGGAAGTAAGCCTGCAGCGGGATCTCGACGTGGACGCCCTTGGGGACGTAGACGAACGAGCCACCGGACCAGACGGCTGTGTTCAGCGCGGCGAACTTGTTGTCGCCGGCCGGGATCACGGTGCCGAAGTACTCCTCGAACAGCTCCGGGTGCTCACGGAGCGCCGTGTCGGTGTCCATGAAGATGACGCCCTGCTGCTCCAGGTCCTCGCGGATCTGGTGGTAGACGACCTCGGACTCGTACTGCGCGGCGACACCGGCGACGAGGCGCTGGCGCTCGGCCTCGGGGATGCCGAGCTTCTCGTAGGTCGCACGGATGTCCTCGGGGAGGTCCTCCCACGACTGCGCCTGCTTCTCGGTGGAGCGCACGAAGTACTTGATGTTGTCGAAGTCGATGCCCGTCAGGTCGGCACCCCACGTCGGCATCGGCTTGCGGCCGAAGAGCGACAGCCCCTTGAGGCGGTTCTTCAGCATCCACTCGGGCTCGTTCTTGAGGTTCGAGATGTCGGTGACGACCTCTTCCGAGATCCCACGACGGGCGGAGGACCCTGCCGAGTCGGAGTCGGACCAGCCGAACTCGTATTGGCCGAGCCCTTCGAGCTCGGGACGGTCGATGAGCACGTCGGACATGGTCTCCTCGTTTCCTTCTCGCGGGACAGCGTTACAGGTGTGAACCCGTGGCGTCTGGACGCCATTCCACCGCGGACCGCTGACATGCGGACCCGGTGCTGCTCCCTCGCAACGACAATGGTTCCACGCAGTCCGTGGAGTGATCGGCGATCTCGGCCCATTCGGAGCCGGCGCCTGCCTAGACTTGACTGCTGCTGAACCCTCGAATCCTACAGGTTCACCGCACGGAACAACAGGAAGGCACCACCCTCGTGACACGCGTCGGATCCCCCGTCGAGCAGGATCTCCGGACCGGACGGTGGTGGTCGCTCCCCCGCGTGGTCGACCGTCGCGTGGTCGCACTGGCCTGGGCGTCCTTCGTGGTCGAGGTCGTGCTGATCGGCACGGGAGGCCTGGTGCGCCTCACCGCCTCGGGCCTCGGATGCCCCACCTGGCCCAAGTGCACGGCGGATTCGCTCGTCTCCACGCCGGAGATGGGCATCCACGGCATCATCGAGTTCGGCAACCGTCTGCTCACCTTCGTGCTCGTGATCGTGGCCGTCGCGATGTTCCTCGCGGTCGTCCGGATGCTCCGCACGCGCCCCGAACTCTTCTGGCTGGCGTTCGCTCAGGGCGTCGCGATCCCCGTGCAGGCCGTCATCGGCGGAATGAGCGTCTGGACGAACCTGAACCCCTTCGTGGTCGGGCTGCACTTCGTCGTCTCCGCCGCCCTCACCTCGGTGACCGCTGCGCTGGTCTACCGCACCACGCACGGTCCGCGCACCGCCCAGCGGCTCGTCCCCGGCTGGTACACGGGTGTCGTCCGCGGCACCGTCGCCGCCGTCGTCGTGACCGTACTGGTCGGCATCCTGACCACCGGCAGCGGCCCGCACGCCGGAGCCGACGCCGCCGTCGACGGTGGCCGCCTGCACCGCACCGGGTTCGACCCGGCGGTCATGGAGCACGTCCACGCCTGGCCCGCGTACGCCCTCTTCGCCCTGACCCTGGTGCTCGTCATCGGAGCCGTCCGCCTGGGCCGACCGAGCAAGTGGCCGCTGCTGCTGCTCGTCGTCGAGTTCCTGCAGATCGCCGTCGGCCTCACGCAGGCGCGCACGGGTCTGCCCGTCGGGCTCGTCGGCACGCACATGGTGCTCGCCGGGCTGCTCGTCGGTGCGGTGACCGCCGTGGTGCTGTCGACGCGGGCCTCGGCCGGCCGAGACGCCGTCCGGGAACCCATCGACGCCTGACGCCCGGGCGCGTCGCGCGCTCGACACCCCTTCTCCGACACCCCACGAGTCGTTCGACTCGTGGGGTGTCGCGTTCGTGGTGGGTCTGGACGGGAGGGCGCCGCGGTCCGCAGCGGCTCGCGTCCGCCCCGCGGCCGACGCCGGCGACACCGGACGGGAGGCCCGCGGCGGGCCCGCACCGTGCCTCCAGTCCGCCCCGTGCCCGACGCAGGACGCCGGTGTCCTGCCGATACACCGCGGAACGCGCGAGACGCCCCCGGATTCGGCGGCGTCTCGGCGGGTGGGCGGCGTCGTGCCGACACGACGGCGTCAACAGGACACGACGGCGTCAACGGGACACGACGGCGTCAACAGGACACGACGGCGTCAACAGGGCACGACGGCGTCAACCGGACACGACGGCGTCGTGCGGACCGAGCGCGCGCGGGCGCCCGCTCGACCGCCTAGAAGGTGAAGACCTGCGGCAGCAGCGGGTCGATGCCCACGGCGATGAAGAGCAGCGTCAGGTACGTGATCGAGCTGTGGAAGACCCGCATCGGCTGCACGTGCTCGACGTGCTGGATGGCCCGCGAGTACAGGCGGTGCGACTCGAGGACGAACCAGATGCCGCCGGCCAGCGCGACGACCGTGTAGAGCGGCCCCATGTGCCCGACCGGGATGAGCAGGAGCGAGCAGACGAGCGTCGCCCAGGCGTACAGCACGACCTGCAGGCCGACGACGGTGCGGCCGCGGACCACGGCGAGCATCGGCACGTCCGCCGCGTCGTAGTCGTCGCGGTACTTCATCGACAGCGGCCAGTAGTGCGGCGGCGTCCACAGGAAGATCACCATGAACAGGATAACCGGTGTCCAGGTCAGCGACCCGGTGACTCCCGCCCAGCCGATGAGCACGGGCATGCAGCCGGCCGAGCCGCCCCAGACGATGTTCTGCGGGGTGCGGCGCTTGAGCCACAGCGTGTAGACGAACACGTAGATGAGGATCGCGATGACGCTCAGCGCAGCGGCCAGCCAGTTCACCAGGAACCCGAGCACCGCGGTCGACAGGATGCCGAGCACCCACGAGAACACGAGGGCCTCGCGGTCGGACAGTTCACCGGTGACGAGCGGGCGGGTGCTGGTCCGCTTCATCAGCCGGTCGATGTCGCGGTCGATGTAGCAGTTGAAGGCCGACGCCGAACCGGCCGACATCGCTCCGCCGAGCATCGTCCAGAAGACGAGCCACAGGTCGGGGACGCCGCGTTCGGCGAGGAACATCGTCGGCGCCGTGGTGACGAGCAGCAGCTCCATCACGCGCGGCTTCGTCAACGAGACGTACGCACGGACCTTGCGGGACAGCGGCGATCGGGGTCGATCGGTGTCGGGCCGGGTCACGGTGGCAGTCGGCAAGAGAACCTCAGTCTGTTCGCATCAGCTCGCACACTCGGTGGACGACTGCGACGGCGTCCGGGCATGCGCTGACCCGGAATGTCCACGGGTCCTGACCAGTTTACGGGATGGAAGCGCCGCGACGGTGCCCCGCTCCGACATCCCGGCGTGATCCGGACGCGTTCGACACGCCCGGATCGACCGTCGGCGGCCACCCCGGTGTGAACATCGGGGGTCACCTGAACCCCTTCTGAGTACCGGGTCACTATGCTGGACACGCCCTCCCGCAGTGCGCGCCCCGATGACGTCGGCCGCGATGAGCCGGTCGGCCGCCGCTAGACGGCGACACGACTCGGCCCCGGGATGGCCACATGTCCGTGCGATGGCACGAGCCCTCGCACATGTCGCATCAAGAAGGGTCAACATCCAAGTGGCTGAATTCACCTGGGACGCCATCGACCGGAAGGCCGTCGACACGGCCCGCGTTCTCGCCGCCGACTCGGTCGAGGCCGCCGGCAACGGTCACCCCGGCACCGCGATGAGCCTCGCTCCGCTCGCCCACCTGCTCTTCCAGAAGGTGATGCGTCGCGACCCGAGCGACTCCACCTGGATCGGCCGCGACCGCTTCATCCTCTCCGCCGGTCACGCCTCGATCCTCCAGTACGTGCAGTTCTACCTGCACGGCTACGGGCTCGAGATCGACGACCTGCAGCACCTGCGCAAGTGGGGCTCGAAGACCCCGGGTCACCCGGAGTACGGCCACACCGACGGTGTCGAGATCACCACGGGCCCGCTCGGCCAGGGCCTCGCGTCCTCGGTCGGCTTCGCCTACGCCCAGCGCTTCGAGCGCGGCCTGTTCGACCCGGAGACCCCGGCCGGCCAGTCGCCGTTCGACCACTACACCTACGTGATCGCCGGTGACGGTGACATGCAGGAAGGCGTGACGAACGAGTCCGGCTCGCTCGCCGGCCGTCAGCAGCTCGGCAACCTCATCGCGTTCTACGACTCGAACCAGATCTCGATCGAGGACAACACCGACATCGCGTTCTCCGAGAGCGTCGCCGACCGTTACGAGGCGCTCGGCTGGCACGTCCAGATCGTCGACTGGAAGAAGACCGGCGAGTACTCCGAGGACGTCGAGGAGCTCCACGCCGCGATCGAGGCCGCCAAGCAGGTCACCGACAAGCCGTCGCTCATCGTCCTCAAGACGATCATCGGCTGGCCGTCGCCGACCAAGCAGAACTCGGGCAAGATCCACGGTTCGGCGCTCGGCGCCGACGAGATCAAGGGCCTCAAGGAGATCCTCGGCTTCGACACCGACAAGACCTTCGAGGTCGCCCCCGAGGTCCTCGAGTACACCCGCGGCGCCGTCGCCAAGGGCCAGGCCGAGCACGCCGAGTGGCAGAAGTCCTTCGACGCATGGGCCGCGGCCAACGCCGACAAGAAGGCACTGTTCGACCGTGTCCAGTCGAAGGAGCTCCCGGAGGGCCTCGAAGCAGCGCTCCCGGTCTTCCCGACCGACAAGGCCGTCTCGACCCGTGCCGCCTCCGGCAAGGTCATCAACGCCATCGCGCCGCTGATGCCCGAGTTCTGGGGCGGTTCCGCCGACCTCGCCGAGTCGAACCTCACCACGATCGAGGGCGCCAAGTCCTTCGGTCCGGCCGAGGCCTCGACGTCGACGTGGAGCACCGACCCGTACGGCCGCGTGCTGCACTTCGGCATCCGCGAGCACGCCATGGGCTCGATCCTCAACGGCATCGTCCTGCACGGGAACACCCGCCCCTTCGGTGGCACGTTCCTCATCTTCAGCGACTACATGCGTCCGGCGGTCCGTCTCGCCGCGCTCATGCAGGCGCCGGCGATCTACGTCTGGACCCACGACTCCATCGCCCTCGGCGAGGACGGCCCGACGCACCAGCCGATCGAGCAGGTCTCGTCGCTCCGTGCGATCCCCGGTCTCGACGTCGTCCGCCCGGCCGACGCCAACGAGGTCGCGTACGCGTGGCTCGAGATGCTCAAGCACACCGACCGCCCGGCCGGCATCGCGCTGAGCCGTCAGAACCTCCCCGTGTTCGAGCGTGGCGAGGGTGACGCCTCCGGTGAGGTCTTCGCCTCGGCGAAGAACGTCGCCAAGGGTGCGTACGTCCTGGCCGAGGCGCCCAACGGCACCCCGGACGTCATCCTCATCGCGACCGGTTCCGAGGTCCAGATCGCGGTCGAGGCACGCGAGCAGCTCAAGGCCGAGGGCATCAACGCCCGCGTCGTGAGCGCCCCGTCGATCGAGTGGTTCCGCGCCCAGTCCGAGAACTACCAGGACCAGGTGCTCCCGAAGGACGTCACCGCTCGCGTGTCGGTCGAGGCCGGCATCGCCATGAGCTGGCGCGACATCGTCGGCGACAAGGGCCGCAGCGTCTCGATCGAGCACTTCGGTGCCTCGGCGGACTACCAGACGCTCTTCAAGGAGTTCGGCTTCACGACGGAGCACGTCGTGGCCGCCGCGAAGGAATCGATCGCAGCTTCCTGACCTGCAAGGGCCGGGTCCGGTTTCCGGATCCGGCCCTTCTTCCGGGAGGCCCGGCTCGGTTCCGCCACGGGCCTCCCGTCCCCGAAACCCCGACTCACGGTCCTCACGGACCCGTCGATGAAAGAAGAAGAGAAACACATGGCTGAGAACACCCCCACCGCCGCCCTCTCCGCGGTCGGCGTGAGCATCTGGCTCGACGACCTCTCCCGCGAGCTCCTCGAGACCGGCAAGCTCACCGAGCTCATCGAGCAGAAGAACGTCGTCGGTGTGACGACCAACCCGACGATCTTCGCGTCGGCCCTCGCCAAGGGCGAGCGCTACGACTCGCAGGTCAAGGAGCTCGCCGCTGCGGGCACCGACGTCACCGACGCGATCTTCGAGATCACCACGCAGGACGTCGCGAACGCCTCCGACGTCTTCAAGCCGATCTACGACGAGACCAAGGGCTTCGACGGCCGCGTCTCGATCGAGGTCGAGCCGGGCCTCGCGCACGACACCGCCAAGACCATCGAGCAGGCCAAGTTCCTGTTCGAGAAGGTCGGCAAGGAGAACGTCCTCATCAAGATCCCGGCGACGCTCGAGGGTCTCGAGGCGATCACCGAGGTCATCGGCGCCGGCATCTCCGTCAACGTCACCCTGATCTTCTCGCTCGAGCGCTACCGCGCCGTCATCGACGCCTACCTGGGTGGGCTCGAGAAGGCCAAGGCCGCCGGCCACGACCTCTCCAAGATCCACTCGGTCGCGTCCTTCTTCGTGTCGCGCGTCGACTCCGAGATCGACAAGCGCCTGGACGCCGTCGGCACCGACGAGGCCAAGGCCCTCAAGTCGAAGGCCGGCATCGCCAACGCGCAGCTCGCGTACCAGGTCTGGACCGAGGCGTTCGCCTCCGAGCGTGCCCTCGGCCTGCTCGAGTCCGGCGCCAACACGCAGCGTCCGCTCTGGGCCTCGACCGGTGTCAAGGACCCGTCGCTCCCCGACACGCTCTACGTGACCGAGCTCGCCGCCCCGAACACCGTCAACACGATGCCGGGCAAGACGCTCGACGCCACGTTCGACCACGGTGAGATCCACGGCGACGCCATCGCCGGCACGTTCGACCAGGCGCAGCAGGTCCTCGACCAGCTCGCCGCACAGGGCGTCGACTACGACGAGGTCGTCGCACTGCTCGAGAAGGAGGGCGTGGACAAGTTCATCGTCTCCTGGGGCGAGCTCGTCGACACCGTCAAGGCAGCGCTCGAGGGCGCCAAGTAGTGACGGTTTCCATCGCAGCCAGCGGCGACGCCGCGCGGGCCATCGAACAGGTGGTCCCGCGGCTCGTCGCTGACCTGGTGGCCTCGGGCATCACCGCCCAGGACGCCGATCTGTGGGGAACCGCCGCCGAGGCCGAGGCGTCGAAGCGCCTCGGCTGGGTGGAGGCCGTCTCGGTCTCCCGCCCGCTCGTCGCCGAGGTGACCGCGCTGCGCGAGTCGCTCCGTGCCGAAGGGGTCGACCACGTCGTCCTCGCCGGCATGGGCGGCTCGTCCCTCGCACCCGAGGTCATCACGCGCACCGCCGGCGTGCCCCTCACGGTCCTCGACTCGACCGACCCCGCACAGGTCCGCGCGGCCGTGACGACCGACCTCGAGCGCACGGTGCTCGTCGTCTCGTCGAAGTCCGGCTCGACGCTCGAGACCGATTCGCAGCGTCGTGTCTACGAGCAGGCCTTCCGCGACGCGGGCATCGACCCCGCCCGCCGCATCGTCGTCGTCACCGACCCGGGTTCCGCGCTCGAGGCCGCTGCGATCGACGCCGGGTACCGCGTCTTCACCGCCGACCCCACGGTCGGCGGCCGCTACTCCGCGCTCACCGCCTTCGGCCTCGTGCCGTCCGGGCTCGCGGGAGCGGACATCGCCGAACTCCTCGACGAGGCCGACGCGATCTCCGCGCTGCTCTCGGTCGACCTGGACGAGAACCCCGGGCTCGTGCTCGGTGCGGTCCTCGCCGGCACCGAGCCGCTGCGCGACAAGATCGCCATCGTGCCCGACGGCACGCACATCGTCGGTTTCGGCGACTGGGTCGAACAGCTGATCGCGGAGTCGACCGGCAAGGACGGCCGTGGCCTGCTGCCCGTCGTGCTGCACACGGACTCCCCCGAGGTCACCGCCGGCCTGCCCGACGTCCAGGTCATCCGCTTGGTCGGTTCGCGCGAGGACGAGCGTCACGTGGCCGACGGCGAGGTCGAGATCACCGGCACGCTCGGTGGCCAGATCCTCGTCTGGGAGTACGCCGTCGCGGTCGCCGGTCGCCTGCTCGGCATCAACCCGTTCGACCAGCCCGACGTCGAGGCCGCCAAGGTCGCGACCCGCGCGCTGCTCGACGACCGCCCCGCTCCGGCCGAGCCAGCGTTCGCCGAGGACGGCATCGCCGTCCGCGCGACGCCCGGACTCGTGGTCGGTGCGACGCTCTCGGAAGCCGTGTCGGGCCTCCTGTCCGCACTCGACCCGACCGGCTACGTGTCGGTGCAGGCGTACGTCGACCGCACCACGAACAGCGGCCTCGAGTCGCTGCGTGACGCGATCGCGGCGCGCACGGAGCGACCCGTGACCTTCGGGTACGGTCCGCGGTTCCTGCACTCGACCGGCCAGTACCACAAGGGCGGCCCCGCCACGGGAGTGTTCCTGCAGATCGTGGCCGACGAAACAGACGACCTGGCGATCCCGGGTCGGCCGTTCACGTTCGGGCAGCTCCTCCGGGCCCAGGCAGCCGGCGACGCGAGTGTCCTCGCGGAGCACGGCCGGCCGGTCCTCACCCTCACCACGTCGGACGTCCACGCCGCCACCGCGGCGATCGCGTCCGCCGTCTCCCACTGACTCGTAAGGAGTTCACCGACTCATGTCACCGGTGGCAATCACCCCGGAGCACAACCCGCTCCGGCTGCCGACGGATCGTCGACTGAACCGGATCGCGGGACCGAGCACGCTCATCATCTTCGGCGTGACGGGCGACCTGTCACGCAAGAAGCTGATGCCCGCGGTCTACGACCTGGCCAACCGGGGGCTCCTGCCCCCGGGGTTCGCGCTCGTCGGGTTCGCTCGTCGCGACTGGGAGGACCAAGACTTCTCCCAGCTCGTGCACGACGCCGTCAAGGAACACTCCCGCACCCCGTTCGACGAGGACGTCTGGCGTCAGCTCGAACAGGGCATCCGCTTCGTGCAGGGCTCGTTCGACGACCCCGAGGCGTTCCGCGAGCTCAAGCGCACCGTCGACGACCTCGACGCCGAGCGCGGGACGCTGGGCAACCACGCGTTCTACCTGTCGATCCCGCCGAAGATGTTCCCGGTCGTCACCGAGCAGCTGAAGCTGTCCGGGCTGACCGAGAAGCGCGAGGGCTCCTGGAGCCGCGTCGTCGTCGAGAAGCCGTTCGGCTCCGACCTCCGCACCGCGCGCGAGCTCAACGCGATCGTCGAGAGCGTCTTCGCACCCGACGACGTGTTCCGCATCGACCACTACCTCGGCAAGGAGACCGTCCAGAATCTCCTGACGCTCCGGTTCGCGAACCAGATGTACGAACCCATCTGGAACTCGAACTACGTCGACCACGTGCAGATCACGATGGCCGAGGACATCGGCGTCGCCGGGCGTGCCGCGTACTACGACGGCATCGGTGCGGCGCGCGACGTCATCCAGAACCACCTGCTGCAGCTCCTCGCGCTCACCGCGATGGAGGAACCCGTCTCGTTCAAGGCCGCCGACCTGCGTGCCGAGAAGGAGAAGGTGCTCTCCGCCGTGCGCCTGCCCGAGGACCTGTCGACCGCCACCGCCCGCGGGCAGTACGACGGCGGCTGGCAGGGCGGCGAGAAGGTACTCGGCTTCCTCGAAGAGGCCGGGATGAACCCCGAGTCCGGCACCGAGACCTACGCGGCGATCAAGCTCGACATCGCCACGCGCCGCTGGCAGGGCGTGCCGTTCTACCTGCGCGCCGGCAAGCGTCTCGGTCGTCGTGTGACCGAGATCGCGATCGTGTTCAAGCGCGTCCCCGAGGACGTCTACGGCAACACGCAGTCCCCGCTCGGTCAGAACGCGCTCGTCATCCGTGTCCAGCCGGACGAGGGCGTCACGCTCCGCTTCGGCTCGAAGGTCCCCGGCGTCGGCACCCAGGTGCGCGACGTGACGATGGACTTCGGCTACGGCCACGCGTTCACCGAAGCATCCCCCGAGGCGTACGAGCGACTCATCCTCGACGTGCTCCTCGGTGACCCGCCGCTGTTCCCGCGGCACCAGGAGGTCGAGCTGTCCTGGAAGATCCTCGACCCCATCGAGGAGTTCTGGGCCACGCAGGGCCAGCCCGAGCAGTACCGTCCCGGCACGTGGGGCCCGGCATCCGCCGACGCCCTGCTCGCCCGCGACGGTCGGACCTGGAGGCGTCCGTGAAGATCGACATGCCCGACACCACGGTGTCGAAGATCCAGAAGAAGCTCGTCCGCATCCGCGAAGAGGGCGGCGCCGTCGCCCTCGGCCGCGTGCTGACCCTCATCATCTCGACGGCCCTCGGCCACGAGGAAGAGGCGATCGAGGCGGCGAACGAGGCGTCCCGCGAGCACCCGATGCGCGTGATCATCGTCTCGAAGAACAGCGGTGACACGAAGTCCCCCGGCCGCCTCGACGCGCAGATCCGCGTCGGTAGCGACGCGGGCGCGAGCGAGGTCATCGTCCTCCGTGCGTACGGCGAGACCGCGACCGACGAGGAGAGCCTGGTCACCGGCCTCCTGCTGCCGGATGCACCCGTCGTGGCCTGGTGGCCGCAGACCGCTCCCGAGCAGCCCGCGGCGTCGGCCCTCGGCCGCATCGCGCAGCGACGGATCACCGACGCGGCCGCGCAGAAGGACCCGAACGGCGCGATCGAGGCGCTCGGTGCGTCCTACGTGCCGGGCGACACCGACTTCGCGTGGACCCGTCTGACCCTGTGGCGGAACCAGCTCGCCGCGGCGCTCGACCAGCCGCCGTACGAGCCGATCACCGCGGTCGAGGTCTCCGGAGCGTCCGACAGCCCGTCGACGATCCTCCTCGCCGCCTGGCTCCAGCTGCAGCTGCAGGTACCGGTGTCCGTCGTCACGTCGCCGCGCGCGACCGGGTCGAGCGGCATCCACGGTGTGAAGCTCGTGCGCGAGTCCGGCACCATCGAGCTCGAGCGGTCCCTGGTGGACGTCGCCACGCTCTCGATGCCCGGGCAGCCGACGCACGACCTGTCGCTGCCACGCCGCAACCTGCGCGACTGCCTGGCCGAGGAACTCCGTAGACTCGACCCGGACGTCCTCTTCGGAGACGTCGTCAAGCACGGGGTGCCCCAGCTGCGCGAGACCATCGCCAGCTGATCAACACCCCACACGGTCGGGCCGCCTGTCTGGTGCAGGCGGCCCGACCGGACCGAAGGCGGTCGGACGACCGGTCGGCCGCCACGAACACGGGAGTCACGTGACCAACGAACGGCGGGTGCTCGTGCACCCGGACAAGCAGGCCCTCGGCGCTTCGGTCGCCGCACGCTTCATCACCAAGATCATCGACGTGCTCGACGAGCAGGAGCGTGCCGACATCGCGATCAGCGGTGGCTCGGTGTCCTCCCTGGTCCTCGCCGCGATCGGCCAGTCGCCGGCGCGTGAGAGCGTCGACTGGTCGAAGGTGCACGTCTGGTGGGTCGACGAGCGCTGGGTTCCGGCGGACGACGCCGACCGCAACACGATCGGCACGCAGACCGACTTCTTCGACCACGTCGACATCCCCGCGTCGAACATCCACCCCATGCCGGCGTCGGACGGCGGGCTCGACATCGAGGCCGCTGCCACCCGGTACGAGCGCGAGCTGCAGGACGCCGCGCCCGAGGGTGCCGTCGCTCCGCGCTTCGACATCACGCTGCTCGGCGTCGGTCCCGACGGACACACCGCCTCGCTCTTCCCGGAGTTCCCGCAGCTCACCGTCACCGACCGTGCCGTCGTGTCGGTCGACGACTCCCCCAAGCCGCCGCCGCAGCGTCTGACCGTCACCTTCCCGGTGATCAACGCCTCGCAGCGCGTCTGGGTGATCCTCTCCGGTGCCGAGAAGGCCTCGGTCCTCGGGCTGGCCCTTGCGGGTGCGTCGATCGAAGACGTCCCCGTCGGTGGCGTGCAGGGTCGCAAGCGCACGGTCTTCTTCGTGGACCAGGACGCCGCGCGCGACGTCCCCGAGAACCTGATCGCGTCGACGTACTAGACGCGCGTTCCTGACGGACAGGAGGCCCGGTGCCAGTTGGCACCGGGCCTCCCGTCCGTCTGTGGTCGCGCCCACTGCCGGCGTCGAGCGGTCGCGACGCCCCGCCGGCGCGACGCCGAGCGGTCACAAACTGTCGGCTGCGGGCGCCCCGGGCGACAGAACGCGCCACCACGGCGCACCGCACACGGTGTGTCGTGACCACTCGGCGAACCGGCACTCCGCGCGGCTCCCGGCACGGCACTCCGACGCCGAACGGTCGCGACACCCCGGCGGCACGACGCCGAGCGGTCACAAACTGTCGGCTGCGGGCGCCCCGGGCGACAGAACGCGCCACCACGGCGCACCGCACACGGTGTGTCGTGACCACTCGGCGAACCAGGCAACCTCGAGCCGAGCGCTGCCGGCACTCCCCCGGACGCACGAAGGCCCCCGCACCATGGGTGCAGGGGCTTTCGTCAGCGTGTGTGCGCTAGGCCTTCTTCGCCGCGGTGCCGCGACGCTCTCGGAGCTGCTGGAGCGCGTCCTCGAGGAGCTGCGCTGCCTCTTCCTCGGTGCGGCGTTCCTTCACGTACGCGAGGTGGGTCTTGTAGGGCTCCGTCTTGGAGACCACGGGAGGGTTCTCCTTGTCGCGCCCGGCCGGCAGACCACTCGACGGCGAGTCCACCGTCTCGGGGATCTCCTCGTCGGGCAGGTTCGCGGCGAAGTACCGCACGACCTCGTTGCCCAGGGCGTCCCAGTACGAGATCGCCACGCGCTCGGCCTGGACCCCGCGGTCCTGTTCGCCCATCGGGCCCGCACCGACGCGAGACCCTCGGATTGCACTGCCTCCGCTTGCCATGGATCAGACCCCCGCCGTGAACTTGTTGATGAGACCGAGCACGATGATGGAGACGATCCAGACCAGACCGAGGATCACCGTGATGCGGTTGAGGTTGCGCTCGGCCACGCCGGACGCACCGAGGTTGCTCGTGACCCCACCGCCGAACATGTCGGAGAGGCCACCACCGCGGCCCTTGTGCAGCAGGATGAGGAGCGTGAGCAGGAGGCTCGTGATTGCGAGCAGGACCTGCAGCACGACGGAGAGTATCGCCACGACGTACCTTTCGTGTCAGTCAGCCGTACCAGTGTACCGGCCGCGCGGAGCACGGCCGGTACCTGGACGGGAGTGGTGCGGACGACTGCCCGCGACGAGGTCGCCTGTGGGCTACAGCCCGACGTGCTGACGGAACCGCGCGATGGCCGCGAACTCCTGCACGTCGAGCGAAGCGCCACCGACGAGCGCGCCGTCGATGTCGGGTTCGCGGAGGAACCCCGCGATGTTGCCCGACTTGACCGAGCCGCCGTAGAGCACCCGGGTGTCGGCAGCAGCCTGGTCGCCCCAGGCTGCGGCGATGCCACGACGGATGGCCGCGCACTCGTCCTGCGCCTGCTCGGCCGTGGCCGCCTGGCCGGAGCCGATGGCCCAAACGGGCTCGTAGGCCACGACGATGTCTGCGGGCTTCACCGCGTCGAGCACGACGCGGAGCTGCTCGACCGGCACGACGCCGGCGCCGCGCTCCTCGCGCTGCTCGCCGGTCTCGCCGACGCACACGACGGGGACGAGACCGTGCTTGACGGCCGCTGCGGTCTTCGCTGCGACGACCTCGTCGGTCTCACCGTGCAGCGTGCGCCGCTCGGAGTGGCCGACGATGACGTACTGGGCGTCGAGTGCCGCGAGGAACGCACCGGAGACGTCACCGGTGTAGGCGCCGGAGTCGAACTGCGACAGGTCCTGCGCACCGAAGTGGATCGGCAGCTTGTCGGCCGAGATGAGCGTCTGCACGCTCCGCAGGTCGGTGAACGGCGGGAACACCGCGACCTCGACTTCGTCGAAGTCGTGCCGGGCGTCCTTGAGCGTCCACGCGAGCTTCTGCACGGTGGCGATGGCCTGGAGATGATCGAGGTTCATCTTCCAGTTGCCCGCGATCAGGGGGACGCGGTTCATGCTGCGTCTCCCAACGCGCGACGGCCGATCAGTGGCGTCCGGGTCATGCGGTCCACCCCAGTGCTTCGAGACCTGGCAGCGACTTGCCCTCGAGGAACTCGAGGCTCGCACCGCCACCGGTCGAGATGTGGCCGAACTGGTCGTCCGAGAAGCCGAGCGACCGCACGGCGGCAGCGGAGTCGCCACCACCGACGACACCGAGGCCGTCGACCTCGGTCAGCGCCTGCGCGACGGTCTTCGTGCCGGCGGCGAAGGCCGGGAACTCGAACACACCCATCGGGCCGTTCCAGAAGACGGTCTTCGAACCCGAGACGGCCGAGGCGAACCGCGCTGCGGTCTCCGGGCCGATGTCGAGGCCGATGCCGTCCGTGCCGAACGACGAGGACTCGATGGCGTCGGCCGCCACCGTCTCGTGGTCGGCGTCGGCCGCGAAGCCGGAGGCCACCACGACGTCGGTCGGCAGGTCGATGGTGACACCGAGCTCCTTCGCCCGCGAGAGGTACTCGCGGACGACGTCGAGCTGGTCGGCCTCGAGCAGCGACTTCGCGACACCGTGGCCCTGGGCCGCGAGGAACGTGAAGAGCATGCCGCCACCGATGCAGAGGGTGTCGACCTTCGGCAGGATGTGGTCGATGACTCCGAGCTTGTCGCTGACCTTCGAGCCGCCGAGCACCACCGTGTAGGGGCGCTCCGGGTCCTTGGTCAGTCGCTCGAGCACGCGGAGCTCGGTCTCGATCAGCGAACCGGCCGCACTGGGCAGTGCGGACGCGAGCTCGTAGACCGAGGCCTGCTTGCGGTGCACGACACCGAAGCCGTCGGAGACGAAGGCGTCACCGAGGGCGGCGATGCGGTCCGCGAAGGCACCGCGCGTGGCGGCGTCCTTCGAGGTCTCCTCCGGGTTGAAGCGGAGGTTCTCGAGCAGCAGGACGTCGCCGTCCTCAAGGGCCTCGGCCGCGGCGGTCGCTTCGTCGCCGACGGTCTCGCCGACGAACGTGACCTCTTTGCCGAGCAGCTCGGAGAGCCGCTGGGCCACCGGTGCGAGCGAGAACTCGGGCTTGGGCTCCCCGTCGGGGCGGCCCAGGTGCGAGATCACGATGACGCGTGCGCCGGCGTTGACGAGGGTGTTCAGCGTGGTCAGCGACGCGCGGACGCGGCCGTCGTCCGTGATGGTGCCGTCCTTGAGCGGAACGTTCAGGTCACAACGGACGACGACGCGCTTGCCGGCGAGGTCGCCGAGGTCCTCGAGGGTGCGGAGGGCCATGTGTTACAGACGCTCGCCGACGTACTCGGTGAGGTCGACGAGGCGGTTCGAGTAGCCCCACTCGTTGTCGTACCACGAGGTGATCTTCACGAGGCCGCCGATGACCTTGGTCAGGCCGGAGTCGTAGATCGAGGAGTGCGGGTCCGTGGTGATGTCGGTCGACACCAGCGGGTCCTCGCTGTAGAGCAGGATGCCCTTGAGGGGGCCCTCTGCGGCCTCCTTGTAGGCGGCGTTGATCTCGTCGACGGTGACCTCGGACTTGGTCTCGAGGGTGAGGTCGGTGATCGACCCGGTGGGGACCGGGACGCGCAGCGCGAAGCCGTCCAGCTTGCCGGCGAGCTCGGGGAGCACGAGGCCGATGGCCTTCGCAGCACCGGTCGAGGTGGGCACGATGTTGAGCGCGGCGGCACGGGCACGACGGGGGTCCTTGTGCGGGCCGTCCTGCAGGTTCTGGTCGGCGGTGTAGGCGTGCACCGTCGTCATGAGGCCACGCTCGATGCCGAACTTGTCGTGGAACACCTTGGCGAGCGGCGCGAGGCTGTTCGTGGTGCAGGACGCGTTCGAGATGATGTGGTGGTTCGCGGGGTCGTACTGACCCTCGTTCACGCCGAGCACGATGGTGACGTCGTCACCCGAGGCCGGAGCGGAGATGATGACCTTCTTGGCACCGGCGTCGATGTGCTTCTGCGCATCGGCGGCCTTGGTGAAGAAACCGGTCGACTCGATGACGATGTCGACGCCCAGCTCGCCCCAGGGGAGGTTGGCGGGGTCGCGCTCGGCGAGGACCTTGATGGCCTTGCCGTCGACGACGATGTTGTCGCCGTCGAGCTCGACGGTCGCGGGGAGCTTGCCCGTGATGGAGTCGAACTTCAGCAGGTTGGCGAGCGACGCGTTGTCGGTGAGGTCGTTCACCGCCACGATCTCGAGGTCGGAGCCCTTCGCGAGGGCGGCCCGGAAGAAGTTACGGCCGATGCGGCCGAAGCCGTTGATACCGATCTTGACGGTCAATGGATCTCCTGGTGAGTGTGGAGCGCCCAGGGGGCGCTGCTTTCGGGAGTCGCGCACCCTGGCGGGCCCGCGTGTGGTGGACGATACGCCCCGTAACGTCGCCGTAACGACCCTAGCAGTCGGACACTGCGTACCCGAGCGGGATGACGGTCCGTCCGGACGGTCGCCGACCAGGCCGGGAACGGGTCCGAGAACGGGCCGGGAAACGGACGGGAGGCGCGGTGCCAGCTGGCACCGCGCCTCCCGTCCGCAGGGTCGACAGACCGCTCTCAGGCCCCTTCGAGCTCCTCGGGAACGCTCGCTTCGGTGCCCGGGATGCCGAGGTCGGAGGCCCGCTTGTCGGCCATCGCCAGCAGGCGACGGATGCGGCCGGCGATGGCGTCCTTGGTCATGGGCGGGTCAGCGTGCTGGCCGAGCTCGTCGAGCGAGGCGTCGCGGTGCTGCAGCCGCAGGGTGCCGGCGTACTGCAGGTGGTCGGGGACCTCGTCGCCGAGGATCTCGAGCGCACGCTCGACCCGGGCGCAGGCGGCCACGGCGGCCTGCGCGGAACGGCGGAGGTTCGCGTCGTCGAAGTTGACCAGGCGGTTCGCGGTCGCGCGGACCTCGCGACGCTGGCGCATCTCCTCCCAGTCGGCGGTGGTGCGCGCGGCACCCATGACGGTCAGCATCTGACCGATGGCCTCGCCGTCGCGGATGACGACGCGGTGCACCCCGCGGACCTCGCGGCCCTTGGCGGCGACCCCGAGACGCGACGCGGCACCGACGAGGGCCATCGCGGCCTCGTTGCCGGGGCAGGTGACCTCGAGCGCTGCGGCCCGACCCGGGTCGGTCAGGGTGCCGGAGGCCAGGAAGGCACCGCGCCAGATGGCGGCGAGGTCCTCACGGTTGCCCGTGGTGAGGCGGTTCGGCAGCCCGCGGACGGGGCGGCGACGGGCGTCCATCAGGCCGGTCTGGCGGGCGAGGGTCTCCCCCGCCTCGAGCACGCGCACCAGGTAGCGGGTGCCACGGCGGGCGGACGCGGACGACCCCACCGACGCCTCGCTGCGCACGCCGTAGAGCTCGGCGAGGTCCTTGCGGACCCGGTGCACGATGATCCGGGTGTCGAGCTCGACCTCGACCGCGATGCGGCCCGAGATGACGTGCAGACCACCTGCGAACCGGAGGATCGTGGCCAGTTCGGCGGCGCGGACCGTGTTGCGGTTCACGGCGACCCTGGCCAGTTCGTCCTTGACCTCGGCAGTCAACGGCACAGCATCATTCCTAACGTTCGTTCAGTGGTTCCCGCAGATCCGGCGGCACGGGCGTGGGAGCGGCCGGAGGGACGGTCACTCCCGGCCGAGATCTCGGTTCTTCACACGCACGGCGACGCCTGGCATCCCGCGGAGGAGGTTCGCCAACTCGGCGACGATGGCGACCGAGCGGTGCTTCCCGCCGGTACAGCCGATGGCGATCGTAGCGTGTCTTTTGTTCTCGCGCTGGTACCCCTCGAACACCGGCTCGAGGACGGAGGCGTAGCGATCGACGAACGGACGGGCTCCGGCCTGGGCCAGGACGTAGTCCGAGACCGGCTGGTCCAGCCCGGTGTGGGGCCGCAGTTCCGGCACCCAGTAGGGGTTCGGGAGGAACCGCACGTCGGCCACCATGTCGGCGTCGGCCGGCAGTCCGTACTTGAACCCGAAGCTCATCAGCGTGACCTGGACACCCACGAAGTGCTCGTCGGCGAAGTGCTCGATCACGGTGTTCGCGAGCTGGTGGATGTTGAGGTCGGAGGTGTCGATCACCACGTCGGACGCCTCGCGGAGGCCGGCGAGACGCGCCCGTTCGCGGGCGATGCCGTCGAGCAGGGTGTCCTCGCCCTGGAGCGGGTGGGGTCGACGGACCTGCTCGAAGCGCCGGACCAGCACGGCGTCGGTGGCCTCGAGGAACAGCACCCGGACCCGCGCGGACGTGCTCGAGCGCACCTGCTCGACCGCGTGCTCGGGGTCGGTGAAGAACCGCCCGCCACGGACGTCGACCACCGTGGCGATCTTCGGGATCTTCTCCCCCGCGCGGTCGGCCAGCTCGGTCAGCGGGGCCAGCATCTGCGTGGGCAGGTTGTCGACGACGTACCAGCCCAGGTCTTCGAGGGCCTTGCCGACGGTGGACCGCCCGGCACCGGACATGCCGGTGACGATGAGGATGTCGTGCTGCGACGCGTGGGTGGTCGCGGTGGCGCTGTCGGTCATCTGGGAGTGGGCTCCGTCGTGGCGGCCCGGGCGCGTCGCCCGGGGAGGTCTCGGCTGCCGGACCAGGCTACCGCCCGGTGACGGCCGGGAGGCGCGGGGTTCGTCACGACGGTCGCTGCGGACCGTCGTCGGTCACCTCGGGGACCCGCACCGGGCCTCCGGGATCGGTGACGGTTCCGGTGTCCGCGATCGCGTCGGCGTCCGGTTCGGGGGCGCTCGACGCGCTCGTGGCCGGTGCGCTCGTCGGCGTCTGGGCCAGCTTCGAGACCACGGCGGCAGCGGTCGCCGGGCCGATCCCGTTCACCTCGCCGATGTCCTCGGCCGTGGCCTCGCGCAGCCGGGCGACCGAACCGAAGTGCTTCAGCAGGGCGTTGACGCGGCTCGGGCCGAGACCGGGGATCTCGGACAACCGCGACCGGACGTCCCGCTTCCGCTTGCTGCGCTGGTGGGTGATCGCGAACCGGTGCGCCTCGTCGCGGATGCGCTGGATGAGGAAGAGCGCCTCGGAGTTGCGGGGCAGGATGACCGGGAAGTCGTCGTCGGGCAGCCAGAGCTCCTCGAGCCGCTTGGCGATGCCGACCAGGGCGATGTCGTGCACGCCGGCTTCGTCCATCGCGCGCTTCGCGGCCTGCACCTGGGGCTGGCCGCCGTCGACGATGAGCAGCTGCGGACGGTACGCGAACCGTTTCGTCGGCTTCGACCCCTCGACGACCTCGTCGGTCGTGACGTCCGGGACGTCCGGCAGCTCGGCGTCCTCGTCCAGCCGCGCCAGGCGCCGTGAGAGCACCTGGTACATGCTGTCGGTGTCGTCGGTGGTCTCGGCGATCGAGTACCGGCGGTACTGGTCCTTGCGCGGCAGACCGTCCTCGAACACCACCATCGACGCGACGACGTTCGTCCCCTGCAGGTGCGAGATGTCGTAGCACTCCATGCGGAGCGGCGCCTCGGTCATGCCGAGGGCGTCCTGGATGTCGGCCAGTGCCGCGGCCCGGGTGGTGTAGTCGGCCGAACGCTTGGTCTTGTAGAGCATGAGCGCCTGCCCGGCGTTCTGCGCGGCCGTCCGCGCGAGACCGGCACGATCGCCGCGCTGTGCGGTGCTGAGCTTCGTGCCGCGCCCGTTCCGGCGCTTGCTGAGCCACTCCTGGAGCGCGTCCGCGTCCTCCGGCAGTTCGGGGACGACGACCTCGCGCGGGGGCTCGTCGGTGACGTAGACGCCCTGCACGATCTGCTCGACGAGGTCGCCCGTGGCGATGTCGAGCTCCTTGTCGACCACCCAGCCGCGGACACCGCGGATGCGGCCACCACGGACGGAGAACAGCTGCACGGCCGCGGCGAGCTCGTCCTCCGCGATGCCGAACAGGTCGAGGTCGACCGAGTCGCGGAGCACCACGGCGGACTTCTCGAGCACGGCTTCGAGCGCCTCGACCTGGTCGCGGTACTTCGCGGCCTGCTCGTACTGCATCGCGTCGGCCGAGGCCCCCATGCGCTGCCGGAGCTCGGTGATGACCCGACGGTCGTACGAGTTCATGAAGCGCACGAACTCCTCGACGAGGGCACGGTGCTCCTCGATGGTGACCTTCTGCGAGCAGGGGCCCCCGCACTTGCCGATCTGCCCCGGGAAGCACGGCCGGCCCGTCTGCATCGCCTTCTTGTACGACGAGTCCGAGCACGTGCGGATCGGGAAGACCTTGATCATCAGGTCGATGGTGTCGTGCACCGCCCAGATCTTCGGGTACGGACCGAAGTACTTCGCGCCCTTGATCTTGCGGTTGCGCGTGACCATCACCCGCGGTGCCTCGTCACCCAGGGTGACCGCCATGTACGGGTACGACTTGTCGTCGCGGAACTTGACGTTGAACGGCGGGTCGAACTCCTTGATCCAGGTGTACTCCAGCTGGAGCGCCTCGATCTCGGAGCCGACCGTCGTCCACTCGACACTGCGCGCCGTCAGGACCATGCGCCGCGTGCGCTCGTGCAGCGTCGGCAGCGGCGCGAAGTAGTTGCTCAGCCGGGCGCGGAGGTTCTTCGCCTTGCCGACGTAGAGCACCCGACCGGCTTCGTCACGCCAGCGGTAGACGCCCGGGTCGGTCGGGATCTCCCCCGCCTTCGGACGCCACGGGACGGTGTCCGCCACCTAGCGAGCACCCGCCTTCTGCTTGCTCGCCTTCTTGGTCGTGCCCTGCTGCTTGTCGCCTTGCTGGCTGCCGCCCTGCTGCTTCTGGGTGGCCTGGCGTGCGCCGACCGCCTGCTGCTTGCCGACCCGGGCGTCCTGGGCGTCGAAGATCTCGCGCAGGAAGACACCGGTGTGGCTCTCCGGCACGGTCGCCACGTGTTCCGGGGTGCCCGTCGCCAGGACCGTCCCGCCGCCGGAGCCGCCCTCGGGACCCATGTCGATCAGCCAGTCGGCGGACTTGATGACGTCGAGGTTGTGCTCGATCGTGATGACGGTGTTGCCCTTGTCGACCAGGCTCTGCAGCACGAGGAGCAGCTTGCGGACGTCCTCGAAGTGCAGACCGGTGGTCGGCTCGTCGAGCACGTAGACCGTGCGGCCGTTCGAGCGACGCTGCAGCTCGGTGGCGAGCTTGACGCGCTGCGCCTCGCCGCCGGAGAGCGTGGTCGCGCTCTGGCCCAGGCGCACGTAGCCGAGGCCCACGTCGACGAGGGTCGCCATGTACCGGTGGATCGCCGAGATCGGCTCGAAGAACTCGGCCGCTTCGCTGATCGGCATGTCGAGGACCTCGGAGATGTTCTTGCCCTTGTAGTGCACCTGGAGCGTCTCGCGGTTGTAGCGCGCACCACCGCAGACCTCGCACGCGACGTAGACGTCGGGCAGGAAGTTCATCTCGATCTTGATCGTGCCGTCGCCCGCGCAGTTCTCGCAGCGGCCGCCCTTGACGTTGAAGCTGAAGCGGCCGGGCTGGTAGCCACGGGTCTTGGCCTCCTGCGTCTCGGCGAACAGCTGACGGATGCGGTCGAACACGCCCGTGTAGGTCGCGGGGTTCGACCGTGGCGTGCGGCCGATCGGTGCCTGGTCGACGTGCACGACCTTGTCGAGCTGGTCGAGGCCCTTCACCCGGGTGTGCTTGCCCGCGATGTGCCGTGCGCCGTTGAGCTGGTTGGCGAGCACCTTGTACAGGATGTCGTTCACCAGCGTCGACTTGCCCGACCCGCTGACGCCCGTGACCGCGGTGAACACGCCGAGGGGGAAGTCCGCGTCGATCGACTTGAGGTTGTTCGCGCGGGCGCCCTGCACGGTGATGGCGCGCTTCAGGTTGACCTTGCGGCGCTCGGCCGGCACCTCGATCGCGCGTCGGCCGGCGAGGTAGTCACCGGTGATCGACTCACGGTTCTCGATGATGCCCTCGTACGAGCCGGAGTGCACGACGTTGCCGCCGTTCACACCGGCGCCCGGGCCGATGTCGACGACCCAGTCGGCCGTGCGGATCGTGTCCTCGTCGTGCTCGACGACGATGAGCGTGTTGCCGAGGTCCTTGAGCTTGACCAGGGTGTCGATGAGTCGACGGTTGTCGCGCTGGTGCAGGCCGATGCTGGGCTCGTCGAGCACGTAGAGCACACCGGTCAGCCCGGAACCGATCTGCGTCGCGAGTCGGATGCGCTGCGCCTCGCCGCCGGACAGACCACCGGCACCACGTGCGAGCGTGAGGTAGTTCAGGCCGACCTCGAGCAGGAACTCGAGGCGTGCGCGGATCTCGCGGAGGACCGCGGCGGCGATGTGCGCTTCGCGGTCGGTCAGCGTCAGCTCGTCCATGAACGAGTACGCGTTGTCGAGCGACATGTCGGTGACGTCCGCGATGCTGCGGTCGTTGACCGTCACCGCGAGCACCTCGGGCTTGAGACGGGTTCCCTCGCACACCGGGCACGGGACCTCGCGCAGGTAGCCCTGGAAGCGCTGCCGCTGCGAGTCCGACTCGGCCTCGGCGAACTTGCGCTCGATGTAGGGCATGACGCCCTCGAACCCGCTCGTGTACCGCATCTCGCGGCCGAACCGGTTGCGCCAGGAGACGGACACCTGGAAGTCCTTGCCGGTCAGGATCGACGCCTGCACCGCGGGGTCGAGCTGGTTCCAGGGGGTGTCGAGCGAGAAGCCGAGCTCCTTGCCGAGGCCGCCGAGGAGCTTCTCGAAGTAGGAGTACAGCCCGCTCGTCCCGGTCCAGGGAAGCAGGACGCCGTCACGCAACGAGGCCTCGGGGTCGCCGAGCACCAGGTCGGGGTCGACCGACATGCGCGTGCCGAGGCCGGAGCACTCGGGGCAGGCACCGAACGGCGCGTTGAACGAGAACGTGCGCGGCTCGATCTCGGTGAGCGCGAGCGGGTGGTTGTTCGGGCACGAGAGGTTCTCGGAGTAGTTCCGGACCGCTCCGGGCCCCTCGTGGTCCACCAGGTCGATGCCGACGGTGCCGTCGGTCAGGCGCAGGGCGGTCTCGAGCGAGTCGGTGAGACGACCGAGGATGTCGTCGCTCGCCACCAGGCGGTCGACGATGACCGAGATGTCGTGCTTGACCTGCTTCTTGAGCTTGGGCGGGTCGCTGAGCTGGATGCGCTCCCCGTCCACGATCGCGCGGGCGTAGCCGGACGCCGCGAGCTCCTGGAAGAGGTCGACGAACTCGCCCTTCTTCTTCGAGATGACGGGTGCGAGGACCTGGAAGCGGGTGCCGGTCTCGAACTGCATGAGCTGGTCGGCGATCTGCTGCACGGTCTGCTTGCTGATCACCTCGCCACACGTCGGGCAGTGCGGGACTCCGATGCGCGCCCAGAGCAGACGCATGTAGTCGTAGACCTCGGTGATCGTGCCGACCGTCGACCGCGGGTTGCGGTTCGTCGACTTCTGGTCGATCGACACCGCCGGCGAGAGCCCCTCGATGAAGTCGACGTCTGGGCGGTCGACCTGGCCGAGGAACTGGCGCGCGTAGGCGGACAGCGACTCGACGTACCGGCGCTGCCCCTCGGCGAAGATCGTGTCGAACGCCAGCGAGGACTTGCCCGAGCCGGACAGGCCGGTGAACACGACGAGCGAGTCGCGCGGGATCTCGAGGTCGACGTCACGCAGGTTGTGCACGCGCGCGCCGCGCACGCTGAGCGTGGAGGTGCTGTGCGGTGCGGTCCCGCCGGGGAGGTGGAGGTCAGCGGGCTCGCCGAAGGCGTTCCGGCCCGACGTCGAGGTACCGGGGTCAGAGGTGATGGTCATCGTCGTCGATTCTACGAAGCGGCACCGACATTCGGCCGGGATGGAGGGTCAGACGAGTGCGTCGAGAGCGAACGCGACACCGGATGCACGCTCGCTCGCTGCCCAGAGCTGCGCTGCGATCGTCCGGTCGTGCGCTCGTGGTTCGGCCGCGACCACCGCGGCCGGGCCACGGAGCTGCATCCAGCCTGCCGGGCCCCGGTACTCCCCCGAGCGCACGTCCGCACCGACGGCAGCGTGCACGAGCGGCTGGGCGCCGATGTCCTTGCCCTGGGCGACGAGGCGCTGCGCCGGACGGATCCACTCGGGTTCGGGTCGTGTCGGGCTGACGTCCGGGCGGGCCGGGGACAGTCGGTCGAGCGACAGGCCGGGGTGCGCGACGACGCTCGACACGGACGACCCCGAGTCCGCCAGTCGTTCGGCGAGCTCGAAGCCGAACAGCATCACCGCGAGCTTGCTCCTGGCGTACTGGCGGTGGCTCGAGTACCGACCGACCCCGAGTGGATCGGTCTCGTCGAGCTGTGCGAACCGGTGGGCGATGGACCCGAGGTGCACGACCCTGCCGGCTCGTCGTTCGAGCAGGGGCAGGACCAGCGCGGTCCACGCGAAGTGTCCGAGGTGGTTCGTGCCGATCTGCAGTTCGGTGCCCTGGGCCGTGCTCCCCCGCGTGGACGCCCCGACGACCCCGGCGTTGTTCACGACCGCGTCGACGCCGTCGGGTTCCAGCGCGGCGAGTTCGTGGGCGGCCGCGTCGACCGAGTCGAGGTCGGCGAGGTCGAGGTGGACGTGGGCGAGCGAGGCTCCGTCGACGTGCCGCCGGATGCTGCGCTCGGCGGCCTCCGCCCGGCGGCGGTCGCGCGTGGCCAGCACCACACGGTGTCCCGCCGCGGCGAGCTGCTCGGCGGCGTGGTAGCCGAGCCCGGCACTCGCACCGGTCACGACGACCGTGCGGGCGCCGTCAGCTGACATGCCCGGCCGACTCCATCTGGCGCAGGGCCTTCTTCAGGTCCTGCACCTCGTCGCGCAGTCGCGCCGCGAGCTCGAACTTCAGCTCGGCCGCCGCCTGCAGCATCTGGTCGTTCAGGTCGGCGATGGTGGCACCGAGCTGCGTCGCGCCCTCGCCCGCGATGCCGCCGCGCTTGAGGTTCGGCGTGGGCGACCGACGACCGTCGGAGCCGGGGCGACCCTGCAGGAGCGCCTTCGTGTCGTCGTTCTCCCGCTGCAGGACCTCGGTGATGTCGGCGATCTTCTTGCGCAGCGGCTGGGGGTCGATGCCCCGCTCCAGGTTGTAGGCGACCTGCTTCTCACGACGGCGATCCGTCTCCTCGATCGCGGTCTTCATCGAGTCGGTCATCTTGTCGGCGTACATGAGCACCTGGCCCGACACGTTGCGGGCAGCGCGACCGATCGTCTGGATGAGCGACGTCGACGAGCGGAGGAAGCCTTCCTTGTCGGCGTCGAGGATCGCCACGAGCGACACCTCGGGCAGGTCGAGGCCCTCGCGCAGCAGGTTGATGCCGACGAGCACGTCGTAGACACCCTGCCGCAGCTCGGTCAGCAGCTCGACGCGCTTGAGGGTGTCGACGTCGGAGTGGAGGTACCGGACGCGCACGCCCGCGTTCCCGAGGAAGTCGGTGAGTTCCTCGGCCATGCGCTTGGTCAGCGTGGTGACGAGGACGCGCTCGTCCTTCTCGACCCGCTGCTTGATCTCCTCGAGCAGGTCGTCGATCTGGCCGTCGCTCGGCTTGACCACGATCTCGGGGTCGATCAGGCCGGTCGGGCGGATGATCTGCTCGACCACGCTGTCGGTGACACCGAGCTCGTAGCGCCCGGGGGTGGCCGACAGGTAGACCTTCTGCCCGACGCGCTCGAGGAACTCCTCCCACTTCAGCGGGCGGTTGTCCATCGCACTCGGCAGGCGGAACCCGTGCTCGACGAGGGTGCGCTTGCGCGAGGCGTCGCCCTCGTACATCGCGCCGATCTGCGGCACGGTGACGTGCGACTCGTCGATGACGATGAGGAAGTCGTCGGGGAAGTAGTCGATCAGGCAGTGCGGTGCTTCGCCCGGACCACGGCCGTCCATGTGCCGCGAGTAGTTCTCGATGCCCGAGCAGAACCCGATCTGCTCCATCATCTCGATGTCGAACGTGGTGCGCATCCGGAGGCGCTGGGCCTCGAGCAGCTTGCCCTGGCCCTCGAGTTCGGCGAGCCGTTCCGCGAGTTCTTCCTTGATGGAGGCGATCGCCCGGTGCATCACGTCGGTGTCCGCGACGTAGTGCGAGGCCGGGAAGATCGACACGGCGGGCAGGTCGTCGATGACGTTGCCGGTGAGGGGGTGCAGCGACGAGAGCGCTTCGATCTCGTCGCCGAACATCTCGATGCGGATCGCGTGCTCTTCGTACATCGGGATGATCTCGATGGTGTCGCCGCGCACGCGGAACGTGCCCCGGGCGAAGTCGACGTCGTTGCGCTGGTACTGCATGGCGACGAACTTGCGGACGAGCTGGTCGCGCGAGATCGTCTGGCCGACGTGGAGCGCGACCGACGCGTTCATGTACTGCTCGGGGGTGCCGAGACCGTAGATGCAGGAAACGGTGGACACCACCACGGTGTCGCGCCGGCTGAGCAGCGAGTTCGTCGTGGAGTGCCGGAGCCGTTCGACCTCGGCGTTGACCGAGGAGTCCTTCTCGATGAAGGTGTCCGTCTGCGGGACGTACGCCTCGGGCTGGTAGTAGTCGTAGTACGAGACGAAGTACTCGACCGCGTTGTTCGGCATCAGGCTGCGGAACTCGTTGGCGAGCTGCGCCGCGAGGGTCTTGTTGTGCGCGAGCACGAGCGTCGGCCGCTGCACCTGCTCGATGAGCCACGCGGTCGTCGCCGACTTGCCGGTACCGGTCGCACCCAGCAGCACGACGTCGGTCTCACCGGCGTTGATCCGCCCGGCGAGTTCCGCGATGGCCGCGGGCTGGTCGCCACTCGGCGAGTACTCGCTGATGACCTCGAACGGACGCACCGCTCGGGTCGGTTCGATCGCAACACCCATGGGGACAACGGTAGTCGGCACCCCTGACACCGAGGCCCCCTGCTCGCCCTCGGCGTATTGTCCGCTGCAAGCAGGCTCCAAGGCGACTGATGGTGGCCGGGCATACCGTCCGATCCGTTCCGTCACCCGACTCCTTCCCACTCCCCCGAAGAGGCCTCATGACCACGGCGACCCCGGCCGCACCGATCAAGGGCACCCCGTTCCGCGGACGCATCCGCGGGCGCGTGCTCGTCCTGCTCTGCTGCATGTACGCGATCTCGTACATCGACCGGACGAACATCTCGACCGCGCTGCCGCACATCACCGAGGAGTTCGGGTTCAACGAGGCGACCGCCGGCCTCATCGTCTCCGCGTTCTCGTTGCCGTACGCCCTGCTGCAGGTGTTCGGCGGCACGATCAGCGAGAAGTTCGGCCCGCGCAGGGCGCTCTTCGTCATCACGGTGATCTGGGGCGTCGCGACGCTCTGGACCGGGTTCGCGGTCGGCTTCTGGACCCTCTTCGCAGCACGGGCCCTGCTCGGGCTGAGCGAGGCCGCCGCGTTCCCGACCGCCACGCAGGCGATGAGCCGGTGGATCCCCCGCGACCGGAACGGCTTCGCCCAGGGCGTGGTCCACTCGGCGGCACGGCTCGGCAACGCCCTGGCGCCGCTCATCGTCGCCTGGGTGATCGGCGCGACGGGCAGCTGGCGCTGGGCGTTCTTCGCCACCGCGGTGCTGTCCCTGGCGTGGGCTGTCGTCTGGTTCGTCTGGTTCCGCGACAAGCCCGAGTCCGCGAAGGGCATCACGCAGGTCGAGCTCGCCGAGCTCCCGCCGGTCGAGACCCGTGCGACCCGTCCCCCGGTGCCGTGGCGGCAGATGGCGAAGCAGATCCTGCCGGTCACCTTCGTCGACTTCGGGTACGGCTGGACGCTGTGGGTGTTCCTCACGTGGCTCCCGACGTTCCTCAGCTCCACCTACGGCCTGGAGATCGGCGACTTCGCGCTGTTCACCACCCTCATCCTGCTGGCCGGTGTCGTCGGGGACACGGTCGGTGGGATGCTCAGCGACCGCATCATCCACCGCGGCGGGAACACCCGGAACGCCCGCCGGACCATCCTGGTGATCGGGCTCGGCGGCTCACTCCTCTGCCTCATCCCGCTCGTGATCGGGCAGGGCCTGCTCGTCGCGACGATCTCGCTGGCCCTCTCGTTCTTCTTCCTCGAACTCTGCAACGCCAACCTCTGGGCGATCCCGATGGACGTCGCGCCGCAGTGGTCCGGCACGGCCTCGGGCTTCATGAACACCGGGTTCGGCATCGCCGGTGTGGTCTCGCCCATCGTGTTCGGCCTGCTCATCGACGCCTCGGGGTGGCAGGTGCCCTTCGCGCTCTCCTGCGTCCTGCTCGGAGCCGCGGCCGTCGTCGCCTGGTTCATGAAGCCGCAGCGGCTGACCTCCACCGACGGCGTGCTCGAGATCGGCACCCCGAAGGCCGAGCAGCGCCCGGCCTGACGGGCGACGCGCGGAACGTGCGCCAGCCCTGGTGGTCCGCACGCGACGGCCGGGAGGCGCGGGTCGGGTCCGCCACGTGCCTCCAGGCCGCCCGCCCCGCGTCCACCGCCCCGCACGGCTGGTGCGAGGTTCCGGATTCCGTGGGACGGCGTCACCATCGCACCACGGACGGAACCTCGCACGAGAGCTGCGAGCGGGCGCTCAGCGCGCGGCGCGCCGCCCGACGTCGTCGGTCTCGCCGACGAGGGCGTCGTCCGGCTCCACCGGTTCCGGGGACCGCGGGGGCACCGTCGCGGCCGCGGAACGACGCGCCCGCGCCGCTCTCGACGCCCTCGAGGACAACGACGGCCGGCCGGTCAGCGGCACGCTGAGCGGCGTCCGCCGGAACAGCTCGGTCACCGCGACTGACAGCACCAGCACGAGCACGTAGGTGACGAGGGTGAGCCACGGCCGTGGCACGACCGCCTCGAGCCAGCTGTCGCCGTAGAGCAGGATCCAGATGACGAACGGGTGGCTCAGGAAGATGCCGAACGAGCGATCGGACGCGTAGTCGACGAACCGGGCGGTGCGGCTGCCGGGTCGCCGGCGGTCCGCCCAGGCGGCGCCGATCGCCAGGAACCCGACGAACACCGCGGTGCTCCAGACCACCTGGATCGGCTGCAGCGGTGTCCCCGCGGCGTAGAGGGACTGCCCGAGGCCGACCTGCAGCGCCCACACGCCGAGGGTGAGCCCACCGACGCCGGCGAAGGCCCACAGCACCGAACGCCGGTGGACCCGGATGAACCGCAGGAACGCGTCCGCGTGGTCGGCGGCGATCGCCCCCGAGACGATGAAGAAGACGTACGAGAAGAAGAACTGCTTCTGGTACCCCTGCATCCACGCGTCGCTCGCCGGGAAGTACTTGTACCCGGCGAACACCACCAGCTGGACCAGGAACGCCACGACCAGCACGGTGACGTGGTGCCCGCGGGTCCGGCGCACCAGCCAGACGATCACCGGCAGGAGCAGGTACACCTGCATCGTCACGAGCAGGAAGTACAGGTGGTACCACGAGGTGCCGGTGACGATGCCCTCGGCCGCGGTGCGCACCAGGTCCGGGACGTCGCCACGGCGGGTCGGGCTCAGCAGCCACGCCGCCGCGACGTACACGAACGACCACGCCAGGTACGGCACGCCCACGAGCAGGAACCGCTTCGGCCAGAACTGCGCCATCGGCCGCGGCCGCAACGTGTAGCTGTACACGAGCACGAACGCGGTCAGCGAGAAGAAGACCAGCCGGGTGAAGTGCAGCAGGGCGAGCAGCGCGTTCAGCCCGACGTCGTCGGCGCCGGCGGTGTGGCTCGTGGTGTGCACCCCGATCACGCACGCGAACGTGAGGATGCGGAGCACGTCGACCTCGTACAGGTGCCGGGGCTTGCCCTCGGCCGTGCGCGTCGGCGTCTGCACCCCCGGCTCAGCGGCGGTCGACGCCGAGGACACGCGTGCTGGTCGGTTCACGAGGGTCGGGCCATGGTCCGGACCTTCGCGCGCTGCACCTTGCCGGTGGGTGCACGCGGCAGGTCGGGCACGACGATGACCTCGACCGGTCGGCGGAACCGCGTCAGGTGTGCCTCGGCCCGGGCCACGAGATCGGCCACGAGGGCTGCGTGGTCGACGGGTTCGTCGGGCTGCGGGATCACGTAGGCGATGGGGACCGCACCGAGCACGTCGTCGGGGCGGCCGACGACGACCGCCTCGAGCACACGTGGATCGCCGAGCAGGACGTCCTCGACCTCGGACGGGTAGACCTTCTCGCCACCGCGGTTGATGACGTCGTCGGAGCGTCCGGCCAGGGACACCCAGCCGTCGGCGCTCACGGAGCCGACGTCACCGGTGTGGAGCCAGCCGTCGGCGTCGAACCGCTCGGACGCACGGCCCTCGAGGTACCCGCGGACGATCCCCGGACCACGCACCCACAGGGCGCCGATCTCGTCGGCGGCCAGGAGCGAGCCGTCCTCGCCGCGGACCTGCACCTCGGACCCGACCGGTACCCCGACCGTACCCGGCCGGGCCGGTTCGTCCAGCGGGGTCGCCGTGATCTGCGAGGCACCCTCGGTCATGCCCCAGCTCACGACGAGCGGCACGTCGCCGAGGGCGGCGCGCACAGGATCGGGCAGCGGCGCCGACGCGCTGCGCACGAAACGCAAGCCCGACGGGAACTCGAGCGGCCCGGTCTTCGCCAGGACGGCCAGGACGGCCGGGACGGCGTTCAGCCAGGTGATCCGTCGTTCGGCGAGCAGGTCCCAGAACCCGGTGCGACGGAAGCGCCGGTCGAGCACCAGGGTCGCGCCGGCGACGAGCGTCGCGAGCAGCCCGACCACCTCGGCGTTGACGTGGAACAGCGGCAGCGAGTTGAACCCGCGGTCGTCCGGCACGAGCCGGTTGTGCCGCGCGACTGCCCGTGCGACGAACAGCAGCTGCGTCTCGGGCAGCTCGACGCCCTTCGGCGTACCGGTCGACCCCGAGGTGAACAGGACGACGGACCCCTGACCCGGCGCGTGCGGGCTGTCCGCGGGCAGGTCGCCGTCACGGACGGCGGTCGGGAGGAACGTGGCGGGGTCGATCCCGCTGGCCGGCGCCCCGGGGACGGTCGCGTCCACCGCGCGATCGGACACGACGATGGACGCGCCGCCGATCAGGTCGGCGAGACGGCCGGGCTCGGTGGCCGGCTGGCCGGTGTCGACGGGGATCGCCCGGAGACCTGCGGCGACAGCGCTCAGGTGCACGACCGCGAACGCGAGCGGGTCGCCCACGTCGACCAGGACGGCACCCGACGGGACGATGCCGATCGCGTCGAAGGTCCGCGACCAGGCGGTGACCGCGTCGTCCAGCGCACGGTACGTCAGGACGCGCTCGGAGCGAGCGTCCTCGAGGAAGTGGCGCTCGCCCCCGTCGGCCGCACGGGCCCGGATGAGCGAGCGCAGGTCGGGTTCATCGCGAACGGGCTGCACGCAAGAAGGCTATTGCGCGACCCTATGAGCGGTCGGAGGGAACAGCGGGATCTGTGGAGAACCGGTGCAGCATCCACTGCCAGAGCGGGAGCATCCGCGGAACGCCGTCACGGGTGAGCGGTGTCGAGTCCTTGATGATCAGGGAGTGCGCCTTGCCGTCGCCGCCGAGGTCGGTGAGGATCGCGTGCGGGTCCGCGCCGGCGAGGGGCGGGGTGGTGTCCGTCTCGAACGGCCCGGACACGCCACTCAGCCCGAGGACGTCCCACGAGCCGGTGATGCGGGGGCCGAACGTGTCACGGACGTCGTCGATGGCGTACATCCGGTCGACCGGTGTCCGGCCAGGGCGGTCCATCCACGCTGCGTGCGACGGCCCGCGGGACTCGACGGGCGAGGAGAACATCAGCGCGCCGTGGACACTGCGGATGTGCGCGATGTACGCCGCCTCTCCGCCGCCCTGCGAGTGTCCGGCCACGACGACGTCGTTCCAGACGATGCGGTCGTCGCCCTGGACGAACCGCCCCCAGCCGCCGTCGGGGTCGTGGTCGTCGAGGTAGGCGACGGCGTCGCGGAAGCGCGAGACGATGGACCCGGCCGGACTGACAGCGCTGAACTCCGACGGCCGGGTGCCGTCGAAGCGGTTCCGCTGGACCATGCCGTAGCAGCGCGCGTCCGCCTCGCACGTGCCGGACAGCGTGCGACCGAGGTTCCAGTAGTCGAGGCCGAGCACGTGGTAGCCGTCGGCCAGCGCGGCCCCGAGGAACCGCTGGTACTCGGCCGGACGGGCCCGGGTCGCGGGCAGGAACAACAGGAGCGGACCGTCGGCCGACGTGCGCGCGGCGAAGTCGTCGCGGTTCGGGGTGAGCCGCTCACCGTTCACCGTGCCGAGCCGGAACCGGTGGAACTCGCCGTCAGGCCCGTGTTCGTCACCCGACGGCCGCTCGTGCACCGCGACCCGGCCGTTGTCCGCCACACGCTGGGCACCGAGGACGTTCGCGGCGACGAGCGAACCGGCCCCGATCGCCACGAGGACGATCGCGGCGAGGACCAGCAGCAGACGGTGACTCATGCCGTGATCCGCGCCCACACCTCGTCAGCGGAGCGGATCGTCTCCTCGAGCGTCCCGGTGGCGTCGACGACGTGGTCGGCGAGGGCGAGACGGTCGGCATCGCTCGCCTGGGCGGCGACGCGACGCTCGGCCTCGTCACGGGCCATCCCGCGGTGCTCGACGAGCCGTTCGATGCGCTGCGCCGCGGGGGCGTCGACCACCACGACCGCGTCGAACCGGAGCGGGCGCGAGCCGCGGGCCTCGGCGAGCAACGGCACGTCGTAGACCACCACGGCGTCGGGGTCGGCGGCCTCGGCGGCGTCGAACGCCTGCTGCGCGAGCCGCCAGACCTCGGGGTGCGTGATGGCTTCGAGGTCCTTCCGCGCCGCGGGGTCCGCGAACACGATCGACCCGAGCGCCGGCCGGTCGAGGGAACCGTCGGCGGCGATCACCGACGGTCCGAACCGCTCGGCGACCTGCGCCAGGCCCGGGCTGCCCGGTGCCACGGCGTCCCGCGCGAGTCGGTCGGCGTCGACCACGACGGCCCCGTGCTCGGTCCAGCGCCGGGAGACGGTCGACTTGCCCGCGGCGATGCCGCCCGTGAGTCCGATGATGTGCACGGCAACAGGGTAACGACCCCGATGCCCGGAAACGCCGGAAGCCCGGCACCCTGTCAGGGGTGCCGGGCTTCCGGTCGGGACGAACCGCTCGATCAGTTGTTGGTCGAGCTGAGCTTCTCGCGGAGTGCAGCGAGCGACGCGTCGTCGGCCAGGGGGCTTGCGCCACCCGTCTCGCCGGCGAACGACGAGGTCGACGACGACGAGGAAGCCGTGGCCGGGAGGTCGAAGCCACCCTGCGCCTCGTCGGCGATGGTCTTCGCGACCTGCGCCTTGTGGGCTTCCCAACGCGCCTGGGCGGCCGCGTACTGGCCCTCCCACTCGGTGCGCTGCGTGTCGTAGCCCTCGAGCCACTCGTTGGTCTCCGGGTCGAAGCCCTCGGGGTACTTGTAGTCACCCTTGTCGTCGTACTCGGTCGGCATGCCGTAGAGCGCCGGGTCGAACTCGTCGCTCTCCGGGTCCACGCCCTCGTTCGCCTGCTTGAGGCTGAGCGAGATGCGGCGACGGTCGAGGTCGATGTCGATGATCTTGACGAAGACCTCGTCGTTGACCGACACGACCTGCTCGGCGAGCTCGACGTGCTTGTTCGAGAGCTCCGAGATGTGCACGAGACCCTCGATGCCGTCGGCAACGCGGACGAAGGCACCGAACGGGACGAGCTTCGTGACCTTGCCCGGTGCGATCTGACCGATCGCGTGGGTGCGGGCGAAGACCTGCCACGGGTCCTCCTGCGTCGCCTTGAGCGAGAGCGACACGCGCTCGCGGTCCAGGTCAACCTCGAGGATCTCGACGGTGACTTCCTGACCGACCTCGACGACCTCGCTGGCGTGCTCGATGTGCTTCCAGCTGAGCTCGGAGACGTGGACGAGACCGTCGACGCCGCCGAGGTCCACGAACGCACCGAAGTTGACGATCGAGGACACGATGCCCTTGCGGACCTGGCCCTTGTGGAGGTTGTTGAGGAACGTCGTCCGGGACTCGGACTGCGTCTGCTCGAGGAGCGCACGGCGCGACAGGACCACGTTGTTGCGGTTCTTGTCGAGCTCGAGGATCTTGGCCTCGATCTCCTGGCCGAGGTACGGCGTGAGGTCGCGGACACGACGGAGCTCGATGAGCGAGGCGGGGAGGAAGCCACGGAGGCCGATGTCGACGATGAGACCGCCCTTGACGACCTCGATGACCGTCCCGGTCACGACGCCGTCGGACTCCTTGATCTTCTCGACGTCGCCCCACGCACGCTCGTACTGCGCACGCTTCTTCGACAGGATGAGGCGGCCTTCCTTGTCCTCCTTCTGGAGAACCAGGGCCTCGACCTCGTCGCCGACCTCGACGACCTCGTTGGGGTCGACGTCGTGCTTGATCGAGAGCTCGCGCGAGGGGATGACGCCCTCGGTCTTGTAACCGACGTCGAGGAGGACCTCGTCGCGGTCGATCTTCACGACGGTGCCGGAGATGAGATCACCGTCGTTGAAGAACTTCAGGGTCTTCTCGACCTCGGCCAGGAAGTCATCAGCCGAACCGATGTCGTTGATGGCGACCTGCTTAGGAGCCTTGGTCGTAGTGGTTGTCATGTAGAGATTGCTCCGAACGGACATGAGTCGGGCCATGGCGTGCGGGGACTCGGCCCCCGTGGTGCACCGCCGTGGCGATTGATTGAGTGGCGCGGATTGCGCCGCACAAGTCTAACCGCACCGGCGGAGGCCCCACAACCGGGCGTGTCGACGGCGCGTCACCCGACCAGCGCGGTCCGGAGGGTGTCGAGGCCGATGCTGCCGAGCGAGAGCGCCCGGTGGTGGAACGCCTTCAGGTCGAAGTCGGCTCCCTCGCGCGCGGCGACCTCGTCGCGGATGGACTCCCAGACGCGCTGGCCGACCTTGTACGAGGGTGCCTGCCCCGGCCACCCGAAGTACCGCGCGACCTCGAACCGGACGAACGCCGGGTCCATGTTGACGTTCTGCCCCATGAAGTCGAGCGCGTACTCCCACGTCCAGCCGCCGCCGTCGGGGTTCGTCTTCTGCAGGTGCACGCCGATGTCGAGCACGACGCGGGCCGCACGCATCCGCTGCCCGTCGAGCATGCCGAGCCGGTCACCGTCGTCGTCGAGGAACCCGAGCTGCTCCATCAGCCGCTCGGCGTACAGGGCCCAGCCCTCGACGTGCCCGGAGGACCCGGACAGCTGCCGGCGCCAGGTGTTCAGCTCGCCGCGGTTGTAGACGCCCTGGCTGATCTGCAGGTGGTGTCCGGGGACGCCCTCGTGGTAAACCGTCGTCTTCTCGCGCCAGGTGCCGAACTCGGTGACGCCCTCGGGCACCGACCACCACATGCGTCCGGCACGGGAGAAGTCGTCGGAGGGGCCGCTGTAGTAGATGCCGCCCTCCTGCGTGGGGGCGATCCGGCACTCCAGGCGACGGATCGGGTCCGGGATGTCGAAGTAGGTCCCGGCCATCGCGGCGATCGACGCGTCACTCGTCTCCTGCATCCACCGCTGCAGCGCGTCGGTTCCGTGCAGGATCCGGGACGGGTCGGTGTCGAGCACCTCGATCGCCCGGGCAACGCTCGCGCCGGACTCGATGCGGTCGGCGATGCGCTCCTGCTCGTCCCGCATGCGCGCGAGTTCCTCGAGGCCCCACTCGTACGTCTCGTCGAGGTCGACGACCGCGCCGAGGAACCGGCGCGAGTGCAGCTCGTAGGCCTCGCGACCGACGGCGTCCACGGGGGTGGCGAGCGGCAGCAGCTCGTGCTCCAGGAACTGCCCGAGCGAGCGGTACGCGGCCGAGGCGACCTGGGCTCCGCGGGTGAGCTCGGCGCGGAGCGTGTCCGGCACCGGCGAACCGTCGTCGAACGCGGCGCCGTCGGCGAGGCGCGCGAAGAAGCCGTCCTCGGCGCCGTTCCGCGCTGCCTGCTCGGCGACCAGGGCGACCTGGCGCTTGGCCGGGGTGACGTCTTCGCGGGTGCCCTCGAGCAGGGTCTCGCGGATGCCCTCGAGGGCGTCCGGCAGCGCGTGCAGCCGGCTCGCGATGTCCTGCCAGTCGCCCTCGGTCGCGGTCGGCATCAGGTCGATGATCTCGCGGACCGACTGCGCCGGGCTCGCGATGACGTTGAGGTCGCGGAGGTGCAGCTTGCGCTCGTACGACTCCTGCACCAGGTCCAGCTCGGCGCCGAGGTCGGCCTTCGTCACCTGGTCCACGGAGTCGACGGCGGGAGCGGCGTCGAGCGCACGCTTCGCACCGCGCGCCGCCTCGGCCATCGCGGCGGCACCGGCGGGCGAGGTGTCGCCGTACTCCCCCGTGCGCCCCGGGACGCCGATGTACGTGGCGGTCGTCGGGTCGAGGTCGACGAGGGTGGTGACCCAGTCCTCGGCGACGCGGTCGACGGCGGACGGCTGGCGGACAGGACGCTCTTCGCTCATGCCCCGACCCTACCGACCCCCGGGTCGGCAGGACCCCCGGGCCGCCCGGGTCAGTGGGCGGCGCTCTCCCAGTTCGGGCCCACGCCGACCGAGACGTCGAGCGGGACGCTCAGCTCGGCAGCGCTGCCCATCCGGGTGCGGAGGATCTCCTCCACACGCTCCTGCTCACCGGGCGCGACCTCGAGGATGAGCTCGTCGTGCACCTGGAGCAGCAGGTGGGACTGCAGCTCGCCCTCGCGCAGGTCGTCGGCGACCCCGAGCATCGCGATCTTGATGATGTCGGCGGCCGAACCCTGGATCGGGGCGTTCAGCGCGGCGCGTTCGGCGTTCTCACGCAGGACCCGGTTCGGGCTCTTCAGGTCGGGGAACGGGCGACGGCGACCGAAGATCGTCTCGGTGTAGCCGTCCTCGCGCGCCTGCTCGACGACGTTGCGCAGGTAGTCGCGCACCGCACCGAAGCGGGCGAAGTACTCGGTCATCAGGGTGCGGGCCTCGGACTGCTCGATGCGCAGCTGCTTCGACAGACCGAAGGCACTCAACCCGTAGGCCAGGCCGTAGGACATCGCCTTGACCTTGGTGCGCATCTCGTTGGAGACCTCGGACGGGTCGACGCCGAACACCCGGGCGCCGACGAAGCGATGCAGGTCCTCGCCCTCGTTGAAGGCCTGGATGAGCCCCGGATCGCCGGAGAGGTGCGCCATGATCCGCATCTCGATCTGCGAGTAGTCGGCGGTCACGAGCGTCGTGTACGGCTCGGCGACCGCGAACGCCGACCGGATCCGGCGACCGACGGCCGTCTTCACCGGGATGTTCTGCAGGTTCGGGTCGGTCGACGAGACCCGGCCGGTGCTCGTACCGGTCTGCTCGTAGCGGGTGTGGATGCGCCCGTCGACCACGGCGGCGTCGAGCGTGTCGACGATCTGCCGGAGCTTCGTGGCGTCGCGGTGCTGCAGCAGGAGCCCGAGGAACGGGTGCGGGTGCTGTTCCTGCAGGTCGGCCAGGCTCGCGGCGTCGGTCGAGAACCCGGTCTTGGTCTTGCGGGTCTTCGGCATCGCGAGCTCGGTGAACAGGACTTCCTGCAGCTGCTTCGGCGACCCGAGGTTGACCTCGTGCCCGATCTCGGCGAAGGCCTGCTGCGCGAGTTCGGCGGCGCGCTCCCCGAGTTCCTTCGACAGGCCGGTGAGCACCGGGCGGTCGATGCCGACACCGATGGTCTCCATGCCGGCCAGCACCGACACGAGCGGCAGCTCGATGTCGTCGAGGACCTGCAGCGAGGACGCGTCGATCCGGGCGCGCAGGGCCGTGGTGACACGGAGCACGAACCACGCGTGCACCCCGACGTTGACCGGGTCGGTCTCGGGGACCAGCTGGTTCGGGTCGGCCGTCGGCAGTTCTTCGCCGAGCTCCTGGTAGACGAGGTCGGACAGCGGCTGCCCCTGCTTGCCGGGCTGCGCGAGCCAGCCCATGATCCGGGCGTCGCCGGCGATGCCGTTCACGACGAAGCCGGCGGTGCCGAGCGCCTTGATGGCGGCCTTGGCGTCGTGGAAGTGCTTCGGGGCGTCGGAGGCGAACCAGGCCGAGAGCTGCTCGTAGTCCTTCGCGCCGCTGCCGCCCGGCACCAGCACGGCGTCGTCGTGGGTCGCGATGCCGATGGCGCTGAGACGTCCGTCGATGACCTCGACCGCGACGCCGTAGCCGTTCGCCGCCTCGGTCGCGTTGCGGCGCTCGAGCCAGTAGCCGAGTTCTTCGTCGATCAGGGTCTTGACGGGCGGCGGGGTCGGCGCGCCGTCGGTGACGGTGCCCTCGGCCGCCGGCTCGGCGGGGTCGCCCGACCCGGCCACCTTGAAGACGCGGTCGAGCAGCGTGCGGAACTGCAGCTTGGCGAAGAGCTCGCGCACCGCGGTCTCGTCGACCGGGCGGAGCGCGACGTCGGCGGGACCGACGGGCAGCTCGACGTCGGTGACCAGGCGGTTGAGCCGGCGGTTCCGGATCGCCCGGTCCCGCTGCTCGCGCAGGTTGTTGCCGACGACGCCCTTGATCTCGTCGGCGTGCTCGAGGACGCCGTCGAGCGACCCGTACTGCGTCACCCACTTGACCGCGGTCTTCTCGCCGACCTTGTCGATGCCGATCAGGTTGTCGCTGGTCTCGCCGACCAGGGCCGCGATGTCCGGGTACTGGTGGGGCTCGATGCCGTACCGCTCGTAGACCTTGTCGCGGTCGTAACGGGTGAGTTCGGAGACACCGCGGACCGACGGGTAGAGCAGCGTGACGTCGTCGTTGACGAGCTGGATCGAGTCGCGGTCACCGGAGACCACGTAGACCGTGAAGCCCTGGTCGGCGCCCTGCTTGGAGAGCGTCGCGAGGATGTCGTCGGCCTCGTAGTCCTCTTTCGTGACGGTGGTGATGCCCATCGCCTCGAGCGCCTGCTGCAGGAGCGGGATCTGTCCCTTGAACTCGGCCGGGGTCTCGGAGCGGGTGCCCTTGTACTCGGCGTACTCACGGGTTCGGAACGAGAACCGGGAGATGTCGAACGCCACCGCCAGGTGGGTGGGCTTCTCGCGCTGCAGGAGCATCAGCAGCATCGAGATGAAGCCGTGGATCGCGTTCGTGTGCTGCCCCTCGCGGTTCACGAAGCTGTCGACCGGCAGCGCGTAGAAGGCCCGGAAGGCGAGCGAGTGGCCGTCGATGACCATGAGGGTAGGCTTTGCGGAGTCCGACACCCGGACAGCCTACCGACGCCCGCTGACACGGAAGGTCGACGCAGACCGTGACCGACGACACCACATCGACCACGATCGATCCCCGCATCGACGAACGCGGCATGGGTGAGCTGGCCGAGAAGATGGGCATGGTCATCACCGAGCTCTCGGCCGAGCGGGCGGTCGGTTCGATCCCCGTCGAGGGCAACCGGCAGCCGGTCGGCCTGCTGCACGGCGGTGCCTACGTCGTCCTCGCGGAGAGCCTCGGTTCGATGGCCGCGAACGTGCACGCCGGGCCCGGCCGCTACGCCGTCGGCATCGAGCTCAGCGCCTCGCACTCCCGGAGCGCCACGAGCGGCATCGTCACGGGCACGTGCACCGCGATCCACCTGGGCGGCACGCTCACCACCCACGAGATCGTCCTGACCGACGACCAGGGTCGCCGGTGCTCCACCGTCCGGATCACGAACATGATCCGCGAGCGTCGCTGACCGACGGACCGACGGCTCAGTCCTCCGGCGGCCGCTGCAGCAACAGGCGGGCGTCGCCGAACCCGAGCCTCCGGTAGAGCCGCTCGCCGTCCACGCTCGAGTGCACCGACGTCCGCTCCACGCCGAGTTCGTCGGCGACCTCGAGCAGGGCCGTGACGAGCCGTCCGGCGACGCCGGAACCGCGCAGCTCCGGGTGCACGTAGACCGTCTGCAGCTCAGCGGCGAACCGGTCACCGTCGACGTGCGGCGCCGGCGGTCGCGGGTTGACCGCCAGCCACGCCATGCCGAGCACCACACCGTCCCGCTCGGCGACGACGCACCGGTGCGACTCCCGGTGGTCGACCGCGAACCCCGTCATCGCACGGCGGTACTCGTCCGGCGTCTGCACCGGCGTGCGGCCGTCCTCGTCGACGCTCCACCGCCACCGCAGGTCGGCCACCGCGGGCATGTCGTCAGGCCGGGAGGCCCGGATCACCACGTCGTCCACGGCTCCAGCCTGCCAGGTGGTCGCGGCACACGCCCCGCCCCGGGACGCAGGAACGCCGCCGACCCCAGGGGGTCCGGCGGCGTTCCGTGAGCGACGGTGGAGCGCTGGACTACTTCTTGGCGCTGAGCTGCTCGATGATCGCCTTCGCGACGTCGTGCATGGTCAGGCGGCGGTCCATCGAGGCCTTCTGGATCCAGCGGAACGCCTCGGGCTCGGTGAGGCCCATCTTCTCGTTCAGCAGGCCCTTGGCGCGGTCGACGAGCTTGCGGGTCTCGAAGCGCTCGACGAGGTCGGCGACCTCGGCTTCGAGCGTGATGATCTGCTGGTACCGCGAGAGGGCGATCTCGATCGCGGGGAGCAGGTCGTTCGGGGTGAAGGGCTTGACCACGTAGGCCAGCGCGCCGGCCTCGGTGGCACGCTCGACGAGGTCCTTCTGGCTGAACGCGGTCAGCAGGACGACGGGCGCGATGTGGTTCTTGGACAGCTTCTCGGCTGCGGAGATGCCGTCGAGCTGGGGCATCTTGACGTCCATCACGACGAGGTCGGGGCGGAGGTCGGTCGCGAGCTGGACGGCGGTCTCACCGTCGCCGGCTTCACCGACCACGTCGAACCCGTTGTCGCGGAGGATCTCCACGATGTCGAGGCGGATGAGCGACTCGTCCTCGGCGACGACGACGCGACGGGGTGCTGGTGCTGTTGCTTCTGTGTCACTCACGGACGAAAGCCTACTAGACGACGGAAGTGCCGTATCCCAGACCACGCAGATCGATCAGTCGGATGAGTGCTTGGTACGAGTGGCGGGACTTGAACCCGCACGCCGTGAGGCAGAGCATTTTGAGTGCCCCGTGTCTGCCGATTCCACCACACTCGCGAGGAGGCCAACACTACCAGCCCGACCCGCGCCTCCCGGCCCGTCGTCGACCGTCTCAGGAGCCCTCGAGCGCCTCGATCGCCGCCACGAGACCGGCCCGTCGCGGCGACCGCCGCGGCAGCACCGCGAGCAGCGCGCGGAGCACGAGCGCGTCGGTCGCACCGTCCGGGGTGCGTGCCCACGCGAGCAGGGCGTCGACGCCGCCGTCGGCGACGACCGACTCGCGGAACCGCAGCCGCACCAGGTCACGGACTGCGTCGACGCCGGGTGCGGCGGAGCCCGGCAGGACCGGTCCGGCGTACCGGTCGACGGCCTGGAGGCGCGCCCCGCGTTCGAGCGCGGACAGCACGCCGTCGACGTCGGTCCGGACCCCGGTCACCCGGTACGGCCGCGACGTCACGGTCACGTCCGGCGCGTGCTGCGCGAGGAACCGTCGGAGCCGGACGACCTCGGCGCGCAGGGTGACGACCGAGCCCGGGTCTCCGTAGACGGCGGCGGCGAGGTCGGTCGCCGCGAGGCCGTCGGGGTGCGCGGCGAGCACGACGAGCAGTTCGGAGTGCCGGGCGGACAGCTCGACCCGTCGGTCGGCGATCCGGAGCACGGCGGTGTCGGTCCCGAGCACGGTCAGCTCGGCCGACGGCACGCGCGGCGTCCGCGCGCGTGGGCGGACCGCGGCCAGGGCCAGCTGGGCCTCGGCGGCGGCGACCGTGGCGGCGAGCAGCGACAGCGTGTGCCGCTCGACGGCTCGGTCGTCGCCCGTCAGGTCGAGCACCCCGACCGTGGCGCCGCTCGCGTCGTGCACCGGGACGGCCGTGCAGGAGAACGGCTTGACGGCGTTCGCGTAGTGCTCGTCGGACCGGATCTGCACCGGGCGGTCCAGGCGCAGTGCCGTGCCGGGCGCGCTGGTGCCGACGCGGTCCTCCGACCAGTCGGCTCCGGGGACGAAGCCCATGTCCTCGGCGGCGCGACGCGTGGAGCGGGCGCCGTCGACCCAGACGAGACGACCCGCGGCGTCCGCGACGGCGACAACGCACCCGGCCGAGCGGGAATCCTCGAGCAGCAGCCGACGGACCACCGGCAGCAGGGTGGCGAGGGGGCCGTCGTGCCGTACGGCGTCGAGTTCGTCGTCGTCGAGGGCGAGGACCGGGGTGGCGTCGGGGTCGACCCGGGCGGACCGCTGCCACGACGCGGCGACGAGCGGGCGGAGCCGACCGGGTGCGCGCATGCGTCCTCCGATCGACCCCGCCCGCCGCTCCGTCGCGACGCGTCCGGTCAGCCTACGTCCGGGCCACCCGCGGGACCAGGCCGAGATCGGCGAGCTCGGCCTCGTCGAACATCCGCGACCGGGTGAGGAACCGTTTGCCCTCCGGGACCTCGACCGAGAAACCGCCGCCCCGACCGTCGACGACGTCGATCGTCAGGTGCGTGTACTTCCAGTACTCGAACTGCGACACCGACATGTAGACCTCGACCGGGTCCAGCCCGTCGACACGCAACGCGCCGAGCAGGACGTCCCCCGGGCCGGTCCGGAACATGCCGACGGGGTAGCACATCGGGCTCGAGCCGTCGCAGCAGCCGCCGGACTGGTGGAACATCAGCGGGCCGTGCCGGGCGGTGAGGGTGCCGAGGAGCTCCCCCGCCGCCGGCGTCACCGCGACGCGTGCGGTGTCGGGCATCAGAAGAAGCCCATCGGTCCGTCGGCGTAGGAGACGAGCAGGTTCTTCGTCTGCTGGTAGTGGTCGAGCATCATCTTGTGGTTCTCGCGCCCGATGCCGGACTGCTTGTAGCCGCCGAAGGCCGCACCCGCCGGGTACTGGTGGTAGGTGTTCGACCACACCCGCCCGGCCTGGATGTCACGTCCGGCGCGGTACAGGGTCGTGACGTCGCGGCTCCACACCCCGGCGCCGAGCCCGTACAGGGTGTCGTTGGCCGTGGCGATCGCGTCGTCGTAGCCGCTGAAGGACGTCAGGGCGAGCACGGGCCCGAAGATCTCCTCCTGGAAGATCCGCATCGAGTTGTCGCCCTCGAACACGGTCGGGGTGACGTAGTAGCCGCCCGAGAGCTCGCCGCCCAGGTCCGCGCGTTCACCACCGGTCAGGAGCGTCGCACCCTCCTGCTTGCCGATGTCGATGTAGCTCAGGATCTTCTCGAGCTGGTCGTTCGACGCCTGGGCACCGATCATCGTCGACAGGTCGAGCGGGTGTCCCTGCTTGACGGCACGGACCCGTTCCAGGCCGTCGGCGACGAACCCGTCGTAGATCTCCTTCGCCACGAGTGCCCGGGACGGACACGTGCAGACCTCGCCCTGGTTCAGGTTGAAGAACGTGAAGCCCTCGAGTGCCTTGTCGTAGAACGAGTCCTTCTCGGCCGCCACGTCGGGGAAGAACACGTTCGGGCTCTTGCCGCCGAGCTCGAGCGTCACCGGGATGAGGCTCTGCGAGGCGTACTGCATGATCAGCCGCCCGGTGGTGGTCTCCCCGGTGAAGGCGATCTTCCGGATGTCCGGGTGCTGCGCGAGCGGTGCGCCGACCTCGATGCCGAAGCCGTTGACGACGTTGAGCACTCCGGCGGGCAGCAGGTCGCGGATGAGCTCGACGAGCACGTGGATGGACGCCGGGGTCTGCTCGGCGGGCTTCAGCACGACGCAGTTGCCGGCGGCGAGGGCCGGTGCGAGCTTCCACACCGCCATCAGGATCGGGAAGTTCCACGGGATGATCTGCCCGACGACGCCGAGCGGTTCGTGGAAGTGGTAGGCCACGGTGTCGTGGTCGATCTCGCCGGCGGAGCCCTCCTGCGCACGGATCGCCCCGGCGAAGTACCGGAAGTGGTCGATGGCGAGCGGGATGTCCGCGCCGAGGGTCTCGCGGATCGGCTTGCCGTTCTCCCACGTCTCGGCGACGGCGAGCATCTCGAGGTGCTCCTCCATGCGGTCCGCGATCTTGTTGAGGATGACCGCGCGCTCGGCCGCGCTCGTCCGGCCCCAGGCCGGGAACGCCTTCCATCCGGCGGCGACGGCGCGGTCGACGTCCGTCGAGTCGCCGCGGGCGACCTCGGTGAAGACCTTGCCCGTGACGGGCGTCGGGTTCTCGAAGTACTGCCCACTGGCGGACGGCACGTACTCGCCGCCGATGAAGTGGTCGTACCGGGAGCGGTACTCGACCAGGGAGCCGGGCTCGCCGGGTGCGGCGTAGCTGGTGGGCGAGGGTGCGATGGTCATGGTGGTGCCCTTTCGACGACGCTGTCGGGGCGCACGGGTCGCGCGCCTGCTCCGCACGGTACGACCGCGGGGGTTGCAGGTCGTTGCACGGTCCGGGGCTCCGACGGGTAGCGTGCTGGACACCAGCGCTGGCGATCAGGGAGGAGCGCTCGTGGATTCTCGTGCCGTCAGGACGTTCCGGGTGTTCGTCGTCGTCACCGCCGTCGTCGCCATCGCACTGGGCATCGTGGCCATCGTCTGGCCCCGCCCGTCGCTCGTGCTCGTGGCGCTGCTGTTCGGCGTGTACCTCGTCGTGGCCGGGGCACTGCGCGTCTTCGCCGCGGTGCGGGGCCACGGCACCCGCCCGGTGTGGCGGTGGACGTCCGGCATCGTCGGCGGCCTGGTCGCGGTCGCGGGGCTCGTGACGCTGCTCGACCCGGCGATCCCGCTCGTCGTCTACGCCGTGCTCGCCGGGGTCGGGTTCCTGATCGAGGGGGTCGCCGCGATCGTCGGCGGCTTCGTCGGCCACCCGGGATCATCTCGCGTCCCGACCGTCGTCAGCGGCGTGCTGTCGATCATCGGGGGCATCGTCGTGCTCGTCGCGCCCGGACTCGCGCTCACCGTCTTCATGGTCTTCGCGGGCATCGCGCTCATCGTCGTCGGGGCCGCGGCCCTGCTGCTCCTGCCGCCGCGGGCCGCCGTCCGCCGGTAGCCGCGGCGCGCCGCCGTCCGCCGCTAGGCCGACCCGGTGCCGAAGAGCAGCCCGAGTGCGTAGGTGACGATCGCCGCACCGAACCCGATGGCGAGCTGCCGGAAGGCGCGCTTGCCGGGAGACGCTCCGCTCAGCACGCCGACGACGGCACCGGTGCCGAGCAGGGCGATGCCCACCAGCCCGCCGGCCACCGCGATCGCCGGCCACCCCTCCATGCCGAACAGGAACGGCAGCACCGGGATGATCGCGCCCGACGCGAAGAAGCAGAAGCTCGACACCGCGGCGCTCAGGCCGGTGCCGACCGCCTCGTGGTCGTCCGTGACCGCGGTGGAACCGGTCGCCGGACGCCGCTCACCGATGCCGGACAGCACCTGTGCGGCGTGCTCGGTCGCCTCGGCCTCGGACATCCCGCGCGCCCGGTAGACCAGGGCGAGCTCGTTCGCGTCGACGTCGAGGTCCGACACCGCCCTGCCGGCCTCGGGGTGCGGCGCGGACGCCTCGAGCAGCTCGCGCTGCGACCGGACGGAGACGTACTCCCCCGCCCCCATCGACAAGGCGCCGGCCAGCAGGCCGGCGATGCCGCTCAGCAGCACGAAGTGCCGGTCGGCACCGGACGCGCTGATGCCGATGATGAGCGCCAGGTTGGACACCAGGCCGTCGTTCGCGCCGAACACCGCCGCCCGGAACGTGCCGGACAGCCGCATCCGGCCGCGGTTCGCGAGCCCGCGCACGACCTCGCCGTGGATCCGCTCGTCGGCGGCCATCCGCGCGGTCGCGTCCGAGTCGTCGGCGTACGGCGAGCGGTCCTCGGCGCGCTGCATGAGCGCGAGGACGAAGACCGACCCGAACCGCTTGGCCAGCACGGCGAGCACCCGGGTGCGCAGGCTCCCCCGCCGCGGCCGGCCGACGTCGTCGCCGAGCAGGTCGAGCCAGTGGTCGGCGTGCCGTCCCTCGGCCTCGGCCAGCGCGGCGAGGATCTCGCGCTCCTCGCCGGAACGGCGGGCGGCGAGGTTGCGGTAGACAGCCGCCTCGGCACGTTCGTCGGCCAGGTAGCGACGCCAGCGGCGGACGTCGGCGCGCGGCGCCGGGGTGTCGGATCGGAGGCTCACAGCGACCATCCTGCCGCCTGCGGCCGACGTCCGGTCACCACCAGGGCCGTGGAGACGCGGCAGGGCGCGGACCGGAAGCGGTCGGTGCTGCTCGCACCGGGCCTCCAGTCCGCGCCCTGGTGGCGACGGATCCCTCGGGATCAGTCCCGGACGTACGCCGGCGCGGCCTCGGCGTGGGCGTCGCCCACCCGGTGCACGCGCAGGTCGTTCGTCGAGCCCTCGATGCCGGGAGGGGACCCGGCCGTCACGATGACGCGGTCGCCGGGGGCGGCCAGGCCGTTCTCGAGGAGGACGTCGTCCACCTGCGAGAAGAGCTCGTCGGTGTGGGTCTTCCGCTCCACCAGGAACGAACGGACACCCCACGTGAGGGCCATCCGGCGGCGCGTGGCCTCGTTCGGGGTGAAGGCGATGATCGGCAGACCGTGGCGCAGGCGCGACATGCGGCGGGCCGAGTCGCCGGACTCGGTGAAGACGCAGAGGTACGACGCCTCGGTGAACTCGGCGATCTCGACTGCGGCGAGGGTGATCGCTCCGCCGAGGGTGCGCGGCTTGGTGCCGAGCGGGGCGATGCGCTCGAGCCCGTGGTCCTCGGTGGACTCGACGATGCGCGCCATGGTGCGGACGGTCTGCACCGGGTACTCACCGACGCTCGTCTCACCGGACAGCATGACCGCGTCGGCACCGTCGAGGACGGCGTTGGCGACGTCGGACGTCTCGGCGCGGGTGGGGATCGGCGACGAGATCATCGACTCGAGCATCTGCGTCGCCACGATGACCGGCTTCGCCATGCGGCGGGACAGCTCGACGGCGCGCTTCTGCACGATCGGGACGGCCTCGAGCGGGAGCTCGACGCCGAGGTCACCGCGGGCGACCATGATGCTGTCGAAGGCGTCGATGATCTCCTCGAGGGCGTCGACGGCCTGGGGCTTCTCGACCTTGGCGATGACCGGAAGGCGCTTGCCCTCTTCGTCCATGATCTCGTGGGCACGCACGACGTCGCTCGCGTTGCGCACGAACGACAGCGCGATGAGGTCGGCGCCCTGGCGGATCGCCCAGCGCAGGTCGGCCTCGTCCTTCTCGCTCAGCGCGGGGACGTTGACGGCGACACCGGGCAGGTTGATGCCCTTGTTGTTGGACACCGTGCCCGGGACGACGACCTCGGTGCGGACCCGCACGCCGTCGGTGTCGAGGACACGGAGGCGGACACGGCCGTCGTCGATGAGCAGCGGGTCACCGGGCTTGACGTCCTGCGGCAGGCCCTTGAACGTCGTGCCGCAGATCTCCTTCGAGCCGGGGACGTCCTCGGTCGTGATGGTGAAGATGTCACCGACCGCCAGGTCGTGCGGGCCGTCGGCAAAGCGTGCCAGACGGATCTTCGGACCCTGCAGGTCGACGAGGATCGCGACGGGCTTGCCGAGTTCTTCGGCGGCACGACGGACGTTGACGTAGTTGGCCTCGTGGACGCTGTAGTCACCGTGGCTGAGGTTGAGGCGGGCGACGTCGACGCCCGCTTCGATGATCTCCTTGACGGTCTCGTAGTCCGACGTTGCCGGTCCGAGCGTCGAAACGATCTTTGCGCGTCTCAATGGATTCCTTCGTGGTGGTGGATGGAGCTTGGGTTTCCGCGCTGTGGGGCCGCGCGGAACGAAGCGAGGCCACCAGCACCCTACCGAGTGCTGGTGGCCTCATGCTCACGGGAGCGTGAGCATCTGGTGGAGACGGTCCGCCGTCTGGCGGCGGCCCGACATCTGGTGCGCGTCCGACATCAGACGGAGATCGCCCGGTCGGTCGCCTTGACCGGTGCCGGCAGGATCGTGGAGCCCTCGAGGTACTCGTCGACCTGTGCGGCCGCGGCACGGCCCTCGGCGATCGCCCACACGATGAGCGACTGCCCACGACCCGCGTCGCCGGCGACGAACACGCCGGCCTCGTTGGTCGCGTAGTCGGCACGGCGGTCGAGCGCCCCGGAGACCGTGGTCGGCAGACCGAGCTGCGGCTCGATCGTGTCCGACTCGGGGCCGGTGAAGCCCATCGCGATGAGGACGAGGTCGGCCGGGATCTCCCGCTCGCTGCCCGCCTTCGGGACCCGTCGGCCGTCGAGGTACTCGGTCTCGGCGACCCGCAGTGCGCGGACCTCGCCGGCGTCGTTCGACAGGAACTCGACGGTGGAGGCGAGGAAGTGCCGCTCGCCGCCCTCTTCGTGGGCGCTCGTGATCTCGAACACGGTCGGGAACATCGGCCACGGCTGGTCGGACGGACGCTCGAGCGGCGGCTGCTTGCCGATCGCCAGGTTCGTCACGCTCAACGCGCCCTGGCGGTGGGCCGTACCGATGCAGTCCGCGCCGGTGTCGCCGCCGCCGATGACGACGACGTGCTTGCCCTCGGCCGTGATCTGGTTGTCGACCGTCGTGCCCGCGTTCGCCTTGTTCTGCTGGACCAGGTAGTCCATGGCGAAGTGCACGCCCTCGAGGTCGCGCCCCGGGATCGGCAGGTCGCGCGGCACCGTGGCACCGGTGGCGACGACGACCGCGTCGTAGCGTGACTTCAGGTCGTCCCAGGTGATGTCCCTGCCGATCTCGACCCCGGCACGGAACCGGGTGCCCTCGGCCTGCATCTGGGCGAGGCGCGCGTCGATCTGGCGCTTCTCCATCTTGAAGTCCGGGATGCCGTAGCGGAGCAGGCCGCCGATGCGGTCGTCCCGCTCGTAGACGGCGACGGTGTGGCCGGCACGCGTGAGCTGCTGCGCGGCGGCGAGTCCGGCGGGGCCGGAGCCCACGACGGCGACGGTCTTGCCCGTCAGGCGCTCCGGCGGGTGCGGCGTGACCCAGCCGTTCTGGAACGCCTGGTCGATGATCGAGACCTCGACCTGCTTGATCGTCACCGGAGGCTGGTTGATGCCGAGCACGCACGACGACTCGCACGGGGCGGGGCAGAGCCGGCCCGTGAACTCCGGGAAGTTGTTCGTCTCGTGCAGACGCTCGATCGCCTGTCGGCCCTCACCGCGCCAGGTCAGGTCGTTCCACTCCGGGATCAGGTTGCCGAGCGGGCAGCCCTGGTGGCAGAACGGCACGCCGCAGTCCATGCAGCGGCCGGCTTGGCGCTTCAGGACACCGGACTCCTGCTGCTCGTAGACCTCTTTCCAGTCCATGAGCCGCACGGGCACGGGTCGCCGGGGCGGGAGTTCGCGTTCCTGGACCTTCAGGAATCCCTTGGGGTCAGCCACCGGTCACCTCCAGGGTTGTGATGAGCTCTGTCGATTCCGGACGTGCGTGACGCTCAGCCACCGGTCACCTCCATGATCCGATTCCAAACGATGTCACCGTCGGGGTCGAGCCCCTCGTCGACGGCCTGTCTGCGCGTCTCGAGCACCGCCGCGTAGTCGCGCGGCAGCACCTTGACGAAGTCGCTCAGGTCTCCGGACGCCAGCAGGTCGGACGCGAGCGTCGACCCCGTCTCGTCGGCGTGCCGGGTGAGCAGGTCGGTGACGATCTCGACGTCGGCGCTGTCGAGCGCCTCGAGCCGGAGTTCGCCGGATGCCAGGGCGTCGGTGTTGACGTGTTCCTCGCGGAGCCCACGGACGTACGCCGTGCCACCGGACATGCCGGCACCGAGGTTCCGGCCGGTCTCGCCGAGGATGAGCGCGAGCCCGCCCGTCATGTACTCGAGCGCGTGGTCGCCCACGCCCTCGACGACGGCCGTGGCACCGGAGTTCCGCACCAGGAACCGCTCGCCCACGATGCCGCGGATGAACATGCTGCCCTGGGTGGCGCCGTACCCGATGACGTTGCCGGCGATGACGTTCTCGGCGGGGTCGAAGCCCGAACCGGCGTCGGGGCGGACGACGATCTGGCCGCCGGAGAGCCCCTTGCCGACGTAGTCGTTGCTGTCGCCGATGAGTCGCAGCGTGATGCCCGCCGGCAGGAACGCGCCGAGCGACTGCCCGGCGGAACCGCGCAGCGTCACGTCGATCGAACCGTTCGGCAGACCGTGCTCGCCGTGTCGCAGGGTCACCTGGTGGCCGAGCATGGTGCCGACGGCGCGCTCGGTGTTGCGGATGGGCAGGTCGAGCGCGATCGAACCGCCGTGGTCGAGCACGTCCGCGGTCTGCTGGATGAGCTGCACGTCGAAGTGCTGGTCCAGCTCGTGGTCCTGCTCGCGGTGGTGGCGGCGCGGTTCGGCGTCGTCGAAGTGCGGTCCCTTGAGCACGGGCGCGAGGTCGAGCCCCGAGGCCTTCCAGTGCTCGACGGCACGGTCGACGTCGAGCGCGTCGGTCTGCCCGATGGCCTCGTCGAGGCTGCGGAAGCCGAGCTCGGCGAGGAGCTCGCGGACCTCCTGCGCGATGAACTCGAAGAAGTTCACGACGAACTCGGGCTTGCCGGAGAACCGCTTGCGGAGCTCGGGGTTCTGCGTGGCGACGCCGACCGGGCAGGTGTCCAGGTGGCAGACGCGCATCAGGATGCAGCCCTCGACCACGAGCGGTGCAGTCGCGAAGCCGTACTCCTCGGCACCGAGCAACGCGGCCACGACGACGTCGCGCCCGGTCTTCATCTGCCCGTCCACCTGCACGACGACGCGGTCGCGCATGCCGTTCAGCATGAGCGTCTGCTGGGTCTCGGCCAGGCCGATCTCCCACGGGGTGCCGGCGTGCTTGAGCGAGTTCAGCGGGCTCGCGCCGGTGCCGCCGTCGTGGCCGGACACGAGCACGACGTCGGCCAGGGCCTTCGTCACACCGGCCGCGACCGCACCGATGCCGGACTGGCTCACGAGCTTCACGTGGACGCGGGCGGCCGGGTTGGCGCGCTTGACGTCGAAGATCAGCTGCTTGAGGTCCTCGATCGAGTAGATGTCGTGGTGCGGCGGCGGCGAGATGAGGCCGACGCCAGCGGTGGCGTGCCGGGTGCGGGCCACCCACGGGTAGACCTTCGCCGGGGGCAGCTGGCCGCCCTCGCCGGGCTTCGCGCCCTGCGCCATCTTGAGCTGGATGTCGGTGGCGTGCGTGAGGTACATGCTCGTCACGCCGAACCGGCCGGAGGCGACCTGCTTGATCGCGCTGCGGCGCTCGGGGTCGAGGAGCCGGTCGACGTCCTCGCCGCCCTCGCCCGTGTTCGATCGGCCACCGAGTCGGTTCATCGCGATGGCGAGCGTCTCGTGGGCCTCCTTCGAGATGGACCCGTAGGACATCGCACCGGTGTTGAACCGCTTGACGATCGACTCGATCGACTCGACCTCGTCGAGTGCGATGGGCTTCCGGGCGCCCTGCTTGAACCGGAACAGCCCGCGGAGCGTCATGAGTTGCTCGGACTGGTCGTCCACGGCGCTCGAGTACTCGCGGAAGATGTCGTACCGGCGGGCGCGCGTGGCGTGCTGCAGGCGGAACACGGTGTCCGGGTTGAACAGGTGCGGCGGGCCCTGACGGCGCCACTGGTACTCGCCACCGATCTGCAGCCGCTCGTGGGAGAGCACCGCACCGTCCTGCGGGTACGCCTGGGCGTGCCGCTCGGCGTTCTCCTTGGCGATGACGTCGATGTCGACGCCGCCCAGGATCGACGAGGTGCCCGTGAAGTACTTGTCGACGAACTCCTGGCTGAGCCCGACGGCCTCGAACGCCTGCGCACCGGCGTAGCTGGACACCGTGGAGATGCCCATCTTCGACATGATCTTCAGCACGCCCTTGCCGAGCGCCTTGATGACGTTCTTGACGGCCTGCTCCGGGGTGATCCCGGGGATCATGCCAGCGCGGACCAGGTTCTCGCAGGTCTCCATCGCCAGGTACGGGTTGATCGCCGAGGCACCGTACCCGATGAGGGTCGCCACGTGGTGGACCTCGCGCACGTCGCCGGCCTCGACGATGAGCCCGACCTTCATGCGCTGCTCGGTGCGGATCAGGTGGTGGTGGACCGCGGCGAGGAGCAGGAGACTCGGCACCGGTGCCTGCTCGGAGTTGCCGTCGCGGTCGGACAGCACGATGAACTGCTTGCCGGACTCGATCGCGGCGTCGACCTCGTCGCACACGGCGGCGATGCGCTTCTGCATCGCCTTCTTGCCGGCGTCGACGCGGTACAGGCCCTTGATCGTGACGGTCAGGTGGCGACCCGACTCGGTCTCGAAGTGCTGGACCTTGGCGAGCTGGTCGTTGTCGATCACCGGGAAGTCGAGCGTGATCTGCTTCGCGTGCTCGGGACCGGCGGAGAGCAGGTTGCGCTCCGGACCGAGCCCCATCCCCATCGAGGTGATGACCTGCTCACGGATCGAGTCGAGCGGCGGGTTGGTCACCTGCGCGAACTGCTGCGTGAAGTAGTCGAAGAGCAGTCGCGGACGCTCCGACAGCACGGCGATCGGGGTGTCCGAGCCCATCGCGCCGAGGGGTTCGGCCCCCGCTGCCGCCATCGGGCGCAGCAGGATCCGGACCTCTTCCTCGGTGTACCCGAACGCGCGCTGCCGACGGGTGACCGAGGCCGGGGTGTGCACGATGTGCTCGCGCTCCGGCAGGTCGTTGAGGTTGATGCGGCCGGCTTCGAGCCAGTCACCCCAGGGACCCGAGGCGGCGAGTTCGCGCTTGACCTCGTCGTCCTCGATGATGCGGCCGGCCTCGGTGTCCACCAGGAACATCCGGCCCGGACGCAGGCGCCCCTTGCGCACGACCTTGGCGGCCGGCACGTCGATGACCCCGGTCTCGGAGCCCATCACGATGAGGCCGTCGTCCGTGACCAGGAAGCGTCCGGGGCGCAGGCCGTTGCGGTCGAGGGTGGCGCCGACGAGCGAGCCGTCGGTGAAGGTGATCGCAGCGGGGCCGTCCCACGGCTCCATGAGCATCGAGTGGTACTCGTAGAACGCGCGGAGGTCCGGGTCCATCCCGACCTGGTTCTCCCACGCCTCTGGCACCATCATCGACACGGCGTGCGGCAGGGTCCGGCCGGTCAGGGTCAGCAGCTCGAGTACCTCGTCGAACGAGGCCGAGTCGCTCGCCCCCGGGCTCACGATGGGCAGGAGCGGGGCCATGTCGCCGAGCAGTTCGCTCTCGAGCTGCGACTGGCGGGCGCGCATCCAGTTGCGGTTGCCGCGCACGGTGTTGATCTCACCGTTGTGCGCGATCGTCCGGAACGGCTGCGCGAGCGGCCACGACGGGAACGTGTTGGTGGAGTAGCGCGAGTGCACGATCGCGAGCTTCGACGCGAAGCGCTCGTCGCTGAGGTCCGGGTAGAACGGCTCGAGCTGGAGCGTCGTGACCATGCCCTTGTAGACCATGGTGCGGCTCGACAGCGACATGAAGTACAGGTCGTTGTCGTGCTCGGCGCGCTTGCGGAGCCGGAAGGCCTGGCGGTCCAGCGCGATGCCGCTCCACGAGGCACCGTGCACGTCGTGCCGGATGGAGGCGACGAACAGCTGCTCGAACGCCGGCATCGCGGCACGGGCGAGCGTGCCGAGGACCTCCGGACGCACCGGGACCTCGCGCCACCCGAGGACCTTCAGGCCCTCTTCGCGGGCGAGCCGCTCGACGGCGCCCTTCACCGCGTGGCGCGCGTCGTCGTCCAGGGGCAGGTAGGCGGTACCGACGGCGTACTCCCCCGCGGCCGGCAGCTCGAAGGGCACGACGGCCCGGAGGAACTCGTCGGGCACCTGGCACAGGATGCCCGCGCCGTCACCGGTGCCCGCGTCGGAGCCCACGGCACCGCGGTGCTCGAGGTTCCGGAGCGCACCGAGTGCGGCGTCGACGATGTCGTGACCGGGCGTGCCGCGCAGGGTCGCGACCATCGCGAGTCCGCAGGCGTCCTTCTCGTTCGCCGGGTCGTACATGCCCGTGGCGTCCGGGATCGCGGAGAAGCGGCGGTGCGGCGGCACGAGGCTCGTCGGTGCCGAGGGCTGGGTTGGCTGGAGCGCCATGGGGAACCGTCCTCACGAGGAAGTGGAACAGGGACAGCGGTGGCCCGGTGGTGCGTTCCGCCCGAGCGGGCGGGACTGGTGCCCGTGCCCGCCGTCAGTGAGTTGCCCTGCCGGCCGGCGAGGTTGCTGGGCCCCGCTTGTGGCGGAGACCGTCTGGTGCTGCTGCTGGTGGTGCTGCGCGTGACCGGTGGTCGCCGGGAGCGGGTGCTCCCACCACGGGATCAGCGAGTGGTCGTGACCGGTTCGTCGCTCGTGACGCCGTCTGCTGCGTCGTCGTCGTGCTCCGAGAAGGTGTCCTCGGAGTCTACAACGGAGGTCGGACGGGGCCCGCGACCCGGCAGGTACGGGCTCGGCTCCTTGCCGGTGTGCCGGCGGCTCTGCACCACGAAGATCAGGATGCCGACGACGACCGCGGCGAGGGCCACCCACACGTTGGTGCGGACCCCGAAGAAGGTCTCGCTCGTGTCGACGCGGATGGACTCGAGCACCGATCGTCCGGCGCCGTACCAGATCAGGTACAGGCCGAGGACCTTGCCCCACTGCAGCGTGAACTTGCGCGCGAGGAACAGAATGACGACGACACCGAGGACGTTCCAGATGATCTCGTACAGGAACGTCGGGTGGAACAGCGTGCCCTCGGGCAGACCCTTCGGGAACGCGGCGTTGCTCGAGTCGATCTCGAGGCCCCAGGGCAGGCTCGTCGGCATGCCGAAGAGCTCCTGGTTGAAGTAGTTGCCCAGACGACCGAAGGCCTGCGCGAGCAGGACGCCCGGCACGACGGCGTCGATGAACGACGTGAACCGCAGGCCCACCTGGCGGCAGCCGATCCACGCGCCGACCGACCCGAGGATGAGTGCGCCGAATATGGCGAGCCCGCCCTCCCAGATGTACAGGAAGGACAGCGGGTCGATGCCGGGGCCGAAGTAGTCGGACACGTGGGTGAACACGTGGAAGAGGCGACCGCCGATGATACCGGCGGGCACGGCCCAGATCGCGATGTCGATGATGATCCAGCGCTCGACGCCGCGGGCGTTGAGTCGGCGGTTCGCCAGGACGACCGCGGCCACGATCCCGATCAGGATGCAGATCGCGTACGCGTGGATGCGGAAGTCGAGGGGCAGCGACCAGCCGAACGCGTCGCGCAGCCAGGCGGTCAGGTCGAAGTACTGCCAGGCGGTGCTCGGGCTCGGGATGCTCAGGAGGGGCATGGAGGTGCTGTCGCCTTTCGGAACTGACGGGGCGCGGTCGACGTGGCGTCGGCCTCGCTCACTGTAGCGCGGGTCGCGGGCCCGACAGGAACTGGACTAGCGGCGGCGGGCGCCGGTGGCGAGGTCGGCGGCACGGTCGGCCACACCCTGCACACCGAGGTCGGCCAGCGCGCGGACGAACGCGGACCCGACGATGGCGCCGTCGGCGTACTCGAGCACCTCGCCGACCTGCTCGGCCGTCGAGATCCCGAGACCCACGCAGGTGCGCTCGACCCCGGCGTCGCGCAGGCGCGACACCACCGTGCGTGCGGCGACGTCGACCCCGGCCCGTGCACCGGTCACACCCATCGTGGAGACGGCGTAGACGAACCCACGGCTGGCCTCGACCGCCTGGCGCATGCGCTCGTCCGACGAGGACGGTGCGGCGAGGAAGACTCGGTCGAGCCCGGTCCGCTCGGAGGCCTCGGTCCACGCGGAGGCCTCGTCGGGGATGAGGTCGGGCGTGATGAGGCCGGCGGCTCCGGCGGCGACGAGGTCGTCGGCGAAGCGGTCCACGCCGTAGCGCAGCACCGGGTTCCAGTACGTCATGACGAGCACCGGCACGTCGGCCCGCTCGGTGATCTGCTGCACGGCGTCGAAGACCTGTGCGACCCGGAAGCCGTTCGCCAGGCTCTCCTCGGCCGCCCGCTGGATCACGGGGCCGTCCATCACCGGGTCCGAGTACGGCAGGCCGAACTCGATGACGTCCACGCCGTTCTCGGCGAGGGCGACGGCGGCGTCGACGCTGGTCTGCAGGTTCGGGTACCCGGCGGGCAGGTAGCCGACGACGGCTCCGGCGCGCTCGGCGTTGGCGGTGTCGATCGTCGTGGCGACGGTCCGGTTCGTGGTCACAGCTGCACCGCGTTCTCGTCGAGGATGCCGAAGTAGCGACTGGCGGACGCGACGTCCTTGTCGCCCCGGCCGGACAGGTTCACGAGCACGACGCCCTCGGGGCCGAGCTCCTTGCCGAGCTTCATGGCACCGGCGAGGGCGTGGGACGACTCGATCGCCGGGATGATGCCCTCGGTCTGGCTCAGCAGGCGGAACGCCTCCATCGCCTCGGTGTCGGTGATCGGCTGGTACTTCGCGCGGCCGATCGACGCCAGGTACGCGTGCTCCGGTCCGACGCTCGGGTAGTCGAGTCCGGCGGAGATGCTGTGGCTCTCGATCGTCTGGCCGTCCTCGTCCTGCATCAGGTACGACTTCGCGCCCTGCAGCACGCCCTCGCGACCGAGCGTGATGCTCGCCGCGTGCCGACCGGTCTCGACGCCGTCGCCGCCGGCCTCGAAGCCGTGCAGCGCGACGGACTCGTCGTCGAGGAACGCCTCGAAGATGCCCATCGCGTTCGATCCACCGCCCACGCAGGCCGCGACGGCGTCCGGCAGGCGTCCGACGCGGTCGAGGACCTGCTGGCGCGCTTCCTCGCCGATGACCTTGTGGAACTCGCGCACCATCTCGGGGAACGGGTGCGGACCGGCGACCGTGCCGAGCAGGTAGTGCGTCGACTCGACGTTGGCGACCCAGTCGCGCAGCGCGTCGTTGATGGCGTCCTTCAGGGTGCGCGAACCGGTCTCGACGGGGATGACCTCGGCGCCGAGCAGGCGCATCCGGGCCACGTTGAGGGCCTGTCGCTCGGTGTCCACGGCGCCCATGTAGACGACGCACTCCATGCCGAACAGCGCGGCAGCGGTCGCGGTGGCGACGCCGTGCTGGCCGGCACCGGTCTCGGCGATCAGGCGGGTCTTGCCGAGCCGACGGGCGACGAGGGCCTGGCCGAGGACGTTGTTGATCTTGTGGGAACCGGTGTGGTTCAGGTCCTCGCGCTTCAGGATCACCCGAGCGCCACCGGCGTGCTTCGCGAACCGCGGCACCTCGGTGATGATCGACGGGCGCCCGGTGTAGTCGCGCTGCAGCTCGTCGAGCTCCGCACGGAACGCCGGGTCCGCCCAGGCCTGACGGAAGGCGGCCTCGAGCTCGTCGAGCGCGAGGACGAGGGACTCGGGGACGAAGCGTCCGCCGAAGTCACCGAAGTAGGGGCCGTGCAGGTCGCGGAGTGAGGTCACGATGTGTCTCCCGGGACGAGTCCGACGCGGCCGGTGGGCCGCGTCGGACGGGTGGAACGTGCGGCCGCGGTCGGCGGCCTCGATGCGTGGGCGGTCCGGGCCGCTGGTCAGCGGTCCGGTGAGCCGGTCAGGCCTGGTCGGCGGCGTCGACGAACGACGCCAGGGTCGCGGCGGGGTCGTCACCCGTCACGAGCGCTTCGCCGACCAGCACGACGTCGGCGCCGGCTGCCCGGTAGTGGGCGACGTCGGCCGGACCGGAGACCGCGGACTCGGCGACCCGCACGACCCCGGTGGGGATGCGGTCGGCGAGCGACCCGAACAGGTCGCGGTCGAGCGAGAAGTCGGTCAGGTCACGGGCGTTGACGCCGAGGATGCGGGCGCCGGCGTCGAGGCCACGCGTGACCTCGTCACCGGAGTGCGCCTCGACCAGCACGCGCATGCCGAGTTCTTCGGCCAGGGTGTGCAGTTCGACCAGGCGGGCCTGTTCGAGCGCCGCCACGATGAGCAGCACGACGTCGGCTCCGGACGCCCGGGCCTCGATCACCTGGTACGGGTCGGCGATGAAGTCCTTGCGGAGCACGGGGACCCCGACGCGGGCCTTCACGGCTTCGAGGTCGGCGAGGCTGCCGAGGAACTTGCGGCCCTCGGTCAGGACGCTGATCGTCGAGGCCCCACCACGCTCGTAGTCGGCGGCGAGGGCAGCCGGGTCGGCGATCGCGGCCATCGACCCGCGGGACGGGCTGGCGCGCTTGACCTCGGCGATGATCTTCACCCGGTCGCCCGGGCTGAGGAACGCGAGGGCATCGAGCGGCGACGCCACCCGGTCGAGGTCGCGTTCGACGTCCGAGTACGGACGGTCGACACGACGGGCGGCGGCGTCCTCGAGCGCGCCCGCGACGAGGGTCTCGAGCACGTTCGGCATCGGGAGACCCCTACTCGCCGTGGTGCTTGGGGACGAACTTCGGACCGTCGACGCCGTAGCCGGCCTTCTTCATCACGCCACCGACGATGAGGCCGATGAGGACGACGCCAGCGGAGGCCCAGACGCCCCACGGCTGGTCGAACCAGAAGAACAGCGTGCCTGCCGCGAATCCGATCAGCATGATCACGACGGCGGTCCAGGCGGCCGGCGAGTGGCCTTCGCCGAGTTCTGCGGGCTCAGTGTTGCTCACGGTGCTCCTCGTTCTGCTCCGGCGTCGTCGGTCGAGCGACGCCCTGTTGATCCTACCGTGTCGTCACTCGGCGCCCCCGCGCCCGCGCCGTCGGCGGTGGTCGGGTCCACGCCCGCGCTCAGGTCGTCCCAGTCGACGACCGCGTCGCGCTGGACGGGTGCTGCCGCGCGTGCCGCCGCGGCGGCTCCGGCGGTCGCGGCGCCGTACTTCCGGCTCGGGCCGGGCCAGGCGCGCTGGACCACGATGACGACCACGCCGAGCAGCACGGCGAGGACGCCGCCCGCGATCCCGACGGCGGGCCACGGGCTCACGGAGACGCTCGACACGACACCGCGGACGGCGCCGAGGTCACTGACCCCGGCGACCTCGCCGACGGCACCGCGTGCAGCGGCGATCGGGTCACGGAGTGCGGTGATCCCGCTGACGACCACCCCGAGGCCGAGCAGGATCTCGACGGCGGCGAGCACGATGCGCAGCACCCGTCCGGCGATGGTCATCGCCAGGAAGAGCGCGAGGCTCGCGATCGCCAGCGCGGTGTACTGCGGCACGACCGCCGCCCCGTCGGCCGAGACCGTCGAGGTGACGGCGGCGCCCGCGTGCAGGCGCACGGTGAACCAGGTCTGGGTCCAGGCGAGCATGACGACGCCGGCGACCAGGAGCCCGGCGACGACCACGATCGGACGCGAGCGCTTCACGAGCGGACCTCGCGCATCCGGTTGGCCGTGGCGACGGCACGCAGCGGGGCGGCGGCCTTGTTGACCGCCTCGACGTGCTCGGTCTCCGGGTCGGAGTCCGCGACGAGTCCGGCACCGGCCTGCACGCGGGCGACGCCGTCCTTGATCAGGGCGGTGCGGATCGCGATCGCCAGGTCGGCGTCACCGGCGAAGTCGAAGTACCCGACGACACCGGCGTACGCACCGCGCTTCGCCGGCTCGAGCTCGTCGATGATCTCGAGCGCACGCGGCTTCGGCGCGCCCGAGAGCGTGCCGGCCGGGAACGTCGCCCGGAACACGTCGATCGCCGAGGCGTCGGGACGCACCCGCCCCTCGACGCTCGACACCAGGTGCATGATGTGGCTGAACCGCTCGACGGTCATGAACTCGGTGACGCTGACGGTGCCCGGCTCGCACACCTTCTGCAGGTCGTTGCGGGCGAGGTCGACGAGCATCAGGTGCTCGGCGCGCTCCTTCGGGTCGCCGAGCAGGTCCTCGCCGAGGTGGACGTCCGCTTCCGGGGTCGCACCACGCGGGCGGGACCCGGCGATGGGGTGCGTGATCGCGCGGTCGCCCTGCACCTTGACCAGCGCCTCTGGTGAAGCGCCGACGATCCAGAACCGCTCGTCGGCGGTGTCCGCGAGGGCGAGGAAGTACATGTACGGGCTCGGGTTCAGCGTCCGGAGCACCCGGTAGACGTCGAGTGGGTCGGCCGTGACCTCGTGGTCGAACCGCTGCGAGATGACGACCTGGAACACGTCACCGTCGCGGATGAAGCCCTTCGAGCGCTCGACGGCCGCCATGTAGTCGGCCGGGCTCGTGCGGTGGGTCGGGGTCGGCTCGGCGATCTCGAAGGCCTCGGCGACGGTTGCGACGCTCGGCTGCACCAGGTCGCCCTGCATGCGGTCGAGGCGCTGCTGCGCGTCCGCCCACAGGGTGTCCGCGTCGTCGGTGCCGTCGTTCAGCACGCTCGCGACCAGCAGCACGAGACCGGTGCGGTGGTCGAGCGCGGCGAGTTCGGAGACGAACGACAGCGCCTGTCCGGGCACGTCGAAGTCGGCCGGCGGCACGTTCGGCAGGTGCTCGAGCTGCCGCACGGCCTCCCACCCGATGAAGCCGACGGTGCCGCCGACGAGCGGCGGCGAGCCGGGCACACGCGGTGTGGCCCAGCGCTCGTGCAACCGTGCGAGGACCTCGAGGGGGGCGCCGTCGAGCGACCCGACGGCGCGCTCGGCGTCGATGCCGGTGTCGATCCAGGCCGCACGGTCGCCGTCCTGCGTCAGGACGCCGAAGCTCCGCACGCCGACGAACGACCAGCGTGACCACAGGCCACCCTGACCGGCGGACTCGAGCAGGAAGGACCCGGGGCGGCCGTCGGCGAGCTTGCGGTAGACGCCGACCGGCGTCTCGCTGTCGCCGTACAGCGCGCGGACGACCGGCAGGACGCGGTGGTCGCCGAGCAGGCCGTCGAACTCCGGTCGGGAGGTCGTGTGCGGGGTCTCGGAGATCGTCGCGGTGGTCATCGGGTCGGCTCCACGGCCGTGCCCGCCGGGGCGGACATGGTCACGGGCGCGAGCGGGTCGACGTCGAAGCACCGGTGCGCACCGGTGTGGCACGCCGCCCCGACCTGCTGCACCGTGACGAGGAGCGTGTCGTCGTCGCAGTCCAGCGCGGCACCACGGACGTACTGGGCGTGTCCCGACGTGTCACCCTTCCGCCAGTACTCGTTGCGCGACCGCGACCAGAAGGTCACACGGCCTTCGGTGAGGGTGCGGCGGAGGGCTTCCCGGTCCATGTAGCCGAGCATGAGGACGTCCTTCGACGATTCCTCCTGCACGATGGCGGGGAGCAGGCCGTCCGCACCGAAGTGTGCGCGGTCGAGGACCGCCTCGGTGTCGGTGCTGGTGCTGTCGGTCATGAGGCTCCTAGCCTACGGCGGCGGATCAGCGGACGGCGTGGCCGGTCGCGCGGAGCGCGGCCTTGACGTCCCCCACGGTCATCTCGCCACGGTGGAAGACGCTGGCGGCGAGGACTGCATCCGCTCCCGCGTCGACGGCCGGGGCGAAGTGCTCGACGCGACCCGCGCCTCCCGAGGCGATCACCGGGACGGACGAGACGGCGCGCACCGCGGCCACGAGTTCGAGGTCGAACCCGTTCTTCGTGCCGTCGGCGTCGATGGAGTTGACGAGCAGTTCCCCCGCGCCGCGCTCGACGGCCTCGCGTGCCCACGCGATGGCGTCGAGGTCGGACTCGGTCCGCCCGCCGTGGGTGGTGACCACGAAGCCCGACGGCATCCGGTCGGATCGCTTGACGTCGAGCGACAGCACGACGGCCTGGGCACCGAACCGGTCGGCGATCTCCCCGATGAGCTCGTGCCGGGCGATCGCTGCGCTGTTCACGCCGATCTTGTCCGCGCCGCACTGCTGCAGGCGCGAGACGTCGTCGACGCTGCGCACCCCACCACCGACGGTGAGCGGGATGAAGACCTGCTCGGCCGTCCGGGTCACGGTGTCGTACATCGTCGCCCGGTTCTCGACCGTGGCGCCGACGTCGAGGAAGGTCAGCTCGTCGGCACCCTGCTCGTAGTACCGAGCCGCGAGCTCGACGGGGTCACCGGCGTCCTGCAGGTCGAGGAAGTTGACGCCCTTGACGACGCGGCCGCCCTTGACGTCGAGGCACGGGATGACCCGGACCGACACGCCACCGGCGGTCACAGGCGTGCGGCGTGGATCGGGCTGACGAGGATCGCCCGGGCGCCGAGGTCGTAGAGCGCGTCCATGATGAGGTTCGCGTCGTCCCGCGGGATCATCACGCGGACGGCCGCCCAGTCGCGGTCGTGCAGCGGCGACACGGTGGGCGACTCGATGCCGGACGCCACCGCCGTCGCCTGCTCGAGCAGGGCCGTGGGGACGTCGTAGTCGAGCATCACGTAGCCACGGGCGACGAGCACGCCCTGCAGGCGTCGGCGGAGCACGTCGATGCCGGGGATGGTCTCGTCGGTGGACACGAGCACCGCGGTCGACTCGAGGATCACCGGGCCGAAGATCTCGAGGCCCGCCTGCCGGAGCGTGCTGCCCGTCGACACGACGTCGGCCACGGCGTCGGCGACCCCGAGCCGGACGGCGCTCTCGACCGCGCCGTCGAGCTTCACGAGCGTGGAGCTGACCCCGTGCTCGGCGAGGAACGCACCGACCAGTCCGGGGTAGCTCGTGGCCACCCGCACGCCGTCGAGGTCCTGCAGCGAGGCGAACCGACCCGGGGTGCCGGCGAACCGGAAGGTGGAGTCGGCGAAGCCGAGCGCGTCGACCTCGTGCGCCTCGGACCCGGAGTCGAGCAGCAGGTCGCGGCCGGTGATGCCGACGTCGAGCGCGCCGGACCCCACGTACGTGGCGATGTCCCGCGGGCGGAGGAAGAAGAACTCGACGCCGTTGCGCTCGTCGAGCAGGTGCAGCGCCTTCGGGTCGCGGCGGCCGGCGTACCCGGCCTCCCGCAGCATGTCGGACGCGGTCTCGGACAGGGAGCCCTTGTTGGGCACGGCGATGCGGAGCATCAGTGGGTCTGCTTTCTGTGGGGTCGTCGGCGGTCGTCGGTGCGCCGGGCGGCGCTTCCTACAGATGTCGCCAGACGTCCGCCGGGGTGAGTCCCTTGGCGACCATGAGGACCTGGAGGTGGTAGATCAGCTGCGAGATCTCCTCCGAGGTGCGCTCGTCGCCCTCGTACTCGGCCGCCATCCAGACCTCGGCGGCTTCCTCCACGATCTTCTTGCCGATCTGGTGCACGCCGGCGTCCAGTTCGGCGACGGTGCCGGAGCCCTCGGGGCGCGTGCGCGCCTTCTCGGTGAGCTCCTGGAACAGGTCGTCGAACGTCTTCACGGGGTCCAGGCTACCGGTCTCCGCTGACGCTGCCGACGCACCGTCCGGACGGGAGGCAGTGGTCGCCTCGGTGACGCCGGTGCGCTCCGGCGCTCCCCCGGTCACGAGCGCGCCCGAGCGGCAGCCTCGCGCAGGTCGGCGATGCGCGCGGCGGGTTCGCCGCCGTACACCGCGGAGCCCGCCACCAGGGTGTCGGCACCACTCCGGACGGCCTCGGGCACGGTGTCGACCGCGATCCCGCCGTCCACCTCGAGCCAGACGTCGAGCCCGGACGCGTCGACGGCAGCGCGGGCGTCGGCGAGCTTCGGCATCACGGACGGCATGAAGGACTGGCCGCCGAACCCGGGCTCGACCGTCATCAGCAGGATCATGTCGTAGGCGTCGAGGTGGTGCAGCACCTGCGTGATCGGGGTACCGGGCTTCACGGCGACTGCGGCCCGGGCACCGTTCGACCGGATCGCCGCGGCGGTCGCCACCGGGTCGTCGGCTGCCTCGAAGTGGAACGTGACGCTCGACGCGCCCGTCTCGGCGTACTTCGGCGCGTTGACGTCGGCGTCGGTCACCATCAGGTGCACGTCGAGCGGCACCGGCGACACCTGCTGCAGGCGCTGCACGATCGGCAGCCCGAGCGTCAGGTTCGGGACGAAGTGGTTGTCCATCACGTCGACGTGCACCAGGTCGGCGGTCTCGATGCGCTGGAGTTCGCGCTCGAGGTTCGCGAAGTCGGCGGACAGGATGCTCGGCGAGATGCGGATCGTCACCGGGCAAGCCTACCGGCGTGCGCCTGCCTGGCTGCGCTGCCCGGGTGCGCGCGGCGCCGTCCGGGGGCGGGGTCAGCCGTCGCCGAGGGCGCGCGTGCCGAGGTCGGACCGGAGCATCGTCCCGAGTGCTGCTTCGACCAGCCGCTCGCCCTGCGGGCGGTCGATCCGGCGCGACACGACGAGGCCCGCGATCCCCTGCATGGTCGCGGCGAACAGGAGCTTGAAGGTGGTCCGGGCGTCCTCGCCGGGCTCCGGCGCGGACGCTCCGAGCGCGCCGTCGAGCACGGCGAACAGCGATTCGGCGGCGGTCTGCACGGGGCCGGACCGGCCGGCCGTCGACGCCTGGAACATGAGGTCCATGAGCGCCGCGTCGTCGATGGCGAAGTCGACGTACGCCATGGCGACCCGACGGAACCGGTCGTCGAGGTCGCCCGAGCCGGAGAGGGCCCGGCGCACCGCGGTGGTCAGTCGCTCGAAACCGAGCACGGCGAGGGCGTCGAGGAGCGCCTGCCGATCGACGAAGTGACTACGGGGGGCGCCATGACTGACCCCGGCGCGGCGGGCGAGGTCGCGGAGCGAGAGTCCGTCGACCCCTGACTCCCGAAGCACCGCGACGGCCTCGTCGAGGAGCACCGCCCGCAGGTTCCCGTGGTGGAAGGGCCGCTCGGTCATGGGGACATCCTAGTCCCGAACTAGGCATTGACTATTTTCTAGGCAACGCCTAGTTTGACGACATGCCTTCGGAACAGACCCTCCTCGTGTTCGGCGCGACCGGCCAAACCGGCCAGCACTTCACCCGACTCGCACTCGACGCCGGGCACCGCGTCCGAGCAGTCGCACGGACGCCGTCGAAGCTGGCTGTCCAGCACGACGACCTGCAGGTCGTGCAGGGCTCGGTCGCCGACGACCTCGACCTCGATGCACTGCTCGACGGCGTGACGGGCGTGGTCGTGATGCTCGGGGACGTCGCCGCGCAGCGCGAGCGACCGGTCAACACCGCGTTCGTCCGCACGCTCGTGCCGGCCATGCGCCGGAGCGGCACCCGGCGGCTGCTCTACCAGGCCGGAGGGCTGAGTGCGCCTCCCGGCAAGCGGCTCGCGCCCGTGCTCCGCCTCGTCCGGTCGACGCTCGCGCGGGAGTACATCGGACAGCACGCGGACAACGAGTCGGTGATGCGCTACCTCGACGCCGAGGCGCAGGACATCGCCTGGACGGTCCACCGCGCCGGCATCGGTTCGGACGGCCCATCCAAGGGCGAGCTGCGCCGCTCGGCGCGGTGGATCAGCATCGGTACGTTCCGGGACTGCGCCGCGTACAACCTGCGCACCTTGTTCGACGACACGGCCGTGCACACGTGCGACGGCAGTGCCTACCGACGGTCGCGCTGAGCCCGATCCCGGTCGGCGGGGTGGTCAGTCGACGCGACGGAACAGCGCGATGAACATCGCGTCCGTCCCGATCCGGTGCGGCCACAGCTGCGCCGTGGCACCGTCGGCGATCTCGGGGTCACGTGCGGCGACACCCCGGACGATCGTGGCAGTGTCGAGCTGCTCGAGCCGGTCGCTGTGCCGCCCCATCAGCGCGTCGACCTGCCCGCGGGTCTCGGCCAGGTGCGGCGAGCAGGTCACGTACGCCAGGGTCCCGCCCGGTGCGAGCACCCGGACGGCGGCGTCGAGCAGTTCGGTCTGCAGGGCAGCGAGCTCCTCGACGTCCTCGGGGAGCTTCCGCCAGCGTGCCTCCGGCCGGCGACGCAGCGCGCCGAGCCCGGTGCACGGGGCATCGAGCAGGATGCGGTCGAAGGTCATCCCGGTGCCGTCGCGGCCGTACCGACGGGCGTCGCCCTCGACGACCCGCACGTGGTCACCGAACACGCCGAGGGCGTTCCGCACGAGTCCGGCGCGGGCGGGCACGAGCTCGTTGGCGACCAGGGTCGCCCCGCCCTGCTGCGCCTCGGCGGCGAGCAGCGCGGCCTTGCCGCCGGGCCCGGCGCACATGTCGAGCCATCGCTCCCCCGCACGCACGTCCGACGAGCGGCTCAGCGCCAGCGCGGCGAGCTGCGACCCCTCGTCCTGCACGCGCAGGCGTCCGGCGGCGACGCCCGGCACGCGCGCCGGGTCGCCGCTGATGCCGCGGATGCCGACGGGCGACACCGGCGCGGCGTCCGCCTGCACGACGGGCTCGTCGGCCCGGACGGGAGGCACGGTGCCGGTCGCGCCGTCGGCCTCCGGTTCGTCGTCGGCGGGCACCAGGGCCGCGGGCACGTCGTCCGCACCGGTCGCGTCGGCGAACGCGGCGTCGGTGTCGTCGTCCGGGGCGGTGCGGGCGGTCGCGGTGGCGATGTCCTCGTCGGTGGCGAGTCCGGGCAGGGCCGCGAGCTGCACCCGGGGTGCGGCGTTGTCGGCGGCGAGCAGGGCGGCGAGCTCGTCGCGGGAGTGTTCGGCGGCCAGAGCGTCGCGGAGCGCCGAGACGACCCAGACGGGGTGCGACCAGCGGGTGGCGAGCAGGGCGTCCCCGGCACGGCCCTCGGTGATCAGGGCGTCCCACTCCTGATCGGTGCGGGCGGCGATCTTGCGCATCACGGCGTTCACGAACCCGGTCGCGCGGCGGGCACCGACCTCGCGGGCGAGCTCGACCGTGGCGTCGACGGCGGCGTGCGTCGGCGTGCGCATGGCGAGCAGCTGGTGCGCACCGAGGCGCATCACGTCGAGGACGTCCGCCTCGATGTTCTCGGTCCGGCGACCGGAGGCCAGCGCGATGATCACGTCGTAGCGGCCGAGCATCCGGATCGACCCGTAGGTGAGCTCGGTCGCGAACCCGGCGTCGCGGGCCGTGAGCCCGGCGCGGCGGATGCGCGTCGGCAGCAGCAGGTTCGCGTAGGCGTCGTCGACCTGCACGGCGCGGAGCACGTCGAACGCCACGCGGCGGGCACTCGCCGGACGCGGGCCGCGGCGGGCACCCTGGGGCTTCGTCTGGGGGCTCATGCGAGGACCTTCCCGTCCAGTTCGCCGAGGCCACGGGCCCAGGCGGCGGCGTCCATCGCCTTCTTGCCCGCCGGCTGCACCTCGAGCAGCACCAGCGGGGTGTCGGCGGTCCCGACCAGCAGCCGACCGCCGTGGAGTGCGAGCGCACCCGGCGCGAGCGACGGGGCGGGGTCCTGCGTGCCTCCCGGCTGGAGGGTGATGCGGAGCAGCTTCACGCGGGTCTCGCCCAGGTGGGCGTACGCGCCCGGCTCGGGCGTGACCCCGCGCAGCCGCGCGTGCACGACGGTGGCGGGCGCGGCGAAGTCGATGCGGCCGTCGTCGATCGTGAGCTTCGGGGCGACCGTGGGCTCGCCGGACTGCTCGGTCGCGACGGCGGTGCCGTCGGCGATGGCGTCCACGACGTCCGCCACCACGTCGGCGCCGACCTCGGCCATCGCCGCGAGGACCTCGCCCGAGGTCGCCTCGGGGTCGATCTCGAAGGGCCGCGCGGCGTAGACCGGGCCGGCGTCGAGCGCCTCGACCAGCTGGAAGACCGTGGCGGCGGTCCGGGTGTCGCCGGCCATCACCGCACGCTGCACGGGAGCAGCACCGCGGTACGCCGGCAGGTCGGAGAAGTGCAGGTTGATCCAGCCGTGCCTCGGGGCGTCGAGCGCCGGGCGGCGGAGCAGTGCACCGTAGGCGACGATCACGCCGAGGTCGACGTCGAGGTCCGCGATCCGGGCGGTGACGGCGTCGTCGACGCGCGAGGCCTCGATGACCGGCAGTCCGAGCTCCGCGGCGACGACGGCCACCGGGGTCGGGGTGAGGACACGCTTGCGGCCCTGCGGGGTGGCCGGCCGCGTGAGCACCGCGACGATCTCGTGGTCGGACGCCGCCAGACGGCGGAGGGTGGGGACGGCCGCAGCGGGGCTGCCGGCGACGACGAGACGCATGGGTTCGATCCTCCCACGCCGACGGGCCCACCCGACCCCGACCGCCTGTCCGGAGCACGCGGTGCTCGGCACTGCCTGTGCACCAGCAGAGCGTGGGCTGCGTACGTTCTGGCGGTATCGACGGAAGGAGCACCATGACCGACCGAGACCTGCCCATCCCGGACTTCGACCACGTCCCGCTCGGCAACCTGACGGAGCACCTGACGGCCCTCGACCGCGAGCAGCTCGAGGTGCTGCTCGACCACGAGAACGCCCACGGCGCACGGTTGCCGGTGCTGGAGCGGATCCGTCACCGGATCGAGGCCCTGGACGGCGGTGCGGAGCCGACCGGTTCCGTGCCGGAGCAGCTCCCCGAGACGTCTGCGGGGGCCTCGGCACCAGCGGACGTCACGCCGGCCACCGCCGGTCCGGCGATCAACCCGCCGTCCCACGGCGTGCCCACCAACCCCGCGCAACCGCGCTGAGATCAGGAGACACCATGAGTGACGTCACCACCGCCACCAACCGCTACGCCGGTTCGTCCGTCCAGAAGGCCGCCCTCGTGGTCGGCATCGTGTTCCTGCTCGTCGGGATCGCCGGGTTCGTCCCCGGCATCACGACCGGCGACCTGGCCGGGGCCGGACACGAGTCGATGGGCATGCTGCTCGGCATCTTCCAGGTGTCCGTGCTGCACAACATCGTGCACCTGCTGTTCGGCGTCGTCGGACTGCTCGCCGCCAACCGTGCCTCCGGTTCGCGGATGTACCTGGTGATCGGCGGGATCGTCTACTTCGTGCTGTGGATCTACGGCCTGTTCACCGCCGGCCACAGCTCGGGTGCGAACTTCGTCCCGCTGAACAACGCCGACAACTGGCTGCACCTCGTCCTCGCCATCGGCATGGTCGCCCTCGGCGTCGTGCTGCCGCGGGAGCGTCGCCGGCCCGCCAACGCCTGACCGACCCGCACCAGTCGGTCGCCGCACGGCGGCAGACCCCGAACGACACCGCCGACGTCGCACGACGTCGACGGTGTCGTTCTGCGTCGTGCAGCAATCGGGCACGCCCGGGCCCGACGGCGTCAGACCTCGGAGAACGGTTCGGCGTCGTCCAACCGCACCCGCAGCGTCGGAGCGGCCCGTCGGCGGTTGCCGCCCTTGAGCACCCGCCGGGTCGACGAGCGCCGGATGACCTCGGCCTTGAGCGTGGCGGCGACCTCTGCCCCGTGCGCGTACGGGAACCGCACGATCGCCCGGACCGTGCCCGGCAGGGCGTCGTCCTCGACCGGGACCGGGCCGAGCACCGGACCGACGACGGCGTCGCCGAGCGCTTCGACCGCCGCGGTGACGGCCTCGTCGGTACCGGTCATCGTCGCCACCCGGACCGCCGGCGGGAAGTGGAGTTCGCGGCGGTCGGTCAGCTCGTCGTGCGCGGGTCCGTCGAGTCGCCACAGGGCCATCGCCGAGGCCAGCCGCCCGCCGATCCCGACCAGGTACACCTCGGCCCCGGGAGACGACTTCGCCGCCGCGTTCGTCCAGAAGCGCAGGACGTCCTCCTGCACGCGCAGCCCCTCGCGGGCGAGCATCTTCTCACCGTCCAGCAGCAGGACGCAGGCGTAGCCCCCCGGCACCGACGGCTCGGCCCCACGGGTGGCGACGACGACGGACGGGCGGGCGGGGACCTCGTCGAGCGGGCGAGAGCCGTCGGCGACCACGATCCGGGTGCCGGGGAACGCCCGCCCGAGTTCGTCGGCGGTCCGTTGCGCTCCCTGACCGACCGGCTTCACGGTGCCGTTGCCGCACGTCGGGCAGCGGAACCCGACGGCCAGCGCGCCGCAGAAGCGGCACTGGGGCGTGGCGCCACGGTGCGGGCTGCCGAGCGGCCCGCCGCAGACCCGGCAGTGCGCGCGTTCGCCGCACTCGGCACAGACCAGCCCGGTGCCGAAGCCCGGGCTCGCGACCTGCACCAGGACGGCACCGTGCTGGCTGGCCTCGCGCGCGGCACGCCACGCAGAGCTCGGGATGCGCGCCTGCGCGGCGAACCCCTCGGCCCCGGTCTGCTGCACGGTGGGGATGACCTTCGGGGTCTTCACGCGGTACGGCACGACGTCCTGCAGCCAGTGCAGCTCGACCAGGCGCTGCACGTCGGTGCTGCGCGCGTGTGAGACGAACAGCAGCGCGGCACCGGACTGGGCGGCCCGCACCAGGGCGACGTCGCGCGTGTGCACGTAGGGCGCCCGCTGCTCGATGAACGAGGCGTCGCCGTCGTCCCACATGGCGATCAGGCCGAGCTCCGTCGCCGGTGCGTACATCGCCGTGCGGTTGCCGATCGCGACCACCGGGTGCGTGCGGGCCTGCAGCAGTGCCTTCGCGCGCTGCCCGTTCGTCTGCTTCGCGTCGAAGCGCACCACCCGCTCCGGAGGCAGCACGGCGAGCAGGGCACGCTCGAGGTCGATGACGTCGCGGAAGTCCGGAACGGCGATCACCGCGGACTGCTCGGCCGCCACGGTGTGCGCGGCCGCCTGGGCGAGCGTGGCGGCCCACCCCGGGACCCAGACCGGCGCGTCCGCGTCGCCCATCGCCACGGGCTGGGGCACGGCGGCGACCGCAGCGCGTCCGTGCTCCGTCACCACGGCCTCCAGGACGCCGTCGGCGTAGCCGGTGACGGGCGGGGCGGTCACCGGCGGCGGCGACCACGCGGTGTCCCGGGCGAGCCAGGCCTTCTCGGCGCGCACCTGCCGCGGGGGCACGGCGAGGCGCAGGACGTCGGAGGCGACCCCCGCGGCCCGGTCGGCGACGGCACGCGCGAGGGTCCAGATCTCCGGCGCCAGGACGGGCACCGGGGACAGGACGGCCTCGATCTGGCTCAACTCACCTGGGTACTCACCCTCGGTGACGATCTCGACGACGTAGCCGTCGGACATCCGCGCCCCGGTGCGCAGCGGCACCTTGACGCGGACCCCCGCGACGCAGTCGTCCTCGAGCTCGGCCGGTACCCGGTAGTCGAACAGACGGTCCAACTGCGGGAGCGGCGAGTCGAGGACGACGCGCGCGACGGTGGTCACGCGGTGCTTCAGACGGTCGCGGCGACGAGTCCTGCGGCGGCGCGGAGTTCCTCGACACGGTCGAGCTGCTCCCACGTGAACCCGGGGAGCTCGCGGCCGAAGTGGCCGTAGGTCGCGGTCTGCGCGTAGATCGGTCGGAGCAGGTCGAGGTCGCGGATGATCGCGGCCGGACGCAGGTCGAACACCTGGCGGATGGCGGCCTCGATCGTGGCGTCGTCGACGTGTCCGGTGCCGAAGGTCTCGACGTAGAGCCCGACGGGCTTCGCACGGCCGATCGCGTACGCGACCTGCACCTCGAGCCGGTCGGCGAGCCCCGCGGCGACCGCGTTCTTGGCGACCCAGCGCAGCGCGTACGCCGCCGAACGGTCGACCTTCGACGGGTCCTTGCCGCTGAACGCGCCGCCACCGTGACGGGAGGCCCCGCCGTAGGTGTCGACGATCACCTTGCGGCCGGTGAGCCCGGCGTCGCCCTGGGGGCCGCCGATCTCGAAGCGACCGGTCGGGTTCACGATGACGTCGACGTGCGACGAGTCGAGGTCGACCAGGTCGAGGACCGGACGGATCACGTGCTCGGTGATCGCGGCGGTGAGCTCGTCGAGCGTGACGCTCGGCGAGTGCTGCGTGGAGAGCACGACGGTCTCGACGGTCTTCGGCACGACGCCGTCGTACCCGATGGTGACCTGGGTCTTGCCGTCCGGGCGCAGGAACGACAGCTCGCCCGACTTCCGGACCGCGGCCAGGCGCTCGGCCAGGCGGTGCGCCAGCCAGATCGCGACCGGCATGTACTCGGGGGTCTCGTTCGTCGCGAAGCCGAACATGATGCCCTGGTCGCCGGCGCCCTGACGGTCGAGCGGGTCGACCGCACCGGTGCGGGAGTCGAGCGACTCGTCCACACCCTGCGCGATGTCCGGCGACTGCGCACCGATCGAGACCTCGACACCACAGGTGGCACCGTCGAACGAGACGTCCGACGAGTTGTAGCCGATCCCGGTGATGACGTCACGGACGAGCTTGGGGATCTCGACGTAGCCGGAGGTCGTGACCTCGCCGGCGACGTGCACGAGCCCGGTGGTCACCATCGTCTCGACGGCGACGCGCGCGTTCGGGTCGACCGTGAGCAGTGCGTCGAGGATGCTGTCCGAGATCTGGTCGCAGATCTTGTCGGGGTGCCCCTCGGTCACCGACTCGGACGTGAAGAGGCGGAGAGCAGCTGCAGTCACCGGGATCAGTCGGTGGGCTGCTGCTGCTTGGTGACGGTGAGCTTGTCCTCGTTGATCTCGTGGAGCGCGACGGACAGCGGCTTGTCGTCGATCGTCGAGTCGACAAGCGGTCCGACGTTGTCGAAGAGCGAGCCCTCGTGCAGGTCGGCGTAGTAGTCGTTGATCTGGCGGGCGCGCTTGGACGCGAAGATGACGAGCGCGTACTTCGACTCGACCTTGCTGAGCAGGTCGTCGATGGGCGGGTCGATGATGCCCTGGGGGTTGGCCATGGTGTCTCCTCGAAGTCAGTGCACCCGTCAGGGCGCAGAGAACAAGTCTACGACCTCACGTGCCGCGGTGCCGACATCGGAGTTCACGATCCGCACGTCGAACTCGTCCTGGGCGGCCAGCTCGACCTTCGCGGTCTCGAGGCGACGCGCTTGTTCCTCCGCGGATTCGGTCCCGCGGCCGATGAGCCGGCGCACCAGTTCCTCCCACGTCGGGGGCAGCAGGAACACGAGCACCGCCTCGGGCATGGCGTCGCGGACCTGCCGGGCGCCCTGCAGGTCGATCTCGAGCATGACCTTCTCGCCGGCGTCGAGCGCGCGGTCGATCGGCGGGCGCGGGGTGCCGTAGCGGTACGAGTTGTGGACGGTCGCCCACTCGAGCAGCTCGCGGTCGCGGATCATGCGGTCGAACTCGTCGTCGTCCACGAAGTAGTAGTGCACGCCGTCGACCTCGCCGGGGCGCGGCTTCCGGGTGGTGGCCGAGACGCTGAGGTTGACGTCCGGGTAGTGCTGTCGGATGTGCGCGCTGACCGTGCCCTTGCCGACCGCGGTGGGTCCGGCGAGCACGACGAGCTTCGAGGCACCACGCTTGCGACCGCGGGCGGCGAGCCAGTCGGCCAGGGCCGCGCGCTGCCGGGTCCCCAGGCCACCGAGGCGCTTCGACGGTGCGATCCGCAGGGACCCCATGATCGCCTCGGCTCGCGCGGGGCCGATGCCCGGCAGGCTCACCAGCAGGTCACGGACCCGCAGCGAGCGTTCGGCCGAGGTCGTCTCGACCAGCGAGTCGTCCCACGCGGCACGGGCGACGTCGAGCGCGGAGCGCTCCCCCGACGCGATCGCGGCCTTCACCGCGGCCCGGGCGCGTCGCGCGGCCACGGCGGCCTTCGCCGCGGCGACGCGGTCGACCTCTGGCGGGGTGCGGTGGGCGGGCAGGCCCTCGTGGTCGTCGGTCACGCTGCCGCCGCCAGTGCGGTGCGGATGCGATCGGCGCGGTCGGCGACGAGCGCCGCGGCACCGTCCGGACCGTCGGTCAGCAGGCCGCGCGACTCGCTCACGAGCACCTGCTCGGCACGCGCGCCGTACAGCGCACGGAGGTCCTCGATGCGGGCGCCCTGGGCACCGAAGCCCGGAGCGAGGACCGGCGCGGTGCCGATCGCGTCCGCGTCGATGCCGAAGTCGTCGAGGTGAAGGGTCGCGCCGAGCACGAGCCCGACGTCGCCGAGGGCCTGATCGCCCACGGACCGGTTGTCGTCTGCCACGTCCAAGACGATACCGGCCGCGACCGTCCGGCCGGTACGCGGTCCCTCGGCGAGCACCGCGGTCTGCAGCACCCGGGCCTCGGGGTTGCTCGTCGCCGCGAGCACGAAGACCCCGGCACCGTTCCGGCGCGCGACGTCGATCGTGCCCCGGAGCGAGTCGTACCCGAGGTACGGCGACACGGTCATCGCGTCGGCCGCGAACGGCCCGTCGCGGTCGAGCCACGCGAGCGCGTAGTCGTCACCGGTGGTCCCGATGTCGCCCCGCTTCACGTCGGCGACGACCAGGAGGCCCGCATCGCGTGCCCGGCGGATCGTCGCGTCGAGCGCACGGTAGCCCGCAACCCCCGCCGCCTCGAAGAAGGCGACCTGCGGCTTCACGATCGCCGCGCGGCCGGCGGCCGCGTCGACCAGGGTCGCGCCGAACGCCGTGAGGCCCTGCTCGTCGCGGGCGAGCCCCCACGCCGCCAGAGTGGCGGCGTGGGGGTCGATCCCGACGCAGAGCGGTGAACGCTCCCCCATGGCGGACGCGAGGCGGACGCCGAAGGAGGCCGGGCCTCCAGACCGGGGCGTGTCCACGATGGCAGCCGTCACCAGGTCGCGCGCTCGCGCGCGTAGTCCTGCAGGCTGCGGACGTTGAGCGGCGAGCCGATCGTCTCGATCGCCGCGACGGCCGCCCCGATCTGCGCGATCGTCGTGAAGAGCGGCTTGTCCGCCGCCACCGTGGCCGCACGGATCTCGTACCCGTCCGCACGACCGGCGGCACCCGACGGCGTGTTGATGACGATGTCGACCTCGCCCGTGGCGAGCAGGTCGACGACGCTCTCGCCGCCCTGGCTGTACTTGCCGACGATCCCGACCTCGATGCCGTTGCGGCGGAGGATCTCCGCCGTGCCCTCGGTCGCGATGATCGTGAAGCCGAGCTGCTGCAGGCGGTGCACCGGCAGCACGATCGCACGCTTGTCGGTGTCGGCGACGCTCACGAAGACCGTGCCGCTGGTCGGCAGGCCGCCGTACGCGGCGTCCTGCGACTTGAGGAACGCCCGCGGGAAGTCGCGGTCGATGCCCATGACCTCGCCGGTGGAGCGCATCTCGGGGCTGAGCACCGAGTCGACGACCTGGCCCTCGCGGGTGCGGAAGCGACGGAAGGGCAGCACGGCCTCCTTCACGGCGACCGGCGACTGCGCGGGCACGAACGCGCCGTCACGCTCGGGCAGCATGCCCTCGGCGACGAGCTCGGCGACCGTGGTGCCGGTCATGATGCGGGACGCGGCCTTGGCCAGCGGGATGCCGAGCGCCTTCGAGACGAAGGGCACCGTGCGGCTGGCGCGCGGGTTCGCCTCGAGGACGTAGAGCACGCCGGCGCCGATGGCGAACTGGACGTTGAGCAGGCCCTGCACGCCGATGCCGCGGGCGATCTTCTCGGTCGCGTCGACGACGCCCTGGATCTCCGCGCGGCCGAGGCCGACCGGGGGCAGGGTGCACGCCGAGTCACCGGAGTGGATGCCGGCCTCTTCGAGGTGCTCCATGATGCCGCCGATGTACAGCCGCTCGCCGTCGAAGAGCGCGTCGACGTCGATCTCGACGGCGTCGTCCAGGAACCGGTCGACCAGCAGCGGGAGCTCCGGGCCGATGATCGCCTGGTCGGCCATCCGGTCGAAGTAGTCCGCCAGCGACGGGGAGTCGTACAGGATCTCCATGCCGCGCCCGCCGAGCACGAACGACGGGCGGACGAGGACGGGGTACCCGATCTCCTCGGCCACCGTGGTCGCGCTCGCCAGGTCGTGGGCCGTGCCGTTCCGCGGTGCGAGCAGACCGGCGGCGTCGAGGATGGCGGAGAACTGTCCGCGCTCCTCGGCCGAGTCGATCGCGGTCGGGCTGGTGCCGAGGATCGGGATGCCCGCGGCCTCGAGCGGCTTCGCCAGGCCCAGGGCGGTCTGACCACCGAGCTGCACGACGACACCGACGAGCTCGCCGGACGCGGCCTCGGCCTCGATGACCTCGAGGACGTCCTCGGCGGTCAGGGGCTCGAAGTACAGGCGGTCCGAGGTGTCGTAGTCGGTCGACACGGTCTCGGGGTTGCAGTTGATCATGATCGTCTCGAACCCGGCGGCGCTCAGCGCGAAGGACGCGTGCACGCAGGAGTAGTCGAACTCGACGCCCTGTCCGATGCGGTTCGGGCCGGAGCCGAGGATGACGACCTTCTTGCGGTCGCTCGGGACGACCTCGGTCTCGGTGTCGTACGACGAGTAGTGGTACGGCGTCAGGGCCGGGAACTCGCCGGCGCAGGTGTCGACCGTCTTGAAGACGGGCCGGATGCCCTGGGCGTGCCGCTCGTCGCGGACCTGCTGCTCGGAGACCGGTGCCGCGTCCGAGCTGCGCAGGCTCGCGATCTGGGTGTCGCTGAAGCCGTGCTCCTTCGCCCAGCGCAGGGTGTCCGCGTCGAGGGACTCGGCGGCACGGACCTCGTTCGCGACCTCGTTGATGAGCACGATCTGGTCGATGAACCAGGGGTCGATCTTGGTGGCCTCGAAGACCTCGTCCGCGGTGGCGCCCGCGACCAGGGCCTGCTGGACCGTGACGATGCGACCGTCGGTCGGGATCGACGACTTCGCCAGCAGGGCGTCCTTGTCGAGCTCGGCCGCCGGGGTGTCCCAGTGGAAGCTCGACCCGCGCTTCTCGAGCGAGCGCAGCGACTTCTGCAGTGCGGTGGCGTAGTTCCGGCCGATGGCCATCGCCTCGCCGACGCTCTTCATCGTCGTGGTGAGGGTGGCGTCGGCGGCCGGGAACTTCTCGAACGCGAACCGCGGGGTCTTCACGACCACGTAGTCGAGCGTCGGCTCGAAGCTCGCCGGGGTGACCTTCGTGATGTCGTTCTCGATCTCGTCGAGCCGGTAGCCGATGGCGAGCTTCGCCGCGATCTTGGCGATCGGGAAGCCCGTGGCCTTCGACGCGAGGGCCGACGAGCGGGACACGCGGGGGTTCATCTCGATGACGATGACGCGGCCGTTGGACGGGTCGACGGCGAACTGGATGTTGCAGCCGCCGGTGTCGACACCGACGCGACGGATGATGTCGATGCCGATGTTCCGCATGTTCTGGTACTCGCGGTCGGTCAGGGTCAGCGCGGGGGCGACCGTGATCGAGTCACCGGTGTGGACACCGACCGGGTCGACGTTCTCGATGGAGCAGATGACGACGGTGTTGTCGTAGTTGTCGCGCATGAGCTCGAGCTCGTACTCCTTCCAGCCGAGGATGGACTCCTCGAGCAGGACCTCGGTCGTCGGGCTGGACTGCAGCCCGTCGCCGACGAAGCGGACGAGTTCGGCCTCGTTGTAGGCGAAGCCCGAGCCGAGGCCGCCCATGGTGAAGGACGGGCGGACGACCAGCGGGTACCCGAGGTCCTTCGCGAACTCCTTCGCTTCTTCGAGCGTGTGCGCGATGTGGCTGCGGGCGACGTCGGCGCCGGACTCGAGCACGAGCTCCTTGAAGAGCTGACGGTCCTCGCCGCGCTGGATCGCCTCGACCTTGGCACCGATGAGCTCGACGCCGTGCTTGGTGAGGATGCCGGCCTCGTCGAGCGCGATGGCCGCGTTCAGGGCCGTCTGGCCGCCGAGGGTCGGCAGGACGGCGTCCGGCTTCTCGATGCGGATGATCTCCTCGAGCGACGCGTTCGTGATCGGCTCGATGTAGGTCGCGTCGGCGAAGTCGGGGTCGGTCATGATCGTCGCCGGGTTCGGGTTGACCAGGATGACCCGGACGCCCTCGGCCCGGAGGACGCGGCACGCCTGGGTGCCGGAGTAGTCGAACTCGGCGGCCTGACCGATGACGATCGGGCCGGAACCGATGACGAGGACGGAGTTGATGTCTGCGCGCTTGGGCATCAGTTCGCTTCCTTGGTGATGTCTGCTGCGGGGGTCGTGGCGTCGGCGGTGGCCGCGTCGAGCGGCTCCCCGTCGCGACGCTCGCGCACCATGTCCGCGAACCGGTCGAAGAGGTACATGCTGTCGTGCGGTCCGGCGGCGGCCTCGGGGTGGTACTGCACGCTGAACGCCGGCACGTCGAGCGCGCGGAGGCCCTCGACCACGTTGTCGTTCAGCGAGTAGTGCGAGACCTCGACCCGACCGAACCCGGCCGGGGACTCGAGGACCTCGCCGAGGGGTGCGTCGACCGCGAAGCCGTGGTTCTGGCTCGTGATCTCGACCTTGCCCGTGGTCGTGTCGAGCACCGGCTGGTTGATGCCGCGGTGGCCGAAGGGCAGCTTGTAGGTGCCGAAGCCGAGCGCACGGCCGAGCAGCTGGTTGCCGAAGCAGATGCCGAAGAACGGCCGGCCGGTGCGCAGGCTGTCCTGCAGCAGTTCCACCTGCGCGTCCGACGCGGCGGGGTCGCCGGGGCCGTTCGAGTAGAACAGGGCGTCCGGTGCGAGGGCTTCCAGCTCCGGAGCGGAGATGTCCTGCGGCACCACGTGCACCTCGAAACCGCGGGCGGCGAGGTACCGGGTGGTCGAGGCCTTCACGCCGAGGTCGAGCACGGCCAGGGTGCCGATCTGCTCGCCGACGGCGGGGACGACGTAGGTCTCCGGGGTGGACACGACCGCCGAGAAGCTCGCGCCGGCCATCGTCGCCTGCGACACGACCGCGTCCAGCTGCTCCGACTCCGGCAGTGCCGCGTCCGCACCGCTGAAGACGCCGCCCTTCATGGCGCCGGCGTCACGGATGCGGCGGGTGAGCGCGCGGGTGTCGATGCCGGAGATACCGACGATGCCGTCGCGCACCAGGTGGTCGTCGAGCGTGGCGTTCGCGCGGTGGTTCGACACCACGCGACTGGGGTCGCGCACGACGTACCCGGCGACCCAGATGCGACGGGACTCGGGGTCCTCGTCGTTCACGCCCGTGTTGCCGATGTGCGGCGCGGTCTGCACCACGATCTGCCCGGCGTAGGAGGGGTCGGTCAGCGTCTCCTGGTAGCCGGTCATGCCGGTCGCGAAGACCACCTCACCGAGCGTGCGCCCACGGGCGCCGTAGGCCCAGCCGTCATACCGGGTGCCGTCTTCGAGGACCAGGACGGCCCGTTCGCGTGTCATGCTTTCTTCCCTTCGCCCGCGGTTCGCGGAGCATCGGCCGCAGTCGCCTGCGGCCCGGTCTCGGTCAGTCCCTGCAGGGCGTGCAGCGCGGCTGCGTCGCCCTCCGGGAACCGGAAGTAGGTGTCCAGGTCCGTCGCACCTGCGGCGCCGGTCGCCGTCCATCGCAGACGGACCAGTCCCCCGGGTTCGACCACTCGGTCGATCGCCCACGTGGAGCGGTCGGCACCGCGGACCGCGTCACGCGCGATCCAGCGGTCGTCCGTGCCGGCGAGGCGCATCACCACGCCGGTCGCGTGGACCGTCACCCCGCCGCGGCCGCGGAACCCGAGGCCGCCTGCGGTGATGCGTTCCAACGGCTGGTCGGCACGGGTCGTCGCGACGGTGAACCCGTCCCACGACCCGACCGCAGGTGCCAGATCGGCCGGTACCCGGACCGGAGGCACGGCTTCCGCCTGCTTCCTGGTCCGCGTCCGCCAGGTGCGCGCCATCGCCACGAACAGGGCGGCGACCGCGAGCAGGATCACCGCGCCGAGGAGCCAGCGCTGGGCGTCGCCGCTCATGCGCGCGCCCCCGTCCGGAGCGCCGCGGCGTGCGCCGCGATCGTCTCCGCGTCGACGACCACGCCGTCGAGCACCGTCGCGTACCCCTGGTGGAAGGTGGCGACGACCCGGCCCGGCAGCGTCATGCCGAGGTACGGCGAGTTCTGCGACTGCCCGGCGAGGTCGGTGACCGCGAACTCGCGACTGGCCGACGGGTCGTAGAGGGTGATCTCGGCGGGGGCGCCCGCGGCGATCCGCTGCCCGTGCTCCTCGACCTGGCCGATCCGCGCCGGTGCCTCGGACAGCACCCGGGCGACGTCGGCCCAGTCGAGCCGGCCGTCGTCGACCACGGCGGCCTGCACCACGCTCAGCGCGGATTCGAGGCCCACCATGCCGTTCGCGGCGGCGGGCCACTCGCAGCACTTCGCCTCGGCGGTGTGCGGTGCGTGGTCGGTCGCGACGATGTCGATGGTGCCGTCGGCCAGGGCCGCGCGGAGTGCCTCGACGTCCTCGCGGGCGCGGAGCGGCGGGTTCACCTTGTAGCGGGCGTCGTACCCGGGGGCACCGTCGTGGCCGGCGATGAGGTCCTCGGTGAGCACCAGGTGGTGCGGCGTGACCTCGGCCGTGACGTCGATGCCGCGGGACTTCGCCCACCGGATCACCTCGACGCTGCCGGCCGTCGAGACGTGGCAGACGTGCAGGCGTGCTCCGACGTGGTCGGCGAGCAGGACGTCGCGGGCGATGATCGCCTCTTCCGCGACGGCGGGCCAGCCGGCGAGGCCGAGCTCCGAGGAGAGTCGGCCCTCGTTCATCTGCGCGCCGATGGTCAGCCGGGGCTCCTGGGCGTGCTGCGCGAGCACTCCGCCGAAGCCCTTGATGTACTCGAGTGCGCGGCGCATGAGCAGCGGGTCGGCCACGCAGGAGCCGTCGTCCGAGAAGACCCGGACCTTCGCCCTGGACGTCGCCATCGCGCCGATCTCGGACAGGTGCGTGCCCTGCAGCCCCTGTGACACGGCGCCGATCGGGCGGACCGTCACGTAGCCGGCGTCGTCCCCGAGGGCCTGGACCTGCTCGACGACCCCGGCGGTGTCCGCGACGGGGCTCGAGTTCGCCATGGCGTTGACGGCGGTGAACCCGCCGGCAGCCGCGGCACGCGAGCCGGTCAGGACCGTCTCGGACTCCTCGTGACCGGGCTCGCGCAGGTGCGTGTGGAGGTCCACGAGACCGGGCAGGGCGATGAGGCCGTCCGCGTCCACGGTGGTGGCGCCGGCCGTGTCGAGACCGGTCCCGACCGCGGTGATGCGCCCGCCCTCCGTTCGGATGTCGGCACGCGAGCCGTCGACCAGCTGCGCGCCACGGATCAGGTGAGCGGTCATGCGGCGGACTCCTTCGCGTCGGTGCCGTTGCCGGCACTGCCCGTCAGGGCGAGGTAGAGGACGGCCATCCGGACCGAGACGCCGTTCTCGACCTGCTCGACGACGGTCGAGCGGGGGTCGTCGGCGGCGACGCCGGCGATCTCGAGTCCGCGGTTCATCGGACCGGGGTGCATGATCAGCGTGCGCTCGGACAGCCGCCCGAAGCGCGCCGCCGTCAGGCCCCAGTGCCGCGTGTACTCGCGCGGGTTCGGGAAGAAGGCGTCGTTCATGCGTTCCTGCTGGATGCGGAGCGTCATGACGACGTCCGGGTCCTCGGCCAGGGCGGTGTCGAGGTCGTGGTGCACCGCGGCGCCGAACGGGGTCGGGGTGGCGGGCAGCAGTGTCGGCGGCGCGGCGAACGTCACGCTCGCCCCGAGGGTGCGGAGCAGCCACGCGTTCGACCGGGCGACCCGGCTGTGCAGCACGTCGCCGATGATCAGGACGCGCACGCCGTCGAGGCCCTGGCCGCGCGAGCCGGTGCCGTGCAGGCGGCGGCGCATGGTGAAGGCGTCGAGCAGCGCCTGCGTCGGGTGCTCGTGGGTCCCGTCACCGGCATTGACCACCGGCACGTCGATCCAATCGGCGTCGGCGAGCACCCGCGGGGCGCCTGAGGCACCGTGGCGCATGACGATGCCGTCGATGCCCATCGCGCCGAGGGTCTGCACGGTGTCCTTCAGGGATTCGCCCTTCGAGACGCTCGAGCCCTTCGCGGCGAAGTTCAGGACGTCGGCGGACAGGCGCTTCGCCGCGGCCTCGAACGAGATCCGCGTGCGCGTGGAGTCCTCGAAGAACAGGTTCACCACGGTCTTGCCGCGCAGGGCCGGGAGCTTCCGGACCTCGCGCGTGTTGACCTCGGCCATCTCCTCGGCGACGTCGAGGATGTGGACGGCCTGGTCGCGGGACAGGTCGGCGGTGGAGAGCAGGTGCCGCATCACGCCACCCCCTGCTCGATGAACACGGTGTCGTCGCCGTCGGTCTCGGCCAGGTGCAGCGTGACCCGCTCGTCGGACGCGGTCGGCAGGTTCTTGCCCACGTGGTCCGCACGGATCGGAAGGTCGCGGTGGCCGCGGTCGACGAGCACGGCGAGCCGGACGGCTCGCGGCCGTCCGATGCCCTGCAGCGCGTCGAGCGCGGCGCGGACGGTGCGGCCGGAGTAGAGCACGTCGTCGACGAGCACGACGACCTTGCCGTCGATGCCGCCGGCGGGGATGACCGTCCGGTGCGGCGCGCGACCGATGCCGTGGCCGAGGTCGTCCCGGTGCATGGTGACGTCGAGCGTGCCGACACGCTCCGTCCCGATGCCGCCGGCGGCCGAGGACCACTCCGGCTCGATGCCGGCCAGGATCCGGCCGAGGCGTTCCGCCAGGACGGCACCCCGGGTCGGGATGCCGAGGAGCACGAGGTCCGAGCCCCCGTGGTTGGCTTCGAGGATCTCGTGCGCGATGCGTGTCAGGGCACGCGTGATGTCGGGCTGTTGCAGGACCGTTCTGGTTCCCACGTCGACCCCCTTCCCCGCCTCACTGGACGGCATTAAAGGATGCTGACGTGGTCAACCCTACCGGGACTCCTGGTCTCCTGCGACCGTCCGACCGGACGGTGCGCGACCGCCGGCGACGGCCCCGAGCACGCCGTTGACGAAGCCCGCCGAGTCCTCGGTGGACAGCGACTGCGCGAGCTCGACCGCCTCGGCGATGGCGACGGCGTCGGGGACCTCCGGGTTGAACCGGAGCTCCCAGACGGCCATCCGCAGGATGCAGCGGTCGAGGACCGGCATCCGGGCGATCGACCAGCCCTGGGCGTGGTCGACGATGACGGAGTCGATCTCGTGACGGGCGTCATCGACACCGGTGACGATCTGGCGGGCGTAGTCCCAGCTGGAGGCACGCTCCGGCTGGTCCAGGTGCCGGACCGTCTCGGTGGCGAGCACGTCCGCGATCGGCAGCTCCCGCACCTCGGCCACGTACAGCATGTCGAGGGCGCGCTTGCGGGCCTTCGAACGAGCACTCATACGGTCAGCGCCTAGGAGTTGACGCGGCCGAGGAAGCTGCCGTCGCGCGTGTCGATCTTCACCAGGGTTCCGCTCTCCAGGTACAGCGGGACCTGGATGCGGTGGCCGGTCGCGATGATGGTCGCGTCCTTGGTGCCACCGGAGGAACGGTCGCCCTGCAGGCCGGGCTCGGTCTCGACCTCGGTGACGATCGACGTCGGGAGCTCGACGTACAGCGGGTTGCCCTCGTTCATCGCGATGGTGACCATCGCGGACTCGAGCAGGTAGTTCTTGGCGTCGCCGACCACGGTCGCGGAGACCGGGATCTGGTCGTACGTGTCGGTGTCCATGAACACGTAGGAGTCGCCGTCCTCGTAGAGGAACTGGTAGTCACGACGGTCGACGGTCGCGGTGTCGATCTTCGCGCCGGCGTTGAACGTGCGGTCGACGACCTTGCCGGAGACGACGTTCTTGAGCTTCGTGCGGACGAACGCGCCGCCCTTGCCCGGCTTGACGTGCTGGAACTCGACGACCGACCACAGCTGGCCGTCGATGATGAGAACGGCGCCGTTCTTGATGTCTGTGGTACTGGCCATGAGTCGTCGGTGTCCCGTTCGGTCGTGTTGTGAAGTGTCCTCGGGCCGCGGACGGCCCCGGACGAGTGTAGCGGACGCCCGCCCGGCGGCCGGAGCGGTGCGCGCCGCGGTCAGCGCCGCCGCCGGGCGAGCCAGGCGTCGATCGCCGCCCAGCCGAGCAGCACGACCGCCGCTCCCCCGAGCAACCCGCCCGCGACCCCGGTGGACAGGGCCGCCGTCGGTCGCGCCGGCAACGACAGGTAGACGATCGCCAGGATCCCCGCCCCCGCGCCGAGCAGCACGAGCAGGATGCGCCGGATCATGCCGGACACGAGCTGCCGGTCGCGGCTGTCCGCGAAGAGCCGGATGTTCACCGTGAACCGTCCGGTCTCGATCGCCTCGCCGATGCGGTCCACCCGGCGGGGCAGGCGACGGGCGGCCGACACGACGCCGAGCAGTTCCTTCGCCGCGAGGTCGCGGAGCTTGCCGGGCCGGAGCTGGTCGGTGATCTGCTCCCGGGCGAGTCCGCGGGACTCCTCGAGCAGGTCGAACGACGGTGCGAGCGTGCGGAGGGTGCCCTCGAAGATGGCCAGGGCACGGGCCGCGGCGACGAAGTCCGGCGGCGGCTTCAACCGGTACCGCCCGAAGACCTCGACCGCGTCGTCCACGGTGTCGACACCGATGCGCGCACCCGGGCCGAGCTCGTCCGCGACGAAGCGGGCGATGTCCCGACGGAAGTCGGGCTCGTCGTGCGCATCGCGCACGGGGGCCATCCGCAGGACCGCATCGGCGATCCGCGATGTGTCGTCCTGCAGGTAGGCGGCCAACAGGTCCTGGACCGTGTCCCGGAGACCCGGGTCGAGCCTCCCGACCGATCCGAAGTCGATCAACGCGGGCCGCCCGTCGGGCAGCACCAGGACGTTCCCCGGGTGCAGGTCCGCGTGGTATAGGCCGTCGAAGACGACCTGGCGCAGGAAGGCGCGGAGGATCGCGCGCATCGGCGCGTCGAGGTCGCGCTCGGAACGCTCGGCGCGGATCGCGCTGAGGGTGTCGCCCTCCAGGAACTCCATCACGAGCACACGCCGGCCGGACAGGTCCGGGTAGGGGTCCGGGAACCGGACCTCGTCCGGACGCGCGCTGCGGGCCTGGGCCGCACGCAGCGCCGTGAGGTTCCGGAGCTCGGAGACGAAGTCGACCTGCCGGATCAGGTCGTCCGCGTACTGGCCGGCGATGTCCTGCACCCCGACCTGCCGCGCCTCGGTCGACCACCGGGCCATGAACCGGACGACCCGCAGCGCGATGTCGACGTCGCGGCGCACCGCGGCGTCGATCCCCGGCCGCTGCACCTTCACGGCGACCGCGGTGCCGTCGGGCAGCCGGGCGCGGTGCACCTGCGCGATGGACGCCGCTGCGACGGGCACCGGGTCGAAGGTCGCGAAGACCTGGTCGACCGGGGCACCGAGCTCCTGCTCGAGGAGCGCACGGACCTCGTCCGCCGGCGCCGCCGTGACGTTCCGCTGCAGGTGTGCGAGTCCCTCGGTCCACTCCTCGGGCAGCAGGTCGTCGCGGGTGGAGAGCAGCTGGCCCATCTTCACGAACCCGCCACCGGCTTCCTCGAGCGCTCGGCGCAGGTGCTCGGCCTGGTCGCGACGCAGGTCCGAGGTGGCCGGGTCGTGCGAGAAGTCGAGACGACGGAACGGCACCAGGTGGTGGCGGCGGGCGATCGAGAGGAGTTCGGTGAAGCGTCGACCGCGGGAGCGCAGGGTGCCGGTGTCGGCATCGCGCGGGCCGGAGAGGTCGCTCAGTCGGGGTGGGGTGGGCACGCCCGCCAGTCTGCTCCCCGGTGCTGGGTCCGCAGCGTGCGGGTGGCCCGGTCCGTCGCGTCGCTCTGTCCTCTTCCACAGCCTGGAGGCCCGGCGCGGCTTCCACAGGTCGGCGCGGGCCCGGCGCGGGGCTCGGTCATGGAGCGGACACTCGTGCCGTGGAGACAGCACTGATCGCGGCGTGCATCGCCGCCGGAGCGGCGATCGTCAGCTGGTTCGGGGCGTGGCCTGGCATCGGTTCACCTGGGTCACCGTCTCGACGCGTGTCACCTGGTGGTGGCGCAGGACGCGACGGGTCCTGCGCTGACCGGCGTGGCTAGACGCCGACCTCCTGGTAGGCCGTGAAGAGCAGGTGGTCCTCGGGGCCCTCGAGCACGACGGGCTTGCCGACGCCGTCCAGGATGATGAACCGCAGCATGCCGGCACGGGCCTTCTTGTCGCGACGCATCGTGGCGAGCAGCCCCTGCCACCGACCGACACCGTACGAGGTCGGCAGGTCGAGCGACTCGAGGATCGCCCGGTGCCGCTCGACCGTGGCGTCGTCCAGGTGGCCCGTGAGTCGGGCGAGTTCGGCGGCGAACACCATGCCGACCGACACCGCCGCCCCGTGGCGCCACTGGTACCGCTCGGCGTGCTCGATCGCGTGCCCGAGGGTGTGTCCGTAGTTCAGGATCTCGCGTCGGCCCTGCTCGGTGAAGTCGTCCGAGACGACCTCGGCCTTGAGCGCGATGGCGAGCTCAACGACCCGCCGGAACTCCGGCGTCGTCGGGTCGGTCACCCGGTCGACGTCGGCCTCGACGATGTCCAGGATCTCGGGCACGGCGATGAACCCGGCCTTCACGATCTCCGCGAAGCCGGTCAGGATCTCGTTGCGCGGCAGCGTGCGGGCGAGGTCGAGGTCCACGACGACGGCGCGGGGGGCGTAGAAGGCGCCGACCAGGTTCTTGCCCTCGTTCGTGTTGATGCCCGTCTTCCCGCCGACGCTGGCGTCCACCATGCCGAGCACGCTGGTCGGGACGGCCACGTACGGCACACCGCGCAGCCAGGTCGCGGCGACGAAGCCGGCCAGGTCGGTGACGGCACCGCCACCGAGGCCGATGACCGCGTCGGTACGGGTGAAGTCGGCCTGTCCCATGATCTGCCAGCAGAACGCCGCGACCTCGACGCGCTTGGCGCCCTCGGCGTCGGGGACCTCGGCGATCAGGGCTTCGAGCCCGGCCTCGACCAGCAGCGCACGGAGCTCGTTCGCCCGGGCACCGAGCGTCGGAGAGTGCACGATGAGGACCTTGGCGACACGCGGGCCCAGGATCGCGGGCAGGGCGCCGAGCAGGTCCGTGCCGACGGCCACCGTGTAGCCGTCGTCACCGCCGACCCGGATCTCGGTGGTCCCGGCGGGCAGGGTCGACTCGGTCACGGTGCTCCTTCGGTGCTGGTGGTGCTGCTGGTCGTGCTGCCGGGCGCGACGGTGGTGCCGCTGCGCTCGGTGGCGCCGTCGTCGCTGCGCTCGGTGGCGCCGGCGTCGCTGCGCAGCCACGTGACGACCTCGTCGACCACGCGGGACATCGGCCGGCGGGACGTGTCGACCACGACGTGCGCGAGCTCGGCGTAGGTGGCGGCCCGCTCATCCATGATCGTCTGCCAGGCGTCGATCCCGCCGTTCGCCAGCAGGGGCCGGTCGGACCCGGCGATGCGGTCGGCGACGGCCTCGGGCGACACGGTGAGCAGGACGATGCGCGCCCCGCCCAGGGCCTGCCGGGTGTCCGCGTGGGTGACGGCTCCCCCGCCCACGGCGATCACGCCGCCGGCGGCCATCGCTGCCCGGACGGCCTCGGCTTCGAGCGCGCGGAACGCCGGCTCACCGTGGTCGGCGAAGATCCCGGGGATTGGTCCGTGCTCGCGCACGATGACCCGGTCAGTGTCCGTGAACGGGACGCCGAGGGCCTTCGCCACCCGCTTGCCGACGCTCGACTTGCCGGCGCCCATCGGTCCGATGACGACCACGGGCGCGTCGGCGCGTCGGACGTCGGCGCTCACAGGTCGGTCGAGGTCGCCGACGGTTCCGTCCGGCGCGTCCGCAGGGTCTCCGGGATCGCCGCGAGGTAGGCGTCGAGGTTGCGCTTCGTCTCGACGACGTTGTCGCCGCCGAACTTCTCGAGCACCGCGTCGGCGAGCACCAGGGCCACCATCGCCTCGGCGACGACGCCCGCCGCGGGCACGGCACAGACGTCCGAGCGCTGGTGGTGCGCCGAGGCGTCCTCACCGGAGACGACGTCCACGGTGTGCAGGGCGTGCGGGATGGTCGCGATCGGCTTCATGCCGGCGCGGACCCGCAGCACGGTGCCCGTGGACATCCCGCCCTCGGTCCCACCGGCGCGGTCGCTCGTGCGGTAGATCTCGCCGTCCTCGCGGTACAGCTCGTCGTGGGCGGCGGAGCCCCGGCGCCCGGCGGTCGCGAAGCCGTCGCCGACCTCGACGCCCTTGATGGCCTGGATCCCCATGATCGCCGCGGCCAGGCGGGCGTCGAGCCGGCGGTCCCAGTGCACGTGCGAGCCGAGGCCCGGCGGGACGCCGTAGAACAGCACCTCGACGACGCCGCCGAGGGTGTCGCCGTCCTTCTTCGCGGCCTCGACCTCGGTGACCATCCGTGCGGAGGTCTCGGGGTCGAAGCAGCGCAGCTGGTCCTCGTCGAGGCGGTCCACGTCATCGGGCAGCGGCAGCTCCGTGCCGTCCGGGACCCGGACGGTCCCGACCTGCAGCGTGTGCGCCACCGAGCGGATGCCGAGTTCGGCCAGGAACGACTTCGCGACGGCGCCGAGCGCCACACGGGCAGCGGTCTCGCGGGCGCTCGCACGCTCCAGGATCGGGCGGGCCTCGTCGAAGCCGTACTTCTGCATGCCGACCAGGTCGGCGTGACCCGGACGCGGTCGGGTGAGCGGGGCACTCCGCCCGCGGGACATCTCGGTCGACTCGATCGGCTCGGGGTTCATGACCTCGACCCACTTCGGCCACTCGGTGTTGCCGATGCGGATCGCGATGGGGCTGCCGAGCGAGTAGCCGTGCCGGACGCCGCCGGACACGTGCAGCTCGTCCTGCTCGAACTTCATCCGCGAGCCACGGCCGTAGCCGAGCTTGCGGCGCGCGAGATCGGCACGGATGGACTCGAACGACACCGGGACACCCGCGGGAAGGCCCTCGAGCATGGCGATCAGTTCGGGTCCGTGGGACTCACCAGCAGTCAACCAACGAAGCATGCGGCAATCCTCCCACAGCGCACCGCCGTGCGACGTCGCCGTCCTACTGGTAGTCGGGGTGCGCCCGGAGCCACGCCTGGAACTGCTTCACCGCGACGAGGTGCTCGTCGTAGGTGTTCGAGAACACCGTCTCACCGGTTTCCAGGTTCACCGTCACGAAGTACAGCCACTTGCCCGGGGCCTCGTTCGTCACGGCCTTGATCGCGATGTCCCCGGGGTTCGAGATCGGTGCAGGCGGCAGCCCCTCGTGCACGTACGTGTTGTACGCGTTCGACTCGTCGGCCCGTTCGGCGTCGGTCGTCGTCACGGTGTGCGTGTTGCCCGTGCCGTAGGCGACGGTGGCGTCGGACTGCAGACGCATGCCCTGGTCGAGGCGGTTCTGGAACACCCGGGCGACCTTCGGGTAGTCGGCCGCGAGGCCGGCTTCCTTCTGCACCAGCGACGCGAAGACGATGGTGCGCTCCTGGTCGGCCTCCTTGACGCCGGCGGCGGACAGGCGCTCCTTCATGGTGTCGACCATCGACTTGAAGTACTGCTCGGCGGTCCAGCCCGGGTTGATCGGGTAGGTCGCGGGGAAGAGCCAGCCCTCAAGCGTCGTGACGCCGGACGGCAGGTCGTAGGCCGACAGGTCCTTCGCGGCCGCGTCGACCTCCTGCTTGGTCAGGCCGGCCTTCGAGACCATCCCGGCCTCGATGTCGGCGAGGGCGGTGCCCTCCGGGATGATGATCGACGCCTGCACGCGGTTCTTCGTGTCCTGCAGTGCCGCGAGCGCGGACTTCGAGCTCATCTGCTTCTTCAGCGCGTACGAACCGGGCTGGAACTGCACGTCCGGCGAGGCCAGCAGGAGCTTGTAGAACACCTTCGAGTCCTTGACGACGCCGCTGCGCTGCAGCGTCGCGGCGACGTTCTCGCCGATGTCGCCCTGCTTGATGGTGATGGTCACCTTCGAGGTGCCGTCGCCGGTGTAGTCGTCGGGCTCCTGCGCGCCGCTGATCGCCGCGATGAGCTGCTGGAACTTGGGGGCGGCGAAGGTGTACGCCCCGACGCCGGCGGCGAGCACCACCGCGACGATGACGAGTCCGGCGACGAGCGGTCCGCGTCGGCGCTTCGGCCGTGGCTCCCGGGGCGGCCTGGAGGCGCGTCCTCCCCCGCCTCGTCCCCCGCGGCCACCGCCTCCCGCGGCGCCACCGCCGCCGGTCACGTCACCGTCGTCCGTCCCGCCGGCCCCGGATCCGCCGCCCGCAGCGGTCGCCCCGGGCTCGGTCGGCAGCTCGCCGGTCAGCAGTGCGGCGACCTCGGGGTGCAGGTCTTCGGGGCGGGTGGCGATCGGCGCGTCGGCGGGTGACGCGGGGCGTTCGTCGCGTGCGGCTGGCGGGGAATCAGTGGTCCGCTCGGCGACCGGCGACTCGTCGGTCGCTGCGACGCGGGCTCGTTCGGCCTCGAGGGCTCGGGCTTCACGTCGGGACATCGGAGGCGGCGGCGGGGTCACCTGACCAGCGTCGTCGCGGTCATCGGTGCCTGTCGTGCGGTCGGAAGTCGCCTTCCGCCGCTCGGCGTCGTTGCCGGGCGCGATGATCGCGTTCCAGTCCAGATCGTCTGCCAACGTCCTCGGTCTCTCGGTCGGGAACTCCACCTGGGCACCGTCGTCCTCGCAGCTGACGACGAGAGCACCCATGTGCGGTACCGGGCAGCCCTGTCAGGGAAGCGTGGCGCCCGGAGGGGCACCGGCACTGCGCTCGTGGTCGAGCGCGTGTTGCAGAATGATAACAGCGGCTGCTTGGTCGATCACGGCCCGGGACTTCTTCGTGTTCTTGCCGGCCTGGTGCAGCCCCCGCTGGGCCGTCACGGTCGACAGTCGTTCGTCGACCAGGCGCACCGGCCGACGCGCCGCGATCCGGGCCGCGAAGACACGGGCGTCCTCGGTGGAGGCCGTGTCCCCGCCCGACATCGACAGGGGCAGCCCGACGACGACCTCGAGCACGTCGTACTCGTCCGCGAGCTCGAGGATCCGCCGGAGGTCCCCCGAGTCGTCACGACGGACGGTCTCGACCGGTGTCGCCAGCAGGCCGTCGCGGTCGCACACGGCGACCCCGATCCGGGCGCGTCCGACGTCCACGCCGAGGCGACGCCCGGACCGGATGCCCACGGTCAGCCCGCGAGCCGTGCGGTCACGGCACGCAGCGCCGCGGGGAGCGCGGCCGCGTCGGTCCCGCCGCCCTGCGCCAGGTCCGGCTTGCCGCCGCCGCCACCACCGAGCACGCCGGCGGCCTCCTTCGCGAGGGGACCCGCCTGCACGCCAGCAGCACGAGCAGCGTCGTTCGTCGCGACGATCACGATGGGCTTGCCACCGACGACCGCCCCGAGCACGACGACGGCCGCGCCGTCACCGAGCTGGCCCCGCACGCCGGTGGCGAGCGAGCGCAGGTCATCGCCGGACTGCAGGCCGTCGACCGTCTCGGCGACCACGGTGGTGGCACCGACGGTCGTGGCGTTCCGGGCGATGGCGGGCACGCGCTGCTGCAGGTTCGCCGACTCGTACTCGGCGAGCTTCTTCTGGGCGGACCGGAGGTCCTCCATCAGGTTCTGGACGCGGGCCGGCAGGTCGGCCCGGGGTGCCTTGAGCGCGCTGGAGAGCTGCGACACGATCGTGCGTTCGACGGCGAGGTCGCGGAACCCCTCGAGCCCGACCAGTGCCTCGATTCGGCGGTTGGTCGAACCGACGCTCGACTCCCCCACCAGGTTGACGAGCCCGATCTGCGCGCTCGAGGCGACGTGCGTGCCACCGCAGAGCTCGCGGGACCACGGGCCGCCGATGTCGACCATGCGGACCTCGGCGCCGTACTTCTCACCGAACAGGGCCTGTGCCCCGAGGGCCTTCGCCTCGTCGATGGGCAGGATGCGCGTGGAGACCTCGAGGTCGGTGCGGATCGCGGTGTTCACGACCTCCTCGATCTCGGAGCGCGTCTCGAGCGAGACCGGCTGCGACCACGAGAAGTCGAGGCGCATGTAGCCGGACTTGTTGTACGAACCGGCCTGCAGCGCCTCCGGCCCGAGGATGTCGCGGAGGGCAGCGTTGACCAGGTGCGTCGCGGAGTGCGCCTGGGTCGCACCGCGGCGGTACTCCGCGTCGACGACGGTGCTCGCGGCGTCGCCGACGCCGACCTCACCGGAGCGGACCTGCACGGTGTGGCTCCACAGTCCGGAGACCGGTCGCTGGACGTCGAGGACCTCGAGGTCGAACCCGTTGCCGACGATCGAGCCCTGGTCGGCGTCCTGGCCGCCCGACTCCGCGTACAGGGAGGTCTCGCCGAGGATGACCTCGGCGATGTCACCGGCGACCGCACGGTCGACGCTCACGCCACCGACGATGATGCCGAGCACGCGCGTCTCGGCCTCGAGCGCGTCGTAGCCGAGGAACGTCGTCTCGCCCTTCGCCCGGAACGCGCTGTACACGCTCAGGTCGGCGATCGCGGTCTTCTTGCTCTTCGCGTCGGCCTTCGCCCGGGCACGCTGCTCGGACATCAGGGTCTCGAACGCCGTGCGGTCGACGTGGACGCCGGCTTCCTCGGCCATCTCCATCGTCAGGTCGATGGGGAACCCGAAGGTGTCGTGGAGCAGGAACGCCGTGTCGCCGCCGATCGACGGGGCGCCGTCCTGCTTCGCGCGCTCGACGGCGACGTCGAGGATGGTCGTGCCCTGTGCCAGGGTGCGGAGGAAGGTCTCCTCTTCCGCGTAGGCGATGCGGGAGATCCGGTCGTAGTCGGACGCCACCTCGGGGTAGGCGTCGCGCATGGCGTCGCGGGACGCCGGGAAGAGCTCGGGGAACGTGGGGGCCTCGACACCGAGCAGGCGCATCGCGCGGACGGTGCGACGGAGCAGCCGTCGGAGGATGTACCCGCGGCCCTCGTTCGACGGGCTCACGCCGTCGGCGATGAGCATCAGCGAGGAACGGACGTGGTCGGCGATGACGCGCATCCGGACGTCGTCCTCGTGCACGGCACCGTAGCGCCGGCCGGAGATCTCGGCCGCACGGTCGAGCACCGGGCGCACCTGGTCGATCTCGTACATGTTGTCGACGCCCTGCTTGATGAAGGCGACGCGCTCGAGCCCCATGCCGGTGTCGATGTTCTTGTTCGGCAGCTCGCCGGTGATCTCGAAGTCGTACTTCGACCGCACGTCGGCGATCTGGTACTGCATGAAGACGAGGTTCCAGATCTCGACGTAGCGGTCGTCGTCCGTTGCCGGGCCGCCGTCGATGCCGTACTCGGGGCCACGGTCGAAGAAGATCTCCGAGCAGGGACCCGCCGGTCCGGGCTGTCCGGTCGACCAGTAGTTGGTGTCCTTGCCGAGGCGCTGGATCCGCTCGTCGGGCAGCGAGGAGTGCTGCTTCCAGAAGCCGATCGCCTCGTCGTCCTCTTCGTAGACGGTGACCCAGAGGTCATCGGGCGAGAAGCCGAGCCCGCCGTCGGTCTCCGGCTTGGTCAGGAACTCCCAGGCGAACTGGATCGCCTGCTCCTTGAAGTAGTCGCCGAACGAGAAGTTCCCGTTCATCTGGAAGAACGTGCCGTGGCGAGGGGTCTTGCCGACCTCTTCGATGTCGTTCGTGCGGATGCACTTCTGCACGCTCGTCGCCCTCGGGAACGGCGCCGGGATGAGACCGGTCAGGTACGGGATGAACGGCACCATGCCGGCGACCGTGAAGAGGAGCGACGGGTCGTCGGAGACGAGGGACGCGGACGGGACGACGGTGTGGCCGCGGTCACCGAAGTACTGGAGCCAACGGCGGCGGATCTCTGCGGTCTGCATGGTGCTTCCTGGGTTCAGGTCGTGGGTGGAGGAGGGTCGTGGCTGCTCGGTCGGAGCGCTCAGACGTCGGTCCGGAGCTCGGCCTCGCGCGACCGGTAGCCGTCCGCGACGGCTCCCGTGAAGGCCTTCGTCTTGGCGTTCACCTCGGCGAAGAGCCGGGCGCCACCGGAGGTCTGGGCGACCCGGTGTGCGACGGCGAACCCGATGACGATGCCGACGGCGACGAAGAACAGCTGCTTCACGGTGCCTCTCCCTCTGTGCACCCGGGCGGTGCATGCCCGGACAAGCTTAGTCGCCGGGCACTTCCGCGCGTCCCCGTCCGCAAGACGCCGTCGTGTCGGCAGGACGCCGCCGAACTCGGGGGCGTCTCGCGCACCCGGAGGCGCGTCGCGGAGACGACGGCGTGTTGCAGACCTACCTGGGACCGGGCTGGAGGCCGTGCACACGGCGCCCCCCGCGCCTCCCGTCCGCCCCTGCTCACGTCCACTGCCCCACACAAGACACCGTCGTGTCGGCAGGACGCCGCCGAAATCGGGGGCGTCTCGCGCAACCGGACGCGCGTCGATGAGACGACGGCGTGTTGCGAAGCGGAGCCGGTGCCGGAACGCCGAACGGCGGGTCGCCCTCGAGAGGACGACCCGCCGTTCGGGTGTGATCAGTGGATCAGCGAGCTGCGTAGTACTCGACGACGAGCTGCACTTCACACGTCACGGGGACCTCGGCGCGCTTCGGGCGACGCACGAGGCGGGCCTGGAGCTTCTCGATCTCGACCTCGAGGTAGCCCGGGACCTTCGGGAGGACTTCCTGGTGGCCACCGGCAGCGGCGACCTGGAAGGGCTCCATCGACTCGGACTTCGCCTTGACGTGGATCAGCTGGCCCTCCTTGACGCGGAAGGAGGGGCGGTCGACGAGCTTGCCGTCGACCAGGATGTGGCGGTGCACGATCAGCTGACGGGCCTGCGCGGTGGTGCGGGCGAAGCCGGCACGGACCACGAGGGCGTCGAGGCGCTGCTCGAGGAGCTCGACCAGGTTCTCACCGGTCAGGCCCTTCGTCTTGCGGGCCTCTTCGAAGACGATGCGGAGCTGCTTCTCGCGGATGCCGTACTGGGCGCGCAGACGCTGCTTCTCACGGAGGCGGACGGCGTAGTCGCTGTCCGCACGACGGCGCGTACGGCCGTGCTCACCGGGCCCGTAGGGGCGCTTCTCGAGGTAACGGGCAGCCTTCGGCGTCAGCGGGATGCCGAGTGCGCGCGACAGGCGGGTCTTGCTGCGGGTACGTGACTTGGTAGACACAGGGTCCTTTTCTCTGTTCGAACTGAATACTCACCGGAGGCCGGGCACGCGAGTGCCGGTGGCCCCGACGACGGGATCCAGAGGGATGAGCCTGTGGGATCGGACGGCTACAGTCCGAACCTCTGCCCCCGTACCACCGGAGTGGCACTCTGTCCTCGACGCAGCCGTGCTCGAGGACCAGGACGTAGGCCCGGCAATGCTAGCAGCATCGGGGCGAGCGCAGAAGCAGCGACGCTAGTGGCCGCGTGTGATCTTCCGGAGTCGTTCGAGCCGCGGCCCGACCTCGCGCTCGTAGCCGTTGGCCGTCGGCGTGTAGTACTCGGTGCCCTCGAGTGCGTCCGGCAGGTACTGCTGCTCGGCGACCCCGTGTTCGGCGTCGTGCGAGTAGACGTACCCTTTGCCGTGCCCGAGGCGCTTCGCCCCGGCGTAGTGCGCGTCGCGCAGGTGCATCGGGACCGTGCCCATGCGCCCCGCCTTGACGTCGGCCATCGCCTGGTTGACCCCGTTGTAGGCGGCGTTCGACTTCGGCGCGGTCGCCAGGTAGACGACCGCCTCGGCCAGCGGGATCCGCCCCTCGGGCATCCCGATGAGCTGGACGGCCTGGGCCGCCGCGACCGCGATGGGCAGCGCCTGCGGATCGGCCATGCCGATGTCCTCGGACGCGGAGATGATGATCCGCCGCGCGATGAACCGGGAGTCCTCGCCGGCCTCGATCATCCGGGCGAGGTAGTGCAGGGCGGCGTCGACGTCGCTCCCCCGCACCGACTTGATGAACGCGCTGATGACGTCGTAGTGCTCGTCGCCCTGTCGGTCGTATCGCAGCAGGGCCCGGTCGACCGCAGCCGCGACGGTGTCGGCGTCGACGACGGGCACCGTGTCGTCGTCCTCGCCCTGCGCGGCGGTGGCCGACGCCGCCGCGGCCTCGAGCGCCGTCAGGGCACGTCGGGCGTCACCGGACGCGAGCCGGATGATCGCGCTGCGGGCTTCGTCACCGAGGACGACGGCACCGCCGAGCCCGCGGGGGTCCTCCACCGCGCGGTCGACGAGCATGCCGAGGTCGGGATCGGTGAGCGGTTTGAGCGTCAGGAGCAGCGAGCGGGACAGCAGGGGCGAGATGACCGAGAACGACGGGTTCTCGGTGGTGGCGGCGATCAGGATGACCCACCCGTTCTCGACGCCGGGCAGCAGGGCGTCCTGCTGGGCCTTGCTGAACCGGTGGATCTCGTCGAGGAACAGCACCGTGGTCGACCCGTACAGGTCGCGGTGGGTCAGCGCCTTCTCCATGACCTCGCGCACGTCCTTCACGCCGGCGGTCACAGCGGAGAGCTCGACGAACTCGCGGCCGGACTGCCGTGCGATGGCCTGCGCCAGCGTGGTCTTGCCGGTGCCGGGCGGTCCCCACAGGATCACGGAGACCCCGCCGGGGTTCTCACGCGTGCCGGTGGCCAGCTGCACCAGGGGCGAACCCCGGCCGAGCAGGTGCTGTTGACCGGCGACCTCGTCGAGGCTGGTGGGGCGCATCCGGACGGCGAGCGGGACGGAACCCTGCGCGAGACCGGCGCGACCACCCGTCGTGGGTGCGTGCATTCCCGAACGATCCGCTGCCATCCTGCAATCGTAGGCCGGTCCACCGACGCAGGCCGCGCCTCCCTGCTGGTGACGGCGACCGTTCGGCTACGCTCGTTGCACACTGCGACGAGAGGGCAGACCAGCACCGTGGCACCGAAGAACCCAGCGCGTGACAACCGTGAGGCGCGCGAGCGCCTCCGCCTCTACCAGGCCCGCCAGGGCCTCCACGAGCGGCAGCGACGCCGCCGCGTGCGGGACAACCTGATCGGCGCCGGTGCCCTCGTCCTCGTCGCGGCCCTCGCCACCGGGTCGCAGCTCGCCTTCGCCGGATCGCGGGGGTCGGACGCCCCGGCCCCGAGCGCCTCCGCGTCTTCGACGGCCACGCCGTCGGCCAGTGCCACGGCCGGCAACACCGGCGACGTGCCGAGCAAGTCGATCGCGAAGGGCGCGACCTGGACCGGCACCCTCACGCTCAACAAGGACATCGACCTCGGCATCGAGCTGGACGGCGCGAAGGCGCCGCAGGCCACGAGTGCCGAGATCTCGTTGATCCGTGAGCAGTTCTACAACGGCACCACCTGCCACCGGCTCGCCGACAGCGACGGACTGAAGTTCCTGCAGTGCGGCTCCGCGAACGGCGACGGCACCGGCGACGCCGGCTTCGAGTACGGCCCGCTCGAGAACGTGCCGGAGGACGGCGTCTACGAGAAGGGCACGATCGCGATCGCACGGTCGGACTCCCCGTACTCGCAGTCGACGCAGTTCTTCATCGTCTACGGGGACACCACGCTCGACGGCTCGACTGGCGGCTACACGGTCGTCGGCAAGGTCACGAGCGGGCTGTCCGAGCTCGAGTCGAAGATCGCCGCGAAGGGCATCGCGTCGCCCGGCAGCGACGGCACCGGCGAGCCGAAGGTGGCGACGAAGATCACCGACGCGACCATCGCGGAGCAGAAGTAGTCCACAACCCGTCGCACCGGTCGGGCGGCGGAGCCCGTCCGTGCAATAGGCTGACGACCTGACCGTGCCGACGGTGACGTCGGCGATGCACGACCACGATCGAGGCGAGACCTGTGGGATCTGACGAAGCAACGACCTGGGGGCGGGTCGACGAGAACGGGACCGTGTACGTCCGGTACGAAGAGACCGAACGTGCTGTCGGTGAGTACCCGGACGCCACCCCCGAAGAAGCCCTCGCCTACTTCGCGCGGAAGTACGCCGACCTCGAGGGGCAGGTGAAGATCGCCGAGCAGCGCGTCCAGCGCGGTGCGTCGGCGAACGACGTCGCCCGGACGGTCGAGCACCTGACCGCCCTGGTCGCCGACGCGCGCGTGGTGGGTGACATCAAGTCGCTCGAGACCCGCGTGGGTGCTCTCACCGAGCAGCTCGGCTCGCTCACCAAGGAGCAGGCGGAACAGGCGCAGCAGGCGCTGCAGGACGCCCTGGCGCACCGCACCGCCCTGGTCGAGGAAGCCGAGGCACTCGCCGCGGTGGACCCCGCACGCGCACAGTGGAAGCAGATCACGGCGCAGCTCGACGACGTGTTCGCGCGCTGGCAGCAGCACCAGCACGACGGGCCGCGGATCCCCAAGAACGAGGCCAACGACCTCTGGAAGCGGTTCCGCGCAGCGCGGTCCACCGTCGACCAGCACCGTCGTGCGTTCTACTCCGAGCTGGACGCACAGCACCGTGACGCCCGGACCCGCAAGCAGGAGCTCGTGGCGCAGGCCGAGGCCCTCGCACCCCGCGGCTCCGATGCGATCCCGGACTACCGCCAGCTCCTCGACGACTGGAAGAACGCCGGGCGTGCCGGCAAGCGGCACGACGACGCACTCTGGGCGCGCTTCAAGGCCGCCGGAGACGTGCTGTTCGAGCAGCGCCACGCCGAGAGCGCAGCCGAGAACGAAGAGTTCTCCGCCAACCTCGAGGCGAAGCAGGCCCTGCTGACCGAGGCCGAGCCGCTCCTGCAGGCGACCGACCGGGTCGCCGCGCGCAAGACCCTCACCGGCATCCAGCGCCGCTGGGACGAGATCGGCAAGGTGCCCCGCGGTGACGTCCGTCGGGTCGAGGACCGCCTGCGTGCCATCGAGGACCACGTCCGTGGGCTCGAGGACGCGCACTGGAAGGAATCGAACCCGGAGCGCAAGGCCCGTCAGAACGGCCTCGCGAGCCAGCTGGAAGACGCGATCGGCAAGCTCCAGTCCGAGCTCGCCGCGGCGCAGGCCACCGGCGACGCCCGGAAGATCAAGGACGCGCAGGAAGCCCTCGACGCCCGCAAGATCTGGCTCGACGCCCTGGGCGGCTGAGCCTCCGCACCACGAACGACGCCCCCGTGACCGAACGGTCACGGGGGCGTCGTCATACCAGGGGCACCAGCGGGCGAACCAGGCCAGCGTGCCGGCAGGTCAGACCGGAGCGGGCAGTCCGAGCAGCAGTCGGATGTCGAGGTCGTCCTGCCGCATCTGCGCGGCGAGCTCGTCCATCGACGAGAACTTCACCATGCCGCGCACGTACGACACGAACAGCACCGAGATCCGATCGCCGTACAGGTCGATGTCGACATCGAGCAGGTGCGCCTCGATCTGCTTCGCCGGCACGCCCTCGAACGTCGGGTTGTTGCCGACCGACACCGCTGCCGGGTAGACGGTGCCGTCGTGCAGCACCCGGGCGGCGTAGACGCCGTCGGCGGGGACGAAGCCCTCGCACGCCGGGTCGAGGTTCGCGGTGGGGTACCCCATCGCCCGGCCGCGCTGGTTGCCGTGCACCACGACGCTCCGCACGGCGTGCTCCCGCCCGAGGAGTCGTGCGGCCTCGGCCACGCGACCCTGGCCCAGGAGCTCCCGGATCCAGGTGGAGGACACCCGGCGCTCACCGTCGGGTCGGACGTCGTCGATCAGGTCCACGTCGTCGATGAGCTCGACCGTGAACCCGTGCTGCTCCCCGAGGGCACGAAGCAGCGCGACGTCGCCGGCACCCTTCGCGCCGAAGCGGAAGTCGCTGCCGACGAAGACGAGCCGGGCGTGCAGGGTGTCGACGAGGATCTCGGACACGAACGCCTCGGGCGACTTCGACTGCAGTTCCTGGTCGAAGCGGAGCAGCAGGGTGGCGTCGACCCCGGCGTCCTCGAGCAGTTCGCGGCGCTGCGCGGTGCTCGTCAGGGCCGGCGGGACGTGCGGCGGGTCGATGACGTTGAGCGGGTGGCGGTCGAACGTGACCACGGTGGCCACGAGGTCGTGCTCGCGGGCGGCACGCTCGAGGTGTGCGATGACGGCACGGTGCCCGACGTGCACGCCGTCGAACTTGCCGATGGTGACCGCACTCGGCCCGAACCCGTCCGCCACGTCGGCGGTGTCCTCGTAGAACTGCACCGTGGCTCCTACTCGCTCGCCGGGGCGGTGGACGAGGACGCAGCAGGTGCCGTCGACTCGGTGACGGCGGTGCGGTGGTGCTTGCGGAGCCACCAGAGCCCGGCGATCGGCAGGACGAGCGGCGCGAAGGCGTAGCCCATGCCGTAGTACGACCAGATGGTGTCGTCGGGGAACAGCTGGCGGTCGAACAGCGACAGGGTGCCGATGACGAGCACGCCGGTCATCTCGAACACGATCGTGACGCAGGCGACCCGGTACCAGAACCGGCCGGGCACGATGAGGGCGATCATCGCGACGATGTAGACGACGGCGGCGATGGCACTGAGCGTGTAGGCGAACGGTGCGAACGAGAACTTCTCGATGATCTGCACGACGCTGCGTCCGGTCGCCGCCAGCGCGAGGATGCCGTACACGGCGATGAGGACGCGGCCGATGCCGGTCGCGAGTGAGGATCTGGTCGCCATTGCACCGATTCTACCGACGCGCGGCTCCGCGCATGACCTCCGGCGTCAGTTCAGCGCGAACCAGATCTGGTACATCCGGTAGACCATCACCGCGACGGTGAACGCACCGGCGCCGAGCACCACGGTGCTCCACTTCGTGCGGTCGATCAGGGCCCACACGACCGCGGCCGGTGGGACGAGCAGCACCGACACGGCGTACACCCCGAACTCGAGCGCGTTGCCGTCGGGCGGGCTGCCCGTCGCCGGCAGCACGATCGAGATGACGCCCTGCACCAGGAGCAGCAGTTCGATGAGCACGAGGGCGCCGACGGTGTAGTCGTTCGGCTTCCAGCCGATGAACCCCACGACGACCGCGAAGAGCCCCACGACCACGGCGAGCACCAGCTGCACCCACATGTACCACTCGATCACGCGCGGGCTCCGGTCTGCGAGGAGGACGACGCACCGGGCGTCGGGAAGTTCGTGATGACCCGGAGCAGTCCGCGGCGGACGGAGACGAGGCCGACCAGCCGGTCGTCGGACGCCGTGACCGCTGCCACCGGACCGTCCGAGTCGGGGTGCTCGGCCGCGACGCGCTTGCCGTCGGTGAGGTCCTTCGCCGAGGCTGCGTCGAGGGTCACGGACGAGAAGAGTCGCCGGGCGATGTCCGCCGGACGCGCGAGCGCGGCGCGGACGTCGACGGCGTCGTCCTCGAGGTCGATGGCGTCCTGCACGTCGAACGGTCCGACGCGGGTCCGCCGGAGCGCGACGAGGTGCGCCCCGGTGCCGAGGGCAGCGCCGACGTCACGGGCGAGCGCGCGGACGTAGGTGCCCGACGAGCAGGTCACGACGACGTCGAGGTCCACCACGGCGACGTCGGTGCCGTCGACGGCGACGGTCCGCTCGTTCCGGGTCGTCACGTCGAACTGCGAGACGGTCACCGTGCGGGACTTGAGCTCCACCGCCTCGCCCTTGCGCGCCAGGTCGTAGGCGCGGCGCCCGTCGACCTTGATCGCACTGACCGTGGACGGGACCTGGTCGATCACGCCCCGCTGTGCTGCGACGGCGGTCTCGACGGCGTCGTCCGAGACGTCGGCAGCGGCCACACCGACAGCAGCGGTCGGCGTGCCGTCGGCGTCGTCGGAGTCCGTCGAGACACCGAGCCGAATGGTCGCCGTGTAGGTCTTGTCGAGGCCCACCAGGTGCGTCAGCAGCCGGGTGGACGGCCCGATGCCGAGCAGCAGCAGCCCGGTGGCCATGGGGTCGAGGGTCCCGGCGTGGCCGACCTTCTTCAGGCCGAGGCGCCGACGGGCGATGGAGACCACCCGGTGGCTGGAGATCCCCTGCGGTTTGTCGACGAGGAGGATGCCGTCCGGCGCGGTTTCGAGCACCAGGCGAGATTACCAGCGCCGGTCAGCAGGCGTCGTTCCACTCGCGGCGAGGGTGCTCGGGATCGGTGACGTCCAGCACGGCGGAGGCCGCGATCTTCACGTCGGCGCGGCGCTCGAGCCGGCCGGACTCCTGCTCCACCCACAGCGACCAGCGCCACAGGGTGCGCACCCCGGGGGCCAGGACGCCCCGTCCGTGCACGATCAGGACACCGTCACCGGCTCCGGTCGTGCGGAAGGGCGTCACCAGGTCGGACCGCAGCGTGTCCTGGTCGGCGGACGGCGCGGCGGCCGCCATCGCGGAGACCCCGTGCTGCTCGAAACCGGTGACGAGCGCGGCCGCGACCCGTTCGAGGTCGGTGCCGTCCTGCCCGTCGACGCCGATGACGGTGCGGTTCGTGCCGACCTGCGCAATCGCCTCTGCGGCGATCGCAGCCATCGTGTCGGTCTCTTCGGGTGCCCAGCGTGCCATGCGTCCACCGTAGGCTGTCGAGGTGAACGCGAGTCGGGCCTCCAGACCGGATGTGGACAAACCGACCGCGCGACGCGGTGTGCAGGAGCCGGCCACGCCGGAACGGCCCGACATCGCGACCCCGCTGATCGCGTGGTTCCGGCAGCAGGCGCGGGACCTGCCGTGGCGCCGCCCCGGCTTCCCCGCGTGGGGGACGCTCGTCAGCGAGATCATGCTGCAGCAGACGCAGGTCGCGCGCGTGATCCCCCGTCTGGAGGCGTGGCTCACCCGGTGGCCGACGCCTCGCGACCTCGCGGACTCGCCGCCGTCCGAGGCGGTGCGCGCCTGGGACCGGCTCGGCTACCCGAGGCGCGCGCTCGCGCTCCACGCGGCGGCGACCGCGATCGCGACCCACCACGGCAACGTCGTGCCGCGCGACGTCGACGCGCTGCTCGCACTGCCGGGCATCGGCGACTACACCGCGCGGGCCGTCGCGGTCTTCGCATACGGCGACCGGCACCCGGTCGTGGACGTCAACGTGCGCCGTGTGCTCGCTCGTGCGGTCCTCGGCCAGGGCGAACCCGGGCCGGCGAAGGCGAAGCAGGACCTCCCGCTGATGGAGTCCGTGCTGCCGGCGGACCGCGACGACGCAGCCGCCACGAACGCGGCTGTGATGGAGCTCGGCGCGCTCGTGTGCGTGTCCCGCTCCCCCGCGTGCGATGCGTGCCCGATCGCGGACCGCTGCGCGTGGCGTGCGGCCGGGTACCCGGAGCACGACGGGCCGCGGGCTCCGCGGCAGGCGAGGTTCGCCGGCAGTGACCGCCAGGTGCGTGGCCTGATCATGGCCGAGCTGCGCGCCAGCGACGTGCCGGTCTCCCGGTCCGAGATCGAACCGGTGTGGCCGGACGCCGACCAGCGCGACCGGGCGCTCGCGTCGCTCCTGCGTGACGGACTGGCCGTCGGGGACGACGCGAGCGGCTACCAGCTGCCCGGGATCTAGGAACGCGGCTCGGCGGAGCCGTCGGTCTCGGCGGCGTCGTCGGTGTCGTCGTCCTCGTCGCGCTTGTACGGGTCGGCGTCGCCGGCGTACGTCGCGCCGACCGAAGCTGCCCGCACCTGCTCGTCACGCACCTGGGCCTGCACGAGCAGGTCCTCCATGTGCGCCGAGGTCTCGGGCAGGGCGTCGGCGATGAACTCGAGCGAGGGCGTGAGCCGGGCGGTGATGTTCTTGCCGACCTCGGACCGGAGCATGCCGGTCGCGGCCTTGAGCGCCGCGGCGGAGTCCGCACGCTCCTCGTCGGTGCCGTACACGGTGTAGAAGATCGACGCGTGCTGCAGGTCACCGGTCACACGGACGTCGGTGATCGTGACGAATCCGAGTCGCGGGTCCCGCAGACCCTTGTCGAGTCGACGTGCGACGACTTCCTTGATGCGGTCCGCCATCTTGCGTGCGCGCTGCGGATCGGCCATTGGGTGCCTCCTGAGGCAGTGGCGGGACGCTTCCCGCCGGTGGTCCTGCGTGGGAAAGGGGTCGGGCCCCGGCCTCCCACACGGGGAGGCCGGGGCCCAGAGGAGTCACGCGATCAGTCGCGCGGCTTCTCGACGAGTTCGGTCGTCTCGACCTCGTCGCCGATCTGGATGTCGTTGAACTTGCCCAGACCGATACCGGCTTCGAAGTCCGTGCGGACCTCGGTCACGTCGTCCTTGAAGCGACGCAGCGACTCGATGGCCAGGCCATCGGCGATCACCACACCTTCGCGGATGACGCGCGCCTTGGCGTTGCGCGTGATCGTGCCGGAGCGGACGATGACACCCGCGATGTTGCCGAACTTCGAGGAACGGAACACCTCGCGGATCTCGGCGACGCCCGACTGGACCTCTTCGTACTCGGGCTTGAGCATGCCCTTGAGGGACTGCTCGATGTCGTCGAGTGCGTTGTAGATGACCGAGTAGAAGCGCACGTCGATGCCTTCACGCGCCGCACGTTCACGGGCCTTGACGTCCGGACGGACGTTGAAGCCGATGACGATGGCGTTGTCGATCGTGGCGAGGTCGATGTCCGACTCCGTGATCGCACCGACACCGCGGTGCAGGATGCGGAGCTGGACGCTGTCGTCGACCTCGATGTCCAGGAGCGACTGCTCGAGCGCCTCGACGGCACCGGAGACGTCACCCTTGATGATGAGGTTGAGCGACTCGACCTTGCCCTCTTCGAGCGCACGGGTGAAGTCCTCGAGCGAGATGCGCTTGCGCGACTTCGCCAACAGGGCGTTGCGCTCGGCGGCTTCACGCTTCTCGGCGATCTGACGAGCCGTGCGGTCTTCTTCGGTGACGAGGAAGGTGTCACCGGCGCGGGGTACCGAGGACAGACCCTGCACCTGGACCGGGCGGCTCGGCGTCGCGGCCTTGACCGCGACCCCGTTCTCGTCCGTCATCGCACGGACTCGGCCGTAGGCCGTGCCCGCCACGATGGCGTCACCGACGTGGAGCGTGCCGGACTGGATGAGGACCGTGGCGACTGCACCGCGACCCTTGTCGAGCCGGGCCTCGATCGCGACACCACGGGCGTCCTTGTCGGGGTTCGCACGCAGGTCGAGACCGGCGTCCGCGGTGAGCAGCACGGCGTCCAGGAGCTCCTGGATGCCGATGTTCTGCCGCGCCGACACGTCGACGAACATGACGTCGCCGCCATACTCCTCGGCCACCAGGTTGTACTCGGTGAGCTGCTGGCGGACCTTGGCGGGGTTCGCGCCTTCCTTGTCGATCTTGTTGACCGCGACGACGATCGGCACACCGGCCGACTGCGCGTGGTTCAACGCCTCGATGGTCTGCGGCATGATGCCGTCGTCCGCCGCGACCACGAGGATCGCGATGTCCGTCACCTGGGCACCACGAGCACGCATGGCCGTGAAGGCCTCGTGACCCGGGGTGTCGATGAAGGTGATCGGGCGGTCGATGCCCTCGTGCTGCGCGACGATCTGGTACGCACCGATGTGCTGGGTGATGCCACCGGCCTCGCCCTCGACGACCTTCGAGTTGCGGATCGCGTCGAGGAGGCGGGTCTTACCGTGGTCGACGTGACCCATGACGGTGACCACCGGCGGCCGCTGCTGCAGCACGTCGTCGTCTTCGTCCTCGAGTTCTGCGTCGAGGTCGATGTCGAAGCCCTCGAGGAGCTCCTTGTCCTCGTCCTCGGGCGAGACGATCTGGATCTTGTAGCCCAGCTCGTCACCGAGGACCTCGAACGTGGCCTCGTCCAGCGACTCGGTCGCGGTCGCCATCTCACCGAGGTGGAACAGCACCGTCACGAGGTTGCCGGGCATGGCGTCGATCTTGTCCGCGAAGTCCGAGATGCTCGCACCACGACGGAGTCGGACGACCGTGTTGCCGTCGCCGCGAGGGACCTGCACACCGCCGAGCGACGGTGCCTGACGCATCTCGTACTCGGCGCGCTTCGTCCGCTTCGACTTGCGGGCACGGCTCTTGCCGCCACCGCGACCGAACGCACCGGCGGTACCACCACCGGGGCCACGACCACGGCCACCGCCACCGGCGGGACGCGGGCCGCTGAAGGCCGGACGCGGGAAGCCGCCACCGGCACCGCCGCCGGCACCCGGACGGGCACCGGGGCCGCCACGGCCGCCACCCTGGCCCGGGCGCTGCCCGAAGCCGTTGGGACGGTTGCCCTGACCGGGGCCACCCGGACGCGGAGCACCCGGACGGGGCGTTCCCGGACGCGGGGGCTGCGGACGCGGGATGCCACCGCCACCGGCTGCGCCGGCGGCCGGGCGCTGGCCCATGCCCTGGTTGGACGAGTACGGGTTGTTGCCGGGGCGCGGCGGGCGCGAGCCCATGCCCTGGTTCGACGAGTACGGGTTGTTGCCCGGACGTGCACCGGGCTTGGGGCCACCCGGCTTCGGACCGGCGGCCGCGGGAGCCTTCGGGCTGGTGCCCGGCTTCACGGCGTCGGACTTCGGCGCCGCGTCGGTCGTCCCGCCAGCCTCGGCGGCCTGCTTCTCAGCGGCCTGCTTCTCGGCGCGGGCCTTCTGCGCGGCCTCGGCCTCGGCCTGTCGCTGGGCGACGGACTTCGGAGCGGCCGGCGCGGGCACGTCGGCAGCGAGTGCTGCCGGGGCCTCGGGCTCGGGAGCCGGTGCCGGACGAGCCGGACCCGGACGGGGGCCGCCGGGCTTGGGTGCGCTCGACTTCGGCGCGCTGGCCTTGGCGGGTGCGCTCGGCGCGGAGGCCGAGGCGGCGGGCTTCGCCGCGGGGGCGCCGTCTGCCTGGAGGGCGGCACGGAGCTTCCGTGCCACGGGGGGCTCGATGCTCGAGCTGGCACCCCGGACGAACTCGCCGAGCTCCTTGAGCTTCTCGAGTGCGGTCTTGCTGTCGACGCCGAGTTCGCTTGCGATCTCGTGTACGCGTGGTTTAGCCACTGTTCTCCTTCACGGGTCCCACCCCGTGAAGGGGCAGGACTCAATGGATGACGGGTCTCATTTCGAGCCGCTCATCAGTTGTCCATAAGCCGTTCAGCCTGTTCTGTCATGTCCGGGCGCTCGGCCGGTTCCTGTGGGAGACCGACGATGTGGTCGAGCACCGCGGACGTGTCGGGATCGCGATCCAACCGGAGCGCACGGCGGAAAGCCCTGCGCTTGACGGCCAGATCGTAGGCATCGACGGTCGGTGTGAGCCATGCTCCCCGCCCCGGCATGACTGCCTTCGGATCCGCCACGACACGACCGTCGCTCAGGGCGACGACTCGGAGGAGGGAGGATCGGGAAGCGCGACGACGACTGCCGATGCACGTTCTGACGGGAACCACTCTACTCCTTGCCTCGGACGTGCGCGATCCGGCGCGCCCTCGCAGGGCGCGCCGGGAGCGAAATCGTCCTAGTCCTCGCCGTCCAGGATGGAGTCCGGCTGGATGTCGATGCGGGCACCGGTGAGCTTCGCGGCGAGGCGGGCGTTCTGCCCTTCCTTGCCGATCGCGAGCGACAGCTGGTAGTCCGGCACGAGCGCGCGGACGGCCTTCGTCGAGGCGTCGAGCACGAACGCGCTCGTCACCTTGGCGGGCGACAGGGCGCTCGCGACGAACGACGCCAGGTCGGACGAGTAGTCGACGATGTCGATCTTCTCGGCACCGAGCTCGTTCGTGACGGCCCGGACACGTGCGCCGAGCTCACCGATGCAGGCACCCTTCGCGTTCACACCGGGCTCGTTCGCCTTGACGGCGATCTTCGTGCGGTGTCCGGCCTCGCGGGCGAGCGAGGTGATCTCGACGACACCGGACGCGATCTCCGGGACCTCGAGCGCGAAGAGCTTGCGGACCAGGCCCGGGTGCGTGCGCGACACGATGATCTGCGGGCCCTTGTTGCCACGGGCCACGCTCGTCACGTAGACGCGGATGCGGGAGCCATGCGTGTAGGACTCCCCCGGCACCTGCTCTTCGGGCGGCAGGATCGCCTCGATCGTGCCGAGGTCGACGTGCACCATCTTCGGGTTCGGGCCCTGCTGGACCACGCCCGCGACGATGTCGCCTTCCTTGCCGCGGAACTCGCCGAGGATCTTGTCGTCGCCGATGTCGCGCAGGCGCTGGTTGATGACCTGCTTCGCCGCGAAGGCCGCGATGCGACCGAAGTCGCTCGGCTGGTCGACGGCTTCACCGATGACGGTGCCCTCGTCGTCGAGCTCGGGGACGTAGACGCTGACCTCGCCGGACTTGCGGTCGAGCTCCACACGCGACTGCGCGTGGGCCGGCTCGCCGTTCTCGTCGGCGTGCTTCTGGTAGGCGGTCAGGATGGCAGATTCGATGATCTGGACGAGCTCGTCGAACGGGATCTCCCGCTCGCGCTCCATGAGTCGCAGGACTGCGAGATCGATCTTCACCGAGGTGCCTCCGTATTCAGATGAGTCGCTCCTGCGGGGTGGAACTGCGCAGAAGTCGGCCACAAGCGTACCCCAGAACCAGGAGACGGACAGGAGGCCCGTGGCGGCGTCGCACCCCTCCCTCGCAGGCTCGGTCGGCGCGCCCCGCGTGACGCTGGCGCGTCACCGCTGAGCGGGGCGCGCCCGTCCGTCAGGGGTCGCGTCTAGATCGCGCGGACCGCGTCGAGCAGGTCGACCACCGGCACGTCGCGGCGGTCGCCGGTCGCGCGGTCCCACAGCTCGACGACGCCCTCGGCGGCGCCGCGGCCGGCGACGACGACGATCGGCATGCCGAGCAGCTCGGCATCGCGGAGCTTCACGCCGGGCGACACCTTCGGGCGGTCGTCGTACAGCACGTCGAACCGCTCGCCCTCGAGCTCGGCGACGACGGAGGCCGCCAGCTCGTAGGCGACCTGGTCACGGCCGGTGGCGACGATGTGCACGTCGAACGGCGCGACGTTCTTCGGCCAGACCAGGCCCTTCTCGTCGTTGTGGGACTCGGCCAGGATCGCGAGGATGCGGGTCACGCCGATGCCGTACGAGCCCATCGTGACCGTGGCGAGCTTGCCGTTCTCGTCCTGCACCTTGAGACCGAGCGCCTCGGCGTACTTCCGACCGAGCTGGAACACGTGCCCGATCTCCATGCCGCGCGCGGTCTCGAGCGGGCCGGAGCCGTCCGGGGACGGGTCACCGGCGCGGACGTCGGAGACCTCGACGACACCGTCGGCCACGAAGTCACGGCCGGCGACGAGGCCGGAGACGTGCACGCCGCGCTCGTTGGCGCCGGTGATCCAGCTCGTGCCGTCGACCACACGGGGGTCGACGAAGTAGCGGAGGCCGGTGGCGCTGTCGGCACCGAGGACCTGCGGGCCGATGTAGCCCTTCACCAGGCCGCGGTGCTTCTTGAAGTCGTCGTCGCCGGCGGCCTCGACCTCGGCCGGGGCGAACGACACCTCGGCGCGCTTCAGGTCGACGTCACGGTCACCGGGCAGGCCGACGACCACGACCTCGCGTGTGCCGTCGAGGTGGGTGAGCGCGAGGACGACGTTCTTCAGCGTGTCGGCCGCGGTCCACGGGGCGCCCTCGCGCGGCGCCACCTGGTTCGCGTGGGCGACGAGCGTGTCGATCGTCGGGGTGTCCGACGCCGGCAGCAGCACGGGCTCGGGCTGACCCTCGATCGGCAGCGACTCGGGGACGGGGGTGACGTAGGCCTCGACGTTGGCCGCGTAGCCGCCGGCGCTGCGGACGAAGGTGTCCTCGCCGACGCCGATCGGGTGCAGGAACTCCTCGGACTTGGAGCCGCCCATCGCGCCGGCGTCGGCCTTGACGATGACGTAGTCGAGGCCGAGGCGGGCGAAGATCTTCTCGTACGCGTCGCGCATGACCTGGTAGCTGCGCTCGAGGCCCTCGTCGGTGAGGTCGAACGAGTACGCGTCCTTCATGGTGAACTCGCGGCCGCGCAGGAGTCCGGCGCGGGGGCGGGCCTCGTCGCGGTACTTGTCCTGGATCTGGAACAGGGTGACCGGCAGGTCCTTGTACGACGAGTACAGGTCCTTCACCAGGAGCGCGAACATCTCCTCGTGCGTGGGCGCGAGCAGGTAGTCGGAGCCCTTGCGGTCCTGCAGGCGGAACATGCCGTCGCCGTACTCGGTCCAGCGGTTCGTCGCCTCGTACGGCTCACGCGGCAGCAGCGCCGGCAGCAGGACCTCCTGCGCGCCGGCGGCGACCATCTCGTCGCGGATGATCGCCTCGATCTTGGCGCGCACCCGGAGTCCGAGCGGCAGCCAGGCGAAGATCCCCGGGGACTGGCGACGGACGTACCCGGCGCGGACGAGCAGCTTGTGGCTCGTCACCTCGGCGTCGGAGGGGTCGTCGCGGAGCGTACGGAGGAACAGATGCGAAAGCCGTGTGACCACGGGGCAAGCCTAGTGGCGGCGGGCAGGGAGCGGTGGTCGCGCCTACGGCGCCATGATCACCTGGGGCGTGCCCGTGGCGGCGGCCGGACCCATCTCGTCCGCGATGCGGTTCGCCTCGTCGATGAGCGTCTGGACGATCTCGGCCTCGGGCACGGTCTTGACGACCTGGCCCTTGACGAAGATCTGCCCCTTGCCGTTGCCCGAGGCGACACCGAGGTCGGCCTCGCGCGCCTCGCCCGGGCCGTTCACGACGCAGCCCATGACGGCGACGCGGAGCGGGACGGTCATGCCCTCGAGCCCCTTCGTGACGTCGTTCGCGAGCTGGTAGACGTCCACCTGCGCGCGACCGCAGCTCGGGCAGGAGACGATCTCGAGCTTGCGCTCGCGCAGGTTGAGCGACTGCAGGATCTGCAGGCCGACCTTGACCTCTTGCGCGGGCGGGGCGGAGAGCGACACGCGGATGGTGTCGCCGATGCCCTCGGCCAGCAGGATGCCGAACGCGGTGGCGCTCTTGATGGTGCCCTGGAACTCCGGGCCGGCCTCGGTCACGCCGAGGTGCAGCGGCCAGTCACCGGCGGCGGCGAGCTGCCGGTAGGCCTTGACCATCACGATCGGGTCGTTGTGCTTGACCGAGATCTTGAAGTCGTGGAAGTCGTGCTCCTCGAACAGGGAGGCTTCCCACACGGCGGACTCGACCAGCGCCTCGGGGGTGGCCTTGCCGTACTTCTGCAGCAGGCTCGGCTCGAGCGATCCCGCGTTCACGCCGATGCGGAGCGAGACGCCGGCGTCCTTGGCGGCCTTCGCGATCGCGCCGACCTGGTCGTCGAACTTGCGGATGTTGCCCGGGTTGACGCGGACGGCCGCACAGCCGGCATCGATCGCCTGGAAGACGTACTTCGGCTGGAAGTGGATGTCGGCGATCACGGGGATCTGCGACTTCTTCGCGATGATCGCCAGCGCGTCGGCGTCGTCCTGCGTGGGCACGGCGACCCGGACGATGTCGCAGCCCGAGGCCGTCAGTTCGGCGATCTGCTGCAGCGTCGCGTTGATGTTGGTGGTCTGCGTCGTGGTCATCGACTGCACGGACACCGGGGCGTCGCCGCCCACGAGCACCTTGCCGACCCGGATCTGCCGCGACTTGCGACGCGGAGCGAGGGTTTCGGGGGACTTGGGCATACCGAGGTTGACTGCGGGCACGTGAGCACTCTACGCGCTCGGTCTGACCGTGCCGGGTCCGGTCCCCGTGCGTCCGTTCAGAGCTCCCTGACCGAGTCCACGACCGTGATGAGCGGGGCGTAGAGCCGCATCACCGCGAGCGCACGGTCGTGGTCCTCGTCGGTAGCGCCGGCGCAGGCATCCGCCACGACGGTCACCGTCGCACCGGCGTCGGCCGCCGCCAGCGCGGTCGACAGGACGCAGCAGTCGGTCGAGACCCCCGTGAGCACCAGGTGCGGGTGGTCGCCGACGACGGCCTGGAGGCTCGTCCCCCACTTGCCGAAGGTCGGTTCCGTCACGACGGGGTCGTTCCGGTCCGCTGCCGCCGACGCGAACGGCTCGGTGAGCGCGTACAGCGGGTCGGCGTCCGGGACCAGTGCGAAGGGCCAGTCGCGGTAGTACGGCACCCACGCGCCCTGGGGCTCCGCCGGAGCCACGAAGCGGGTGAACACCGTGCGGCCCGTGAACCGCGGCAGGAGTCGCTCGATGCCGGCACCGGCGTGGTCGTACCGCGGGGCGGCCCACGGGTTCTCGCCGGTGAAGACCTGCTGCATGTCGATCACGACGAGCCAGGCGTCGTCGGGGATCTCCGCGCTCATCGCAGGTCGTCCGGGGTGGCGAGTGCTTCCTGACGGCGGATCGAGCCGCGCGCGAACAGCAGCGTGCCGAGGAACCCGACGACCAGGGCGACGAGGACGCCGAGGTTCGCGTAGGCCCACGGCCCCTCGCGGCCGCCGAGGCCGAACGGGCCGAGCAGGTAGCCCTGCCAGTTGAGCCAGGCCGGGACGCCGTAGGTGTTCGTCACCAGACCCCACCCGAGCACGGTACCGAGCACGACGAGCGCGATGGGCAGCCACCGGACGTCGCCGTAGCGCCCGCGGCGGTCGTCGAGCTCGGCTTCGGCGTAGGCGCGTCGACGGAGCAGGACGTCGGCGACGAAGATCCCGGCCCACGCGGCGATCGGGACGCCGAGGGTCACGAGGAAGGCCTGGAACGGCGAGATGAAGTCCTGCGCGAAGAAGGCGACGTAGACGGCACCGGCGACCATGATGACGCCGTCGACGCCCGCGGCCGCCGGACGCGAGATCTTCACGCCGACGCTCAGCAGTGCGAGGCCCGACGAGTAGATGTCGAGGACGGCTCCCCCGACGAGCCCGAGGATCGCCACGATCGCGAACGGGATGAGGAACCACACCGGGAGCACCGTCGTGAGCGCGCCGATCGGGTCGGCTCCGATCGCGTCGTTCAGGTCCGGTGACGACCCGGCCAGCATCACGCCGATCACCACGAGGACCGCCGGTGCGAGGGCACCGCCGAACGTCGTCCAGCCGACGACCCCGCCCGTCGAGGCGTTCCGTGGCAGGTACCGCGAGTAGTCAGCGGCGGCGTTCACCCAGCCGAGTCCGAACCCGGTCATCACGAGGACGAGCGCCCCGATGACGTTCTGCCCGCTGCCGGACGGCAGGGCACCGAGCGCTGCGAAGTCGATGGTCGGCGCGGCGAGCAGGATGTAGACGACGGTCAACACGGCGGTGACGACGGTGATCACGGTCTGCAGGCGCATGATGACGTCGAACCCGGCGATGCCGGCTCCGACGATCAGTGCGGCGACCACGACGAGCGCGACGATCTTCGTCAACACCCCGCCGTCCCAGCCGAGCTCGGTGAACACCGTCGAGGTCGCCAGGACCGCCAGGGCGGCGAGCGACGTCTCCCACCCGACGGTGAGGACCCAGCTGAGGAACGACGGCACCCGGTTGCCGCGGACCCCGAAGGCCGCGCGGCTCAGCACCATCGTCGGCGCGGAGCCGCGTTTGCCGGCGATCGCGACGACGCCGCACAGCAGGAACGAGAACACCACCCCGATCACCGAGACGATCGTCGCCTGGGCCAGCGAGATGCCGAAGCCGAGGACGAAGGAGCCGTAGCTCAGGCCGAGGACGGAGATGTTGGCGGCGAACCACGGCCAGAACAGCCCCCTCGGGGTGCCCTTCCGGTCGGACTCGGCGATGACGTCGAGCCCCTGGCGTTCGACGGCGCGAACCTCGGGCGGGTTCGTGGCGGCTGTGCTCATGCGCTGAGCGTAGTGGCTCGGCAGCCCTACCCGAAGAGGTTCACCGGACGAACGATGTCGGCGTAGATGAGCAGGGCGCTCATGCCCGCCAGCAGCACCACGACCACCATCGTCAGCGGCATCGTCTTCGCCAGGTCGATGGGCCCCGGGTCCGCCTTGCCGACGAGCTTGAACGACCGTCGCTTGATCGCCTCCCAGAGCGCACCCGCGATGTGTCCGCCGTCGAGCGGCAGCAGCGGCACCATGTTCAGCACGAACAGGCCGATGTTGAGCGAGGCCAGCAGCCCGAGGATCGTGTACGCCTTGTCGACCACGGGGACACCGCTCATCGACGAGACCTCGCCGATCGCACGGCCGACGCCCACCACCGACACGGGGCTGTCCTGCGACCGCTCCTGGGCGCCGAACGCGGCGTTCCACACCGCGACCAGGCGCTGCGGCAGGTCGATGATCAGGTGCGCCGACGCCGCGATCTGGGCGCCGGTCGCGGGCAGCACCTCGGCCGGGGACTGCCGCACCAGGGACTGCCCGATGCTGACGCCGACCACGCCGACACGCTGGGTCTTCGTGGTGCCGTCGTCGTTCTTGACGACCTTGCCCTCGGCGTCGTAGACGTCGCGAGTGGCGGTCGTCGGGGTGATCTCGAGGGTCTTCCGGGCACCGTCGCGCTCGACCACCACAGTGACCTGCTCACCGGCGGACTCCTGGAAGACCTCGGAGACGCGGGTGATCGTGGGGTCCTGCTCGCCGTTCACCGAGAGCACGACGTCACCCGACTCGATGCCGGCCTGCTTCGCCGGGGACACCGCGTCGCCGGGCGAGCACTCGGTCGTCTGGCTGTTCGGCAGCACGCACCCGACGCTCGACGTGAAGGTCGTGGTCGGCGCCCCGAAGCCGCACAGCAGCACGCCGAACAGCACGATGCCGATCACCAGGTTCATGGCCGGGCCCGCGACCATCACGATGATCCGCTTCCACGGCGTCAGGCGGTAGAAGGCACGGGAGTCGTCGCCACCGGAGTCCGCGATCTGCTCGGCGCTGGCCTGGCGGGCGTCCTGCACGAACGCGCCGTACATGCCGGTGTTCGTGATGGCGTTCGCCCGGCCCGAGGCGCGCGGCTTGAGCATGCCGACCATCGAGATGTACCCACCGAGCAGGATCGGACGGATCCCGTACTCGGTCTCACCCCGCTTGAACGACCACATCGCCTTGCCGAAGCCCAGCGAGTACTGCGTCACCTTGACGTTGAAGAGCTTCGCGAAGGACAGGTGCCCCAGCTCGTGGAGTCCGATCGAGACCAGCAGGCCGATGATGAAGACGACCACGCCGAGGACGAAGAGCAGGACGGATTCGACGGTCACCGGGAAAGAGTACGGGACTGATTCCATGACGGAGCCGAGCGCCGTCTGAGAGGCGAGCAGGGCCTCCCGTCCGTCGCCGTCCGCGGTCTGCCGCCTCCGCGTCGGACGGGAGGCGCGTCTCGCGTCAGCGGGTCAGCGCGCGGTCCGCAGCGGTGCGCGCCCACTGCTCCGCCGCGAGCACGCCGTCGAGTGACGGCTCCCCCGCGGTGTGCTCCTCGACGATGCGCTCGACCGTGTCGACGATGTCCAGGAAACCGATCGCGCCGGCGTGGAACGCGGCGACGGCCTGCTCGTTCGCGGCGTTGAACACGGCCGGGAACGTCCCACCCAGCTCGCCCACCCGCTTCGCGAGGGCGACGGCGCCGAAGGCGTCCTGGTCGAGCGGCTCGAACGTCCACGTGCTCGCGGTCGTCCAGTCGAGCGGCACGCCGACGCCGGGCACCCGGTCCGGCCAGGCCAGGCCGAGTGCGATCGGCAGGCGCATGTCCGGCGGCGACGCCTGGGCGATGGTGGAACCGTCGACGAACTCGACCATCGAGTGCACGATCGACTGCGCGTGCACGGTGACGTCGATGCGGTCGTACGGCACGTCGAAGAGCAGGTGGGCCTCGATGACCTCGAGCCCCTTGTTCACCAGGGTGGCGGAGTTCGTCGTGACGACGAGCCCCATGTCCCAGGTGGGGTGCGCCAGCGCCTGGGCAGGGGTGACGTCGCGGAGCTGCTCGCGGGTGCGCCCGCGGAACGGACCCCCGCTCGCGGTGAGGACGAGTCGCTGCACCTCGGTGTCGACGCCGGAGCGGAGCGCCTGCGCGATCGCGGAGTGCTCGCTGTCGACGGGCACGATCTGCCCGGGCGCCGCGGCCTGCCGCACGAGGGAGCCGCCGACGATCAGGCTCTCCTTGTTCGCCAGGGCGAGGGTGGCACCGCTCTCGAGTGCGGCCAACGTCGGACCGAGCCCGACCGAACCGGTGATGCCGTTGAGCACGACGTCGGCCTCGACGCTCCGGACGAGCCGTTCCGAGTCGGCCGCGCCGAACGCGGTGTCGCGCACGCCGAAACGGGCGGCCTGCTCGGCGACGAGGTCGCGGTTGCTGCCCGCGGTGAGGCCGACGACCTCGAACCGGTCGGGGTTGCGTGCGACGACGTCGAGCGCCTGGGTGCCGATCGAACCGGTGCTGCCGAGGACGACGATGCGTCTGCGGGCCGGACCGGTGCTGCCGAGGCCGCCGTCCGTCACGATCAGCCCTTGGCGAGGATGTCGACCACGAAGACGAGCGTGGCGTTCTTCGGGATGCCCGAACCCTCCTGCGGGTTGGCGCCGTAGGCGTCCTCCGGCGTGGCGACGATCAGGACCTGTGAGCCGACCTTCTGCCCGACGAGCCCGGTGACGAAGCCCTTGATGAGTGCGCTCTCCGACACGGTGAAGGTGGTGGGGACGCCCTTCGACCACGAGGAGTCGAACTCCTTGCCCGTGTCGTAGACGACGCCCTTGTACTGCACGAGTGCGGTGTCGCCGTCGGCGATCGCGGAGCCGTTGCCCTGCTTGAGCACCTCGACCGTGGTCTTCGTGGGCGCCTTCACGCCGTCGGGGATCGTGATCTCCGGCTCGCCGCTCGACTTGTCCTTGACCGTGGGCAGGGCCGGGTCTTGGTCCTTCGGGGTGCCGTTCGCCTTGGTGGGGGTCTGCGCGACGACGTCGGCGACGACCACGATCTCGCCGCCGGTGTTGAACCCGAGTGCCGAGGACTGTCCGACCGCGGCGATCCGGTCGCCCACCTTCGAGCAGGCGAGGAGTGCGCCGAAGCCCGACCCGCCGACGGACAGGACCTGCGGGTTGCCCTCGTCGAAGCCGACGGTGCCGAGCTTCTTGGCGTCCGACGTCTTGTACACGCTGTACGACACCTGCGCGTAGTCGCCCTCGTCGAGTGCCGCGCCCTTGCCCTTCACGAGCCGGGTGGCCTGCGGCGTCTTCGCGGACAGGCCCGAGGCGAACTTGACGGTCGGGGCCTTCGTCCCACCGAACGATCCGGTCGCCTCGACGGCGTCGGAGGCCTTGCCCGGGTCGGGGCAGGAGGTGATCGCCGAGGCCGTGGCGCTGGCCGACGGGGTCGGCGAGGCCGAGGACCCGTTCGAACCGGAGCCGGAGCAGGCGGCGAGTCCCAGCACGACGGCGGGGACGATGGCGATCGGGAGCAGGCGGAGACGCTTCACGAGGACCTAGTCTGCCCCACCAGTCGAAGAGTCCCCTGCCAATGACGCAGGTCGGACGACCAGCTGCGGCTCGTGGTGCACCGGGAACGCCACGGAGCGCGCGATGAAGCAGAGCTGGTTGGCGGTGACGTGTGCGGCCTCGGCGTCCGCGACGCGATCGGCCTCGAGGATCGTGACGACCGGGTGCAGGGTCGCCTCGGTCAGTTCACCCGAACCGTCACGGTTCAGGCGGAGCGACGCGGTCGCGGTGTCCTGGTAGTCCACGACGGTGAAGCCCTTCGTGACCGCGACGTGCAGGTAGCTGAGCATGTGGCACTGGGCCAGCGCCGCGACCACCATCTCCTCGGGGTTCCAGCGGTCACGGTCCCCGCGGAACGTCGGGTCGGCGGAGCCGGGGACGTCCGGCTTGCCCGTCGCCGAGACCACGTGCTCGCGGCCGTAGTCGCGGTACCCGGACGTGCCGGTCCCGCGGTCGCCGGTCCAGCTGACGGAGACCTCGTAGGAGTGGTCGTGCACGGGTGCGCCCCTTCGCCTTGGCTAGCATGGCGGCATGACGGTGAGCCCCGAAGTCCGCAGTGATCGCCATCCTCTCACCGCCGACGGTTCCGTCGAGCTGGCGGTGCTCGAACGCTCAGGGTTCGACGAGAGCCGACACGTCGGTGCCGGCGTCGTCGTCGACGCGACCGGCACGGTGATCGACTCCGTGGGTGACGTGACGGCGAGCATCTACCCGCGTTCCACCATGAAGCCGTTCCAGGCCCTGGCGGTCCGACGCGCCGGCGCGCTGTTCTCGGACGAGGAGCTCGTCCTCACCACCGCGAGCCATGCCGGTACCGCGGCGCACCAGGCGCTCGCCCTGCACATGCTCGAGTCCTTCGACCACGTCGAGGCCGACCTCGGTTGCCCGCCGGACATGCCGTTCGACCGCGGCACCGCCCGCACGATGGACGGACCCCGCCGACTGGCGATGAACTGCTCCGGCAAGCACGCCGGCATGCTCGCGGCCTGCCGGGTGAACGGGTGGGACGAGGCCACGTACCTCGACATCGAGCACCCGCTGCAGCAGCGGGTGCGTTCCGTGGTCGAGGAGTACACGCACGAGACCGTCGACCTGGTCGGCACGGACGGATGCGGCGCCCCCGTGTTCCCGCTGACCCTGACGGGGCTGGCACGCGGGTTCGCCGGTGTCGTGGCACGGGCCGACGACGACTCCGCCGCGCTGACCGACGCGGTCCTGGCGCACCCGTGGGCGATCGACGGTGTCGGGCGTGCGAACACGGTCACCATCGAGCGGCTGCAGGTGCTGGCGAAGCTCGGTGCCGAGGGCGTCATGGTCATGGGGTTGCCCGGCGGCGCGGCGGTGGCGGTGAAGGTGCTCGACGGCTCGCAGCGGGCCGGCACCCTGGCGGCCCTTGCCCTGCTCGAGCGGAACGGGCTCGTCGCGTCCGACGGCGTGGCCGAGGTGCTCGAGGCGACCGGTGAGCGGGTGCTCGGCGGTGGCGTCCCCGTCGGTACGGTGCGCGTCGGTGCCGGGCTGCGCTGATCCGTCGCGGGTGCTGATCCTCGGTCGGCGCTGATCCTCGGTCCGCGCTGCTCCTCGGCGCTGGTCATCGGTCCGCGCTGTCGGGGTCGGGGGCGAGGACCGGCAGCGCCGGGGACATACGGACGACCCCGTCGCCGTCGAGTCGACGGACGGAGCAGCCGTACCGCGAGACCTCGACGGTGACGTCCCGGTGTCGGGGCGCTGCTCCGAGTCCGGGCACGAGCACCACCGTGCCGAGCGGTCGGCCGTCGGTGCCCATCCACACCGCGACCGATGTCCCCGGCGGGAGGGTCTCCCCTGACGGCGTGCTCGAGGTGGTCGAGGCCGGATCGTCGCTGCGGGAGCCAGCGGCGTCGATGAGTCCTGGCGCGACGGCCCACCGCAGGTCGTCGTCGGCGTGGACGGCAGCGGCGCGGAGCTGCTCGGCGAGCCCGCGGAACACCGCGACGGCGAGTGCTCCGGCCCCGACGACCACGATGTGGGAGCCGGCATCGACGCGGAGCAGGTTGCCGCCCGACCCGTGCCCGAGGACGACTACCGGGGTGCCGTCACCGTCCGCAGAGGTCGTGCCCGTCGGCTGCGCCGTCGATCCGAGGGGATCGGCCGCGGCGGGCTGGTCCGGCGCACGCGGCGCAACGACCGGGGCCGGACGGGTTCCGCAATCCGGCGGCGCCGATCGGTGCAGCACGACGTCGACCAGGGCGCAGCACGCACCCGCGCCGAGCAGGACGCTCTGCCCGGCACCACTGATCGGCGCGAGGACACCGGCCACGACGAGCGCGACCGCTGCCCCCACGATCACACAGCGGGCGGTGAAGCGGGACATGTCCCCATCGCACCAGGTGCGAACGGCCCAGCGCTGGTCCGCGACGGGATCTGTGGAGAAGTCGCCTACTGCACGAGGAAGAACTGCTCACCGATGTCGACGCGCGCACCACGCTCGACGCGGTACCGCCGACCGGGCTCGCAGCGGCGGATCGATCCGTCGATGTGCCGGACCACCGTGCCGTTGCCGGAGAACCGGTCGGAGACCCACAGGTCGTCGCCGTCGCGGCCGAGCTCGAGGTGGGTCTTCGACACGGACTTGCCCGGATCGTGCACGGTCAGCAGGTCGTCGTACCGCTCCCCCGGCTGCGGTCGCGGCAGGCGGCCGAGCAGGCCCGTGCCGTGCACCCCGAGCCGTTCACCCGTGCTGAAGTGCAGGACGAACGGCGCCCGGGTCGGGGTCTTCGCGACGATGCGGGTCTCGTCGACGTCGTCGTCGGGGTCGTCGGGCGCATCGGCTCCGGCGTTCGACTCCGACGGGCTCGCCGGCGGGAGCGGCAGCGCGGGTCCGGTCGTTCCCGGGATCGGGGGCAGCGGCGCAGCCAGGGGCGCGCCGGTGGTGGCGGCGGACGGCGCGGAGGACGGGACGGTCGCGGAACCGGGCACCGGCGGGAGCGGGGTGCGCGGTACGGCGGACGCCTCGGGCTCGCTGACCGGGGCAGCGTGCGCCCTCCGGGCGCGACGGCCCGAACCGGACTGCTCGACCTCGGCGCGGACCGGCTCGTCGTCCACCGGGACCTCGTCGTGCGGCTCATCGCCCTGCTCGTCGTGCGCAGCGAGTTCGTCAGCGCTGTTCTCGTCGGGCTCGTCCGAGCCCGTGAGGTCGGACGAGCCCCCGGCCGGCTCGTCCGCATCGTCGGCCGTTCCGGACGTCTCGGTGCCGTCAGACCCCTGGGTGCCGTCAGACCCCTGGGCGCTGTCAGATCCCAGGGTCTCGTCAGAGCCCTCTGCTGCCCAGTCGGGTCGGGTCATCGGCAAGGGCATGACCGGGCCGGTGAAGGCCGCGGTGACCGCCGGGCGGACGGCTCCGCACTCGCCGCAGAAGATGTCGTCGGGCTCGAGCCGGTTGCCGCAGACGTGGCAGATGGTCGTCTCGTGCATGCCGGGGGTGACGAGCGGGGCCGGACGCGGCGGCCGTCGGTCGATGAGCGGCTCGACCACGGCGGTGTCCCCGGGCTGCGGGGGCGACACGACGGCGGGCTGGTCGTCGGCGGCACTCGTCTCCGACGCCCCCACGATCACCTCGTCGCGCTCCGGCTCGGAGCCGACCTGGGCATCCTGTGCGCCCTGTGGGTCCGGTCCGTCCTGTGGGTCCTGTCCGTCCTGTGGGTCCGACGCAGGAGCCGCGGTGCCCTGCTCGGCGGCCGGGTCGGCAGGTGCTCCTGGCACCGGCGGAACGACCGGCTCGGACGGCGTCTCGGCAGCCGGGGTACCACGGCCCACCCACCAGGACGGAGCGGCGGGTGCCGCTGGAGGTGCGGTGGCGGCCGGCGGTGCCCACACGGGCAGAGCGGGCTCCGCGGTGTGCGGGGGCGCGACGGGCTGCTGCGCCGTCTGCTCAGGACCCGGCGTTGGGGCATCGCGCACCGGGGCGGCGGGCGTCGCCGCGCGACCCGGAGCCGGGGCGATGCGGGTGCGCTCGGGGTCGTCGGCGTCGAGGGGCTCGGACGGGTAGGCGTCGGGGTCGAGAGCCGGCTCCGCATCCGACTGGCCCGGAGCGCCCGACCAGTCCCCGAGTCCGGATCCGGCGCCGTGCACGTGGGAGGGCGCCTGCCGCGGCGCGAAGTCGTCGGGACGCTGCACCGGCACGGGTGCCGGCGGTTCGGTTCCACGGCGGTCGGCACCGGTGAGCCAGGCGCGGGTGGCGGGGTCGAGCGTGGATTCGGGCAACCAGGCGTCGGAGGCCGGGTCGGACCGTCGGCCGTGCGCGTCGGGCTGCTGCAACGGTGGCGGCGGTGCCTGTTCGACGGGGGTCGGCGCGACCGGGCGACGGCTCGCCGCGGCGGTGACCGCGCGTCCGCACTCACCGCAGAAGATCGCCCCGTCCGGGAGCATCGATCCGCAGTGTTCGCATCTGATCACGTGGTGCCTCTGTCCTCACTCGGCCGTCCACGACGCTCGTCCGGCCTCTGGACATCGTAGTCGCCGTGCCCCGACGCAGTCTGGCCGTCGGTTCCACGACGGGACCGTGCCGTCGGACGACGCCCGGCTCCCCGCAGCGACCGGAGCGACACGGCGGTGCGGAACCGCTCCCGCCGGGTCCGCCCGGTCCGGAGCGAACCGATCGCGTCGTCCGTCGCCGCCCACATGCGATCGGCGGTGGACTGGTCGGCATCGCTCGGACCGAACACCGCACGGTCGGCCAGCGCCGCGAGTCCGGTCCCGCCGTCGCCCGGTGCACCGACGACGGCTTCACGCCGGGTGGCGGATCGCCGTACGTCGTGCCCACGGTCGAGCAGCGCGTCGCGGTACTCGTCCCAGGCGCCGACGATGCGACCCCGGTGCGTGGTGGCGTTCCGCCGTCGTCGCCGTCGCAGTCGCTTCAGCAGCACGATCACGGCGAACGGCAGCAGGACGAGTGCGACGACGCCGAGGGTCCCGAGGGCCCAGGGCAGCACCGCGAGCAGGATCCGGAGCCAGAGCGGCTGCACCGGCGGCGTGTTCCGGTCACTCTCCGGAGGCGTCTGCTGGTCCTGGTCCTGCTGGTCTACCGGGGGCGGCGGCACGACCGTTTCCGGACGCGTCACCGGCTGCGGGGTCTGCTGCTGCTCGTCCGGGATCTCGCGCACCTCGGGGTTGGGGTTCAGCATCACCCACCCCCACTGCGCGGTGTCCACCTCGATGCGGGCCGTGACGTCGGACCCGCGGAAGGTCGTCGTCCCGCCACGCGCTGCGGTGCCGTCGCTGCCCGAGTCGCCCCCGGCCGTGAAGCCCATCACGACCCGCGCGGGGAACCCGATCTGGTCGGCCATCAGCGCGGCCGCCGCGGCGTACTGTTCCTGGTCCCCGATCATCAGGGGCGCGGTGAGGAGCTCCTGGACACGGTCGGCACCGTGGCCGGACCGGCTCATCCGGTCGTCACCGACACCGTGACTGACGTACCCCTTCCGCTGCAGTGCCTGCACCGCGGCGAGGAGCTTCGCGCCGGGTGCCGACACGTCCTTCGTCGTCGACTCCACGGTGTCGCGCACGGCGTCGGGGACGTCCCGTGCGGTGGGGACGGCGGCGCTCCCCGGCCGCGCGGTCGCCAGTTGCCGTTCCGTCGGCTGGTCGGGCAGCACCGCCGTCAGGTCGTAGGACGTGCCGTCCCCCACTCCGCCGACCACGGCGCCGGTGCCGGTCGATCCGTTGTAGAAGAACGCGCCGCGCTCGTCGTCGGCGTCCTGCCCGGTGAACTCCACGCGCTCCAGGTCGCCGACCGTCGGCAGCCACACACCGCGGTACCCGTCGACCGTCACACCGACGTCGACCGTGGTGCCCCGGACGCCACGGACGTCGACCGAGGTCGGCACGCGTTCGAAGGTGCCCGAGCCCGCCGAGCCGTCGGCGCCGCCGACCCGGTAGACCACGCCGTCGTAGGTGTCCAGCGTCGCGATGCGGACGAACCCGCCCTCGGGCAGGCCGGTCACCCGGAGCTGGGTCGCGTCCGAGGCGGTGGATTCCTCGTAGGCGCGGAACCCGCTGAGCGGACTGACGTAGTCGCGGGGATCGAACGGCTTCACGACATCGGTGCGAGCGACGGTGCGGTCGCCGGAGGGCGGTGCGACCAGGCCGAGCCCGGTCGCGACGACCGCCGCGGCCACGATGGTGCCGGTGCCCACGAGCGCGGGTCGGACGATGGACCGTGCGACCGGCACGCGGGAACCGATGGTGGTCGCCACGGCGACCGCGCGACGCGCGTGCCGGACCGTCAACGCCCAGACGAGGGCGAGGCCGACCAGGACGACCGCCGTCACGATCGACGTGTCGAGCCGGCTCGGCCCGACGACCACGCCCACCGCGAAGAGCACCAGTGCCGGGATGCTCGCGAGTTCCTGCCTGGAGGCGCGGGTCGCCACGCTCACGGCGGTCACCGTCGCCACGAGCAGCGTCACGAAGTAGGGCACGAGGAGCGCTTCGTAGGAGCCCACCGGAAGGCCGATGGTCACCAGCTGCTTCCAGCCGAGGGCGACACCGGCGAAGAGGTCGAGGAGTCCGTGTCCGGTGGGCAGCAGGCCGTTCGCCTGGCTCGGCACGGCGGCGGGGACGCCGGTCAGCGTGAACGCGGCGACGGTCGCGATCGCCACGACGGCCATCGGGAGCCGGAGCAGGGTGCCGAGGAGCGCGACGACCGTCCCGATCACGATCGCGGTGACCGCGGCGGTGACCATCGCGCCGTCCCGGTACACCGGCCACCAGGACGTGCTCGCGACGGCCAGCAACAGCCAGACCGCGAGCGTGCCGCCGGCGAGGCGGAACGGGACGAGCCGGCGGGCATCGCGACGGTCGGACCGTCGGGTCGAGCGTCTCGCCCGGTCCGGCGCCGGGGCCGGGGTGGTCACGGGTGCGGCGCTCATGCTGCCGACGCCGATCGGTGCAGGGCGTGCCGCAGGTCGTCCAGGTAGCCGATGGTCATCACCGTCAGACCCGCGACACGCAGGAACCGCGGCTGGGCCTCGGGCTCGCAGATCACCGCGACGACCTCCACCCCGACGGGGAACCGCGTGGCGGCGAGTCGGAGCGCGGGCAGGCCGACGGTCGACCCCACGACGAGGAACGCGACGGAGATGCCGTCGGTGTCGCTCCCCACGATCCGGGAGACCTCGGCGATCGGCAGGCACGCGTCGGCCAGGCCGACCGAGGCGAAGTCGTCGAGCAGGCGCGTCGGTGTGACGGTGGGGAGCGTCCGGACGGCGTACACCGCGCGCTTCGCGAACTCCGGCGTGCGCTGGGACACCACCACCGAGACCTCGCGGCCGTCGCGGATCGCCCGCGCTCCGAGCGATGCGGCCGCGCTCACCGCGAGCTCGAACTCCTCGTCGTCGGCGAACTCACCGCGGGCGATGCCGAGCGCGACGACGAGGTGCGAGCGACGGGTGTCCTCGAACTGCCGGACCATGAGCGCGCCGGACTTCGCGGTCGACTTCCAGTGGATGGTGCGCGGGTCATCGCCGGGCATGTACTCGCGGATGGCGTGGAAGGCGATGTCCGCGGGCGACAGGTCCGTCGTCGCCTGCCCCTCGAGGTCACGCACCAGCCCGGTACTCGTCGACGGGATCGCGATGGTGCGCGGGTGCACGATGACCTGCTCGCGGGCGGTCCAGACGAGTTCGCGGCGGACGAGTCCCACGGGGTCGGCGCGGACCCCCGTCACGGGCCCGACGTCGAGCACCCCGCGGCGGAGCGTCGGGACGGGGACCTGCCGCTCGAAGGTGCCGTGCGGCCCGATGGCCGGGATGGCGACGTCGACCAGACCGGACCCGACCGGCACCTCGACGGTGGTCGGCACCGACGGCAGGCGCGTGGGGTTCTCGGCCGTGATGATCACACCGGCGTCGTCGCCGACCGCCACACGGTGCTGCGGGAGCCGCATCCGGATCACCAGCCGTGACCGGCCGATCAACGCCACCGCAGCGACCACCGCGAGCACCGCGCCGGCGAACCCGACGACGACGATCTCCCGCAGACCGAAGCGGTAGCCGGCCACGAACGCGACGAGCGTCAGCGCGGCGACCGTCCACCCGAGCCCGGTGACGACGGACGAGACCTCGCCCCAGAGACGCAGGACGAGCCTCCAGGCCGTTGCCCAGAGCCGGACGATCCCGATGACCGCATCCGCTGCGACGCCCTCGCGGTCACCGACGATCCGCGTCCGGACGTTGGTCATGCCGGTGACCGTCCCCGTGCGCTCGTACGCCGTCGTGCCACGACGCGACCGCGTCGAGGACGGACGGCGCGAGCGCGTGGAGACGGACCGGCGGTCCGTCACGTCGTGACTCGGTCGGCGGGCGGCGGGGTCTCCACCAGGAGCTGCGCGATGACGCTCGGTGCGCTGACGCCGTCGAACTCAGCCTCGGCGTCGAGCACCAGGCGGTGCGCGAGGACCGGGACGGCCAGCGCCTTCACGTCGTCCGGTGTGACGTAGTGGCGACCGCTCAGCGCCGCGAGGACACGGGAAGCACGGATCAGGCCCATCGCCCCGCGGACGCTGACACCGAGCCGGACCTCGCTCGCGGAGCGGGTCGAGTCCACCAGGCGGGCGACGTAGTCGGCGATCACGGCGTCGACGTGCACGGTGCGCGCCAGGGCGGCCATCTCCGTGATGGTCGCGGCGGGCACGACGCTCGCCAGCGGGACCGACGCCGACGGAGCCGACGAGGTCTCGAGGATCTTCACCGTCGCGGCGTGGTCGGGGTACCCGATGGACGTCTTCATGAGGAAGCGGTCGAGCTGCGCCTCGGGCAGGCGGTAGGTGCCGGCCTGCTCGATCGGGTTCTGGGTCGCGATGACCATGAAGGGCGCGGCGAGACGGTGGTTGACGCCGTCGACCGTGATCGCGGACTCCTCCATCGCCTCGAGCAGCGCGGACTGGGTCTTCGGGCTTGCACGGTTGATCTCGTCGGCGAGCACGATGTTCGCGAAGACCGGCCCGCGGTGGAAGTCGAACTCCTGCGTGCGCTGGTCGTAGACACTGATGCCGGTGATGTCGCCCGGCAGCAGGTCGGGGGTGAACTGGATGCGGTTCGTGGTGCCCTGCACGCTCTGCGCCATCGCTCGGGCGAGGCTCGTCTTGCCCGTTCCGGGAACGTCCTCGAGGAGCAGGTGCCCCTCGCTGAGCATCGCCGTGACCGCGAGGCGGATCACGAACGTCTTCCCGAGGAGCACCTGCTCGACGTTGGTCACGATGCGGCCTGCGACGTCGGCGAACCAGGTGGCCTGCTCCGGGGTCATGCTCATGCGGGATGGTCCTTCGGTCGTGGCGGGAGGGCGGCGTTGGCGGGTCGGGGCGACGGGTGTCAGCCGCCGGGGGCTGGTTCCGGGGCAGGCTGCTCGGGAGCGGGGGCATCGGCAACCGGGAAGGCCTCGGTGGGCTCACCCTCCTGGGACAGCTCGGACCCGTCCGCTGTCCTGACGGTCGCGCGGACCTTGACGGAGCTGGCACCGAGCGGAGGGGTCGGAGCGGTCTCCCCGGCGTTCCAGCTGTCGGTGCCGACGAACACGTTGCCGCCCTCGTCGAGGAACCAGTCGGCGGTGAACCGGACCGTGCCACCACCGGGACCCGAGACCACCAGCGGCTTGCCCTGCTGCGCCGCGGTCACGGCCACACGGGTGTCGAAGGCGGCGGCGGCACCGGTCCAGGACTGGTCGTCCGTCGTGCAGAACGTGCTCCCTGGTCCGCCGCACGCGCGGAGGACCAGCTGCGAGGAGACGTTGCGACCGCCCGTCCCAGGAACACCCGTCCACGTCTGACCCGGCTGCAGCCTGACCGTCTGACCGCCGGTGTCGAGCTGGTAGTGGTCCACGCTCCGCGACGGTGCCGTCACGGAGACGTTCCAGAGGTTGGTGCTCGTCTGGGTCGTCCCCACGTCCGGCCGGTTCGTCCCCGACGGACGCTCGTAGGTCACGGCGTCGACGTACTCGACGTTGCAGAAGAAGCCGTTGGAGACGGTGACGGCGTACCGCGTCGAGCCGCCACCGACGCCCGAGTCACGGGCCGGACTCGAGCTGCCGATCGAGTTCGAGGACGGGGCCGCGCAGTCCACGTTGCCGGATCGGAACACGGCGTACCGGAGACCGGAACCGCCAGCGGCATCGCCAGCGCTCCAGCTCACGGTCACGGTCGAGCGACCCGACGAATCCGCCTGGTCGCCGGCTACCGCCTGGAGGTTCGTCGGCTTGCCCGGCGTCCCGACCGCGCTTCCGGTGGCGGACGCGGAGTTCCACTGCACCACCGTGCCGTTGCGGTCGGCGGCGTTCCGGGCCGACACGGTGACCGTGTACTGGGCGGCACTCTGGGCGCCGGTGAACGAGGTGCTCGTGGCGGTGCCGGTGTTGCGGGTGTCGGACAACCCCGGACCCTCGATCGTCACGACGTAGTTGTCGACCGCGCTGCCGTTGTTCGGCGCGGACACCTTGCCCCACTTGACGTCGAGCTGGTTCGGCGTCGACCTGCTGGGCGTGACCGTGATGCCCTTCGGCGGTGCCGGCACGAAGTCCGCACTCATCGGACCCGAGCGGGCCGAGGGCTTTGAGTCACCGATCGCGTTGGTCGCCACGACCTGGAACCGGTAGGACTCCTTCGGGTCGAGGCCGGTGACAGTGCACACCGTCGCGGTCCCGCAGTTCTTCGAGACGCCGTTGGTCCCGACGACGCGGTAGCCCGTGATGGGCGAGTTGTTGCTCTGCGGGGTCGCCCAGGTCAGCGTGGCCTGACCACCGTCGTAGGAGCCGGTGCGGGTGGGCGCCCCCGGCGCGTCCGGGACGTCCTGCACCGAGATCGTGACGTCGCCCCAGACGTACCGGTCGGGGTCGTTCGTGGCGTCCGCCACCTGGTACTGCAGGTGCGCGTCGCCGGGCTTCGCGGTTCCGGCGACCGCGACCTGCAGACGCGAGCGATCACCGCTCGGTGTGACGGTGACACCCTTCGGGAGTCCGCCGGACAGACCGCGGATGTTCACGACGCGCAGCCGCTCGCCGGGGAACGGGTTGGTCGGCTGGTCGTTCGTCAGGACGTCGAGGGTGGTGGTCGCCCCGCGCTTCGTGACCGCGCGGTCGGCGCCCGGCTGGACCACCGGCCGGGTGGAGCCGACGACGCCCACGGCGACCGTGCCGGCACGACCGGCGTTGGCGTCGTCCGCGACGCCGATCCCGATCGACGCGGTGGTGTTCTTCTTCGCGGTGTCGGCGACTGCGATGGTGAGCTGCTGCTTCGCGATCGACGCGGTCGTCCCAGCGGCGGGCCGGCCGACGATCGAGTACCGGAGCTCCGGCAGGTCCTTCGGGTACGGGTAGTCGGTGAGCTTCGTCAGGTCGATCTTCCGCGTCTCGCCCGGCTGCATCTCGATCGAGGAGCCCGCGAACGCTGGCGGCTGGTTCGACCGGGGCGTGACCGTGATCGGGAGCACGAGGGTGGCAACGCGGCCCTTGCCGCCGTTCGCCGACGAGCCGTCGGTGACCTCGAACGAGATCGACGCCTTGCCGTAGTAGAGCTTCGACGACGTGAACTGCAGCGTCGACGAGTCCACCACCAGGCTCTGCCCGTTTGCGTGGGTGGCCTTGACCGTGCCGCGGTCGGTGATCTTCGCGGTCTCGCCGTTCGCCGTCACGACGAAGTCCTGCAGCGGGATGCGGACCGTGGCCTCGCTCTTCACCGTGACCGCCCCGGCGCTGCGGTTGATCTGGGGCAGGGCGTCGTCGAAGCCCGGCACGTTGATGAAGCCGTAGGAGACGATGTCTGGGTGGTCGAGCCGGGCGACCGAGAACGGGATCACCTGCGAATCGTCGGTCAACCGGACCGTGATGCGGCCGTCGCCGGTGGGCGTCGCCGTGTCGCCGTAGCCGGGGACGACCCCGACCCGGAGGTCGGCCGCGGTGCCCTCGGCGAAGAAGACGTTGTCGAGCACGTCGACGGTCACGCTCTTCCGGCGGAGGATGTCCTGCAGGTCGAGGGTCGTGTCGTCGACCTCGGGCCGGAGCGGCTGGGCGTCCGGGTCGACGGTCACCGTGAGGAAGGTCGTGCTCGATCCCCCGCTGCTGTTCGCGACGGTGTAGAGCACGGCGTAGTCACCGCGCTTCGCCGTCTTCGGGGGCGTGACGCGGATCTGCTGCTTCCGGAGGATCTTCGCGGTGACGTCCTCGGCCGTCGGCTCGGCCTGCGCGACGGTGAGCTGCCCGCCCTCGGGGTCGGAGTCGTTCTGCAGGACACGCACCGTCACCGACCCACCGGGACGGATCGTGACGTGGTCGGCCTCGGCCACGGGGTTCGAGGCCTGCTCGGCGCGGGGTGCGATGCCCACCCGCACGGTGCCGGACGCGCGGGCCCCGAGAGCGTCCACGACCGTGTAGGTGAACTCGTCGGTCCCCGCCGAGTAGTCGCCGGCCTCGTAGGTCAGGGCGTCCGAGGCGACGTCGGCGACCGATCCCTTGTCGGGGTTGGAGCCCACGCCGACGAGCTGGACGGAGTCGCCGTCCGGGTCGATCCCGTTCAACGGCACGCTGATCCGCACCGACGACCCGGCGACCACGCGCGCGGTGACGGTCTGCGGGACCGGCGGGTTGTTGGTCGCGGCGTCACGCTCGCGCACCGAGATCGACACGGCGGCATCGGCGTACTGACCGTCCGGACCGGCGACCCGGTAGACGGCGGTGTAGTTGCCCGGGGTCTTCGGGGCGAGGTAGCGCAGGTGGTCACCGGAGACGAACAGCAGGCCGCCGTTGCCCGGCACGTTCTGCACCAGTTCGGGCTGGAGCGTCAACGGTTCGCCCTCGGGCTGGGTGTCGTTGCCGAGCACGTCGATGTTCGCGACGTCTCCGACGCGCACGGTGGCGGTGTCGGGCTGGGCGACCGGGGGCTGGATGCGGTCGGGCTTCGGGATCTCGACGACGGTGATCGTGCCAGGGGACGACGCCAATCCGTTCGTCTCCGTGTACCCGAACGACACCGGACCGTCGAGCGGCGCCGTGAGCGTGACGCGGACCTTGTGCTGGTCGAGGATGCTCGCCTGCACGCCGCTGCCCCGTGCGGGTCCGTCGAGCGCCGTCACGAGCAGCACCCCGCCCGCCGGGTCGATGTCGGTCGCGGTGACGTCCGTGTCCTTGGTGGACAGGGTGTTGACGAACACCGTCTTCGGCGTGGTGATCGGCGCCGTCGAGGCGTCCGGTGGCGCGAGGACGGTCACCCGGACGATGCCGCTCGACGTCTTCACGCCGTCGGTCACCGTGTACTCGAGCTGGTGGTCGCCCGCCCGCTCCCCCTGCACCCGGAAGGTCCCGGCGTCGTAGCTCGGGGTGACGGTGAGCCCGGATGCCGACGACACGCTGGTCAGTGTCACGGTGCCGTTGCCACCACGCACGTGGTCGAGTGGCTCGACCGTGAAGGCCTTGCCGGCGTACCCGGACACGGGGAACGGGTCGGCGCGCAACGGGACGGTGCCCTGCTTGGCCACCCGGACCGTCACGGCGCCCCGGCCGTCGGCGCGTCCGTCGCTCACGACCAGCTGCACCGACCGCTCACCGGTGCGGCCGCTGTCGTTCCGGAAGTCGAGCAGGCCGTCCGGTGTGGTGGACACCCGGTCGCCGTTCGACGCGGTGGCCGACTCCAGGTACACGGGGTCGCCGTCCGGGTCGACCCAGTCACCGAGCACGTTCGAGACCACGTGCCCGTTCTGGACGACGTCGGCCGAGGTGTCACGGACCTGCCGCGGCGCCTCGTTCTCGCTGTCGGGGCGCACGCGGATCCGGACCGTCGCGGTGTCCGAACCGCCGTTGCCGTCGGTGATCGTGTACGGGAACGTCACGGTCCCGGTGGCGCGGGACGACAGCGTGACCTGCAGACGTTGTCCGTCGCCGACGATCGCGACGCGGCCGGCGGACTTCGAGATGGTGCCGACCTCGCTCACGATGATCGGGTCACCGTTCGGGTCGTAGTCGTTCAGCAGGACCGGGAGGCTCGTGGTGCGTCCCGGACGAGCGCCCAGTTCGTCGTCCACCGCCACCGGTGGCTTCTGGTCCTTGTCGACCTCGGGGTCGTCGTCGGAGACCTGCTCCTGCTGCTGCTCGTCGTCCTGCTTGATCAGGTCGGCCCAGTTGTCGATGAGCTGACCACTCCGGTCGATCGCCCAGGATCGGCCGCTCGTCGGGTCGTTGGCGACGACGGTGTCGCCGTTGTGCAGGATCTGCAGTTCGCTCGTACCGCCGGTGCTCGCCAGCCGCTGCAACGCGCTGCCGTCGCAAGTGTCGATCGCCTGTCCGCCCGCCCACGCGGCGTACGTGCAGGAGCCGTCGACGTAGGGCCGCGCGGCTCGACCGGACACCTCGAGCGCGGTGGCGTCCACGGTGCCGGAGGCACTGACGCGGACCAGGCCCGCCGTGCCGGCGACCGTGACCTGGGCCGTGGTGTCCGACGACCGCTGGAGGGCCGGCGACGACCCCACCCGGTCGCCGAGCTCGACGGTGCGCCCGTCGACCGACAGGGCACCGCTCGTGCGGTCGAGCACGGCGAGGTGCCCGTCGAACGTGGCGACCTGGAAGTCGTCGCCCCGGTCCATGTCGACCTTCCACCGTTCGGCGACGGTGAGTGTCGTGCCGACGTCGACCAGCGACGCCGTTCCGGTCTTCGCGGAGTAGACCGCGACGTGGCCGTCGGAGGCGTCGAAGACGGTGTCGGCGCCCAGGGTCAGGTCGGCCTTGGCCGACGCGTCGAACTCGGCGAGGTCGCTCGCGGGGGTCGACCAGAGCTCACCCGTGTCCGCGTTGCCGATGACCGCGGTGTCGCCCGCGAAGAAGACCTGCGGCGTCCCGGCAGGCAGCGTGATCGCATCACCCACGGTGGCGTCGGCGACGTCGACCCGGGCGACCGTGCCCTTGGTCTCGTCGACGCTGTAGACGGTGGAGCCGCGCTGCAGCACGGACAGGTCGTCGCTGGCCGTCTCGACCGCGGTGTTGAGCTGCAGGATGCCGGTGTTCGCCCGGCCGACCGCGCCGTACTCGGCCGAGGGCACCCAGACGGTGCCGTCACCGAGGTCGACGCGTTGCGTGTGGTACCCGGTGGAGACGATGGCCGTGGTCGCGACGACGGCGCCGACGAGCAGCGAGGCACCGGTGGTCACGGCTGCGGAGCGGTGCTTCGCGAGGAGGGCGCGGATCACCCGGCGCTCCCGATCGTCGCGCACTTCTGCGCGCTCGCAGCACCCGTCTTGCCGTCGCGGTTCACCGCGACGGCGATGCACTCCTCGTCGCCGCGTTCACCGGAGACGACGAACGTCGTGCCGGTCTGCTGGCTCGAGGACCCGTTGGACGAGATGACGTACGTGTCGCCGCTGCGCAGCCCCGGGTCGGTCCAGCTGAAGGACACCGACTGCGGCGACGGCTCGGCACGGACCTCGGCCACGACCGGGATCGCCCCGGCGCCGAGCCGACCGACGACGACGACCGTGGCGATCGCGAGGGCCGCGACCACGACGACGGCGAGGGACGTCGCCCAGACCAGGGTCGAACGGGTCCGGCGACGGGCACGTGTCACGGACCCGGTGCGGTGCACGGTGCCGACGCTGTGCGAACCGCCGGCCACGACCCCGCCCTGCACCGCGCGGCGGGTCCGACGACGCGCACCGACCCGGGTGGGTGGCTGCAGCTCACGGATCACGGTGCGGTCGCCGTGCGGGGTGGGCGTCGAGATAGCCCAGGCCTCGACCGCGACGTCGGCGGACGTCTGCGGGATGCCGAGCTCGGCCTCGACCTGTTGGAACCCACGCACGAGTTCCATCACCGTCGCGGGGCGTCCCTGCGGCTTGCGGGAGAGCGCCGAGGCGAGCAGGCGCTCCAGCGAGGGCGGCACGTCGGTGCGACCGGTCGGCTTCACGCCGCCCTTGTCGATCCGGTGCATCAGATCGTTCGCACCGTTTTTGCCACCGCGGACCTCGAACGGGCTGCGCCCGGCGAGGAGCGAGTACACCGTCGCCGCGAGTGAGTACACCTCGGACTGGATCGTGCCGCGCGACTCGTCGATGAGGACCTCGGGCGCGGACCACGGGATCGACATGCCGATCGGCTCGTCGGGGTCGGTGCCCCCGATCGTCGCGGCGATGCCGAAGTCGGAGAGCACGGGGTTGCCGTAGGCCGTCAGCAGGATGTTCGAGGGCTTGATGTCGCGGTGCAGCACGCCCTCACGGTGTGCGGTTTCGAGCGCCGAACCGATGCGGATGCCGATCGACAGCACCTCGGACACCGGGATCGGTTCGCGACGGTAGCGCTCGCTGAGGGACGACGAGCAGAGCTCCATGACCAGGTAGGGACGGCCGTCAGCGGCGACGCTGGCCTGGAAGACGGTGAGGATCGACGGGTGCGTGCTGAGCCGGGCCATCAGGTTGGCCTCGGCCTGGAACATCTGCCGGACGCGGTCGTCGACGACCTCGTCCAGCAGCACCTTCACCGCGACCTGTCGTCGGGGCATGTCCTGTTCGTAGAGGAAGACGTCGGCGAAGCCACCGGACCCGAGGACGTGGACGGGACTGAAACCGCCGATCACGGGCGGGTTGGACGGCAGGCGTCTCGCCATGGTCCTCTCCTCCCCCGGCCGAGCGGCCAGCTCTCTCGACGTGGCCATGTCATTGTACGAAGCGTGGGTGACGGACATTCCGCACGCCGATCCCCCACAGCTCGACGCGTTCCCCCAGTTCGGGGGCCAGTCAGTGCCTCGGCAGCGTGTCCTCGAGGTCGCCGTCGTCCGGCGCGGCATCGACCTGCAGCACCACCACGGTGACGTTGTCACGACCGCCGGCCACGACGGCGTCGCCCACCAGACGCTCCGCCAGGTCCTGCGCGCCCGGCTCACGTGCCGCGATGCGCGCGATGCCGGCGTCGCCGAGCTCCTTGGTCAGCCCGTCGGAGCAGACGATGTAGCGGTCACCGGCCCGCAGGGGCAGGGTCCACCAGTCCGGTGCCGGCGGTTCGCCGAAGCCGACCGCACGCGTGATGACGTTGCTGTCCGGGTGCTGCTCGGCGTCCTCGGCACGCAACAGACCGGCGTCCACCATCTCCTGCACCACCGAGTGGTCGACGGTGACGCGGCGCAGCACGCCGTCCTCGATGCGGTAGGTGCGGGAGTCACCGACGTTGAACACGAGCGCTGCGGGCTGCCCGAGCGAGGCCACGAGCGCGATCCCGGTGACGGTGGTGCCCGCGCCGATGGCGTTGCCGCCGGCTGCGCGCTCGATGTCGGCGGTCGCGAGGAGCAGTGCACGCTGGATGCCCTGGCGCGTGGTGAACGGTTCGGCCGTCACCTGTTCGAGCCGACGCACGACCGCGTCGCTGGCGCGGTCGCCCGCGAGGTGCCCGCCCATGCCGTCGGCGACGACGAAGAACGGCGCGCCCACGATGTAGCTGTCCTCGTTGTGGTCACGCCGTCGACCGACGTCGGTCGCGGCTCCCCACGAGAGCGTCAGGGTGGCGCCGTCGGCACCGGGGACGTCGATGGCGTGCGCAGTGGCTGCTCGGCCGAGTTCGGTCACGTGTCAGGATCGCTCTCTGGTGGGTCGGGGCGTGCCGTGTGCTGTCTGATCGGAGGGCCACGGGGGAACCGGAGGCAGCCCCTCTGCCGTCGGTGCGACCCGGAGGTACGGCGAGAGGACCTCGATGGCGTTGCCGTCACCGATCTCGACTACCGTACCCGTCAGCGCCACGATCGACGCACCCGACGCCATGCGGTAGGCGGGCGCACCGGCCGGGCGGACGACGGTGCCGTTCGTGGACCGGAGGTCCTGCACGACGACGGCTGCGCCCTCGGCGTGCATCCGGACGTGGGACGACGACACCTGCCCGTACGCCGACCGCACGGTCACGAGTTCGGGCTGCGGACCACGGGTGACCCGGGGCAGCGACGGCCGACGGCCGATGACCACCGGGTGGTCGAGCCGGAAGGTGCGGTCGCCGATGCGGATCGAGGGCACGCGTGCCGCAGGTGCGGCGGGTACGGACGGGACGGCCGGGAGGCCCGGGGCAGCACCCACGAACGGGCCCGCTCGGTCGCCGGGTCGCGCCGGCACCCGGACGACGGTGTCCTCCGGATCGACGTCGTCCACCGCTGCCGGTGCCTGGGCGGGTGCACCGACCGGGGGCCGGATGACCGTGTCACCGAGGACCCCGTCGTCGGACCCGGAGTCGGAATCGGGACCGGCTCCGGCTCCGGCTCCGGCTCCGGGGAGGACGGGACCTGCGCCGCGGATGACGGTGTCACCGACGGCGTCCGCCGTCCGGTCGCCCGCCGGCGATCGTCGGGGTCGCCGGATGACGGTGTCCTCGATGTCGTCGTCGTACAACCGGAGCCCTCCCAGTGTGGTCTCCCCCACCGTAGACGATCCGGTCGACCCCACGTCATCGACGCTCCCACGACGGCCCGCTGCCCGCGACGACCGAACGCAGGACGAGCCCCGCGAGCGGGTCGTCGACGCGCGTCTCGAGGGCGTACCGGGCACGCGTCTCCGCCCGGGCCCAGGACCCGAGCGCCCACGCGCACCAGGCACCGAGCGACAGGGCACCGGCGGCACCGGACGATCCGTCGAACGGGCCGTCCTGCGCCCGCCACACCCGCCACGCGTCGGCGCACCGGTCACCGGCGAGCCGCACGCGGGCACGATCGGGAGCCGGGCCGAAACCGTGGAGCGCCGGTGGTGTCGGGTCGGCGAAGGGGTCGAACACCCGGATCGACCGCGGGTCCGGCGTGCCCTGCGCCGCGATGAACGGCACCAGGGCCATCCGGGGCGCGAGTGCGCCGCACGCGGTCACCACGGCCGTCGCAGCCGCCGTCGACAGGTCCGCACGGCCGGGCGCGACCAGCGCGGCCGCTGCGGCGGGGAGGGTGACCGCCGCGGCGATCTCGCGAGGGAAACGGACTGCGGAGCCGGGGCCGGACTGTGCCGTGAGAGGGATCATGCACGCCATCGAAGCGTGCTGCGGGCCTCCAGGCAGGGGCGCCCCGGCCATCTGTGGACCGGAGCTGCCCCACCCACGCCTGTGGAGGACGAGCCGGCGGAACCCGCTCAGGCGGCGACGGGCTCCAGGCTCTCGGCGACCAGGTCCCAGCCGCCCTCGTTGCGTTCGACCACCACGCCGTTCGCCGCCGCCCAGACGACCAGGTCGTCCATGCTGCCGATGCTCGCGCCGGTGCGGGCGAGCAACGCCACCAGGCGGCCCTTCGCGGTCTTGTTCCAGTGGTTCAGTGCACGACGACGACCGGAGCCGTCGACGCTCACCACCCGCGGTGTCACCGCTCCGGACACGGGACCGAGCTGCCGGTACCCCTCGGACCGCAGGTCGAGCACCAGGCCGTCCGCACGGGTCAGCAGGGAACGGGTCGACACCGCGGGCCAGTGCGCGGCCAACCGGATCGAACCGAGCCGCGAGTCGTGCGACAGCCGGTACGCCGGGATCGGGTCACCGGCGCCGATCGGGCCGAACATCGCGGACTGCACGATCACGTGCTCCGCCCACCACGCACGGGTCGCCGCGTCCGCGTCCTGCACACCCAACGGGTCGTAGAGGACCCCCGTGTACCGCTCGATCGCGGGCATGGTGCCCGAGGTGTCGAGCTCGAGGTTCCGGAGGCGCTCGGCGATGGACTTCGGACCGAGCTTGAGTGCCGTCCTGGCCGAGGACTCCTCGGAACTGACGAAGCGGGCCGCGGTGATCACCGCGGCCCGCTCATCGGCCAGTTCCGGGAACGAGAGTGCACGCAGATCGAGCGTGCGGCTCGTGTCCCCGCCCTCCCGCTTCGTCTCCGAAGGCGGGAGCAGGACGGTCAGTCCGGTCAGGACGCCAGCGCGGCCTGCCGCGCGACGATCGTCACCGTGTCGTGCTCGACCGACAGGAAGCCGTCCTCGGCGTCGACCGCGACGGTCGACCCATCGGCCCGCGTGATGCGGACCTGACCCTGCGCCAGGATCGCGAGCATCGGCTCGTGTCCGGCGAGGATGCCGATCTGGCCCTCTGTCGTCCGTGCGACGACCATGGTGGTGTCGCCCGACCAGACCTCGCGGTCAGCCGAGACGACGCTCACGCTGAGACCCGCCATGTCAGCGGTTCTCCTTCTGGATCTGAGCCCACTTCTCTTCCACGTCGTTGATGCCACCGACGTTGAAGAACGCCTGGGTCGCAACGTGGTCGAACTCGCCGTCGGCGATGGCGCGGAAGGACTCGATGGTGTCCTTGAGCGGCACCGTGGAGCCCTCGACGCCCGTGAACTTCTTCGCCATGTAGGTGTTCTGCGAGAGGAACTGCTGGATACGACGAGCGCGCTCGACCGTGATCTTGTCCTCTTCGGAGAGCTCGTCGACACCGAGGATGGCGATGATCTCCTGCAGTTCCTTGTTCTTCTGGAGGATCTGCTTGACGCGCGTGGCCGTCTCGTAGTGGTCGGCACCCAGGTAGCGCGGGTCCATGATGCGCGACGTCGACGCCAGCGGGTCGATCGCGGGGTACAGACCCTGCGACGCGATCTCACGGGAGAGCTCGGTCGTCGCGTCGAGGTGCGCGAACGTGGTGGCCGGAGCCGGGTCGGTGTAGTCGTCAGCCGGCACGTAGATCGCCTGCAGCGAGGTGATCGAGTGACCACGCGTCGAGGTGATGCGCTCCTGGAGCACACCCATCTCGTCGGCGAGGTTGGGCTGGTAGCCCACGGCGGACGGCATGCGGCCGAGCAGCGTCGAGACCTCGGAGCCGGCCTGCGTGAAGCGGAAGATGTTGTCGATGAAGAGGAGCACGTCCTGCTTCTGGACATCGCGGAAGTACTCCGCCATCGTCAGCGCCGACAGGGCCACGCGGAGACGCGTTCCCGGCGGCTCGTCCATCTGGCCGAACACGAGGGCCGTCTTGTCGAAGACACCCGCCTCTTCCATCTCACCGATGAGGTCGTTGCCCTCACGGGTGCGCTCACCGACACCGGCGAACACCGACACACCGCCGTGGTCCTGCGCAACGCGCTGGATCATCTCCTGGATGAGGACGGTCTTGCCGACGCCCGCACCACCGAAGAGGCCGATCTTGCCACCCTGCACGTACGGGGTGAGGAGGTCGATGGACTTGATGCCGGTCTCGAACATCGAGGTCTTGGATTCGAGCTGGTCGAAGGCCGGGGCCTTGCGGTGGATCGGCCAGCGCTCGGTGATCTCGAGCTTCTCGTCCGTGTTGAGCACGTTGCCGAGGACGTCGAAGACCTTGCCCTTGGTGACGTCGCCGACGGGGACCGAGATCGGAGCGCCCGAGTCACGGACCTCCTGGCCACGGACCAGGCCGTCGGTCGGCTTCAGGGAGATGGCACGGACGAGGTCGTCGCCGAGGTGCTGGGCGACCTCGAGGCCGATCTCCTGCGACGAGTCACCGATGGTGATGGTCGTGAACAGGAGGTTGTACATCTCCGGGATTGCGTCGTGGGGGAACTCGATGTCGACGACGGGGCCCGTGACACGGGCGATCCGGCCGACACCGGGCGCCGACGACGTCTCGACCGCGGTGGTTGCGGTGTCGGTCATGGCTGGTGCCTTCCTGAGGGTGGGTATCTGTCCGCGAACGACGCGGACTACTTCTTCTTCGACGAGAGGGCGTCGGCGCCGCCGACGATCTCGGAGATCTGCTGGGTGATCTCCGCCTGACGCGCGTTGTTCGCGAGTCGGGTGAAGTCACGGATCAGCGAGTCGGCGTTGTCGCTGGCCGCCTTCATCGCCTTCTGACGCGCGGCGTGCTCGGAAGCAGCCGACTGCAGCATGGCGTTAAAGATGCGGCTCTCGATGTAGACCGGGAGCAGCGAGTCGAGCACCGCATCGGCGTCCGGCTCGAACTCGTAGAGCGGCAGGGGCTCGTTGCCCTCGGGCTCGTCGATGCCCTCGACGACCTCGAGGGGCAGCAGGCGAACGACCTGCGGCTCCTGGGTCGCCAGGCTGATGAACCGGTTGAACACGATGTGGATCTCGTCCACGCCGCCGTCAGCAGTGTCCTGGAGGAACTTCGCCACGACGGCGTCGCCGATCTCCTTGGCCGTCGAGAACTCCGGCTGGTCGGTGTTGCCGACCCACTGCTGCTCGGACGGACGCTCACGGAACGCGAAGTACCCGACGGACTTGCGGCCGACCAGGTAGTAGACGACGTCCTTGCCCTCGCTGCGGAGCAGGGAGGCGAGCTCCTCGCCCTGCTTGAGGACGTTCGTGCTGAACGCGCCGTTCAGGCCGCGGTCCGAGGTGAAGAGCACGACGGCTGCACGGGTCGACGACTCCGGCTCGGTGGTCAGCACGTGATCGACGTTCGAGAACGTCGCCACTGCCGACACCGCACGGGTGACGGCCCGCGAGTACGGACCGGACGCAGCCATGCGGGCCTGCGCCTTCTGGATCCGCGACGCCGAGATCAGCTCCATGGCGCGGGTGACCTTCTTCGTGGTCTTCGCCGACTTGATCCGCTGGCGGTAGACCCGGACCTGCGCTGCCATCTAGCGACGACCCTTGACGATCTGCTCCTGGTCGACGTCCTCGGCGTCAGCCGCGTCGAACTGCTCGGAGCCGAGGGTCTTGCCGTCGCTCGTCTGGAAGCTCTTCGTGAACTCGTCGATCTGCTTGTCCATCTCGGCGACGGTCTCGTCGCTGAGCTGGTTCGTCTCGCGCAGCGTCGTGAGGACATCGGAGTTGCGACGCAGGTGGTCGAGCAGTTCGGACTCGAAGCGGAGCACGTCCGGCACCGGGACGGTGTCGAGCTTGCCGTTCGTGCCGGCCCAGATCGAGACGACCTGCTCCTCGACCGGGTACGGCGAGTACTGCGGCTGCTTGAGGAGCTCGGTCAGGCGGGCACCGCGCTCCAGCTGTCGACGCGACGCCTGGTCGAGGTCGGACGCGAACATCGCGAACGCCTCGAGCGAGCGGTACTGCGCCAGCTCGAGCTTCAGCGTGCCGGAGACCTTCTTGATCGACTTCACCTGGGCGTCACCACCGACGCGGGACACCGAGATGCCCACGTCGACGGCCGGACGCTGGTTCGCGTTGAAGAGGTCCGACTGCAGGAAGATCTGGCCGTCGGTGATGGAGATGACGTTGGTCGGGATGTACGCCGAGACGTCGTTCGCCTTGGTCTCGATGATCGGGAGACCCGTCATCGAACCGGCGCCGAGCTCGTCGGACAGCTTCGCGCAACGCTCCAGCAGACGGGAGTGCAGGTAGAAGACGTCACCCGGGTAGGCCTCGCGGCCCGGCGGACGACGCAGGAGGAGCGACACCGCACGGTAGGCCTCGGCCTGCTTCGACAGGTCATCGAAGATGATGAGGACGTGCTTGCCCTGGTACATCCAGTGCTGGCCGATGGCCGAACCGGTGTACGGGGCGAGGTACTTGAAGCCGGCCGGGTCGGAGGCCGGAGCGGCGACGATGGTGGTGTACTCCATCGCACCGGCGTCCTCGAGCGCACCCTTGACGGAGGCGATCGTGGAGCCCTTCTGACCGATGGCGACGTAGATGCAGCGGACCTGCTTCTCCTCGTCGCCGGACTCCCAGTTGGCCTTCTGGTTGATGATCGTGTCGATCGCGATGGCCGTCTTGCCGGTCTGGCGGTCGCCGATGATCAGCTGACGCTGACCACGGCCGACGGGGATCATCGCGTCGATGGCCTTGATGCCGGTCTGCAGCGGCTGGTGGACCGACTTGCGGGCCATGACGCCGGGAGCCTGGAGCTCGAGGGCACGACGGCCCTCTGCGGCGATCTCGCCGAGACCGTCGATCGGGGCGCCGAGCGGGTCGACGACGCGACCGAGGAAGGCGTCGCCGACGGGGGCGGAGAGGACCTCACCCGTGCGGGTGACCTCCATGCCCTCCTCGATGCCGCCGAACTCGCCGAGCACGATGGCACCGATCTCGTCTTCGTCGAGGTTCTGCGCCAGGCCGAGCGTGCCGTCCGCGAAGCGGATGAGCTCGTTCGCCATGACGCCGGGGAGACCCTCGACGTGGGCGATGCCGTCACCGGCGTCGGTGACGTGCCCGACCTCGGCCGTGGAGGCCTTCGTCGGCTCGTAGTTCGAGACGAAGTCCTTCAGGGCATCACGGATCTCATCGGGGCTGATGGTGATGTCTGCCATGGGATTTTCCTTGTGGTTTTCCGGGGCCCTTCGGCTCCGAGAGGGTGACGCTGCCGGACTCGGCAGTTCCCGTTGTGGACTTGGGGAGGAGCGGCTTCGACCGTACGCCTAGCCGGCGAGCTGGAGCCGGAGCTCCGAGAGTCGCGTGGACACGGTGCCGTCGATGACGTCGCCGCCGATCTGCACCCGGACCCCGCCGACGACCGTGGGGTCGACGACCTGGTTGATGCTGATGTCCTTGCCGTACCGCTCGGAGAGACCGCGCGTGACGCGGGCCGACTGGGCGGGGGTCAGTGGCGTCGCCGTGACGACGGTCGCGACGAGCTTGCCGGCCTGCTCGGCCACGATGCGCGAGGCGTCGCGGACGATCTCACCGATGCGGCGGCCGCGGGGCTGCTGCACCAGGGCCGACACGATCGTGATCGTCTGCTCCGAGGCCTTGGCACCGAGGAGCCGCTCGACGAGCGCGCCCTTCTGCTCGGGGCTGCCGAGCTTGGTGCCGAGCGCCAGCTCGAGGCCGGCGTCCGAGCGGACGGCGGTCTCGAAGGCGAACAGCTCCGACTCGATCGACGAGTCCGGACCCGCGGTGGCGGCGACGGCGCGGATGCCCGCGTCCTCGATGCCCGCGAGCAGGTCCTGCTGCGAGGACCAGCGCGAGCCGGCCACCGCGGTCAGGACCGCACGCGTCGCGTCCGACTGCCCGGCGAAGACACGGTCGATGAGGACCTTCTTGCCGGCCGCGTCGGCCGTGGGGTCGGACAGCAGCCCGAGCAGCTGCGGCGCACCGGCGATCGCACGCCCGGAGGCGAGGATCTCGGCACCCGCGGCCAGGCCGGCGCTCGGACCGAGGTCCGACAGCACCGCCCTGGTGGACGCGAGTGCTTCTCTGGTAGCGCTGCGCATGCTCAGTGCTCCCCCGTCTTCGTGGCCTGCGAGGCCTCGAGGTCGGCGAGGAAGCGGTCGACCACTGCGGTCGACTTGGCGTCGTCCTTGAGCGACTCACCGATCACACCGGACGCGAGGTCCAACGCGAGGGTGCCCACTTCGGACCGGAGTGCCTGGACGGCGCTCTGGCGCTCGGCCTCGATCTGCGCCTGGGCGTTGGCCGTGATGCGTGCTGCATCGGCGGCCGCCTGCTCGCGGACCTCGTTGCCGATCGCCGTGGCGTCGGCGCGGGCCTGCTCACGGATGCGCGATGCCTCGGCACGTGCGTCGGCGAGCTGCTTGTTGTACTCGTCGAGCGCAGCGGCGGCCTGCTCCTGAGCGGCCTCGGCCTTCTTGATGCCGCCCTCGATGGCCTCGGTGCGCTCATCGAGCATCTTCGTGATGCGCGGTGTGACGACACGCCACATCACCACGAAGATGATGACGAAGGCGAGCGCCGACCACACGATGTCGTACACCGGCGGGATCAGCGGATTGTGCGCTTCCTCCGCCGCGATGATGAGTGCGTTCTGCATCGAGGAACCTTAGTTGGTGAAGATGAAGTACGTGGCGATACCGATGAAGGCCAGGGCCTCGGTGAAGGCGATACCGATGTACATGAGGGTCGTCAGGCGGCCCTGGAGCTCGGGCTGGCGAGCGACGGACTCGATCGTCTTACCGACGACGATGCCGACACCGATGGCCGGGCCGATCGCTGCGAGGCCGTAGCCAACCGTCGCGATGTTGCCGTTGATCTCCGCGAGAACGGTCGTTGCGTCCACGTGTTTTCCTTTCGAGGTGCGGGTCCGACGGTCGCCGGTCCCGTAGGGGGTCAGTGAGGAATCAGTGCTCGTCGGCCAGCGCCAGCTGGATGTAGACGGCGGTGAGGAGCATGAAGACGTAGGCCTGCAGCAGCGCGACGAGGACCTCGAAGAAGCTGAACGCGATGCCGAACGCGATGGTCCCGACGCCGAAGGCCTTGAAGCCGAGCGAAGCGTCGAAGAAGAAGAACTGCGTGGCCGAGAAGAACAGCACGAGGAGCAGGTGCCCCACGACCATGTTCATCAGGAGTCGCAGCGTCAGGGTGACGGGACGGAGCACGAAGGTGGAGACGAGCTCGATCGGCGTCACGATGATGTACAGCGGCCACGGCACCCCGGGCGGGAAGAGCGAGTTCTTGAGGAACGTGCCCGGGTGCTTGCGGAGACCGGCGTAGATGAAGGCGAGGTACGCGACGATCGCCAGGATCATCGGCATCGCGATGCGGCTCGTGCCGGCGAGGTTCATGCCCGGGATCAGACCGGTCAGGTTCATGAACAGCACGCCGAAGAAGATCGTCGCCAGGAGCGGCAGGAAGCGCTTGCCGTCCTTCTCTCCGAGGTTGTCGAAGGTGTTGCGACGGACGACGTCGAACGCGTACTCGATGAACGCCTGACCGCGGTTCGGCACGAGCTTCAGTGCACGGGTACCCACGAACGCGAACACCAGCAGAACGGCGACGGCGAAGAAGCGGATGAGGACGACCCGATCGATCTCGAACGGCGTCCCGGCGAAGAAGATCGCATCCGGGAAGAACTCGTTGATCGACGGACCATGGAACTCGGCGGCCTTGCTGCTCCCCGCCGCGACGGTGTCAACCGCAGCGGAGAGGGACAGGGGAAGAGCGTGGGATAGCAGCGCTGTCTCCTGTGTCGGCGCGCGCACATCATGGCACGCGATGGTGGACGTTGTGGAGGCTCGTCCGCCCCGAGCGAAAGGCTCCGGTAGCGGACTTCGAGAAGCCTATCAGGTGCGAGAGGCTTCCCGGCTTCTCAGACGCGGGGGGTCGGGTTCCCAGCGTCCGCGGAGTCGTCGAGGCCGTCGCCCGGCAGCCGGACGCCGATCGGGATGCGGGCCTTTGCGACGGCGACGACGTCGATCACCAGGGAGCCGACGACCCCCGCGATGATCACGATCGCCAGCACCGGGAAGTCGACCCAGTCGCGGTCCTTGAGCAGGACCAGCAGCACGATGAAGACGATGAACTTGAGCAGCCAGGTGCCCATCACGATGCCGAAGAAGGCACCGGAGATCATCTGCCCCTTGGAAACGCGCAGCGCGACGAGGACACTGACGGCGGTGAGCCCGAGGAACACGACGCTCAGCACGGCGCCGAGCAGTCCCCCGACCAGCCCCGGGCCGTCCGCGACGAGGAACCCGATGAGCCCGCCGACCACCGCCAGGGCGACGGCGAGGACCGCGCCCCAGGTGATGATGCGGCGGAACACCGGCCGGACGTGGTCGAGCGCGTTCGGTGCGGTCACGTGATGTCTCCAGGGATCGTGCGGTCGTTGGCGGCCCGGTCGAGCGGGTCGAGGCTGGCATCCACCACGGCGGCGGAACGGTTGGCGGTCTGGGCGGCGATCTCGGTGCGTTTGCGGCCGAGCGGCGCGAACGTCGCGACGGCGCAGACGGTGAAGCCGACGGACACGAAGACGACGACCCAGTACCAGTCCACGAAGAGGAACAGCAGGCACCCGAAGGCGACGGTCGCGGTCCACGCGTAGAAGATCAGCACCGCGTGGAAGTGCGAGTGCCCCATGTCGAGCAGGCGGTGGTGCAGGTGCTTCCGGTCGGCCGAGAACGGCGACTTGCCCGCGCTGAGCCGTCGGGTGACCGCGAGCCCGAAGTCCAGGATCGGCACGATCAGGATCGCGAACGGCAGCAGGATCGGGATGAACGCCGGCAGCAGCGCCTGGCGTGTCTGCACCGCCGCCGGGTCGATGTTGCCCGTGACCGACACCGCGCTCGTGGCCATCAGGAACCCGACGAGCAGCGCGCCGGCGTCGCCCATGAAGAGCTTGGCGGGGTGCCAGTTCAGGATGAGGAAGCCGAAGCAGGCCCCGACGAGCACCGCGGTGAGCAGCGACGGCAGGTTGAAGAAGAACTCGGTCTGCACGACCACGCGGTTGATGAAGAACGTGTAGAGGAAGAAGACCCCGCCGGCGATGATCGCGACGCCGGCCACCAGGCCGTCGAGCCCGTCGATGAAGTTCACCGCGTTCATCACGAGCACCACCGCCAACACGGTGAAGATCAGGCTCATGTACGACGAGCCGACGCCGAGCGTGTTGCCGATGGGCAGCGAGACGATCGCAACGCCCTGCCAGGCGAGGATGCCCGCCGCGATGATCTGCCCGGCGAGCTTGGTCATCCAGTCGAGGTCCCAGATGTCGTCCGCGACACCGAGGACCACGATGATGGTCGCTCCCCCGAGCACCGCGAGCACGCGACCCGGTTCGGAGAACACCAGCCGGAAGTAGTCGGTCCCCGCTATCGACGGGAACAGGAACCAGGCCGCGAGCAGCGAGACGATGACGCCGATGTACATCGCGATGCCGCCGAGCCGCGGCGTCGGGGTGCGGTGCACGTCCCGCTCGCGGACCTGCGGGTACCACTTGTACTTCAGCCCGAGCTTCCAGACGATCAGGCTCATCACGAAGCTCACGACCGCGGCGATGGCCCCGGCGAGCAGGTAGTACTTCATGTGACGAGGTCGGCTCCGACGACCCGGATGATCTCCTCGTCGGGGATCACCCCGTGCCGGACGATGCGGAGCTTCCCGCCGTCCGACAGCCCGGTGGCGTCGACGATCGTCGAGCCGGTGCTGGCTTCGAAGCCGTCGTGCACCTCGACGGGTCCGCCGTCCAGGTAGATCGCGACGCTGTCGCCGAGCATGCGCTCGGCGGCGTCGACGTCCATCGCGGCCGGGTCGCCCGTGGAGTTCGCGGACGAGACCGCGAGCGGCCCGACCTCCTGCAGCAGCTCGAGGGCGATCCGCGAGTCCGGCATCCGCAGCGCGACCGTGCCGCGCGTCTCGCCGAGGTCCCAGTCGAGCGACGGCTGTGCGTGCAGGATGACGGTCAGCCCGCCCGGCCAGAACTCGGCCACCAGGTCGCGCACCGGCTGCGGGACCTCGCTGGCGAGGGCGTCGAGCGTGGGCGGACCGGGGATGAGCACGGGCGGCGGCGACTGCCGCGTGCGGCCCTTCGCGTCGAGCAGCCGCTGCACGGCCGTCGCGCTGAAGGCGTCCGCGGCGAGGCCGTAGACGGTGTCGGTGGGGACCACGACGAGCTCTCCGCGTCCGAGGGCGGCACGTGCGAGCCGCATCCCGGTCAGGAGCCCGTCGGAGTCGGTGCAGTCGTATCGGGATGCCATGACTCGACGATGATAGTGCGACACAATGGTGGACATCGTGAACGAGACGCCCGCACCCCCGCTCCTGTTCCTCTTCGACATGGACGACGTCCTGGTCCGGTACGACTGGCAGGTGCGCATGGCCGCACTCTCCGAGTTCACCGGACACGAGTTCCAGGAGCTCCGTCGCCGCTGGTGGGACTGCGGACACGAGATGCGTGCCGAGGCCGGTGGGTTCGCCGACGGCGACGAGTACCTGGCCGCGTTCGAGCGCGCGATGGAGTGCGACGTCCCCGAGGCCGACTGGGCCCGGATCCGCGGATCCGCCATGACCGAGCTGCCGGAACGCATCGAGGCCGTCCGGATCGCGAGCGAGCACGGGCGTGTCGGGCTGCTCACGAACAACGGTCCGCTGGCCGGCCGCTGGATCCACGAGTGGGCGCCGTCCCTGCCCGAGGTCTTCGGCGAACACCTGGACACGTCGAGCAACTTCGGTGCCCGGAAGCCCGAGCCCGAGGTCTTCCGGCGTGCGGTCGCGCACCACGGAGTCCCCGCGGAGCGCACGTTCTTCGCCGACGACATGCCCGAGAACGTCGCGGGAGCGCGGAGCATCGGCATCCACGCGGTCCTGGTCGAGCACGACACCGACCTGCGCGAGCACGTCCGCGCCTTCGTCGCGGCGCAGCAGCGCGAGGCCTCCCCCGTCGCGTAGCCCGCCACGCCCGTTCCTTCCCATCGCGGTCGCGCTGGAAAGCGGGAACGGGCATACCTGGTCATTCCGAACGACCCGGTACGCCCGATCCCACCAGGTACGCCCGGATCCACCACACGCACGCGCGGCCGAGCGACGGGAGGCCCGCCCCACGCCCGCCACGCCCGCTCCTTCCCATCGCGGTCGCGCTGGAAAGCAGGAACGGGCATACCTGGTCATTCCGAACGACCCGGTACGCCCGATCCCATCAGGTACGCCCGGATCCACCCGGCAAACGCACACGCACGCCCGGCCGAGCGACGGGAGGTGCGGCTCGGCTCCGGCTAGCGCGTCGCGGTGGTCGTGCGGTCGCGCCCCGTCAGGTCGACGTGCGTCTCCGGGGTGCGGAACCCCCGGCGCGCCAGGACCTGCCGCACGCCGGCGCCCTGCGGCTCGGCGTGCTCGACGACCAGGACTCCCCCGGGCACCAGCAACCGCCAGGCCGTCTCGGCGAGAGCACGAACGGCGTCGAGGCCGTCGGGACCGCCGTAGAGGGCCATCGCCGGGTCGTGGTCGCGGACCTCGGGGTCGATCGGGATCGCGTCGTCCGGCACGTACGGCGGGTTCGACACGACGACGGACACGGTGCCGTCGAGCTCCGGCAGCGCGTCGGCGAGGTCGCCCTCGACGAGTCGGACCGTGCCACCGTGGGCGTCGACGTTCCGCCGGGTCCACGGCAGGGCCTCGGCCGACCGCTCGACGGCGTAGACCACGGCGTTCGGCACCTCGGTGTCCATCGCGATCGCGATCGCACCGCTGCCGGAGCCCAGGTCCACGGCGATCGGCTCGGGGACCGCGGTCGCCCGCAGTGCGTCGATGCCGAACTGCACGACGCTCTCGGTCTCCGGACGGGGCACGAACACGCCCGGTCCGACGGCCAGGGTGAGCGCGCGGAAGTACGCCTGCCCGGTGATGTGCTGCAGCGGCTCACGGGTGGCCCGGCGCGCGACGGCGTGCCGGAAGCGCTCGACGTGCTCCGGTGCGATGCCGCCACCGATGAGCGCACGGGCCTGGACGGCACCGCGCGAGGTGTCGGTCGCCCACGCGAGCAGCAGCTCGGCGTCGACCCGTGGCGTCGGGACGCCGACGGCGACGAGCGCCGCGGTCGCCTGCTCGAGCAGGCGATCCGCGGCGTACGTGAGGGGCGTGTCGGCGGTGATCCGGGCCTCCAGGCTGGGTGTGCGGTTACGCGTCCTGGTCGCCGATGGCGGCCAGACGTGCCTCTTCGTCCGCCTGGATGGCGGACTGGATGACGGGCTCGAGGGCACCGTTCATCACGCGGTCGAGGTCGTACGCCTTGTAGCCGGTGCGGTGGTCCGCGATCCGGTTCTCCGGGAAGTTGTACGTGCGGATGCGCTCCGAACGGTCCATCCCGCGGATCTGCGACTTGCGCGCGTCCGAGGCGATCGCGTCGAGCTCCTCCTGCTGCCGCGCGAGGATGCGTGCGCGGAGCACGCGCATGCCGGCCTCGCGGTTCTGCAGCTGCGACTTCTCGTTCTGCATCGCCACCGTGATGCCCGTGGGCAGGTGGGTGATGCGGACCGCGGAGTCCGTCGTGTTCACGGACTGCCCGCCAGGGCCGGAGGACCGGTAGACGTCGATCTTGAGGTCGTTCTGGTTGATCTGGACCTCTTCGGGCTCGTCCACCTCGGGGAACACCAGCACACCGGTGGTCGAGGTGTGGATGCGCCCCTGCGACTCGGTCTGCGGCACCCGCTGGACGCGGTGCACACCGCCCTCGTACTTCAGGTGCGCCCAGACGCCCTGGGACGGATCGGTCGTGTTCGACTTGATCGCGACCTGGACGTCCTTGTAGCCACCCAGGTCGGACTCGGTGCGCTCGAGGAGCTCGACCTTCCAGCCCTTGGTCTCGGCGTAGTGCGAGTACATGCGCAGCAGATCGGCCGCGAACAGCGCCGATTCCTCGCCGCCCTCGCCGCCCTTGATCTCCATGATGACGTCACGGCCGTCGTCGGGGTCGCGCGGGATGAGCAGCCGGCGGAGACGCTCCTGGCGCTCCGACAGCTGCTCCTCGAGCCCGGGGACCTCGTCCGCGAACGCCGCGTCTTCACGCGCGAGTTCCTGGGCGGCGGCGAGGTCGTCCCCCGCCGCCTGCCAGGCCTCGTACGCGGACTTGATCTGGTTGAGCTCGGCGTACCGCCGGTTCACCTTCTTCGCCCGGGCCGCATCGGCGTGGAGCGCGGGGTCCGACAGCTGCTGCGTCAGGTCCTCGTGTTCCGCCAGCAGCCCCGCTACCGACTCGAACACGCGTTACTCCTGGTGACCGTTGTGGTGGGCGCCGGTCGTGGGGACCGACTTCTGCACCTGCACCAGGAACTCGACGTTCGACTGCGTCTCCTTGAGGTTCCGCAGCACGATCTCGAGGGCCTGCTGCGGGTCGAGCCCGGCGAGGGCCCGGCGCAGACGCCAGGTGATCTTGACCTCGTCGGCGGAGAGCAGCTGCTCCTCGCGACGGGTACCAGAGGCGTTCACGTCGACGGCGGGGAAGATCCGCTTGTCGGCGAGGTGGCGGTTCAGGCGGAGCTCCATGTTGCCGGTGCCCTTGAACTCCTCGAAGATGACCTCGTCCATCTTGGAGCCGGTCTCGACGAGCGCGGTCGCGAGGATGGTCAGCGAGCCACCGTCCTCGATGTTGCGCGCGGCACCGAAGAAGCGCTTCGGCGGATACAGCGCCGCCGAGTCGACGCCACCGGAGAGCACGCGGCCCGACGGCGGGGTCGACAGGTTGTACGCACGGCCCAGGCGGGTGATCGAGTCGAGCAGGAGCACGACGTCGTGGCCCAGCTCCACCAGGCGCTTCGCACGCTCGATGGCGAGCTCGGCGACGGTGGTGTGGTCCTCGGCGGGACGGTCGAAGGTCGAGGCGATGACCTCGCCCTTCACCGTGCGCTGCATGTCGGTGACCTCTTCGGGCCGCTCGTCGACGAGGACGACCATCAGGTGCGCCTCGGGGTTGTTCTTGGCGACGGCGTTCGCGATGGCTTGCAGCACGACGGTCTTGCCGGCCTTCGGCGGGGACACGATGAGACCGCGCTGGCCCTTGCCGATCGGCGACACGAGGTCGATGATGCGGGTCGACAGCTTGCCCGGCTCCGTCTCGAGGCGCAGGCGCTCGTTCGGGTACAGCGGGGTGAGGTCGTTGAAGTCGACGCGGGCCGCGGCCTCGTCGGCGGACTGGCCGTTGATCGACTCGACGGCGACGAGCGCGTTGTACTTCTGGCGGCTCTGCTGCTCGCCGTCACGCGGCTGCTTGATCGAACCGACGACGGCGTCGCCCTTGCGCAGGTGGTACTTCTTCACCTGGCCGAGGGAGACGTAGACGTCGCTCGGGCCCGGCAGGTACCCGGTGGTGCGGACGAACGCGTAGTTGTCGAGGACGTCGAGGATGCCCGCGATCGGGATCAGGACGTCGTCCTCGGTGACCTCGGGCTCGAAGTCGTCGTTCTGGCCGCCACGGCCGCGCTTGCGGTCGCGCTGGCGACGGCTGCGGCCGCTCTCGGCCTCGTCAGCGTGCTGTTGCTGCTGCTGCTTCTGCTGGCCGCTGGTCTGCTGCTTCTGCTGACCGGCGTTCTGCTGCTGCTTCTGGTCGGCCTTGTCGTCCTGCTTGGCCTCGGCCTGCTTCGGCTGGTCGTTCTGCTTCTGGCCGCCGTTCTGCTGGCCGTTCTGCTGCTCGCCGCCGTTCTGCTTCGGCTGGTTCTGCTGGTCGGCGCCGTTCTGCTTCTGCTGGCCGGCGTTCTGGCCGCCATTCTGGCCGCCGTTCTGCTGGTCGGCCCCGTTCTGCTGCTCGCCGTTCTCGGCGTTCTGCCCACGGCCACGACCGCGACCACGGCTGCGACGACCGCGACGCGAGCCGCCCTCGCCCTGCTCGGAGTTCTGGTCGCCCTGGTCGTTCTGGTCGCCGGACTCGTTCTGGTCCTGGTCGGCCTGGACGGCGGACGTCGGGGCCTGCTGGCCCTGCTGGGCCGCCTGGCTCGGCTGCTCGGCCTCGGCGGGTGTCGACGCCTGCTGGCCCTGCTCGGTGCCACGCTGCTCGGCGTTCCGCTGGCCTCGGCCACGGCGCTGCGAGCCGGACTGCGCGGCTTCCTGGGCGTCCTTCTCGGCGCGGACCTGGTCGAGCCCGGCGAGGAGGTCCTCGGTGCCGGTCTGGCCGTGGTTGGTGTGCTCGGCGGCCGAGGTCGGCGCAGCGTTCACGGTGCCACCGGACGACGCGCGGCGCGAACGACGGGCACGGCTCGGGGCTGCTGACTCGGCGGGTGCCTCGGAGTCGGCGACGGGTGCCTCGGCAGCGGGCTGCGCGGGGGTCTCGGCGGGCTCCGGCAGGGTCGGCTGCTCGGTGGCGGCCGGCTCGGCGGGGGTCTCGGCGACGACGGCGGCGGCCGGGGCAGCCGGCGTCTCGTCGACGGGACGCTTGTCCTCGATGGAGGCGATCAGGTCGCCCTTCCGGAGCTTGGAGAGCCCGGTGATGCCGAGCGAGGAGGCGATGCGCTGGAGCTCCGGGAGACGGAGGGCACGCAGGTCGCTGGGGATCTCCACCTGGGCGGAGTTGTTGTCGGTCAAGGTCGGTGTTTCCTTTCGAACCGCAGAACGCGGAGAGTTTCCACCGTCCCGGATGCAGGGTGAGCATCGACCGCCGTTCAGACGACGGATCGGGATTCGGTGATCAGAAAGAGATGCACACTCGCGCACCGGACCCTGCGACGTCGCAGGAGCTGTCCTGAGGACGAGCGATCCGTACGGTTACGCGGGTTCGGCTTCGAGCGCCGAGTGCGCTGCCACTGTAGCACCACCGAGATCGACGGCCAGCATGAGCGGCCGCCAGTCGGATTCGGCGTGTCGCTGCACCAGTTCGGCGGCGGTCAGGCGCTGTGCCGGATCGCTGCCGAGGACGAGCAGGCTCGGCCCGGCACCGGAGACCACCGCGGCGAGGCCGTGCTGCCGGAGCAACCGGATCAGGGCGTCGGTCTCGGGCATGGCGCTGGCACGGTACGCCTGGTGCAGCCGGTCCTCGGTCGCGGCGAGCAGCAGCTCGGGGCTCTGGATGAGCGCCGCGACGAGCAGCGCCGAGCGGGAGACGTTGAAGGCGGCGTCGGCGTGCGGGACCTGCTCTGGCTGCAGGGAGCGCGCGAGCTTGGTCGAGAGCGTCGAGGTCGGCACGAACACCACCGGGGCGACACCGCGGTGTACCAGGAGCCGCTTGTAGGCCGGGCCCTCGGCGGTCATCCACGCGATCGTCAGGCCGCCGAAGAGCGCCGGCGCGACGTTGTCCGGGTGGCCCTCCATCTCGGTGGCCAGGGTCAGGAGCGTCGAGGCGTCCAGGTCGACGATGCCCTCGAGCAGACCGCGGGCAGCCATCAGCCCGGCGACGATCGCCGCGGCGGAGGAACCGAGACCGCGGCCGTGCGGGATCGCGTTCGTGGCGTGCAGCTCGAGTCCGGGCTGGTCGACACCGGCGTGCTCCAGGCCCCGGCGGACCGCACGGACGACGAGGTTCGTGTCGTCCGTGGCGACCTCGCCGGCACCGACGCCCTCGACGGTGACGGTCGCGCCGGGTTCGCGGCGGACGCGCACCACGACCTCGTCGTAGAGCGAGAGCGCGAGGCCGAGCGAGTCGAAGCCGGGGCCGAGGTTCGCCGACGTGGCCGGCACCCGGACGCGCACCGCCGATCCGGTCGGCAGCGCACGGACCGCCCGTCCGGCCGGTACAGCACTGCGGGCGGTCATGCCCTCACCCGGTCCGGACGAGCGGTCGGAGATCACTGCTCGCTGACCAGACCGAGCACGTCGGCGATCGACTTCGTGTCGACCGGCACGCTCGTCGGGGTGACCTCGCCGCCGTCCGGCGTGCGGAGGGCCCACTGCGGGTCCTTCAGGCCGTGGCCCGTGACCGTGATGACGACCTTCGCGCCCTTCGGCACGACACCGGCGTCGGCACGCTCGAGCAGCCCGGCGACACCGATGGCCGATGCGGGCTCGACGAACACGCCGACCTCGGCCGACAGGATGCGGTGCGCCGCGAGGATGGCCTCGTCGGTGATGGCACCGAAGTAGCCGTCGGTCTCCTGCTGCGCCTCGAGCGCGAACTGCCACGAGGCCGGGTTGCCGATCCGGATCGCCGACGCGATGGTGTCGGGGTGCCGGACGACCTCGCCGTGCACGATCGGGGCGGAACCGGCGGCCTGGAACCCGAACATGCGGGGCAGCTTGGTGCTGCGGCCGGCGGCGACGTCCTCGCGGTAGCCGCGCGAGTACGCGGTGTAGTTGCCCGCGTTGCCGACGGGCAGGAAGTGGAAGTCCGGTGCGTCACCGAGGACGTCGACGACCTCGAACGCGGCGGTCTTCTGCCCCTCGATGCGGTCGTTGTTGACGGAGTTGACGAGGTGCACCGGGTAGTTCGCCGCCAGGTCGCGGGCGATGTCGAGGCAGTCGTCGAAGTTGCCCTGCACCTGCAGCAGCTGGGCGTCGTGGGCGACGGCCTGGCTGAGCTTGCCCATGGCGATCTTGCCCTCGGGCACGAGCACCGCAGCGGTGATGCCGGCGTGCGTGGCGTACGCGGCGGCCGAGGCGCTGGTGTTGCCGGTCGAGGCGCAGATGACGGCCTTCGCGCCGTGCTCGACGGCCTTCGAGATCGCCATCGTCATGCCGCGGTCCTTGAACGAACCCGTCGGGTTCATGCCCTCGAACTTCACGTAGACCTCGGCGCCGGTGCGCTCGGAGAGCCGACGAGCCGGGATGAGCGGCGTGCCGCCCTCTCCCAGCGTGACGATGGGCGTCGCCTCGGTCACGTCGAGTCGGTCGGCGTACTCGCGCAGGACTCCCTGCCACTGGTGGGCCATCAGGCTTCTCTCTCTGTCCGGTGGGGTGGATCTGGTGGTGGTTCGGCTCGGTGAGCCTGCTGGTCGGCCTGGAGGCCCGTGGTCGCGTCAGCGACCGACGACGCGCAGGACGCTGGTGACGTCCAGGACGACGTCCTCGCCGCGGAGGGCGACGACGGTGTCCGCCAGGTCGGCCTCACGCGCCAGGTGGGTGCCGATGACGAGCGTCGCGGTCCCCTCGGCTGCGCCGGTGGTGGTCTGCTCGACCGTCTCGACGCTGACGCCGTGCTTCGCGAGCACGCCGGCGACCGTCGACAGCACGCCGGGGGCGTCCGTGACGTGCAGGGTGATCTGGTAGCTCGTGCGGACGGTGCCGATCGGGAACACCGGCAGCTCGGACTGCGTCGACTCGGCGACCCCCGGGCCGCCGATGACGTGCCGACGGGCCGCGGAGACCAGGTCGCCGAGGACCGCCGAGGCCGTCTCGACGCCACCGGCACCCGCGCCGTAGAACATCAGGTCACCGGCGGCCTCGGCCTCGACGAACACGGCGTTCTTCGCACCGTGCACGCTCGCGAGCGGGTGCGACTCGGGCACGAGGGCCGGGTAGACGCGGGCGCTGACGCCCTCGCGGCCGTCCTCGTCGGTCAGACGCTCGGCGGTCGCCAGGATCTTCACGACGTAGCCGGCCTTGCGGGCGGCGCGGACCTGGTCGATCGTGACGTGGGTGATGCCCTCGCGGTGCACGGCGGCGAGCGGCACCGAGGTGTGGAACGCCAGCGAGGCCAGGATCGCGGCCTTCTGCGCGGCGTCGTAGCCCTCGACGTCGGCGGTCGGGTCGGCCTCGGCGTACCCGAGCTCCGTCGCGGTGGCCAGGGCGTCCTCGAACGTGGAGCCCTTGCGGTCCATCAGGTCGAGGATGAAGTTCGTGGTGCCGTTGACGATGCCCATGATCCGGACGATGCGGTCACCGGCGAGCGAGTCGTGCAGCGGACGGATGATCGGGATCGCCCCGGCCACTGCGGCCTCGTAGTAGAGCTGCGCGCCGACCTGCTCGGCCGCGGCGAAGAGCTCCGGGCCGTGGGTCGCGAGCAGCGCCTTGTTGCCGGTGACGACGTCCGCGCCGGACTGCAGGGCCTGGAGCACGAGGGTGCGCGCCGGCTCGATGCCGCCGATGAGCTCGACGACGATGTCCGCGCCGAGGATGAGCGATGCAGCGTCCGTGGTGAAGAGCTCCGCCGGCAGGTCGACGTCGCGCTGTGAGTCCACGTCGCGCACGGCGATCCCGACCAGCTCCAGCCCGGCACCGGCGCGCGAGGCCAGCTCGTCGCCGTGCTCGAGGAGCAGTCGCGCGACCTGGGAACCGACCGAGCCGGCCCCGAGCAGCGCGACACGGACGTTGCGGTATTCGATCATCTGGTAGCGGTTCCTGTCGGTGGGGGTGCGCCCTGCGGGGTGGGCGGACCCGGTCGGGTCGGGGGTCAGCGGCCGGTGCCGTCGGCGGGCGCGGCGGCGACCCCGGTGTCACGGGCGAGGAGGTCGTCGATCGTCTCGCCCCGCACGAGGATACGGGCTGCGCCGTCCGCGACGGCGACGACCGGCGGGCGGCCCACGTGGTTGTAGTTGCTCGACAGCGCCCAGCAGTAGGCACCGGTGGCCGCGACGGCCAGCAGGTCGCCGCGCTGCACGTCGCCGGGCAGGTACTCGTCGTTCACCACGACGTCGCCGCTCTCGCAGTGCTTGCCGACGACGCGGCTCAGCACCGGCGGGGCGTCGGAGGTGCGGGCGAGCCGGGCCGTGTAGTCGGCGCCGTACAGGGCGGGACGGATGTTGTCGCTCATCCCGCCGTCGACCGAGACGTACGTGCGGGTCGCGCTGCCGCCGTCGTCGGTCTCGAGCGTGACCGGCTTGATCGTGCCGACGCGGTAGAGCGTCACCCCGGGCGGGCCGATGATGTAGCGGCCCGGCTCGACGGCGATGTCCGGCACCGGGATGCCGCGCTCGGCGCAGGCCTCGCCGATGATCGTGGCCAGTGCGTCGGCGACGTCCTCGGGGGCGAAGGCCGAGTCGGCCTCCGTGTAGTCGATCCCCCAGCCGCCGCCGAGGTTCAGCTCGGGCACCGGACCGGAGGCCACGAGCGTCGCGTGCACGTCCATCAGTCGGCGTGCGGCCTCGCGGAAGCCGGCGTCGTCGAAGATCTGCGAACCGATGTGCGAGTGCAGCCCGACGAAGGCGAGCGAGGGCTCGGCGCGGACGGCTGCCGAGGCCTCGACGGCCTCGGACAGCGGGATGCCGAACTTCTGGTCCTCGCGAGCGGTCGCCAGGTACTCGTGGGTGGACGCGTGCACGCCGGTGTTGATCCGGATGCGGACGCGCTGCACGACCCCGGCGTCGGCGGCGGCACGGGCGACGCGCTGCACCTCTTCGTGGCTGTCGAGCACGATCGTGCCGATGCCGACCTCGACCGCGCGGGCGATCTCGGCGTCGGACTTGTCGTTGCCGTGGAAGCCGAGCCGGCCGGGGTCGATGCCGCCGGCCAGGGCGACCGCGAGCTCACCGGCGGTGCAGACGTCGACGCGCAGGTCGGCCTCGGCCATCCACGCGACGACCTGCGTCGTCAGGAAGGCCTTGCCGGCGTAGTAGACGTGCGCGTGGCTGCCGATGCGTTCGAACGCCTCGGCGAACGCGTTCCGCACGCGGACGGCGCGGGACTGGACGTCACGCTCGTCGACGACGTACAGGGGCGTGCCGAACTGCGCGACCAGGTCCGTCGCGCTGATGCCGCCGATCGCCAGGGTGCCGTCGTCGGTCCGCGTCGCGGACGCGGGCCAGATGCGGCCCACCAGTGCGGAGGCGTCCGTCGGGAACCGCAGCCGCGGCGGTGCAAGGGGGTTCTCGCTCACGGGACCCGATCCTACCGACGCGAGCCGTTCCTCCAGGCCGCGTTACGCACCCGTCCGCTCAGCCGCAGCTGCCGACGGTCCGCAGGCCGTCCTCGTTGAGCGGCAGCGCGTCCGCGGTGATCCGGACCGTCGCGTCCGACTTCGACACGTCGAGCGAGCGCACCCGGAGCGCCTCGGGCAGGAACTGCGCGGTGCAGACCTGCACCGGGACACCGGTGACGCCCGGGATCGAGTCGACCTTGAGGCCGAGGTCGGAGTTCGTGATCCGGACGCTCTCCGGGGTGATGGTGATGCCGCGGCCGTCGTCCTGCGCGACGACGGCGCCCTTCGCCGCGTAGGTGATGTCGTAGCCGAGCACCGACGACGACCCCGTCAGTTCGACGCCGCCGTCGAACAGGTTCAGCCGGTCGAACAGCGGGCTGTACTTCGCCAGGTCCTTGACGCTCGACGACGCCAGGGTGACCGTGCCGTCGACGTCGCGGACGTCACCCTTGCCGTCCACCGGGACGTCCTGCGCGGTGACGTCGGCGGCGAGCGGGATGCCGTCGACCGTGAGCTTCGCCGAGGAGATCTCGACGCGGTCGAGGGTGCCGCTGATGAGCTGCGGGATGACGATGCCCTCGGCGTGGGCCGCGACCTCGCCGGTCGTGCCGTCCGGCAGCGACTGCTCGACCTGCTGGGCGATGATCCGGTCGACGACGCCGCGCAGCACGAACTCGGCGATCACGACGAGGGCGGCGAGCACGACGACGACCACGAGCAGGACGACGGGCCAGCGGCGGCGCGTGGTGGGGCGTTCGGTGGCTGCGGGCATGCGTCCTACCCTGCCAGTCCGGTCTGCGGCCCAGCTGCGGCCCAGCTGCGGCCGGGATGCGGCCGGGATGCAAAACACCGGTGTTCGCACTCGACACCGCGGAATGCGGGTGTTCGGTGCGCGAACACCGGTGTTTTGCGCAAGGGGCGATCGCTACATGCGGGACGGAGCCGTCACGCCGAGCAGGCCGAGGCCGTTGCGGACGACCTGCCCGGTGGCGTCGTTCAGCCACAGGCGCGTGCGGTGCAGGTCGGTCACGGGCTCGTCACCGAGGGGTGTGACACGGCAGGAGTCGTACCAGCGGTGGTACAGGCCGGCCAGCTGCTCGATGTACCGCGCGATGCGGTGCGGCTCGCGCAGCTCGGCGGCGTGCCGGACCACCCGCGGGTACTCGGCGAGGGCTCCGAGGAGCGCGCTCTCGGACTCGTGGGTCAGCAGCGAGGCGTCGAACACGGACCGGTCGACCCCGGCCGCCGCGGCGTTCCGTGCCACCGACTGCGTGCGGGCGTGGGCGTACTGCACGTAGAAGACGGGGTTGTCGTTCGTGCGCTTGGTGAGCAGGTCGAGGTCGATGTCGATCGCGGTGTCGCTGGCGAAACGGACCAGGGCGTACCGGCCGGCGTCGACACCGACGGCGTCGACGAGGTCCTCCATCGTGACGATGGTGCCGTTGCGCTTCGACATGCGCATCGGCTCGCCGTCCTTGAGCAGGTTGACCATCTGCCCGATCAGGATCTCGAGGTTCTTGCCCGGCTCGTCCCCGAACGCGGCGCACATCGCCATCATGCGGCCGACGTAGCCGTGGTGGTCGGCGCCGAGCATGATCAGGTTCCGCTCGAACCCGCGCTCGCGCTTGTCGAGGTAGTACGCCAGGTCGCCGGCGATGTACGCGGGCTCGCCGTCCGACTTGATGACGACGCGGTCGCGGTCGTCGCCGAAGTCGGTCGTGCGCAGCCACTCGGCGCCCTCGGCCTCGTACATCACGCCGGCCGACCGCAGTCGGGCGATGGCACGCTCGACGGCCTTCGACTCGTGCAGGGCGTTCTCGTGGAAGTAGACGTCGAAGTCGACGCCGAAGTCGTGCAGCGACGACTTGATGTCCGCGAACATGAAGTCGACGCCCTCGCGACGGAAGAGCTCCTGCGCCTCGTCGCGCGGCAGCTCGCGGACGTCGATGCCCGGCTCGAGGGTCGCGATGACCCGTGCGGCGATCTCGGCGATGTAGGCGCCGCCGTAGCCGTCCTCGGGCGTGGGCTCACCGAGTGCGCTGGCGACGAGGGAGCGGGCGAAGCGGTCGATCTGCGCGCCGTGGTCGTTGAAGTAGTACTCGCGGGTGACGAGCCCGCCCTGCGCCTGGAACACGCGGGCCAGGCTGTCGCCGACTGCGGCCCACCGCACGCCGCCCATGTGGATCGGGCCGGTGGGGTTGGCGGAGACGAACTCCAGGTTGATCCGGACGCCGTCGTACAGGTCGCCGGTACCGAAGGACTCGCCGCCGTCCACGATGGTGCGCGCGATCTCACCCGCGGCGGCGGCCTCGAGCGTGATGTTGATGAAGCCGGGGCCGGCGACGTCGACCGAGTCCACACCGTCGAGCTCGGTCAGCTCGCCGGCGATCTCGGTCGCGAGCTCGCGCGGGTTCGTGCCGAGCCGCTTCGCGAGCTGCATGGCGGCGTTCGAGGCCCAGTCGCCGTGGGCGCGGTTCTTCGGACGCTCGAGCACCACGTGGGACTCCTCGATCGTCACGGTCTCGGACGCGCCTCGGCGCTCGACGATCCCGGTCAGGATCGACAGGTACGCGGCGGAGAGTTCGGCAGGAGTCACGAGGACCGATCCTACCGGGACGCCCAGGTCCGCACCGGTCGATGCAGCATCATGTCGGGATGACCCCCCGCAGCCGTGCCCGGGCGCTCACCGTCGCCACCCTCACCACCGCAGCAGCCCTCGTGCTCGCCGGGTGCTCGGGCGGCGGGGACAGCACCCCGTCGGCCACCGCGACCCCGGCGGGCAAGCCGGTGTCCGAGACCTGCGCGGAGCTCCTGCCGACCAGCGCGCTGTCGGTGTACGGGCAGACCTTCGAGCTCGACGACTCCTTCACCCCCGCGAAGGGCTCCCCCGCTGCGACCATCGCGAAGCAGCAGGGTCGCGTGTGCCGGTTCGTCAGCACCGACTCGGACGCCACGGCGATCACGCTCGCGGTCGCCGACCTGCCTGAGAAGTCGCTCACCAACCTGAAGGACGCTCTGTACGAGCGGGGCGGGTCCGTCCCCACCTACCGCGTGGAGGGGTACTTCGCCCTGAGCGGCGACGTCGGCCGCGCGGACGCCTTCGCCGACCCGTACTGGATCACCGCGCAGTCGACGCTGTTCACCGAGCCGGGTGGGGCGCAGCCCGTCGTCGACGCGGTGCGGGCCGCGCTGCAGCCGTCCGCGTCGGCGACGGCCACGCCCGCGGGCTGACCCGCGCTGCGGCCGCGCACGGTGCGAGGCCGCCGTCCGGTGCGAGGTTGCGCACGTGGTGCGCGGGTCGCAGCGCCGCACGGAATGCGGAACTTCGCACGGGAACGCGACGCTCGCACGGTGCGGACGGGAGGCCCGTGGCGGGCCCGCACCGCGCCTCCAGCCCGGCGGCGGCCACGCACGGTGCGAGGGCGCCGTCCGGTGCGAGGTTGCGCACGTGGTGCGCTGCTCGCAACGCCGCACGGGACACGGAACCTCGCACGGGAACGCGACCGACGCACGGTGCGGACGGGAGGCCCGTGGCGGGCCCGCACCGCGCCTCCAGGCCGTCGGCGGCCGCGCACGGTGCGAGGCCGCCGTCCGGTGCGAGGTTGCGCACGTGGTGCGCGGCTCGCAGCGCCGCACGGAATGCGGAACCGCGCACGGGAACGCGACGGACGCACGGTGCGGACGGGAGGCCCGTGGCGGGCCCGCACCGCGCCTCCAGGCCGCCCGTCGTCACGTCCACGGCGCGACACGCGCTGTCCAGGACCACCCGCCGGACCTGCTACGGTTGTTGACACCCCTTGGCCCCCATAGCTCAGGGGATAGAGCACTGCCCTCCGGAGGCAGGGGCGGAGGTTCGAATCCTCCTGGGGGCACAGTCACATTTCCGCGCAAGCAGTTGTCTTCGCTTCGCTCAGTCAGCTGCGCGCGATGTCGCCTGCGGCGACCTCTCCCCGTTGAGACTCCTCCGGGTTCTTCGCCGGTCTCGTGGCTAGGTGCCTCGACGGCGTGCAACGCGCCTGCCCGGTAGCGTTCGGGCATGACGATGACGTTCCCGGTGCCCGGAGTCCACGCACTGCGGGGCGGACCCGTGCTCCGGTGGGGTGTGATCGGCCCCGGGGAGATCGCGAACGACTTCACGACGACGCTGCACGCGAACTCCGACCAGCGCGTCGTCGCCGTGGGCTCCCGCTCCCCCGAGCGTGCCGCGGCCTTCGCCGCCCGCCACGGCGTGCCCGGGGTGCACGGCTCCTACGAGGCCCTCGTGGCGGACCCCGCCGTCGACGTGGTCTACGTCGCCTCGCCGCACCCGCAGCACCTCGGGCACGCACTGCTCGCGATCGCCGCCGGCAAGCACGTGCTCGTCGAGAAGCCGATGACGACCTCGGCGGCGGACACCCGCACCCTCGCCGACGCCGCACGGGCCGCGGGTGTCCTCGCGATGGAGGCGATGTGGACCCGGTACCTGCCGGGCACCACCGTCGTCGCCCGTCTGCTCGCGGACGGGGTCCTCGGCGACGTCCGCCTCGCGACGGTCGACGTCGGTTGGCCGCACGACCCGGACCCGGCGGACCGGATGTTCGACCCCGCCGCCGGCGGGGGTGCCCTCCTCGACGCCGGTGTGTACGGGCACTGGTTCGCACGCTTCGCCACCGGCGCCCCGGTGACCAGCAGCACGACGGGGGCGGTCTCGGATCGCGGGGTGGACCTCCAGTCCGTCACGGTGTCGACGGCGGAGGGTGGCGCGCAGGCGGTGGTGGCCACGTCGATGACGGCGTGGACGCCGGGGCTGGCGGTGATCGCCGGGAGCCGGGCCACGGTCCGGTACACCGACCACTTCGTGTTCCCCGCGTCGTTCGCGGTGCACCACCCGGGTGGGGAGGACCGCTGGGAGGAGCCGACGGGGCTGCGGGGGCGTCAGGGCCTGGTGTGGCAGGCGGCGGCGCTCGCGCAGTACGTGGCGGACGGTCGCACGGAGTCGCCGGTGCACTCGCTGGACGACTCGATCGGGATCGCGGCGGCGCTCGAATCGGCACGTGCGTCGCTCGAGGCGACCGGTGCGGCACCGTCCGTTCCCGAGCAGGACACCTCGACCCTCTAGGATCACGGGCCGGTCGTCCCGCACGCGACCGGGAAGAGGCCTCGATGACCATCGGAACCGGGAACGCGCAGCTCGAACTCGCCCGCGGCGGCGACGCACCCGCCCCACGGACCCTGTTCGACGTCCTGGCGGCGACCGCGGCGACCCACTCGGACGCGACCGCCCTCGAGGACCCCGCCGGCAGTGTCGACTACGCCGCCCTGCTCGACCTCGTGCGCGCGCAGGCCGACGACCTGGCCCGCCGCGGTGTCCGACGGGGTGACCGGGTCGGGGTGCGGATCCCCTCCGGCGGGCGCGACCTGTACCTGTCGATCCTCGCCGTCCTCGCCGCCGGAGCGGCGTACGTGCCGGTCGACGCCGACGACCCCGAGGAGCGCGCCACCCTGGTGTTCGGCGAGGCCGGTGTCGTCGGGGTGATCGGCGCGGGCGGTGTCCTGCGCGACCGCGACGGCACGGAGCTGCCGGTGACGGACCCCGCGGCGAGCGCCGAGCTCCCGCGCGAGACCGACGACGCGTGGATCATCTTCACGTCCGGGTCGACCGGGGTGCCGAAGGGTGTGGCGGTCACGCACCGCAGTGCTGCGGCGTTCGTGGACGCCGAGGCGCGGATGTTCCTGCAGGCGGCGCCGATCGGTCCGGGTGACCGGGTGCTGGCGGGGCTGAGCGTGGCGTTCGACGCGTCGTGCGAGGAGATGTGGTTGGCGTGGGGGCACGGTGCCGCGTTGGTGCCGGCGCCCCGTTCTTTGGTGCGGACGGGCGTGGACCTGGGGCCGTGGCTCATCGCGCACACGATCACGGTGGTGTCGACGGTGCCGACGCTGGCGGCGTTGTGGCCGGACGATGCGCTGGAGCAGGTGCGGCTGGTGATCTTCGGTGGTGAGGCGTGCCCGCCGGAGCTGGCGGCGCGCATCGCGAGTCGTGACCGTGAGGTGTGGAACACGTACGGGCCGACCGAGGCGACGGTGGTGGCGTGCGGGTCCCTGCTCGACGGGAGCCAGCCGATCCGGATCGGGTTGCCGCTGGACGGGTGGGACCTCGCCGTGGTGGACGGTGCCGGACAGCGGGTGGAGCCGGGCGGCGTCGGTGAGCTCGTGATCGGCGGGGTCGGGCTGGGGCGGTACCTCGACCCGGCGAAGGACGCGGAGAAGTACGCGCCGTTCCCGGAGCTCGGGTGGGAGCGGGCGTACCGGAGCGGGGACCTGGTGCGGTACGAGCCCGAGGGGCTGGTGTTCCAGGGGCGTGCGGACGACCAGGTGAAGCTCGGTGGCCGGCGGATCGAGCTCGGGGAGATCGATGCGGCGTTGCAGGCCCTGGACGACGTGGCGGGTGGTGCCGCGGTGGTGCAGCGGACCACGGCGGGCAACCAGGTGCTGGTCGGGTACGTGGCCCCGGTGGCCGGGGCGACGGTGGACGTGGCTGCGGCGAACGCCCGGTTACGGCAGGAGCTGCCGGCGGCGCTGGTGCCGTTGGTGGCCGTGGTGGAGTCGCTGCCGACGCGGACGTCGGGCAAGGTCGACCGCGCGGCGCTGCCGTGGCCGTTGCCGGGGGCCTCGGACGCGGCGATGCTGCCGGACACGGTGGCGTGGATCGCCGAGCGGTGGGCGGCGATCCTGGGGGTGCCGGTGGCGAGCGTGGACGACGACTTCTTCGCGCACGGCGGTGGGTCATTGACGGCGGCGCAGCTGGTGTCGGCCATCCGCGAGCGGTTCCCGACGACGACGGTGGCGGACGTGTACGACCACCCGCGGATCGGGGCGTTGGCGGCGGCGCTGGACGAGTCCGGCCCGGTCGAGGCGTCGTCGCGTGACGTCACGCCGGTGCCTCCGGCGACGGGGTTGCTGATGACGCTGCTCGGGCTGCCGGTGCAGGTCCTCCGGGGGTTGCGGGTGCTGACGTGGACGGCGCTGGTGGCTGCGGTGCTGCACGCGACGACGCTGCCGTTCCTGCCGGTGCTGCCCTGGCCGGTGCTGGTGCTGGCGCTCCTGGTGTTCGTGACGCCGATCGGCAAGATGGCGCTGACGGTGGTGCTGGCGCGGCTGCTGCTCGCCGGGGTGCGGCCGGGGTCGTACCCCCGCGGTGGTTCCGTGCACCTGCGAGTGTGGTTGGCCGAGCGGATCGCCGAGGCGGTCGACGGCCCGTCGACGGCGGGTGCCCCGTGGATCAGCTACTACGCCCGGGCACTCGGTGCGCGGATCGGCCGGGACGTCGACCTGCACACGTTGCCGCCGGTGACGGGGATGCTCACGATCGGCAAGCGTGCGTCGATCGAGCCCGAGGTCGACCTGGCCGGGCACTGGCTCGACGGCGACGTGTTCCACCTGGGGCACGTCCGTGTCGACGAGGACGCCGTGGTGCGCAGCCGGACGACGCTGCTGCCGGGGGCGCACGTCGGTGCGGGTGCCGAGATCACGGCGGGTTCCGCCGTCGGCGGCCCGGTGCCCGCTGGCGAACGCTGGGCGGGGGCGCCGGCGGAGCGCACCGGGTCGGCTCGTGACGACCGGGAGGCCCGTCCCGCGACCCGTCGACGCTGGCTGCTCGCGTACGGGGCCGGGTCCCTGGCCGTGGCCGGGTTGCCGGTGGTCGGTGTCGCGGTCGGCCTGCTGGTCGCCCTCGCCCTGGTCGGGCGGGCGTCGACCCTGGGCGACGCGCTGCTCCGTGCGCTGGTGACGGTCCCCCTGGCGACGGTCGTCGCCGGTGCGGTGTACGCGCTGCTGGTGGTGGTCTCGGTGCGGCTGCTCGGCATCGGGCTGCACGAGGGGCGGCACCCGGTGCGCTCCCGGATCGGCTGGCAGGTGTGGTCGACCGAGCGGGTGCTCGACGCGGCGCGCACCCTGCTGTTCCCGCTGTACGCCTCGCTCGTGACGCCGGTGTGGCTGCGGCTGCTCGGTGCCCGGGTCGGTCGGGACACCGAGATCTCGACGGTGCTGCTCATCCCGGCGTTGACGCAGATCGCGTCGGGGGCGTTCCTGGCCGACGACACGATGGTGGCGACGTACGAGCTCGGCGGCGGTCGGGTGCGGATCGGTCGCTCGAAGGTCGGCCGTCGGGCGTTCCTCGGCAACAGCGGGATGACGGGTGCCGGACGCTCGGTGCCACGTGAGGCCCTGGTGGCGGTGCTGTCCGCGGTGCCGAAGAAGGCCAAGCGCGGGTCGTCGTGGCTCGGGTCGCCCCCGGTGCGGCTGCGGCGTGCGGCGACGGAGTTCGACGAGGCGCGCACGTTCCGCCCGTCCAGGCGGCTCAAGGTCGCCCGCGGCTGCTGGGAGCTGCTGCGCCTGGTGGCCCCGATGGTCTCCGCCGCCATCGCGCTCGGCGTGGCCGGAGCCCTGCTGGCGCTGTGGTCGGTCGTCGGGATCGGGTGGACGGTGCTGCTCGCCGGGCCGGTGCTCATCGCCGCCGGTGCCGTCGCCGCCGTGGTGTCGACGATCGCGAAGTGGGCGTTCGTCGGCCGGATCACCGCCCGGGAGCACCCGCTGTGGTCGTCGTTCGTGTGGCGCAACGAGGTGCAGGACACCTTCGTCGAGACCGTCGCCCGGCCGTGGTTCGCCGAGCAGGCCACCGGCACCCCCGCGCTGGCCGTCTGGCTGCGGAGCCTCGGTGCGACGATCGGCCGCGGCACCTGGCTCGAGACGTACTGGCTGCCCGAGGCCGACCTGGTCACCATCGGCTCCGGGGCGTCGGTGGCGCGGGGCACGGTCGTGCAGACGCACCTGTTCCACGACCGCGTGATGCAGCTCGACACCGTCCGGATCGACGCGGGTGCGACCCTCGGGCCGCACAGCGTGGTCCTGCCGGCGGCCGGCATCGGTGCCGGGGCGACCGTCGGGCCGTCCTCGCTCGTGATGCGGGGCGAGCAGGTACCGACGGGCTCCCGCTGGTCCGGCAACCCGATCGCTCCGTGGACATCCGCAGCACCGTCGGTGACCGCCCCACCGACGCCATGAGGTTGACTGTCCCCGTGCCCTCCGATCCCGCCGCAGACCCGTACACCCCGCACAGCGGCGACCGACGGTGGAGCGCCGAGCACTACGAGCTCCGTCTCGACTACCGCGTCGCCACGAACCGCCTGGACGGCACCGCCACGATCACCGCGCGCGCCCTCGAGCCGCTCGACAAGGTCGTGATCGACCTGCACGGGCTCACGGTCGACCGGGTCGACGTCGACGGACGCCGGGCGAAGAAGGTCTCGACCGCGACGCACAAGGTGACCGTCACCCCGGCCGACCCCATCGCCGCCGACACCGTGTTCAGCGTGCACCTGCGGTACCGCGGCACCCCGCACCCCGTCCGGAGCGCATGGGGGCAGCTCGGCTGGGAAGAACTGTCCGACGGCGTCATCGTCGCCGCGCAGCCCACGGGAGCGCCGTCGTGGTTCCCGTGCAACGACCGCCCCGACGACAAGGCCACGTACCGGATCGAGATCGCGGCCGAGGCGGCGTACGACGTCCTGGCGAACGGGGAGCTGCTCGCCAAGGAGCGCGACCGTGTCGGGACCCGCTGGACCTACGCCACCACCGAGCCGATGGCGACCTACCTGGCGACCGTGCAGATCGGCCGGTACCGCACCACGAAGCTGCGCACGAGCGGGGTCCCCGTCACGCTGCACCACCCCGCCGACCTCGCCGCCGCCGCGAAGACCGACTTCGGCCAGGTGCCGGAGATGCTCGCGCTGTTCGGTGACCGGTTCGGCCCGTACCCGTTCGCGGCGTACGGCGTCGTGGTGACCGACGACGACCTGGAGATCCCGCTCGAGGCCCACGGCCTGGCGGTGTTCGGCCGGAACCACGTCGACGGCGAACACGGCACCGACCGCCTCATCGCCCACGAGCTCGCCCACCAGTGGTTCGGCAACTCCGTCACGGTCACCCGGTGGCAGGACATCTGGCTGCACGAGGGGTTCGCCTGCTACGCCGAGTGGCTGTGGTCCGAGGACCGCGGCGACGACACCGCCGACCAGCTGGCCGAGCGGTACCGGCAGGGACTGCTCGAGCAGCCGGAGGACCTGGTGGTCGGTGACCCGGGCGCGAAGGACATGTTCGACGACCGCGTCTACAAGCGCGGCGCCCTCGCCCTGCACGCCGTCCGCCGCACGATCGGCGACGACGCGTTCTTCACCGGGCTGCGGAGCATCACCGAGCGGCACCGGCACGGATCCGTCACCGTGCCCGACGTGCTCCGTGCGTTCGCGGACGCCACCGGCCGCTCCGTCGCGGACGTCCGGGCGGTGACCGGACCCTGGATCGACGAGGCGTCGGTGCCGGCGCTGCCGGCGCGCGTCGACTAGCGGGCTCCCGCCGCGCACGACGACCAGCTCGCCGTGCAATATCGTCGAACGGGGCGGCCGTTGGTGAGCGGCCGGTGAAGGGGGACACGCTCGTGAGGCAGACCAAGGCGGGACGGGCTGACAGCGTCGTCGAGTTCTGGCGGATGTTGGAGCTGTTTAGCCCGCAACCGATACCGAAACGCCGTGGCCCGGGTGTCTCGGAGTGGACTCCAGGCAAGCGTCTCCCGTGGGAGTCCCGCCCTGACGATGATCGGGACCTGGTCCAGCACCACGTCGTCTACCTCGGTCCCTACCCACTCGCAGGCATCTACGACTGGCTGCATCAGGCGTTCTCCGACGCTCAGGATGCCTTCGATTCACGGCCACCTGGGGAGAGCGCTTGCGCGGCACTCGTGGTCGACGAACACGGATCACTGGTACCAGGCTCGCCGACACTGTCGTCAGCGCTCTGGGCCGTCGGACGTATCAGGGCCGGCGACGATCGGCCATCGGAGTGGGTCGAGGCGTTCTCGCCGGCCGCGGAGCAGTTCACGGAACGCGTGACGGATCTCGTCGGCGAGGATGAGGACGACGGAACCACGCCGATCATCGGCGCCACGGCGATGCGCGAACTCCTCGAGGCCGCACATGCGAGTGCCGGCGTCACCGGACTCTCACGACTCGCAGGGCAGGACGTCCGTATCCGAAGTGTGCCGGTGAAGCGGGCAGCGCCGGACCAAACGGTCGACTCCGACTTCCTCAACAGTTTCTTCCTCGGAGACCTCACCGTCGTCCGGAATGCGGTGGACGCTGGTGACGTCGGGGCAGCGCTCAGGTCGTACCTCACACCAGACGGCGCAGTGGACGAGGAGTCGCGACACGACGTAGCGGCCGATGTCCAGGCCGAGAACGACCTGCTGGGTCCCTCGAAGATCCCACTCGGCCGGTGGCCGGCGTCGGCGACACACCACCTTGCGCGCAGTCAGCAGTTCGCCGTCAACCATCTGTTCGACGCTCTCGGGGACACAGGCGGAACCCGCGGTGTGAACGGCCCGCCGGGCACCGGGAAGACCACGATGCTCAGGGACGTCCTGGCGGGCAACGTCGTCGAGCGGGCCCGCACGCTCTCCCGCTTGCCAGACCCGAGTGCTGCTTTCTCACCGACCACGCACAGGTGGACGGCAGACCAGTACACCATGAGCGTTCCCGCCCTGATCCCGAGTCTCACCGGGTACGAGATGGTCGTGACGTCCGCGAACAACGCCGCCGTCGAGAACGTCTCCGAAGAACTCCCGTCGAGCGATGCCCTCGGCGAAGAGTTCGGAGACGCTGAGTACTTCGCGGACATCGCCACTTCCCTGCTGGACAAGCGGAAGGCGCCCGACAAGGACCCGCAGGCGTGGGGCCTCGTCGCCGCGAAACTCGGGAACAAGAAGAACCGGGGGCGATTCCACTCTGCATTCTGGTTCGGCGCCCGTGACGGCTCACGTCCCGGGCTCCAGGACATCCTGAAAGCGGTCAAGAACGGTGAGCGTGAACCGGCCGACTGGGCTCGGGCTCGCGAGGAGTTCAAAGCCGCTGAAGGCCTCGTCCAACGGCTCCTCGAGGAACGAGCCGCGGCAGCCCGACGGATCGCCGATCTCGAGTCCACGACTGCTTCCCTCCGCAGCCTCCGCGACCAGGAAGAGCGATCGCTGCACCAGCTCCGGCGCGCGCGGACAGCAGTTGCGGAACGGCAAGCCGTTCTCGAAGCTGCGCAACGACGTCAGTCCGAAGTGCAGCAGCGTCTGTATTCAATCATCGCGTTGCGTCCCGGTTGGGTGGAGGCACTCCTGACTCTCGGAAGGGCACCACGCGAGTGGCGAAGTCAGGTCACTCCCGTGATGGCGGAGCAGACGCAACGTCGACGGGAAGTGGGGTTCGCCGACGTTGAGTACGCAAGTGCACAGCACACCGCCACGGTCTCTGACGAGCAACTCGGGGCAGTCCGCACCGCCATGGCGGATACGCAGACGACCGCCGACTCCCTCGCCTCCCTCTGTTCCGAGGATCGCACCCGGTACGGAGACGCGTACCCGCTCGACGACACCTCCGTGGACCGCTTCCACACGCGAGCACCGTGGCTCGACCCCGAGCTCGACCGTGCACGCTCGATGCTCTTCCTCCAGGCTCTGCGGCTGCATCGGGCCTGGTTGGAGAACACTGTCGACAAGACGCTGCCAGGGTTGCGCGCCGCCGTGTCGGTCGTCGCCGGAAGCGCACCAGCGGGGCTTTCACCAGAAGCCGCGAAGGCTGCCTGGCAGCTCTTCTTCATGGTGGTCCCGATGGTGTCGACCACGTTCGCGTCGATCAGTCGGATGTTCGGTGCACTCGGATCGGAAGCCCTCGGCTGGCTGCTCATCGACGAAGCGGGACAGGCCTGTCCTCAGTACGCGGTCGGGGCCATCTGGCGTGCACGGCGAGTACTCGCAGTAGGTGATCCGTTGCAGCTCACGCCCGTGGTCACGATGCCGGCCAAGGCACAGCGTGACATCGCCACCGCGTTCGGCCTGACCTCCCTGTGGATCCCACCCGCAGCCTCGGTGCAGACGCTCGCAGATCGGGTCTCACCGTTCGGCACCACCTTGGCCGTCGGAGACGACGACAAATGGGTCGCGGCGCCCCTCCGCGTGCACCGGCGGTGTGACGACCCGATGTTCTCGTTGTGCAATCGGATCGCGTACGGCGGCCTCATGGTGAGCGCTGTCCACCGTTCACTCAAGGGTCCTAGCGGTCCCGATCGCTTCGACGGCACGGCCGGCCCGATCATCGCGAGCAGCTACTGGGCGGACACCCCCGCAGAGACTCCTGGTTCGCATCTGCAGGAGCGAGAGTTCGAGCGCCTCGGGCTTGCCATGGAGTACCTGCAGACGCACGGCGTCGACGCACACGAAGTCATCGCGGTCTCACCCTTCCGCGCCGTCGCGAATCGTCTCGAGAGCTTTTCGAGGGACTACCCCGGTATGCATGGTGGGACCGTGCACACCGCCCAGGGCCGCGAGGCTGAGGTCGTGTTCCTCGTGCTCGGAGGCGATCCTGATGCACCCGGCGCGAAGGCGTGGGCATCGGAATCGGTGAACCTCGTGAACGTCGCCGTCAGCAGGGCAAAGCGGCGGCTGTACGTCATCGGTGATCGCACTGCGTGGGCCGAGTTCCCGTTCTTCCGCGACCTCGCCGCCTCGCTCGGCTAGCCCGTCAGGCGATGTCCGCGGAGTCCGCCGGGTCGCAACTGACCTCGGACCACACCGCGTCGAGCGAAAGCCCGACCACGCCCGCGACCGACGCGATCGTCGAGAACGCCGGCGTCGCGATGCGGCCGGTCTCGATCTTCCGGAGCGTCTCCGGCGAGATCCCCGCGGCCAGGGCGGTGTCCACGATCGATCGCGGACCACGGGCACGACGGAGCAGCGCACCGAGGCGACGACCGCGCGCGACCTCGTCGGGGCGGAGTGGGAGACGGACCATGACCACATAGTAATACCGGTATGATCATCCGCGTGATCGAGATCCTGACCCCCGCCGAGGTCGACAAGGGCCGCGCCACCGGAGCCCTCGTCGGCACGATCCTGCAGACCCTGCGCGAACGCACCCGCGTCGGCACGAACCTGCTCGAGATCGACCGGTGGGCGAAGCAGATGATCGAGGCCGCCGGTGCCGACTCCTGCTACGTCGACTACGCGCCCTCGTTCGGCCGTGGTCCGTTCGGCCACCACATCTGCACGGCCGTGAACGACGCCGTGCTGCACGGGCTGCCGCACGATCAGGTGCTGCACGACGGGGACCTGCTCACCCTCGACCTCGCGGTGTCCCTGGACGGCATCGCCGCCGACGCCGCGATCAGCTTCGTCGTCGGCACCCCGCGCTCCGAGGACCTCGCCCTCATCGACGCCACCGAACGCGCGCTGGCCGCGGGCATCGCCGCCGCCGGACCGGGCGCCCGCATCGGTGACCTGTCCCACGCGATCGGCACGGTCCTCGAAGCCGCGGGCTACCCGGTGAACGTGGAGTTCGGCGGACACGGCATCGGCTCCACCATGCACCAGGACCCGCACGTGTCGAACACCGGGCGCCCCGGCCGCGGTTACACGCTGCGGCCCGGACTCCTGCTCGCGCTCGAACCGTGGGTGATGGCGGACACCGACGTCCTGGTCACCGATGCCGACGGGTGGACCCTGCGGAGTGCCACCGGAGCGCGGACCGCCCACACCGAGCACACCATCGCGATCACCGAGGACGGCGCCGAGGTGCTCACGCTCCCCCGCTGACCGTCCCGACGACCTCGACGGACAGGCCGCCCGCCGCGACGACGAGCACCACGTCCGGCGCGGGGGACAGCACGGTGAGCGGTTGTCCGACACCCTCGAACCGGGCGGTGCCGGCGGCGACGTCGACCTCCACCGCGAGCGGGTCGACGCGCAGCCCGCGACCGTCGCGTTTCAGCACGGCCTCCTTGGCCGCCCACGCGGTGGCGAGGATCGCCGGGTCCCCGTCGGCGCGACGGAGTTCGTCCGGGGTGAAGGCGTCGAGCGGTGCGGCGGCGACCCGCGACACCCGTTCGACGTCGACGCCGAGCGCCGACGGCCCCACCGCGAGGGCGACGACCCCCGGTGCGCGCGCCAGGCTCACGCCGACCACTGTGCCCGCGACGCTCGCCCACGGACGACCGTGGTCGGTCCCCGCGCAGTGCGGGCAGACGCGCCCCGCGCGCACCGCGACCGGCTCGACGCCGGTCGCCGACGCGACGGCGGCGACCAGGGCCTCCCGGTCGTCCGCGCGGTCAGCAGCCGGCGTCTGGAGCGTCACCGTGACGGTCTGGAGGCACGACCCACCTACCCGGGCAGCGCCCGTCGGTCGTGTGGTCGCGCCCAGAGCGGATCAGGCGTGCGTCAGCGCGATGAGCGCGACGTTCATGGTGCTGTACTGACCCTCGGATCGGGTCGCCTGGCGAACTCGTCCGCGCAGGACCTCGTAGCGGCCGTCGTGCTCGCGCACGAAACCGATCACACCCGTCGCCGGAGTCGACACCCGGTGGTAGCCGTCCTCGAGCGGGACGACCTCGGTGCTCGTGGTGCGTTCCATCGTTCTTCCCCTTCCGTTCATCCTCGAACAGTGGCGCCAGCATACCCGGTACGGGGGACAAGACGTCCACAGGAAGCACGGTCCGGAGCGTTCCCCCAGAGTCTGGCGGTGCCCCTGCGTGGCCTGGATAGACTCCGGGCGACAGCGCCCTCGTGGCGCGGTCCGGTGCGGTGCCACGGGGTACCGACCGGCGACGGACGGAGGACGGATGCGAGCGGTCCAGCACGGATCGGGCACGGACGGATCGAGCGGGCGAAGGGGGACAACGCGGCTGTGGAGCCGTGTGACGGCGGCCCTGGTCGCGATGCTCATCGTCCTGGCTCCGGCAGCGACCGCCCACGCCACGGCGCCCGTCGACCTGGGCGGCGCGTACGTCCTCGACGAGGCCGACGCGCTGACCGCCTCCCAGCAGTCGAAGGTCGAGCAGGCCGTGCAGGACCTGTACTCCGAGACCCAGACGCAGCTGTTCGTCGTGTTCGTGCCGTCCTTCACCGACCCCACCGACCACACCGAGTGGGGCCGGGCCGTGATGGAGCAGAACCAGATTGACACCGACGGCATCCTGCTCTCGGTCGCGGTCGACGAGCGCAACTACGACGTCCAGCAGACGAACGAGACCGCGATCTCCTCGTCCGACGTGGAGAACGCCGTCAACGACGCGCTGCTCCCCGAGCTCAAGCAGGGCGACTGGTCCGGCGCCGCCGTGGCCTTCGCCGACGGGCTGACCCAGTCGCAGGCCCCGGTGGACCTCACCTGGCTGTGGATCCTGCTGCTCGTCGTGGTCGTCGGGCTCATCGTCGCGGTCCTGGTCATCCGGACCCGGAACAAGCGCCGCACCGCCGCAGCGACCGAGGCGCAGGAAGCCTCGCTCGCCGACCTCGAACGCACCGCCGGCGGCGCCCTGGTCACCATCGACGACGAACTCCGCACCGCCGAGCAGGAGGTCGGGTTCGCGAGCGCGCAGTTCGGGCCGGACGCCGCCAAGCCCTTCGCCGACGCCGTGCAGGCCGCCCAGCGCGAGGTCCGCAAGGCCTTCACGATCCGGCAGCAGCTCGACGACGAGATCCCCGACACCCCCCAGCAGCGCGCCGAGTGGGCGAACCAGATCATCGTGATCTGCGAACGGGCGCACGCCGCGATCGAGGAGCAGACCGAGGCGTTCGACCAGCTCCGGTCGCTCGAGGACGGCGTCGAGGACGCAGCCGCGTCGCTCGCCCAGGCCGTGGCTGCCGCACCGGCATCGGTCGGAGCCGCCGCCGCCGCACTCGACCGCGTCCGCGCCCGCTACGCCGGCCGCACCCTCGCCACCGTGGCGAACAACGTCGACCAGGCCCACCAGGTGCTCGCCTTCGCCACCGAACGCTCGAACGCCGCCACCGCCGCCATCGCCGCCGGCGACAAGGGCGAGGCGGTCGTCGCCGTGCGCGACGCCCAGCACGCGCTCGCCCAGGTGCAGCAGCTCACCGACGGCGCACTCGCCGCCGAGCAGTCCTTCGACGAGGCCACCGCCCGCGCCGAGGCGATGCGCATCGACATCCAGGGCGACGTCGCCGCCGCCCGCAGCCTGCGCTCGGGCGGGCCGGACCTCGCCGCCGCGGTCACCCGCGCCGAGGCCGTGCTCCGCCAGGGGCTCGACCCGAAGGACCCGGTGGCGGCCGTCGACGCGCTGACCCGGGCGAACACCGAGATCGACCAGGCCATCGCCGCGGCACGGGGTGCCGAAGAACAGCGTCAGCGCGCCACCCAGGCGCTCGACGCGGCCCTGCGCGACGCCCGGAACCGGATCAGCCAGGCTCGCGACTACGTCTCCCTGCACCGCGGCGGCATCGGCCCGACCGCCCGGACCCGGCTGTCCGAGGCCCAGCGTGCCTACGACGACGCCGTCGAGCTCGCCCCGAGCAACCCCGGCCAGGCACTCAACGCCGCCCGCGCGGCCGAGCAGTACGCCGCCGCAGCGATGGACGCCGCCAACGACGACCTCGGTGGCTGGGGTGGCGGCCAGGGCGGTGGCGGTGGTGGCGCCCAGCTCGGTGGCCTGGTCACCGGACTCGTCCTCGGCGGCCTGCTCGGCGGTCGCGGCGGCAGCTACGGCGGCGGCTCGTTCGGGGGCGGCGGCTTCGGCGGAGGCGGCGGGGGCTTCGGCGGCGGTGGCGGCTTCGGCGGCGGCGGCGGCGGGGGCGGCGGCTTCTCCGGCGGCGGCCGCTTCTGACCCGACGGACTCCCCCGGTACCCAGAACCCGACACGACCCGACACGACCCGACCCGACAACACCGTCCACAGGACTTCCACGAAAGGGAACAGCAATGGCCAAGCAGACCATCTTCGGACGCATCTCCACCCTCGTGCGCGCGAACATCAACCAGATCATCGACGACGCCGAGGACCCGCAGAAGATGCTGGACCAGCTCGTCCGCGACTACACGAACAACATCGCGGACGCGAAGACCGCGATCGCGCAGACGATCGGCAACGTGCGCCTGCTCGAGCAGGACCACGAAGAGGACAAGAAGGCCGCCCTCGAGTGGGGCCAGAAGGCCGCCAACGCCTCCGCCGCCGCCGACAAGTACCGCTCCGAGGGCAAGTCGGCCGAGGCGGACAAGTTCGACAACCTCGCCAAGATCGCGATCGGCAAGCAGATCGCCGCCGAGCAGGAGGTCAAGGACGCGGAGCCGAACCTGGCGTCGCAGAACGAGGCCGTCGAGAAGCTCAAGACCGGTCTCGCCGGCATGGAGCAGAAGCTCGAGCAGCTCCGCGCGAAGCGGGACAACCTCGTCGCCCGCTCGAAGACCGCCGAGGCGCAGTCCCGCGTCAACGACGCCCTCGGCAACATCGACGTGCTCGACCCGACGAGCGACCTCGGCCGCTTCGAGGAGAAGGTCCGCCGCGAAGAGGCGAAGGTGCTCGGCCAGCAGGAGCTGCAGTCGTCCAGCCTCGACGCCCAGTTCGAGAGCCTCGAGGACGTCGGCAAGGACGCCGAGGTCGAGGCACGGCTCGCCGCGCTGAAGTCCGGCGGATCCTCGAGCATCTGACGAACGCCCTGACGACGCCGGACCCCAGCTGACAGACTGAGACGATGCACTTCCTCGTGGTCGGTCAGTGGCAGGGTTCGGCGTCGTCGCGCGCGATGCGGCTCGGGGACGGCGCGTCGGCGATCGCGGCCGACCTCCCCCGGGCGTCCACCACCGTGGTCGACGTCCCGGCCGGGGCGGGTGACCGCCTCGAGACCGCCGTCGCCCGCTACACCTCGGTGCTCGCCGTCGCCGAACGCGTCGCCGAGGAAACCGCCGTCGCCACCGAACCGGTGCTCGTCGTCGGCGGCGACGGCGCCAGTGTCCTCGGCGCGACCGCCGCCCTCGCACCGGACACCGCGTTCGTCCGCATCTCCGGGTCCAGCGGGTACCGCGCGCTCAACCGAGCCCAGCCCGTCGCCGCCGAGACCGCCTCCCTGCGCCTGCTGGTCGACCGCCCCGACGACCTGTTCCCCGGCCTGCCCGTGGTGCCGGCGTCCTCGGTCGTCGTCGCCGGGGTCCGCGGGGTCGAGGACGCCGAACGGGCCGCCCTCGACAAGGCCGGGATCGTGCACCTCGACGTCGACGCCGCCACCCCCGACGCCCTCGCCGCAGCGGTCGAGCGGACCGGTGCCGCATCGGTCTTCGTGCACGTCGACCTCGACGTCCTCGACCCGTCCGAGGTCGACGGACTCCTCGAACCCGTCCCGTTCGGCCTCGACGGCGCAGCGCTCGTCGAGCGCATCCAGGCCGCGACGCGCGGCCGCCGCCTCGTCGGCGCCGCGCTCACCGGATTCGCCCCCGTCGACCCGGACCGGGCGGTGGACGACCTCGGCGTGATCCTGCGCGTCGTCGGAGCGGTGACCAGCGCCTCCCGGGTGGGCTGACCACGGGCACGACGCGACCGGCGGACCCCCTGCCGGTCCGCGTACGCTCGGCAGCATGACGGACTACGACCTCATCGTGATCGGAGCCGGCGCTGTCGGCGAGAACGTGGCGGACTACGCCAGGAAGCGCGACCTTTCGGTCGCGATCGTGGAGGCCGAGCTCGTCGGCGGCGAGTGCTCCTACTGGGCGTGCATGCCCTCGAAGGCGCTCCTGCGCAGCGGACACGCCCTCGCCGCCGCCAAGCGGCTCGACGGTGCGAAGCAGGCCGTGACCGGCACGCTCGACGCCGCCCACGTGCTCGCCCGCCGCAACTCGTTCACCTCCGACTGGAAGGACGACAGCCAGGTCTCGTGGCTCGAGTCCGCCGGCATCGACCTGATCCGCGGGCACGCCCGCATCACCGGCCCGAAGACCATCGACGTCGACGGCGAGACGCACACCGCGCGCGCAGCTGTCGCGGTCGTCACCGGTTCCCTGCACACGCTGCCCCCGGTGCCCGGTCTCGCCGAGGCGAAGCCGTGGGGCACCCGCGAGGGCACCAGCGCCCAGCAGGTCCCCGAGAGCCTGCTCGTCATCGGCGGCGGCGTCTCCGGCTCCGAGCTCGCAACCGCGTGGGCGTCCCTCGGCGCGAAGGTCACCCTCGTCGCCCGGCACGGTCTGCTCGGCGGCATGGAGCCCTTCGCCGGGGAACTCGTCGCCGACTCCCTACGCGAACTCGGCGTCGACGTCCGCACCGGCGTCAACCCGGTCCGGGTCGACCGCGACGAGCACGGTCTCGTCACCACGGAGCTCGACGACGGCACCACGGTCATCACGAGCGAGGTGCTCGCCGCCACCGGCCGCGCCGCCCACACGCGTGACCTCGGGCTCGAGACCGTCGGCCTGACCGCGGGCGACTGGCTCGACGTCGACGACACCATGCTCGTGCACGGCACCGACTGGCTGTACGCCGTGGGTGACGTCAACCACCGCGTCCTGCTCACCCACCAGGGCAAGTACCAGGCGCGCGCCGCCGGCGAGGCGATCGCCGCCCGGTACCAGGGCACGCCGCTGCACACCGAGCCGTGGGGTGCACACGTCGCCACCGCCGACCACGCCGCCTCGCCGCAGGTCACCTTCACCGACCCCGAGGTCGCGAGCGTCGGCCTGACCGAGGCGAAGGCCCGCGAGCAGGGGCTGAACGTCCGCGCGGTGGAGTACGACCTCGGTGCGATCGCCGGGTCCTCCCTGCAGGCCGACGGGTACACGGGCCGCGCGAAGATGGTCGTCGACGAGGACCGCGGGGTCGTCGTGGGCGTCACGTTCGTCGGCCAGGACGTCGCCGAGATGCTGCACGGCGCGACCGTCGCCGTCGTGGGCGAGGTCCCGATCGACCGCCTGTGGCACGCGGTGCCGGCGTACCCGACGATGAACGAGATCTGGCTCCGCCTGCTCGAGACGTACGGCCGCCCGGCCTGAGCGTGCGCAACCCGCTGCTCGACTCCGCCGTCTCACGTGCGGGGTGGGTGTTCGCGACCGCCGTCGGACTCGCCGTAGGCGTCCCCCTGTCGACGGGGCGGATCCGGGTGGAGGACGGGCTCGTGGTCTGCACGGGGCTGCCGCGCTGGGTCTTCCGGCGCGGGGGCACCTGCGTCGGTTCGGTGTACCTGACCCGCGACAACGACGGCCCGCGGGTGCTCCGGCACGAGCGGGTGCACGTCGAGCAGTGGCGCCGGTACGGCATGCTCATGCCGCTGCTCTACGCCGTCGCCGGGCGGGATCCCCTGCGGAACCGGTTCGAGGTCGAGGCCGGCCTGGAGGACGGCGGCTACCGCTGACGGGGGCGGGTGCGGCTACCGCTGACGGGTGCGGGTGCGACCTCGGCGGACGTGTCGGCCGGCGGCTCGGTCGGTCACAACACCCCGCCGGGAGCGCGGCGAGCGGTCGCAGACCGTCGCCTGCGGCGCCGCCAGCCGACAGTTCGTGACCACACGACGCCCTGCCGACGACGTGTCGTGACCACTCGGCGGCAGGCCCTCCAGGCGACGAAACGCGACCAGTCGACGGCCTGGAGGCGCGTGGCGGCGCCGCCCCGCGCCTCCCGGCCGCCGCGCCCCGCCCCCACTGCACCCGCCCGCCGGTCACAACACCCCGCCGGGAGCGCGGCGAGCGGTCGCAGACCGTTGCCTGCGGCGCCGCCAACCGACAGTTCGTGACCACACGACGCCCGGCCCACGACGTGTCGTGACCACTCGGCGGCAGGCCGGCCAGGCGACGAAACGCGACCAGTCGACGGACTGGAGGCGCGTGGCGGGCCCGCCACGCGCCTCCCGGCCGCCGCGCCACGCCCCACTGCACCCGCCCGCCGGTCACAACACCCCGCCGGGAACGCGGCGAGCGGTCGCAGACCGTCGCCTGCGGCGCCGCCAACCGACAGTTCGTGACCACTCCGCGCCCGGCCCACGACGTGTCGTGACCACTCGGCGGCAGGCCGGCCAGGCGACGAAACGCGACCAGCCGACGGCCTGGAGGCGCGTGGTGGCGCCGCCACGGGCCTCCCGGCCGCCGCGCCACGCCCCACTGCACCCGCCCGCCGGTCACAACACCCCGCCGGGAGCGCAGCGAGCGGTCGCAGACCGTCGCCTGCGGCGCCGCCAACCGACAGTTCGTGACCACACGGCGCCCGGCCGACGACGTGTCGTGACCACTCGGCGGCGGGGCCCAGCGCGGCAGCCAGGCGGCAGCGCCGCCCGCGCGTCAGGCCGCGCGCCGCCGCGGCACCACGAGGGGCGTGCCGGTCTCGGGGTCGGGGACGACGACGCACGGCAGGCCGAAGACGTCCTCGACGAGGTCCGCGGTGAGCACCGACGCCGGCTTCCCCGCCGAGACGATCGCCCCGTCGCGCATCGCGATGACGTGGGTGGCGTAGCGCGCAGCCTGGTTCAGGTCGTGCAGCACCGCGACGACCGTGCGACCGGCGGCGTGCAGGGTGGAGGCCAGTTCGAGCACGTCGTACTGGTGCGCGATGTCGAGGAACGTCGTCGGCTCGTCGAGCAGCACGATGTCGGTCTGCTGCGCGAGCACCATCGCGATCCACACCCGCTGCCGCTGCCCGCCGGAGAGCTCGTCGACGCTCCGGTCCGCCAGTTCCACCGTCGCGGTCTGCTCGAGTGCGGCCTGCACGGCCTGCCGGTCGGACCCGGAGGACGGGTGCAGCAGGTCCTGGTGCGGGAACCGGCCCCGGGACACGAGGTCACGCACGGTGATGCCGTCGGGGGCGATCGGGGTCTGCGGGAGCATGCCGACCCGCCTGGCGACGGCCTTCGGGCGGTACGAGTCGATCGGTGCCCCGTCGAGGAACACCGTGCCGGCTCGCGGCTTCAGGGTGCGGGCGAAGGACTTCAGCAGCGTCGACTTGCCGCAGGCGTTCGGCCCGACGATGACCGTCAGCTCGCCGTCGGGGATGTCGACGTCGAGGGTGTCCACGACGACCCGGTCGTCGTAGGCCAGGGTCAGCCCGCGGGCCCCGAGCGCGGTGGTCGGGACCGGACCGAGCACGGTGCCCGCGTCCGACATCAGTGCTCGGCCTTGCCGTGCCGCCAGTACCCCATGAACGCGACCTGCTTGCGGTCGATGCCGACGCCGCGCACCAGGTGGCGGCGGAGTTCCTTGACGCAGCCGGCTTCACCGGCGATCCAGGCGTACACGGGGCGCTCGTCGACCGGGGCGGGGACGTCCCACAGCACCTGCTCGTCGACGTCGACGTCGGTGAGCTCGGCGGCCGGCTCGCACGCGGCGGCGGACGACGGCGCGACGGTGGAGGCCCAGGCGTGCACTTGGTCGGTCATCCGGACCCCGTGGGTGGCGCCGTTGCGGGCGATCCAGCGGACCTCGACCCCGGCGGGCGCGGTGACCGGCAACCGGTCGGCGTCGGTGGGCACCTCGATGAAGACGTGGCCGACGGTCGAGACGTCGAGCGCTTCGAGGATGGCGCAGATGGCCGGTGCGGCGGTCTCGTCCCCGGCGAGCAGGATCCGGTTCGCGTGTCCGGGAGCGAACTCGGCGGCCCCGGTCGGCAGGTCCTCCGGCGACTCGGGGACCCGCGGCCCGACGATGCGCAGCTCGTCACCGACGCGGCAGGCCGACACCCAGCGCGACGCCGGACCGGTGTCGCCGTGCGCGACGAAGTCGATGTCGAGTTCGCGGGCGTCCGGGCGGAACGAGCGGACCGTGTACGTGCGGAGCGGGTTGCGGGTCTCGTCCGGCAGCGCGCGCCAGGCTGCGTACCAGTCCTCGTCCTCCGGCAGTTCGGAGAAACCGATGCCGGGCAGGGGCAGCACGATCTTGATCCGCTGGTCGAGACCGACCGAGGAGAAGTCGGCGAGCGCGTCGCCCGTCAGTGTCACCCGGACGAAGTTCGGGGTGAGCGACGTGACGGCAGCCACGCGGACGGAGAAGACGCGATACCGGGTTGCCACGGAATCGAGTATGGCATGCCTTACCTAACGTCTCCAGGCCCCCGGAACGGTGCGAGGATCGTCCCCGTGTCCGAAGCCCCCGACGACGAATTCGCCGACCTGCCCGCCCTCGCCAGCGCGAGCGGCGTCCCGGAGCCGCTCCGCGCCTCCAGGCAGGTGGTCCGCACCGCGGACGGACAGGAGATCTCCGCGATCCGGTGGGGCGACGACGGCCAGGAGGCCCGGATCACCTACCTGCACGGGCTCGGCATCGACGCCCACAGCTTCGACACCACGGCACTCGTCGTGGGCGAGCCGGCGGTCGCCCTCGACCTGCCCGGCCACGGCCGGTCGTCGTGGCGGGAGGACGCGGACTACGCGGCGACCGCGACGGCGCCGAGCGTGCTCGCCGCGCTCGACGCGCTCGCGGTGCCGCCGGGCATCGTCGTCGGCCACTCGCTCGGTGCCATCCTGTCCGCCCGAATCGCGGCCACCGCGCCGGAGCGGGTGACCGGGCTCGTGCTCGTCGACATGTCGCCGGACTTCGCACAGCGTGCGGTGGACCGGATCGCCCGCGCGCTCGAGGCCGAGGAGCCGTTCGAGTCGCTCGAGCAGGTCGTCGACCGGGCGATCGAGGCGCGGGTCGGCGACGACCGGCAGGTGCTGCTGCGCGAGGCCCGGCACACCACGGCTCTCGGTGCGGACGGGCGACTCGTGCGCCGCCACCACTTCCCGCACCTGCCCGCCGGGCGGACGTCGTCGGTGGGGCGCTTCGCCGATGCGTGGCCGGACCTCGAGGCACTGCGGGTGCCGATCCTGCTCGTCCGGGGTGACCGCGGGTACGTCTCCCCGAAGCTGCACGCCGGGTTCGCCGAACGCCTGCCGGACGCCGAGATCGTGACGGTCACCACGCGGCACGCGGTGCAGAACCAGGCACCCCTCGAACTGGCTTCGGCGATCCGGGCATGGGCCGAGCGGCACGGATTGTTGCACCCGATCGAAGAACCGTCGCCGGACGGCGCCAGCCGCCGGTACCCTCGTGCGAGCGCGAGGCCCGATCCCAGCCCTCGTGCCCGGAAGGAACCCACCACCCCATGAGTCCGCTCCTGCCCCGTCGCACCGCGCACACCTCGCGCATCGGGCGCGCTGCCCTCGCCGCCACCGCGGTCGCCGTCGTCTCCGCCCTGGCGCTGGCCGGCTGCTCCGGCTCGTCCGACTCCACCGGGGGCAAGGACGCCACGGTGCGCGTCGGGCTGGTGCTCGAGCCGACGAGTCTCGACATCCGCACCCAGTCCGGGGCGGCGCTCGACCAGGTACTCATCGACAACGTGTACCAGGGGCTCGTCGGCCGGACCGCCGAGGGCGACATCCGCGACGTGCTGGCCTCGTCGCACGAGGTCTCGGACGACGGCCTGACCTACACGTTCACGCTGCGGGACGGCACGACGTTCCAGGACGGCAAGCCGGTCACCGCGGCCGACGTCGTGTGGTCGCTCGAGCAGGTCAAGTCGAACGACTCGTACGTCGACTCCGCCAAGCTCGCGGGCGTCACGTCGATCACCTCACCGTCGGACGACTCCGTCGTGCTGCAACTGGCGAAGCCGGACTCCGACCTGCTCTGGAACCTGACCGGCCGCTCCGGCCTGGTGCTCGAGAAGGCCGCGGACAACGACCTGTCCGACAGCGCGAACGGCACCGGTCCGTTCGAGGTGGCCGACTGGAAGCAGGGCGACTCGCTCACCTTCGACCGCAACGAGGACTACTGGGGCACGAAGGCGAAGGTCGCGAAGATCGTCTTCCGGTACATCACGGACCCGTCGACCGCCGTCAACGCGATGGCGAACGGTGACCTCGACGTCCTGAACCCGGTCGACGGCACGCTCAAGAGCCAGCTGCAGGGCAACGCCGACATCGCACTGCACAGCGGCAAGACGACCGACAAGTACACGCTGGCGTTCAACAACCGCAAGGAACCGTTCACGGACGAGCGCGTGCGGCGGGCCATCCGGCAGGCGATCGACGCGAAGGCGCTCATCAAGGCGATCGGCGGCACCGGCGTGGAGCAGGGCGGCCCGATCCCGGAGCTCGACCCCGGCTACGAGGACCTCACCGACATCGACGCGTACGACCCCGCGAACGCCAAGAAGCTCCTGGCCGCCGCCGGCCAGCAGGACCTGAAGCTGACGCTCACCTACGCGAACATCTACCCGACCACGATCGGCGACGTGCTGAAGTCGCAGCTCGCCGACGTCGGGATCACCCTGACGGTCAAGCGTGTCGACTTCGCCACCTGGCTGTCCTCGGTGTTCCAGGCACCGAAGTCCGGCGAGCGGGACTTCGACCTGTCGATGGTCGACCACGTCGAGGCCCGTGACTTCGGCAACTGGGCGAACCCGGACTACTACTTCGGCTACGACAACGCGAAGGTGCAGGCGCTCTACGCCCAGTCGATCGCGGCGACCGACGAGGCCACGAAGACCGAGGCACTCCGCAAGGCTGCACGCATCGTCAGCGAGGACGCGGCCGGTGAGTGGCTCTACACGGCGACCGAGATCACCGCGGTGCGCTCCGGCGTGACGGGCTTCCCGGTCGACGGCGGGAACTCGCGCCTCGACCTGGCGAAGCTCGCGGTCAAGTGAACCGGAGCGGCCGCGGCGGGGAGTCCGCCCCCGTAGCATCGGTGTCGTGACCCGGTTCCTCATCGGGCGGGTGCTCCTGCTCGTCGTCGGCCTGCTCGTGGCGAGCGTCATCATCTTCGCCACGCTCCGCGTGCTGCCCGGTGACGTCGCCCAGGTCGTCGCCGGTACGCAGTCGACCCCCGCGCAGGTGGAACAGCTCCGGCAGCAGCTCGGACTCGACCGGCCCGTCGTGGTGCAGTACCTCGACTGGATCGGTGGGGTGTTCCGCGGCGACCTCGGCCGCTCGCTGGTGACCAACGGTGCCGTCGCTCCGGAGATCGCGCAGAAGCTCGCGATCACCCTGCCGCTCGCCGCGATGTCACTGGCGACCGCACTGGTGATCGGCGTCCCGCTCGGGGTGATCGCCGCGGTGCTCCGTCGCCGCCCGGGCGGTGCGGTGATCGGGTTCGCGGCGCAGGCGGTCGCCGCCGTGCCCGTCGTGTGGGCCGGCATGCTCCTCGTCGCCCTGTTCGCGGTGACGCTGCACTGGCTGCCGACGCAGGGCTTCCCGCTCGACGGCTGGTCGGAACCCGGGCGGGCGTTCGCGTCGCTCGTGCTGCCCGCGCTGACGATCGGTGCCGTCGAGGGTGCCGTGATCCTCCGGTTCACCCGGTCCGCCACGCTCTCCGTCCTCGACGCCGACCACCTGCGCACGGCCGCCGCCGTCGGGCTCACCCGCACGCAGGCGCTGCTCCGCCACGGTCTGCCGAGCGTCGCCCTCACGGTGCTCGCCGTGCTCGGCGTCCAGATCGCCGGGCTGCTCGTCGGTGCCGTCGTCGTCGAGCAGCTGTTCTCACTGCCCGGGGTGGGCCGGATGCTCGTGACCGACGTCGGCCGCCGCGACATCACGAAGGTGCAGTCGGAACTGCTCGTGCTCACCGGACTCGTGCTGCTCGTCGGGTTCGCCGTCGACGTCGTGCACCGCACCCTCGACCCCCGACAGCGCGAGGTGCAGGGATGATCCGCCGCCTGGTGTCCCGACCGACCGGGGTCTTCGCCGTCGTCGTGCTCGGCCTGCTGCTCGTGCTCGCCGCCGTGTCGCTCGTCTGGACACCGCAGAACCCGTTCCGCGCCGACCCGTTCCACCAGTGGGAGGGGCCGAGCGCCGCGCACTGGTTCGGCACCGACGCCGCCGGCCGCGACATCGCGAGCTACCTGCTCGCCGGCACCCGCACCACCGTGCTCGTCGCCGTCGGCTCCGGGGTGATCGCGAGCGTCGTCGGCATCGTCCTCACCGCGATCGGTTCGCTCACCGCCCGCTGGGTGCGCGAGGGCACCGCGGTCCTGCTCGACATCCTGGTGGCGTTCCCGACCCTGCTCACCGCGATGCTCCTGACCGCGGTGTTCGGCGGGTCGCTCGGCGTCGTGATCGTCAGCGTCGGGCTGTCCTTCGGCGTGACGATCGCCCGCGTGGCCCGCGGTGAGATCCGGCGGATCGCCCGCAGCGACTACGTGACCGCGGCGCGGGCGTCCGGCGTCGGCGGTGCCGGGGTGCTCTTCCGCCACCTGGTGCCGAACGCGGCGCCGCTGTTCACCGTGCAGCTGTCGCTCGCGATGGCCACGGCCGTGCTCGCCGAGGCCGGGCTGTCCTACCTGGGCTACGGTGCCGGGTCGGACACCGCGTCGTGGGGCAGCCTGCTGTCCGACCTGCAGACCTACATCGGGGTCCACCCCTGGAGTGCGACCTGGCCGGGAGCCGCCATCGCGATCGTCGTCGCGGCACTGTCGTTGCTCGGCGACGCGGTGCGGGACGCCTCGGATCCGCGACTGACGACGAGCGACCGCACGACGACCGACGGCACGACGACCGACGGCACCGCGAGCGACCGGAGCGCCGACCCGGCCACGACCACGCCGGGGGTGACCGCATGACCGACCACGCAGCCGGCACCGGCACCGCCCACGCCACCGCAGCCTCCGGGCTCGAGGTGCACGGGTTGTCGGTCCGCATCACGGGGCGGACGATCCTCGACGACGTCAGCTTCACCGTGCCTCCCGGCCAGCGCGTCGGCGTGATCGGCGCGAGCGGATCCGGCAAGTCGATGACCTCGCTCGCCCTGATGGGCCTTGCGCCCACCGGCGCCGTCGTGACGGGCAGCGTCCGCCTGGACGGCACCGAACTCGTCGGCCTGCCCGACCGCGAGCGCGCGCGACACCGTGGGGCGGGCATCGCGATGGTGTTCCAGGAGCCGGGGACGGCGCTCGACCCGCTGCGCCGGGTCGGCGCGCAGATCGCGGAGCCGCTCCGGCTGCACCGCGGGCTCGACCGGCGTGCGGCCCGCGCGGCGGCCGTCGACCTGGCGGCGTCCGTGGGCCTGCCCGACCCGGAGTCGCTGCTGCGGCAGTACCCGCACCAGCTGTCCGGCGGGCAGCGGCAGCGGATCTGCATCGCGATGGCGATGGCGGGCGAGCCGTCGTACCTGGTGGCCGACGAACCGACCACGGCGCTCGACGTCACCACCGAGGCCCGCATCCTCGACCTGTTCGAGCACCTGCCGGCGGGCATGGTGTTCGTCACCCACGACCTCGCCGTGCTCGCGCGCATCGCCGACACCGCCGTGGTGCTCGACGCCGGCCGGGTGGTCGAGCAGGGCCGCGTCGCGGACCTGCTCGCCGCACCGCAGCACCCCGCCACCGCCGCGCTCGTCGACGCCGCACGTGCCACCGCCAGGAGGACCGGCCCGTGACCCTCCCCGTCCTCGAGGCCACCGGTCTCCACCGCACCTACCGACTCCCCCGCCGCGGCCCGTTCGAGCCCGGTCCGGTCCGCACCGCCGTCGACGGTGTCGACCTGACGGTCGCCCCCGGCGCACGGCTCGGCATCGTCGGCGAATCGGGATCCGGCAAGTCCACGCTGGTCCGGCTGCTCGCCGGCCTGGAGGCCCCTTCCGCAGGCACCGTCGCCGCCTCCGGCCGTCCGGTGGTCGCGTCCCGGTCCGCGCGTGCGTTGCGCTGGTTCCGTCGCGAGACCGGGGTGGTGTTCCAGGACCCGTACGCGTCCCTCGACCCGCGGATGCGCGTCGGCGCGATCGTCGCCGAGCCGCTGCGGGCCCTGCAGGTCCCGGGCTCGCACGACGACCTGGTCCGTGCCGTGCTGGAGCGCGTCGACCTGCCCGCCGACACGGTCGACCGGTACCCGCACGAGTTCTCCGGCGGGCAGCGACAGCGGATCGCGATCGCCCGGGCCGTGGTGCACTCGCCGCGGATCCTGTTCGGCGACGAGCCGATGAGCGCCCTCGACGTGGTCGTCCGTGCCCGGGTGATCGAGCTGTTCCGGTCGCTCGCCGACGACCTCGGGCTGACGCTCGTGCTGGTGTCGCACGACATCGGGGTCGTGCAGCGGCTGTGCGACACGGTCGCGGTGATGTCCGACGGCCGCATCGTCGAGCACGGGCCGGTGTCCCTCCTCGACGCGCCGCAGCACCCGGTGACGCGGGCGTTGGTGGCGGCGGCGCCGACGCTGCCGTAGGCGGGGCTGCGCGGGGGTCGCGCGGGGCGGGTGCGGCGCCGGGTGCAGACGTGGAACGACACCGTCGACGTCGTACGACACCGACATCGTCGCCCGTGCGCGCGTGCAACCGTTGCGGACGCGCTGGTGCGACAGGGTCGATGTCGTACGACGACGACTTCGTCGCACCGGCTCGACGCACCCGACGCACGAGACGCTCGAGCACGCCGCGCGCGTCGGGCGGGAGCCGCGCGCCGACCCAGCCCCGGGCCTCCCGTCAGGCGGTCCAGGCAGCCGGGTGCCGCCGCTGCCAGCGCAACCGGCGCTCGAGCTGCGCGCCGATCGCGAGCAGGACGCGCTCGCCGCCGGGGCGTCCGATCAGCTGCACGCCCATCGGCAGCCCGCCACCGTCGGGGTGGTCGTCGTCGGTCACGCCGACCGGCAGGGTGATCGCGGGGAGCCCGGACACGTTCGCCATCGACGTCCACGGCGAGTACGCGCACTGCCGGCGGAAGTCCTCGTCCGGGTCGTCGCCGTACCAGCCGAGGGGCCGCGGCGTCATCGCGAGGGTCGGCGTGAGCACCGCGTCGAACCGGTCGAACGCGCCGATGAGCGTCGTCGAGAAGGTGTCGAGCGTCGTCATCGCGTCGAGGACCTGCGTGCCGGACAGTGCCCGTCCGCGTGCCACGAGCCACGCCACGAGCGGGGTCAGCGACGACAGGTCGATGCCGGGCACCTGCGGCAGTCGGGCGGCCGAGCTCTCCCACGCCACCCGGAACGCGTCGGCGTACGGCACGCGGGGCATCCGGACGTCCTCGACGCCGTGCCCGACCTCGCCGAGCACCCGCACGGCGGTCTCCACGGCGGCCCGGGCCGCGGGGTCGACGACCACGTCGACGGTGTCGTCCCACGGCGAGCCGTCGAGCACCCCGACGACGAACCGGCCCTCGCCGCGGACGGCGGCCGCGGTGAACGGCCCCTCGCCGACGTCGGGGGTGACGAGCGCGTAGGGCGACGGCTCCGGCAGCCCGGTCGGCGCGACCAGTGCGTCGAGCAGCATGCCCGCGTCGGCGACGGACCGGGTGAGCGGCCCGGCGACGGACAGGCCGCCGACGCCGGAGCGGCCGGGCATCGACGGCACGCGGCCGCGGCTCGGCTTCAGCCCGACGAGTCCGGTCGCCGCGGCGGGGATCCGCACCGATCCGCCGCCGTCCGACCCGACCGCGGCGGGCAGGAGTCCGGCGGCGACGGCGACGGCCGCACCGCTCGACGACCCGCCCGGCGCGCGCGTGGTGTCGTAGGGGTTCCGCGTCACGCCGAGCCGGGTCTCGGACGACGAGGACATGCCGAACTCCGGTGACGCCGTCTTGCCGAGGCTGACGGTGCCGGCCGCGTCGAGCGCGGTGACGAGCGGGTGGTCGGCCGACGCGGGCCGCTCCGGCAGACTCGCGGTGCCGTTCCGCGTGGGGATGCCGGCGCGGTCGTACAGGTCCTTGTCGGCGGACGGGAGGCCCCACAACGGTCTCGACGTCGGCACCAGGTGGCCGAGGCGATCGGCTCGGGCCCGGGCAGCGTCCGCGGTGACCGTCACGAAGGCGCCGAGTCCGGCGTCCAGGCGTTCCACGCGGGACAGGTAGTGCTCGGTGACCTCGAGGGCGGTCGCCTCGCCCCGGCGGATCCAGTCCCAGAGTTCCTGCGCGGAGAGGTGGTGGAGTTCGAACACGGCTCCGAGCCTAGGCGGCAGTGGCCCGTATCCTTCGACGGTGGACACCACTCTCCCCTCCGGCACGACGAAGCGCCGGATCGAACTCCGGCTCGTCCGGCCCCTGTTCGCCTGGTTCGCCCGGCCGACCGTCACCGTCGACGGGGTGGGGCACCCGGCCCAGTGGGGCACCGGCACGTGGGCGGTGCCGGACGACGGCGACACGGTGATCGGCGTGTACCTGTTCAACCGAGCGTGGCGGTTCGGGGCGGCCTCGGTGCCGGTCGGCGGCGCGACGGCGCTGGACTACCGGGGCGGGCTGCTGCCGGTCGGTGCGGGTCGGCTGACGCCGCGGGGCTGAGGGTCGCGCCGGGCCGAGCAGGGTCTGCTCGGGCGGCTACTCGAACATTTCGGCGAGGAGCGCGTGCGGGTCGCCGTCGACCACGTGCGCCGATCGTCGCTCCGGCCAGTGCGTCGTGGCGTCGTCCGGCCAGCACGGCACGACGTGGAGGTGCAGGTGCGGCACGCTCTGGCCGGCGTCGGCACCCGATGCCTGCAGCACGACGGTCCCGGTCGCGCCGAGGGCCCCCTTCATCGCGCGGGCGACGCGCTGCGCCAGGGCCGTGGTGGCGGCGAGTGCCGTGGGCCCGGCGGTGAGCAGGTCGGCGGTGTGCTCGACCGACACGACCAGGGTGTGGCCGGGAGCCAGCGCCGAGTCGGGCAGGGGTGCGAAGGCGACGGCGTTCTCCTCGCGTTCGACCCACACGGCGGGTTCGTCACCGGCGATCACGGCACAGAAGACGCAGGAGTCCATCGGCCCAGTCTGCTGCACGTGGGGTGCCCGCTCCGCGTGGGACGATGGGCGCATGACCGCCACGCTCGTCGCCAAGGGCCTGTCCGGCGGGTACGCCGCTCGCACGCTGTTCGACTCCCTCGACCTGACGGTGGCGCCGGGCGACGTGATCGGGGTCGTCGGCGTGAACGGTGCCGGCAAGTCCACGCTGCTCCGGCTGCTGGCCGGGGTCGACGAGCCGCTGGCCGGCACGGTGTCCCTGGCGCCGACGGACGCGTTCGTGGGGTGGCTCCCCCAGGAGCACGAGCGCATCGTCGGCGAGACCGTCGCGGCGTACCTCGGGCGGCGGACCGGCTGCACCGAGGCGACGGCGACGATGGACGCAGCAGCGGCGGCGCTCGGCGACCCCGACGCCGGCGACACCGCGGCCGACCGGTACTCGGCGGCGCTCGACCGCTGGCTCGCCGCGGGTGCCGCGGATCTGGAGGACCGGATCCCGGCGGTGCTCGCCGACCTCGGCCTCGAACCCGGCACCGGGGACTCCGGTGCGGACGGCGTCGGCCCGGACTCCCTGATGACCGCGCTGTCCGGTGGGCAGGTCGCCCGCGTCGGGCTGGCCGCGCTGCTGCTCTCGCGGTTCGACATCGTCCTGCTCGACGAGCCGACCAACGACCTCGACCTGGACGGCCTCGACCGGCTCGAGGCGTTCGTGCGCGGGCTGCGCGGCGGGGTGGTGCTCGTCAGCCACGACCGTGAGTTCCTGGCGCGCTCGGTGACCTCGGTGCTCGAGCTCGACCTGGCGCAGTCGTCGAACCGGCTGTTCGGCGGCGGGTACGACTCGTTCCTCGAGGAGCGCGAGATCGCCCGGCAGCACAAGCGTGACGCGTACGACGAGTTCGCGTCGACGAAGGCCGACCTGGTCTCGCGGGCACGGACGCAGCGTGAGTGGTCGAGCCAGGGTGTCCGGAACGCCATGAAGAAGAGCCCGGACAACGACAAGATCCGCCGCCGTGCCGCGTCGGAGTCGAGCGAGAAGCAGGCGCAGAAGGTCCGGCAGATGGAGTCCCGCATCGCCCGACTCGACGAGGTCGAGGAGCCGCGCAAGGAGTGGCAGCTCGAGTTCACGATCGGCAGTGCACCCCGGTCGTCGGCCGTCGTCGCGACGCTGTCGGACGCCACGTTCACCCAGGGCGACTTCACCCTCGGCCCGGTCTCGCTGCAGGTCGACGGCGGTGACCGGATCGGCATCACCGGTCCGAACGGCGCCGGCAAGTCGACCCTGCTGCGCGCGCTGCTCGGCAAGCAGGCGCCGACGACGGGCACGGCGTCGCTCGGCTCCAGCGTGGCGGTCGGCGAGGTCGACCAGGCGCGTGCGGCGTTCACCGGCGACCAGCCCCTGGCAGCGGCGTTCGAGGCGATCGTGCCCGAGTACACCACCGCCGACGTCCGGACGCTGCTCGCGAAGTTCGGGCTGAAGGCGGACCACGTCGGCCGACCGGCCTCGGCGCTCTCCCCGGGCGAGCGCACCCGGGCCGGGCTCGCACTGCTGCAGGCCCGCGGGGTGAACGTGCTCGTGCTCGACGAGCCGACCAACCACCTCGACCTGACCGCGATCGAGCAGCTCGAGCAGGCGCTGGAGTCCTACGACGGGACCCTGCTGCTCGTCACACACGACCGGCGCATGCTGGAGACCGTCCGACTCGACCGGCAGTGGCGGGTCGAGGGCGGCGCCGTCACCGAACGCTGACGGATCGACCGAGGGGGACGCACCATGCGACGCAGCACCTGGATCGCGACGACCGCCGGGGTGGTGGTGCTCGCCGTCGCGGCCGTCGTGGTGGGGGTGACCGTCGGGTCGCCGGCACCGGAGCCGACCCGGGCGGCGCGGGCGACGACTCCGACCCCGAGCGCCACGCCGACGCCGACACCCGCGGCCGTCCCCGCCGCACCGTCCGACGCGACCCTGGCCGCGCTGCCGTTGGCGTTCCACGACGCCGTCGTGCCGCAGTTGCTCGACGGCGGGGACGTGGAGCCCGTGGACACCTGGCAGATCGCGACCCCGCGCACGCCGCTCGTCGCCCTGTACGCGAGCCCGTCCAGCGGCGCCCGACCGGTGGCGACCCTGTCCCACCTGGTGTCGACGATCAACCGACCCGCGGCCACCGCGGTGTGGGGTCGCTCCCCCGGCCGGGACGGCGGGATGCTCCTGGTGTCGACGCCGTCCCGCAACCGCACCCCCGGAGACGGCGGCGACCCGGATGCGCCGAGTGCGACGTTCGCCTGGGCGCGGGCGGCCGACTTCACCGTGACGCGGACCGACCGGATGATCCGGGTCGACGTCGCCGCCAGCACGGTGTCCGTCGTCACCCGGTCGGGGAAGGTCACCGCGACCGAGGCCGCCCGGCTCGGGACACCGGAGGACCCCACACCGGCCGACACCGCCACCTACGTCGAAGCGGCGTACGTCGACACCCGCGTCGCGTACACGCAGGGCAACCCGATCATCCTGACCGGGGCGCACTCGTCCCGGATCCCGTCGTACGGCGGCAACGCTGCGCTGACCGCGTTGCACTACTACCCGGACCCGACCGGCAGCTCGCACGGCTGCGTCCGGATCTCGGCGGAGATGACCCGCACCCTGGCGGCGCTGCCCGTCGGCACCCCGATCCGGTTCGACTGAGACGGGGTCGACCGAGAACGGGTCAGTGGAAGGGGCAGCGGCCCCGGACCTCGCCACCCGAGGCCGGCTTCGTCGGCAGCCGGCGGCGGTCCACCTGCAGCCCGTCGTCGAGGATCGTCAGCCGCGGGTCGCTCAGCACCGAGACCGCGGCCGCGAGCGCGGCGACGGCGACCTTCTCGCCGGGGCACCGGTGCCCCGTGGCGACGTCGGCACCGCCGTGCGGGACGAACGTCGTGATCGATTCGTAGTCGTCCACGCCGAGGAACCGCGACGGGTCGAAGTCGCCCGCACGGACCCACGAGCGCTCGTCGGTGTCGGTCCCGGTGATGTCGAGCACCACGCGCCCGCCAGCGTGCAGGTGCTGGCCGTCGAGCTCGACGTCCGTGGTAGCCCAGGCGGGCAGCATCGGCACGAACGGCGCCGTCCGGCGGATCTCCTGCGCGAAGGCGACGGCGAGCGGGCCGTCGACGAGCGGACCGTCGACGAGCGGACCGTCAACGGGCGGCGTGCCAGCGGCGTCGGCCGCCGCGCTCTCGGCGGCGATCCGTGCCCGCCACTCCGGCCGGTCGTGCAGTTCCTTCGCCGCGAACGCCACGAACCGGGCCACCGCGATGGCCGGCCGGATGCTGTTCTGCAGTTCGATGCCTGCCAGCCGCGCCGGCAGCAGCGCCCCGGAGGGGTCCCGGTGCCACGCCCACTCGTGCAGGGCGGTGTGCGGCTCGGGGGTCAGCCGGCCACCGCGCACGGCCTCGACCAGCCGCCGGGCGTGCCGGTCCGACCAGTGCCGGTTCAGGACGGCCTGCAGGTACTCCGGTGAGTACGGCACCCCGAAGCCGTCGACGACCTGGGCGAGCCGTGCCGCCCACCGGGTCTTCGCCGCCGGCGTCCCCGGCAGTCCGGCCCACCGCATGACCGCGCGGCCGATCGCACCGACGGCAGCGTCGTACGCCGTTCGCGTGCCACCGGCGAGCCAGGCGTCGCGTTCGGTCGCCCACTCCCGGGTCAGCAGGGGTGCGAGCCGCCGGACCTGCTCGTCCTCGTACGCGACGTCGACGAAGGTGGCCTTGCGGTGGTGGTGCTCCGCCCCGTCGAGGCTGTGCACCGACCCGACGCCGAACAGCGTCCGCTGCACGATGGCCGGCATCGCGCCGTGGCGTGCCGTGCGGTCGCCGTCGTAGAACAGCGCGACGCCCTCGGCACCACGCACGAGCAGCGCCGGACGTCCGAGCAGTCGGAAGCCCACGGCCCGCGCCCCCGGACGGGTCCGGCGCCACAGGTGGGCACCGAACCCGTAGCCGCGGGTCAGGAGCGAGAGGGAGTCGTCGATCGCCATGCGGCCATGCTGCCGAGCGCCGCCCGATCAGGCTCTCGGGATCCGGACCAGTCCGAGCCGCGCCACGACCTCGGCGCTCTCCTCTTCGGGGGTGCGGTCGGCGGCGATCGTCAGGTGGGCCTCGTCGGGCTGCGGCGGCTCGAGCGTGGCGAGCTGCGACTGCAGCAGCGACGTCGGCATGAAGTGCCCGGAACGCTGCGACATCCGCTCCTCGATGAGCGCGCCGTCACCGGCCACGTGCACGAACACCACGCCGGGGGCCCGCAGCACGTCGCGGTACGAGCGCTTCAGGGCCGAGCAGGTCACGACGCCGTTCGTCCCGGCGTCCAGGTGTCCGCGGATCCAGCCGGCGACGACGTCGAGCCACGGCCAGCGGTCCTCGTCGGTGAGCGGGGTGCCGGCGTGCATCTTGTCGACGTTCGCCGGCGGGTGCATCGCGTCACCCTCGGCGAACTCCCACCCGACCTGCTCCGCCACCATGGCGGCGACGGTCGACTTGCCAGACCCGGAGACCCCCATCACCACCAGGACGCGGGCGTCCGGCCCGGCGTCGGACGCACCGGCAGCAGCAACTCCTCCTGCGCCGCTCATCGGATGAACACCCCGGCCAGCAGGACCCCGAGCAGACCGAACACCGAGATGAGGCACTCGAGCACCGTCCACGTCTTGAACGTCTGCCCCACCGTGGTGCCGAGGTACCCCTTCACCAGCCAGAACCCGGCGTCGTTGACGTGCGACAGGAACACCGAGCCGGCACCGATCGCGAGCACGAGCAGCGAGGTCATCGGCGTCGACAGGTCGGCAGCGATCGGCGCCATGATGCCGGCGGCGGTCACGGTGGCGACCGTGGCCGACCCGGTCGCCACGCGGACCAGTGCCGAGACGACCCAGGCGACGAGCAGCACCGAGACGCCGGAGTCCTTGACCGCGTCGGCGATCACGCCGCCGATCCCGGTGTCGATGAGCACCTGCTTGAAGCCACCACCGGCACCGACGATGAGCAGCACCCCGGCGATCGGGGGCAGCGCGCTCTCGAGCGACTTCGACACCGCCGAGCGGTCCATGCCACCGCCGATCGCGAAGAAGACCATCGCGTAGACGGCCGCGATGCCGATGGCGATCATCGGTGAACCGAGGAAGTCGAGCAGGCTCACCCACGAGCCGGCGGCGTCGGGGGCGGTGGCCTCACGGATCGCCTGGGCGAGCATGAGCACGACCGGCAGCAGGATGCCGATCAGGGCGACGGTGAACGACGGGCTGCGCGGCTCGCTGATGACGCGCGTGAAGTCGCTCTTGCCGTTGGGCAGGGACGCGGTGTCCTGCGTGGCGGGGCCGCGCCGGGCCTCCCGTCCGGGGTGTGCCGGGTCGTCGGCGAAGGAGGCGGACCCGGAACCCGACCCCGAACCCGAACCCGGGCCGGCGGTGGCGACCGCCCCACGCGATCCGAACATGTCGGGGACGGGGATGTCGACCCAGCGGGCCGCGAACCGGGCGAAGAGCGGGCCGGCCAGGATGATCACCGGGATCGCCAGCACGATGCCGAAGGCGAGCGTGGTGCCGAGGTTCGCACCGACGGTGGAGATCGCGACGAGCGGCCCGGGGTGCGGCGGGACGAACGCGTGCATCGTCGACAGGCCGACCAGTGCGGGGACGGCGATCTTCATGATCGGCACCTCGCTCCGCTTGGCGACCAGCACGATGATCGGGATGAGCAGGACGAGCCCGACCTCGAAGAACATCGGCAGCCCGATGAGCGCCCCGATCAGGGCCATCGTCCACGGCAGCGCCGCCTTCGACGACTTCCGCACCAGGGTGTCCACGACGCGGTCCGCTGCACCGGAGTCGACGAGCATCTTGCCGAACATCGCCCCGAGCCCGACCAGGATGCCGACACTCGTCATGGTCGCGCCGAAGCCGTCACCGAAGCTCGTGACCGCTTTGTCCGGCGCCAGGCCCGCGCCGATCCCGACGCCGAGCGCGCCGATCGTGAGCGCGATGAACGGGTGCACCTTGAGCCAGGTGATGAGCGCGATGATCACCACGATGCCGACGAGCGCCGCGATGATCAGCTGCGGGATCGAACCGGACGGGTCGACCGTCTCGGTGGTGCCACCCGCGGCGAGCAGGTGGTCCGGGAGAGCGTGAGGCATCAGCGCCCCTTCCTGGAGTCGCTGCTGCGCGGCTCCGTCGCCTTCGTGTCGAGGGTGGACTGGCGCGACGAACGCCGACCCTCAATAATCTGATTAATCAGACTATACGACGTCGTCCCGCGCGCCAACCGCCCGTCTCCGGAGTCTGCCGCTTCGATAGGACCGGCGTCACGGCGACCGCGTGACCCGTACTGCACGGAGGAAACGATGCCCACCGCACGCGGACTGCACGCCCACGTGCTCGACACCCTGGGCCAGCGGATCGTCGACGGCGACCTGGCCACAGGTGCCGTCGTGCGACCCGAACTGGTGGCCGACGAGTTCGGGGTGTCCCGCTCGGTCGTCCGCGAGGCCCTGCGCGTCCTGCAGTCCCTCGGCCTGGTCGAGCCCCGGCAGCGCGTCGGCACGCTCGTCCGCGACATCACCGCGTGGGAGCTGCTCGCCCCCACCGTGATCCGGTGGCGCGGTACCTCACCGGCGTACTTCGTGCAGCAGCGGGAGCTCGTCGAGCTCCGGCTCGGCGTCGAACCGGTCGCGGCGTCCCTGACCGCCGGCTCCGAGGGCGCGGACGCCGTGCTCGCCGCCGCCGAGGACATGCTCGACGCCTGCGGGCGCGAGGACAGCCGCGCCTACCTGGAGGCCGACGTCCGCTTCCACCGTGCACTGCTCACCGGGTCGGGGAACGCCGTGTTCGCGCACTTCGCCGGCACGGTCGAGGCCCTGCTCCGCACCCGCACGTCGGAGTCGCGCGACCCCATCACGCGCTGGACGCGCGAGGCGGCGCTCCGGCACCAGGCCGTCGGACGCGCAGCGGTCGACGGTGACGCGGACGCGGCGGCGGCGGCGGCCACCGCGCTGCTCCACGTGACGCGCGACGAGTTCATCACCGAGGCGCCGGCGGGCTGACCCGGCGACGGCGGTCCGGCGCGACCAGGGGACGGCCTGGAGGCGCGTGCCGGGCCCGCCACGGGCCTCCCGTCCGCCCTGCCCACGTTCGCCTGCGTGACGCGCGTCGACCGCGTCGGCTCCGTCAGCTCCGTCGGTCAGTCAGCGTCGTCGCGCGAACAGCCGCGGGCCGCGCAGGCGGAGCCGCATCGTGACGGTGCCGAGCCAGCGGTCGTACTTGTAGCCGACCTTGCCCATCCGGCCGACCTCCTCGAAGCCGAGCCGTTCGTGCAGCCGGATCGACGCCTCGGCCTGGCGGTCCGCGATGACGGCGACGACCTCGCGCACGCCGGCCGAACGGCACTCGTCGAGCAGCGCCTCCATCAGCGCGCGGCCGAGCCCCTTGCCACCGGACGCGGCACCGAGGTAGATCGAGTCCTCGACCACGTGGTTCGAGCGGTCGCGCGGGTTCCACGCGTCGACCAGGGCGTACCCGAGGATCTGCCCGGCGGGATTCTCCGCCACCAGGAACGGCAGACGGCGCTTCCGGATGTCGTCGTAGCGCTTCTTCCACGCGGCGTACGTGAACGCCGCCGGGTCGAAGGTCACCGACGAGTTGCGGACGTAGTGCGTGTGGATCTCGCGCACGTGGGGCAGGTCCCCCACCTCGGCCGCTCGGATGCGGTACTCGAAGGCGGTCTCGGTCGCCGCCGGGGCACGCAGGTGTCGCGGCAGGACCCGCCGTCGCTGGTATTCCTCCTCGAGCACGTGCCGAGCCTACTGAGCGGGCAGCGTCCAGTCGACGGGCGGTGCGCCCTGCGACTCGAGCAGCGCGTTCACCTGCGAGAACGGGCGGCTGCCGAAGAACCCGCGCGACGCACTGAGCGGGCTCGGGTGGGCCGAGGCGACGACCGGGGTGTCACCGAGGAGCGGTCGCACCGACCCTGCCTGGGCGCCCCAGAGCACGGCGACGAGCGGGGTGCCACGGGCGACCAGCGCGCGGACGGCCTGGTCGGTCACCGCCTCCCAGCCCTTGCCGCGGTGGCTGCCGGCCTCGCCCGCCTGCACGGTGAGCACCCGGTTGAGCAGCAGGACGCCCTGGTCGGACCAGGCCCGCAGGTCACCGTGCTGCGGCGGGGTCACCCCGAGGTCGTCGGCGAGCTCGCGGTAGATGTTCGCCAGGCTGCGCGGCACCGGACGGACGGCGGGGTCGACCGCGAAGGACAGGCCGATCGGGTGGCCCGGCGTCGGGTACGGGTCCTGCCCGACGACCAGCACCTTGACCGCGTCGAACGGGCTCGTGAACGCGCGCAGCACGTCGCTGCCGGCTGGCAGGTAGTGACGGCCCGCAGTGGTCTCGTCCCGGAGCCATGCGCCGATGCGGTGCACGTCGGCTTCGACCGGTGCGAGGGCCTCAGCCCAACCGGGGTCTACCAGGTCGGCGAGCGGGCGAGGTTCCACGTCGGCTACGCGCCCATGGTGGCGACGGCCACCGACTCCTCGCCGGCCATCACGCGCCAGACGCTGCCGGTGCCGCGGACCTCGAGCGCGCCCTCGCCGACGACGAGCGTGGTGTCCTCGTCGATCGCGAGCCCGGCGGTGACGAACTCGGCCTCGGCGCTGGCGATGAGCCGCGCGAGGGTGCCGGCCTGCACCGCGTGCACGTCGATGGTCAGGTCGACCAGGCCGAGGCCCTCGCGGAGCTCGACCTCGTCCAGCCCCTCGGACGCGGCCTCGGGGCAGATCTCGACGCCGCCGATGCGCCAGCCGCCCACCAGGGCACGGTCGGCGGCGATCATCGCACCGGCCGAGTAGCCGAGGTAGGGCAGACCGTCGGAGACGAGCAGCCGGAGCTGGTCGACGAGCGGGGCGATCGCCGCCAGGTAGTCGGGGGTGACGCCGCCACCGACCACCAGCGCGTCGACGTCGCTCAGGACGGTGGTGTCGAAGACCTGACCGGCCGCGACCTCGGTGACGAGCACCTCGGCCGTGCGCGGGCCGCCGAGGACCTCCGCGATGTCGGCGGTCGACGACGGGCTGCCGCCGTCCGGGCCCGCCACGGAGAGCAGGGCGATGCGCGGGACGCTCCGGCCGACCGCTGCCGAACGGGCGGTGGCCTCGGCGAGGAACGGCGCTGCGGCGTCCGAGGCGGCGAAGAGACCGCCGCCGACCAGGTGGATGCTCACGACTCGGCCGTCACGGGGGCGAGGGCGCTCCACGGGAACGTGATCCAGCCGTCGACCCGACGCCAGACGTGGTCGGGCTCGAGGACGGTACCGGGCTTCGAGTACAGGCAGGCGCTCCGGACGTCGGCACCGGCGTTCCGGATGATGTCGACCACCAGGCGCAGGGTGCGGCCGGAGTCCGACACGTCGTCGACGACGAGGACCCGCTTGCCCGCCAGGCTCGGGGCGTCGAGGGCGGGGGCGAGCACGACCGGCTCCTCCAGCCGCTGCTCGACGTCGGTGTAGAACTCGACGTTGATCGAGCCGCACTCCTTGGTGCCGAGCGCGTACGCCACGGCGCCGGCGATGATCAGTCCGCCGCGGGCGACGGCGACGACGACCTCGGGCTCGAAGCCGCTGGACAGGACGTCCTTGGCGAGCAGGCGTGCGGCGTCACCGAACTCGAGCCAGCCGAGTACCTCGGGCCCGCTCGTCACGGTCACGGTGGACGGAGCCGCGGGCTCGGGTTCGCTGCTGATCGGCATCCGACCACGGTACCGGCAGGGAGCCCACGCCCGCGACCCGCGGCCGCCGCCCGGGCGCTGCGCGGGTCCGGTGTGGGCACTGCGCGGGTCCGGCGCGGGCGCTGCGCGGGTCCGGCGCAGGTCCGGCGTGGGGTCCGCTCAGCGGGGCGTCAGCGGGCCGCGTGCGAGCTTGTGCTGCGCCGACTGCGCCACCGGCCGGATCGTCACGAGGTCGAGGTTCACGTGCGCCGGCAGCTCCACCGCGTGCACGATCGCCTCGGCGACGTCGTCGGCCACGAGCGGCTCCGGCACGTCGTCGTACACCGCGGCGGCCTTCTGCTCGTCCCCGCGGAACCGGGTGAGCGCGAACTCGTCGGTCTTCACCATGCCCGGCGCGATCTCGACGACGCGGATCGGCTCGCCGTTCAGCTCGAGCCGGAGTGCGCCGACCAGGGCGTGCTCGGCGAACTTCGCGGCGTTGTAGCCGCCACCGTTCTCGTACGCGACGAACCCGGCGGTGCTGGTCACCGTGACGATGTCCGCTCCCCCGGACACGCGAGCACGGTCGCGCAGGTGCGGCAGCAACGCGGAGACGACGCGCTTCGTGCCGATCACGTTGACCTCGAACATGGCGCGCCAGTCGTCGACGTCGGACTCCTCGACACTCGCCGACCCGAACGCCCCACCGGCGTTGTTCACGAGCACGTCGGCACCGCCGAGGTCCGCGACCCGCGCGGCGAGCGCCGCCACGTCGTCGGCGTCCGTGATGTCGGCGACCAGGGTGTCGGCCCCGGTCTCCGCGGCGAGCGCCTCGAGCTTCGCGGCGCGGCGGGCCACGGCGAGCACGTCCCAGCCCCGCGACCGGAACAGCCGGACGGTGGCTGCCCCGATGCCCGAGCTCGCTCCGGTGACGACTGCGCGCCGTGCTGCCATGTGATCTGCCTCCTGCGTCGGTGACCGGGGCGCGTGGTGGCCCGGTCCGACCACCGTACCGAGCGGGACGCTTCAGGCACCGCACCGGGCCGTCCAGATCACGATCCGGTAACGTGACCGGCGATGACGACGGATGCCGCCCCTCCCGCTCCCTCGGCCCCGGCGACGCAGCTCGAGCCCGGTCGAGCTCCGCGCCGGATCCCGATGTGGGACACCGCGCGGTTCGTCGCGGTCACGCTCGTGGTCATCGGGCACGCGATCCAGCGGCAGACGCCGGCGAGCGAGCACGCGCTGGCCCTCTACACGTTCATCTACGCGTTCCACATGCCGGCGTTCGGCGTGATCAGCGGGTACTTCTCGTCGGCGGACACCCCGACGGCGAAGCGGATGCGCCGGACGATCACGGACATCGTGGTGCCGTACATCATCATGCAGACGATCTGGACAGTGGTGCAGGGCATCGTCGAGGGCGGCAAGGATTTCAACCCGACGAAGCCGACGTGGACCCTGTGGTTCCTGCTGGCCCTGGGCATCTTCAAGCTGATCCTGCCGTACCTGGCGCAGTTGCGGTGGCCGCTGTTCTGGGCGGTCGTGTTCAGCATCGGCGTCGGCTACTTCGACAACGTCGACTCGACGCTCTCGCTGTCCCGCGCGATCAGCCTGCTGCCGTTCTTCCTGCTCGGGTGGCAGGTCAAGCAGTGGGGCGTCTTCGACCGCTGGTACGAGGCGTCCCGTCGCACGGTCGTCCGGGTGCGGATCGCCGCCGTCGTGGTGTTCGCCGCGTGGGCGGTGTCGTGCGCGGTCTGGATCCCGCAGTTCAAGGAGTTCGACCTGCACCACTGGTTCTTCTACGACGACTCCTACTCGGGGCTCGGCGAGGACGCCTGGTGGGCGGGTGCGGTGCGCTTCGGCCTGATGCTGCTCGCGACCCTGCTGACGGCGTCGTTCCTGGTGCTCATCCCCCGTCGGAACGTCTGGATCACGCAGTTCGGCGCCGCGACGATGTACGTCTACCTGCTCCACACGTTCGTCCTCTACCCGATCCGGGAGTCCGGCGTCCTGGCCGGCGAGCACTCGGCCTGGCCGTTCGTGCTCCTCATGGTCGTCATCGCCTGCGTCGTGAGCCTGTTCCTGGCGCAGCCCTTCGTGCGGCGCGGGATGCGGTGGCTGCTCGAACCGAAGGTCGACTGGCTGTTCCGCCGCGACGCGGCGTAGCGGCGCCACCTCGCACCGTGCGAGGGCCGTCCGCGAACGGTGCGAGGTTCCGTCCGTGGTGCAGGGGGCGCAGGCTCGCACCGAGTCCGCAACCTCGCACCACAGGTGGCCTCGCACGGTGCGACCCAGCGTCGCGCCTCCGGACGGGAGGCCCGTGGCGCGTCGGGCGGGCGCGTTACGTCCCGAGGCGGGTGCGCTGGTGCGGGCCCGGCCACCTGCGTACCGTGACACCCGACGCACAGCAGCGCCGAGCCTCCGGGCCGAGCGCAGGGCGACCCGACGACCAGCCGCACCGGACAGGAGCACCAAGATGACCGAGCACGACGCCGCGCAGTGGCAGTTCGAGACCACCCAGGTCCACGCCGGCGCACAGCCGGACCCGACCACGGGCGCCCGAGCGACGCCGATCTACAAGACGACCTCGTACGTCTTCGCGAACTCGGACGAAGCACGCGACCTGTTCGCGCTCGCCAAGCCGGGCAACATCTACTCCCGGATCATGAACCCGACGAACGACGTCGTCGAGCAGCGGATCGCCGCGCTCGAGGGCGGGTCCGGGGCCCTGCTCGTCGCGTCCGGCCAGGCTGCCGAGACCTACGCGGTGCTCAACATCGCGGGGGCGGGTGACCACATCGTGTCGTCGTCGTCGATCTACGGCGGCACGTACAACCTGTTCAAGTACACGCTGGCGAAGCTCGGCATCGAGACGACGTTCGTCGAGGACCAGGACGACCTCGAGGAGTGGCGCCGCGCGGTCCGCCCGAACACGAAGCTGTTCTTCGCGGAGACCATCGGCAACCCGAAGATCAACGTCCTCGACATCACGGGCGTCAGCGACGTCGCCCACGAGTCCGGCGTCCCGCTGATCGTCGACAACACGATCGCGACGCCGTACCTGATCCGTCCGTTCGAGCACGGCGCCGACATCGTGGTGCACTCGGCCACGAAGTTCCTCGGTGGCCACGGCACGGTCATCGGCGGGATCATCGTCGACGGCGGGAAGTTCGCCTGGTCGCAGCACGCCGACCGGTTCCCGGAGTTCAACACGCCCGACCCGTCGTACCACGGCGCGGTCTTCGCCGAGGCCGTCGGCAACGAGCTCGCGTACATCGTGAAGGCCCGGGTGCAGCTGCTACGCGACCTCGGTGCGTCGAACTCGGCGGACACGGCGTTCGCGCTGCTGCAGGGCATCGAGACCCTGTCGCTCCGCATCGAGCGGCACGTGTCCAACGCGCAGGAGATCGCGGAGTGGCTCGACCAGCACCCCGACGTCGCCACCGTCGCCTACGCCGGTCTGCCGACGTCGCCCTGGTACGCCGCCGCGAACCGGTACGCGCCGAAGGGCGTCGGCGCCGTGCTGTCGTTCGAGCTCAAGGGCGGGGTCACCGCGGGCAAGGCGTTCGTCGACAACCTGCAGCTCTTCTCGCACCTGGCGAACATCGGCGACGTCCGCTCGCTCGTGATCCACCCGGCGTCGACCACGCACTCGCAGCTCACCCCCGAGCAGCAGCTCACCACCGGGGTCACGCCCGGCCTGGTGCGCCTGTCGGTCGGCATCGAGAACATCGCCGACCTGAAGGCCGACCTCGAGGCCGGGCTCGCCGCGGCCCGGGCGATCGCGCAGGAGAGCCAGCGCGCGTAGGACCCGCGCGGTCTGCCCGCCTGCCTGGCTCCCTGCCTGCCGACGCAGAACGACAGGGTCGACGTCGTACGACATCGACCCTGTCGTTCTGCGTCGTTTCAACGCGCCCGACGCGCCCGACCCGCCCGGCGCGCCCGCGGCCCGGACACCCGGCCACGCGCCGGGCGTGACGTAACACGGCGGCGGCGACCCGCGCCTCCCGGCAGACTGGACGCACGATGGACTGGCAGACGACCCCCGAGGACTCCGTGCCGTCCACCCTGGTGCCCGGCACCGAGCTCGGCACCCTCGGCAAGCCGCCCGTGACCGGTGCCTGGCGTCCCGGTGACCACCCGGGTGCACGCCACTTCGAGTCCCTCGGCGAGCAGTGGGTGCGCGGCGGCCGTCTGCCGTCCGTGCGCGTGGCGTACGAGACGTGGGGCACGCTCAACGCCGCCCGCGACAACGCGGTGCTCGTCCTGCACGCGCTGACCGGGGACTCGCACGTCGCGGGTGCCGCCGGCCCGGGCCACCGCACCGCCGGATGGTGGGGCGACGTCGTCGGGCCCGGGCGGGCGATCGACACCGACCGGTGGTTCGTGATCGCGCCGAACATGCTCGGCGGCTGCCAGGGCACCACCGGGCCGTCGTCGGTGTCGCCGTCGGGCGCGGAGTGGGGCGCACGGTTCCCGTTCGTGACGGTGCGCGACCAGGTCGAGGTGCAGGCGCAGCTCGCCGACCGGCTCGGCATCGAGACCTTCGCGGCCGTCGTCGGCGGGTCGATGGGCGGTATGCACGCCCTCGAGTTCGCGGTCTCGCACCCGGCGCGCGTGCAGCGGCTGGCGGTCCTCGCGTCGACTGCGCAGACCACCGCCGACCAGATCGCGGCGAACTCGCTGCAGCGGGCGGCGATCCAGATGGACCCGGCGTTCGCCGGCGGCGACTACTTCGAGGCCGAGGCCGGCGAGGGACCGCACCGGGGACTGTCGCTGGCCCGACGGATGGCGCTCATGACGTACCGCGCCTCGGACGAGCTGAACAGCCGCTTTGCGCGGTCCTGGCAGAGCGACGTCTCCCCGCTCGGCGACGACGGCCGGTTCTCGGTGGAGAGCTACCTCGACTTCCACGGCAACAAGTTCACGCGGCGGTTCGACGCCTCGAGCTACGTCACACTGACGTACGCGATGGACTCGCACGACGTCGGTGCCGGTCGCGGCGGGGTGTCGGCCGCCCTCGGGCTGGTGACCGCCCGGACCCTGGTGGTGGGGATCTCGAGCGACCGGCTGTTCCCCGTCGAGGACCAGCACCGGATCGCCGCGGGCGTGCCGGACGCGCTCGACGGGGACACCGCAGCGGTGATCGAGAGCGAGTTCGGACACGACGGGTTCCTCATCGAGCACGAGCAGGTCGGGGCGCACCTGCGGCGGTTGCTGGAGTCCTGAGCGGGGCCTGCCGCCACCGCGGCGCGCCGAAGACCCCCCAACGGGTGGCGCGCGTGGAATGATGGCGTGGAGCCCGGCACTGACCGACGCTCGGTTTCCCGCACCACCCAGATCGTCACCAACCAGGACATCGATGGACTTCATCGCACAGGAACGCGACCGCTTGCTGCGGTCGGCGACCCGTGTCGTGGGCATCGTCTGCGCGCTCGTCAGCGTCGTGGGCATCCTCTCCGCCGCCGCCGTGCCCACGCCGCCCCTCATCGGCGCACTCCTCTGCATCGCCGCGATGATCACCGCCCTCGTGTGCTTCGGTCGCGGCGGCGAGGTGTGGTGGACCGCCGCCATCGTCGTCGCCGGGCTCGCCACGATGGTGCTGCTCTTCACCGGCGTCGAGGACTCGGCCAGACCCCTGGTCGCCAGCGCCGTCATGCCCCTGGCCGCCGGCGGGCTCTCGGCACCGCTGATGGCACAGCGCGGGCACCCGGTCGGGCTCGGGATCACCATCGCCGGTGGCGGCGCCGTGGTGGTGCTCATGGTGTGGGGGTCGGGCTCGCTCCTGTCGACCCCGGTCAGCGGCGCACTGCTCGGGTGGATCCTGATGGCCGTCGTGGCGATCTGGATCTCGCGCAGCATCCCCCGCGTCGCCCGCCGCATCTACAGCATCGGCACCGCCCACCGCGCCGAACGGCAGGCCAGCGAGACCGAGGCGCAGCGCCGCCAGGGTGCCCGCCTGCTGCACGACACCGTGCTCGCGACCCTGACGCTGCTGGCGCACTCCGGCGTCGGCGTCTCCGAGCAGGCGATGCGCGAGCAGGCCGCCGAGGACGCCCGACTGCTGCGGCACCTGCGCCTCGGTGCGACCCCGCAGCCCTCGCAGTCCGGTGACTACTCGCTCACCCGCGAAGAGGAGTCACCGCTCGGACAGACCCTCGAGTCGGTCAAGCAGCGCTTCGGCCGGATGGGGCTCGAGGTCAGCTGGCACGGCACCGGGCAGGTCCTGCTGCCGTCGAACGTGCTCGACGCGTTCCTGCTCGCGCTCGGCGAGTGCCTCGAGAACGTCCGTCGGCACGCCGGCGTCGGCGAGGCCCACGTCACGATCGTCCACGACAACGAGGTCGTCCGCGCGATGGTCACCGACTCCGGCGTCGGCTTCGACCTCACCACCGTCAGTGCCGAGCGACTCGGCTTCAAGGAGAGCGTCGTGAACCGCCTGCGCGAGGTCGGCGGCGACGCGAAGCTCTTCTCCGCGCCGGGCTCCGGCACCACCGTCGTCCTGGAGGCACCGCGATGACCCGGGTCCCCGAGGACACCATCGGCCGCCGTCTGCCCGGCGAGACTGCGCCGCCAGCACCCCGCACCCGCCGCGAGGCGCGCGAGCGGTACCGGACGAGCGAACGTCGCCAGGCCCGAGGGCTCCCGTCGACGTCCACCGGTGCCCGGTCCCTGCGGCAGGCCGCGAAGCCCGGCGCCTCGCTCGGTGCCGGCTACCTCGGCCTCGGCGCCGCGGTCCTCACCGCGATCGAGGCCGTCGCCGGCATCGCGTTCTTCCTGGTGCGCTGGAACGAGTACTCCGACCCGTGGTTGCCCGCCGTCGCCTGGGGGCTCTACGTCGTCGCCGCCGTCGGGGTCGGACTCAGTGTCCTGACCTACGGCGAACGGCTGACGGGTCCGGCGTTCGCGTTGATCTGCGTCGTGCTGGCGTGCGTGGTCACGCTCGACTTCATCGGCATCTGGCCCGAGCACGACATCGCGCACACCGCGACCGCCTCGATGGCCGCGGGCTTCGCGCTGCTGCCGATCGCCACGCTCCGACCCGCCCGCGAGGTCGCCGTCGCCATCGGCGTGCTCGGCATCGCGTTCATCGTCATGGCGGTCGCGTCGACGCCGATCACCAACGACACCATGCCCGGCATCGTGTCCCTGCTGTCGCTCGTCGTCGTGCCGCCGGCGCTCGCGCTGTACGTCGTGCAGCGGTTCCGGCAGCTCGTGCAGCGCGAGCTCGACCGGGTGCTCGTGCAGAGCAACGTGCAGGCGCCGCAGTTCGCCGTCGGCATGCTCGCCTCGGACGAGCTCGCCCGCCTCGACCTGGCCGCCGAGAAGCTGCTCGACGCCGTCGCGAACGGCACCGACCCGCTGCCGCTGTCCGACGCCTCGAGCTCGGTCGCCGCGTCGCTCGCCACCGAGCTCCGCCTGCACCTGATCGAGGGCCGTCGCGAGACCTGGCTGTACCACGCCATCACCGAGTCCGACCACCTCGGTCGCTCGGTGAGCGTCGCCGACCCGACGGCCCTGGCGGGGCACCTCTCCCCCACCCAGCGCGACGGGCTGCTGCAGGCGATCTGGCAGATGGTCGGCGACGGCCGCACCGCGCAGCCCGGCATGCCCGTCGTCTCCGTCACCCTCGGCCCGATCGGTTCCGACGGCCATCCGGTCAGCGACGACACGATGGACGTGCCCGTCGTCATCGAGTCCCGCGGGGTGCCCCGGCGCAGCCTCGGCCCGACGGCCTGGAGTGCCCTGCAGCGCATCGGCCCGTACACCGAGACCGTCCGCGACGGCGCGCTGCACATCGTCGCGCACTGCGTCGTGAACCGACATCCGTCGATGTAGCTGCCGGACACCCGCACGCCTGACCGACTTCCGGCCCGGATCCTCCTAGGATCGGCCGAGCAATCCGCACCGAGAAAGGACGCCAGCATGGCGACTCCAGAGGAACCGATCCGACTCGCACTGGTCGACGACCACAGGATGCTCCTCGGAGCGCTCACGGAGTGGATCCGGAACGCGGCCGACGACATCACCCTGGTGGCCGCCGTCACGACCTGGCCCGAGCTCCTGACGAGCCCGGCGTTCCCGGTCGACGTGGTGCTGCTGGACCTGGACCTCAAGGACTCCATCCCGGTGTCGCTGAAGATCTCGACGCTCAAGACCGCGGGCGTCAAGACCGTCGTGATGAGCACGTACTCGGAGCCGAACGTCGTGCGCGAGGCCCTCGGCGCCGGCGCCCTCGGGTACCTCGTCAAGAGCGAGGACGCCGACATGATCGTCGAGGCGATCCGCTCCGCCCAGCGCGGCGAGCAGTACGTCTCGGCCGAGCTCGACCTCGCCATCAACAGCGGCGACGTCGGCGGTGTGCCGAAGCTCAGCGCCCAGGAGCGTCGTGTGATGGCCCTGTACGGCGGTGGCGAGCCCGTCAAGAGCGTCGCTTACCAGCTCGGCATCTCCGAGGAGACCGCGAAGAGCTACCTCAAGCGCATCCGCGAGAAGTACCGCGTCGCCGGCTTCGACGTGGGCACGAAGGTTGCGCTCCGGAAGCGTGCGATCACCGACGGCATCATCGTGCAGGACGGCAGCCCCCTGGGGCTCTAGCGCGCGTGGCGCGTTCCGCTGCGTGAGCAGTAATGGTCGGGTCCCGTCACGGGACCCGACCATTGCTGCTCACCATGTGCGGTGGCCGCACCACGTGACGGACGGGAGGCCCGTGGCGGCGTCGCCACGGGCCTCCCGTCCGGTGGGTGCGTGCGCGCACCCCGCGTGTCAGGCCGTCGGGACCGGTGCGGTGATCGGGCCGGTGGACGGTGACGAGGAGCGGACCGCGGCACGGCGGGTGCTCCGCCGCTCGACCGCGTAGCTGACCATCGTCACCAGGACGCCGAGCAGCGCCAGGCCGATGCCGAGCCAGCCCGGTGCGAGGAACCCGAAGCCGGCGGCGATGACCGCGCCGCCCAGGGCCGCACCGATCGAGTTGCCGATGTTGAACGCCGAGTGGTTCAGCGCCGCCGCGATCGTGCGCGCGTCGCCGGCGACGTCCATCAGGCGCGACTGCACCGCCGGCGGGATCGCCGACGAGGTCGCCCCGAGCAGGAACGCGCCGAGCAGCATGCCCCAGAGCCACTGCGCCGTCAGGACGGTGATGAGCAGGGCGCCGATGAGCGCGAACATGCCGACGTAGATCGTGCGCTTCACGCTGTGGTCGGCCAGGTGTCCGCCGAGCACCCCGCCGACGACCATGCCGATGCCCACGACGACGAGCACGATCGGGACGAACGACTCGGGCATCCCGGTGACGTTCTGCACGAGCGGCGAGATGTACGAGTAGACCGCGAAGAACCCGCCGAACCCGACGGCGCCGAGGCCCATCACGATCCAGACCTGCGGCACACGGAACGCCCGGAGCTCACGGCCGATCGTGGCGTGCTCGTCGCGGGCGCTCTTCGGCACGAAGGCCGCGACGGCCAGGAACGTCAGGGCGAACAGCGCGGCGACGACGCCGTAGGCGACCCGCCACCCGGCCACCTGTCCGACCCACGTGATCGCCGGGACCCCGACGACGTTCGCGACCGACAGGCCGAGCAGCACCATCGCGATGCCCTTGCCGCGCTTGCCCGGGCCCATCATGTCGCCGGCGACGATCGACGCGATGCCGAAGTATGCACCGTGCGGCAGACCCGCGACGAAGCGGGCGACGAGCACCAGACCGAACGAGGGCAGCAGCGCGCTCGCGATCGTCGCGACGACGAACCCGACGAGCAGCACGAGGATCAGGCCCTTGCGCGGGAACCGTGCGGACATCGCCGCGATGGTCGGCGCACCGACGACGACCCCGAGGGCGTACGCGCTGACGAGCCAGCCGGCGTGGGCGATCCCGGCGTCGGGGTCGATGCCGTACTGCTCGGGGAGCAGGGCCTGCGCGATGTTCGGCAGCAGCCCCATCGCGACGAACTCGGTCGAGCCGATGGCGAACCCGCCGAGGGCGAGCGAGATGAGCGCGAGGGTGCGACGCGCAGGCGTGAGCTGTGACATGGGGCCTGTTCTCGTGCGGGCGGAGCGGGACGACGGTGCAGCACCCCACCGGACGGGGCGGCCGTGATGTCCTGGTCCATCGAGTGTAGACCGCTCCAACGGACCAGCGAAAGCCCGCTGGAGGTCAGGCCGCCTGGCGCTCCGGCGTGCGGGTCCGTGCCGGGGTCTGCTCGGGCAGCTCGTCGCGGTGCACCCATCCGGTGCCGCACTCCGCGCAGGTCGCCCAGGCGTTGTCGCCGTGTTCGTCCGTGTCGATGACGACCGTTCGCAGGTCGCAGTCGGGGCACCAGCCGTCGTGCATCATCACGCGCTCCTCATCGTCGTCTGTCCGTCCGTCCGTCTAACACCGACAGGACACACCCCACCACCGACATCCGCGGGAGGCGCCCGGCGTGTCCTGCACTTCAACCGCCGCGCTCGATGTGGTCCGCCGCGCTCAGGAGAGTCGAGCCGAGATCTGCCGTCAGCGCCATTCGGCGGAGCCGGTCAGCGAACTCTCGCCGACGTACGGAAGCCGGGCGATGGTCTTTCTTTCCCTGCTCGTTGAAGGCGTCCAGCCAAACGCCGAATTGTTCAGCCCGGACCGACCGGAGGTACGCGCCGTTCAGCGCCAAATGCTCGTCCACGACCGCCTGACTCGCCGGGTCGTTAGGCGATGGCGCGTGCGACACCTTCGCTGCCCCCGCCGAACCGATGACGACGAGGGTCGGCGCGACGATGCCCTTCACGTTATAGAACTCCTCACAGACATGCGCATCGTCCTTCGAGGTATCACAGGTCCGCACACTGGTGCCGTTTGATTCACCGTCGCAACAGAGCAGCAGATTTCCCAGAGAGATCTCAATCAGCCGCCAGCGCTTGAGGCTGACGTTTGTGCGTTGCTCACACGTCGGTGCCCACGGCAGGGGAGCTTTCTTCCTTCTTGGGTGGAAATGCTCAATCTTTGTCCGCGCGGGATCCTTCGGTAACTGGCGTTCGCAGTATGCGCACAACCCGGACTGCTCTGCCCACAGGTGTTCCCAGACCGCCTGCTTGACACGAGGTGGAAGGTCCACGTAGCGCCTCGGCCGCGACTCGTTCTCGAGCTCCGGCTCCTCGTTCATGAGGCGGTACGCGAGGGTGAGGTCCGTGGGTGGCGGAGTGAGCGGAACGATCCGTTTCACGACTCGGCTTCTCCGGGCAGGCTCATGAGCAGGAGAGCGTCGGCTGCCATCAGTTCGCGATTCCGCGATGCACCCCCGAGCCGTTCGTTAAGGTGAGTGCGCAACTCTCGCATCTCTGACGTATGCCCTTCACCGCCGTGAACGGCGTCAAGGTAGCGGTTCAGTTGTTCGCGGAGCGGAACTTTTGGCTCAGGGTCTGTTCCTTGGACCTCGGCAAGCACGACCTCGGGTCTAAGACCGAGAGAGAACGAGGGCGTCCGCACACCGCTGGACGACAATATCCGGATGTTCTCGCTTTCCACGGTCGCGATCACCTGCGGACTGTGAGTCGTTAAGACGAACTGAACGCGTGGGAAGGTTTTGAGCAGAGCTGGGACAATTTGCTTCTGCCACGTGGGGTGAAGATGAAGGTCGACTTCGTCAATCAGGACGATTCCGGGAGTACGTTCCAGTAGATCGCCCGCACCGAGGTGGGGATTTGCCCGAGCCATACGACTGGCGAGGTCGAGGGCGAGTCCTGCAACGATTTTCGGCCCCGAGGCGAGCGACGTTAGCGGAAAGGTTCCGTGTTGCGGGTGAGTCAGCGTGAGCGCGTCGATCGCCCGATTCCAACGGAGACCCCGCCACCCCACCGGCTCGAGTACCGACGTGCACGCAGCCTCAATGGCACGAAACTGCTCCATCGCCGCTCGCGGCTCCGGGTCGCCGTACGCACCCGCAGCCAGGATCTGCCCGTCCAACGACTCAAGAAAGCTCGCGAGGCGCGTCAAGTCGGACCTTGGGTCAAGCGCAGACGCGTACGCACTGCTCCGCGCCTTCGAGAGTTCACCCCGTGCCTGTCGCTGTCCGACCAGCCGCTCGACCCCGTAGGAGGCGATCACCGGAAGCACCTGCGCCCTGTCTGCTGCGGTCGGTCCTTCGTAGGCCCGCTTGCCCAACGCGGCAGTCCATCTCCGCACCGCCGGGTTGGTCGTCGTCGTGCTGCGACCGGGACCGAGTAGGCGCCGTTCCCAGAGGAACTGGTCGCCTCCGACGAAAGCCTCCACCTCTCCCACGATCGGATAAATTGCTTCAGACGTCGCGGTCCGCTCGATTGATGAGAGGTCCTGCGCGACACGCCGCACATCGTCGTGAGAGAAGGGAACGTAGTCCCCACCCAGCTCGACGACAGGAGTTGAGAGCATCACCCGCAGTACGTCCAGGACCGCGGTCTTCCCGCTCCCGTTTTCCCCGACCAGAAGCGTCACGCGTTCGTTGAAGCTCAGCTCCAACGTCTCGAACGAGCGGAAACCGGAAACGGCAACGCGGTTTATGGACCAGCGTTCGTCGGGGCGGCGCATATTCGGAGCCTAGTAGACGAACCGGGCTACTCGCCGAGCGCAGCCTCGAGCCGTTCGAGCTTGCCGTCGATCTCGCCGGTGTGCCCGGGGCGGATGTCGGCCTTGAGCACGAGCGACACCCGCGTGCCGTACTCCCCGACGGCCTCGGTGGCGCGCTTGACGACGCCCATGACCTCGTCCCACTCCCCCTCGATCTCGGTGAACATCGACGAGGTGCGGTTCGGCAGCCCGCTCTCGCGCACCACACGCACGGCGGCCGCAACGGCGTCGTGCACGGACCCGTCGGACGTTGCAGCGGGACCACCGGACGGAGCGACGGAGAAGGCGACGATCATGCGTCCATCCTGCCCGGCTCGGGCTGGTCGTGCACGGACGGCGACGAGCGCGCCGACACCCGTCCGGACCCCGCAGCCCGCCCCATCCGCACCAGCACGACGACGCTCCACACCAGGATCGCCACCTCGAGCACGTTCCGCACCGTGAGCACCACGAGGATCCACGGCTGCACGCCGAGCAACTGGTCGTAGTAGCCCGGGTAGACCACCTGCGTGAGCAGGGCCATCGGCAGCGCGAGCACCGCGATGGGCACGAACCGACGCGCACTCGGGGTCCCTGCCGCGAGTCCCCACACGATCGGCACCGCGAACCAGCCGATGTACTGCGGCGACCCCACCTTGTTCGTCGCGATGAGCGCGGCCACGAACAGGAGCGCGAGGACCGGTGCGAGCTCGGCGCGACGGGCACCGCGGCGGGCGGCCCAGAGCGCGAGCACGACCCCGGCCACCACGACGACGGCCATCAGCGGCGTCGACACCGCGGCGGCGGCGGACGTGCCGGCACCGGACACCTCGAAGGTCAGGATCTCCTGGTCGTAGAACACCGCCGCGCCCGGGACGCCGAACGCAGCGGCCCACATGAAGGGCGTCGCGAGCGGTGACTCGATCTGCAGCCCACGGCCGGTCTGCTCACCGACGAAGGACAGCAGGTACGGCGCACCGCCCCACAGCACGTCGACGAGCACGATCAGCGCACTCAGCACCAGGGCCCCGGCGAGCACACCCCGGCGGTGTCCGCGACGCAGGAGCAGCAGCACCGCGACGAGCGCCGCGGGCCACACCTTCGTCCACGCGCCGGCGGTGAAGAGCGCGGACGCGACGGCCGGCCTCGAGGCCACGAACGCCACGCCCACCAGCGCGAACACCGTCGCGACGGTGTCGATCCGACCGAGCGCGATCGGCCCGAGCGCGAGCAGGAACAGCAGCCACCACCAGACGACCCGCACGCCGTGCACGCCGAAGCGGTCGGACGACCCGACGCGGGCCCGGAACCGCCACAGGAACGCGCACGCCACGGCGTCGAGCAGCACCATCAGCAGCAGCCAGCCGGTGCCGATGGACTCGACTCCCCCCAGCGCCGCGGCCGCCATCGGCACGATCGCCAGGATCGGGTACACCCAGGCGCCGTCGACGCCGACCCAGAAGTCCGCGGTCCGCCCGGTCTCGATCCAGCGGCTGTAGGTGATGGTCACGTCACCGAGCGGCAGGTTCGCCGACACGAGGGTCAGCCACCACAGGAACCCGTGCACGGCGACGAACGCCAGGACGAAGCCGGCGAGTTCGAGCCACCGGGTCGAGGTCCTCTGCACCGGACGAGCGTAGCGGCCGGACCGGGCGCGATCGCTGCCACGGACTCAGGGTCTCCCGAGCATGACGTGTCACCGTTCTGCTCGTGACCTCCGACACCCCGCGCAAGCGCCGCAAGGCCGTCATCTGGATCTCCGTCATCGCCGCCGTCGTCGTCCTCGGCGTCGTGGGTGCGGTGGTCTTCACGAACGTCTACACGAGCACCGAGAACGCGAAGGCCTCGGCCGCGCCGTCCGTCGCCGCCACCCGCGAGGCCTCCACCCTCGACGGCACGGACCTGTCCGGCGAGTGGACGGTCGGCGGCGATTCCGAGGCCGGGTACCGCGTCCACGAGGTCTTGAACGGCTCCGACGTCACCGTCACCGGCCGCACCGACAGCGTCGCCGGCACCGCGACCGTCGACGGCACGAGCATCACCGCCGCGAAGATCACGGTGCAGGTCGCCGACATCGCCACCGACTCCGACCAGCGCGACGCCTACTTCCGCGACTCCGCGATGGACGTCGCGGCCTTCCCCGAGGCCACCTTCGAACTCACCGCGCCGATCGCCGACGCGGTCCCGAGCGGTTCCGACACGACGACCGTGTCGGCTCCGGGGAAGCTCACCCTGCACGGCGTCACGAAGGACGTCACCGCGAAGCTGCAGGTCGGCCTGAACGGCGACGGCGTCGACATCTCCGGTTCGGTCCCGATCACCTTCTCGGACTACGGCGTGCAGGCCCCGAGCCTGGGGTTCGTCAAGGTCGACGACGCCGGTTCCGTCGAGTTCCTGGTGCACGCGACCCCCGCGAGCTGACGTCCGCGACGCGCGTCGCGCCCGTGACGTGACCGCAATCGGACGGGAGGCCCGTGGCGACGCCGCCACGGGCCTCCCGTCCGTCCCACGCTCGCGTCGACAACAAGCGACACCACCGATGTCGTACGACACCGACACTGTCGTCACCCCGCGCCTGCAACGAACGACGAAGCCGATGTCGTACGACCTCGACGCTGTCGCTCCCGCGCACCCGCAACAGTCCGCGCCTGCAACGAACGACGAAGTCGATGTCGTACGACGTCGACACCGTCGTTCCACATCGACGACTAGCCGCGCGCGTCCCCGTCGACGACCAGGTCCCGCACGACCCCCGGCAGCTCGGCGATGAGCGTCGTCATCGGGAACGGTCCGCCGCCGGACGCCCGCCGCGCCGCGAGCCCGTGCACCACCGCGGCCGACGCGGCCAGGTGGGCGAGGTCCGACGGGGTGAGCGACGACCCGGCCGCCTCGACGGAGCCCTGCCGCGCGGCGACGAGCGCTCCGAGCACGCCACCCAGCACGTCCCCGGCACCGGCCGCCGCGAGCCACGGCGTCGCGGACGCAGCCACGAGCCGCACCGACCCGTCCGGGGTGACCACGTGGGTCCGCTCCCCCTTGAGCAGCACGACGCTGCCGGTCTGCTCCGCCGCACGGAGTGCCGCGGCGGCCGGGTCCTGCTCGATCTCGGCGCGATCGGCCCCCAGGAACGAAGCGAGCTCACCGGCGTGCGGGGTGAGCACGGCGAGCGGCCCGAGGTCGACGAGCGGGATCGCTCCGGCGTCGACGACGACCGGGACGCCGTCGTCGGACGCGTGCGAGAAGCCCGACGCCGTCGTCTCGTCCAGGTCACCGAGCGACGGCGCCGAGACACCGGAGCCGACCAGCCAGGCCTGCACCCGACCGACGCCGGACACGACCTCGGGGCGGCGGGTCAGCACGTGGTCGGTGGCGCGTGACGGTCCGACGTACCGGACCATGCCGACGCCGGTGTGCACGGCGGCGTCGACCCCGAGCACCGCGGCGCCGGGGTACTGGTCGGAGCCGGTCGCGACGCCGAGCACCCCGCGGCGGTACTTGGTGGACTCCCCCGTCGGCGCGGTGACCCACGCGGCGGCATCGGACGGTCGGACGGGCACGAAGTCGTTCACCGGCCCCAGGTTACGGTGGAGCGCATGAGCCTGTTCCTGCCTGGTCGCGTGGTGGTCTTCGACTACGGCGAGGTGATCAGCCGGACGCCACACGCCTCGCGGGATGACCTCGTGGCCGCCACCGGGGTCCCGGCGGACGAGCTGTTCCCGGTGTACCAGGAGCTCCGGCACGACCTGGACCGCGGCGACCTGTCCGTCGTGGCGTACTGGCGTGCGATCGCGGAACGGACCGGACGGACCTGGAGCATCTCGGAGATCCACCGGTTCTGGGCGATCGACTTCACCGGGTGGTTCGAGGTCGAGCCGGAGACCCTCGAGATCGTCGAGGAGCTGCACGACGCCGGCACCCGTTTGGCCCTGCTCTCGAACGCGGGCTTCGACTTCGGTGACCCGTACCGCCGCTCCCCGATGGGCTCGCTGTTCGAGACCGTCGTGGTGAGCGCCGAGGAGCACGTCCTGAAGCCCGCGGCATCCATCTACCGCGACACCTGTGCGCGCTTGGGAATCGACCCGGGTCAGATGGTGTTCGTGGACAACAGGGCCGATAACGCCACCGGTGCGGAAGCGATCGGGGCGGTCGGCCACCACTACACGTCGCCGGCGTCGCTGCGGTCGTTCCTGACGGAACTGGCCGAGGCGCCGGCACCCGTCCTCTGAGGAGCCCGCGTGACGCACGCCCTGTTCGACCCGATCACCGTCCGTGACCTGACCGTCCGCAACCGCATCTGGGTCTCCCCGATGTGCCAGTACTCGGTGGACCAGCAGGACGGCGTCCCGACGCCGTGGCACCTCGTGCACCTGGGCGGGTTCGCCAAGGGCGGCGCCGGCGCGGTCGTGGTCGAGGCGACGGGTGTCGTGCCCGAGGGACGGATCACCCCGCAGGACCTCGGGCTGTGGAACGACCAGCAGCGCGACGCGTTCAAGCCGATCGTCGACTTCCTGCACGAGCAGGGCGCCGCGGCGGGCATCCAGCTGGCGCACGCCGGTCGCAAGGCGTCGACCTACCGCCCCTGGGACACCACACACGGCACCGTCCCCGCCGACCAGGGCGGCTGGACCACGGTCGCTCCGTCGGCCGTGGCCTTCGACGGCTACGACGTCCCGCGCGAACTCGCGGTCGAGGACATCCGCGTCGTCGCCCTCGCCTTCGCGCAGTCCGCCCGCCGCGCGGTCGAGGCCGGGTTCGACCTGGTCGAGATCCACGCGGCCCACGGCTACCTGCTGCACCAGTTTCTCTCGCCGCTGAGCAACAAGCGCACGGACCAGTACGGCGGCTCGCTCGAGAACCGTGCCCGCGCGCTGCTCGAGGTCGTCGACGCCGTGCGCGCCGAGGTCGGCGAGGGCTTCCCGATCGTCGTCCGCTTCTCGGCCACCGACTGGGTCGACGGCGGGCTCACGCTCGACGAGACCACCGTCGTCGCCCGCTGGGCCGCTGAGCACGGTGCCGACCTGGCCGACGTGTCGACCGGCGGCAACGTCGCGAGCGCGCCGATCCCGGTCGGCCCCGGCTACCAGGTGCCGCACGCCGCGGCGATCAAGCGCGACGCCGGCATCCCGACGATCGCCGTTGGCATGATCTCCGAGGCGTTCCAGGCCGAGCAGATCGTCGCGACCGGCCTGGCCGACGTCGTGATGATCGGTCGCGAGATGCTCCGCGACCCGTCGTTCGCGCTCCGTGCCGCCGTCGAACTCCGCGTGCCGGTCGACTACGAGCCGCAGCAGTACCACCGCGCGCGGATCACGGCCTAGGCGCGGTCGGTTCTGTACGGATTCACGGTTCAGCGACCGCGCAGGCAGTACGATTGGCAGCACTGTGGACGATCCCCCGAATAGTTCTTCGCCTCACTCATCCGCCGCTCACTCGGTGAGCTGCACGTCATCCCTGTGCGCGAACGGGGGTGAATCATGAGTCCGATCGACATCGTCATGCTGATCGGCGGCATCCTGCTGACCCTCGGCACGGGTGTCTTCGTCGCGTCCGAGTTCGCGCTGGTCAACCTCGACCGCGCGGACGTCGAAGCGCGGCGCGACCGCGGTGAAGCCGGCCTCGCACCGGTCATCGGCGCGCTGAAGGTCACCTCGACGCACCTGTCCAGCGCACAGCTGGGCATCACGCTGACCACGCTGCTGACCGGCTACCTGCTCGAACCCTCGATCGCGAAGCTGCTCGAGGCGCCGTTCCTGGCGATGAACCTGCCAGAGGGCATCGTCGAGACCGTCGGCTCGATCGTGGCGCTCGTCATCGCGACCCTGCTGTCGATGATCCTCGGCGAACTGGTGCCGAAGAACTTCGCGCTCGCGCTGCCCCTGCAGACCGCCAGGCTCGTGGTCCCGCTGCAGATCGCGTTCACGACGGTCTTCAAGCCCGCCGTCGCGCTGCTGAACGGCACCGCGAACGCCGTGCTCCGGTCGCTGGGCATCGAGCCGCAGGAGGAACTCTCGGGTGCCCGCAGCGCCGAGGAACTCACCTCGCTGCTGCGCCGCTCGGCCTCCGAGGGCTCGCTCGAACAGGACACCGCGACGCTCCTCGAGCGCACCATCTCGTTCTCCGAGCTGAGCGCCAGCGACGTGATGACCCCGCGCCCGAGGCTCTCCACCATCCGCGTGTCCGAGTCAGCCGAGGACGTCATCGCCCTCGCGCGCAAGACCGGCTTCAGCCGCTTCCCCGTCATCGAGGAGGACGCGGACGACGTCGTCGGCATCGTGCACGTCAAGCAGGCCGTCGCCGTGCCGCGCGAGAAGCGTCCGGAGGTCCCCGTCGGGGCCCTCATGACGGACGCCGAACGCGTGCCGGAGACCATGCCCGGCGACACCCTGCTCGCCGAGGTCCGCGGTCGCGGCTACCAGATGGTCATCGTCGTCGACGAGTACGGCGGCACCGCCGGGGTCGTCACGCTCGAGGACCTGATCGAGGAGATCGTCGGCGAGGTCTCCGACGAGCACGACCGCGCCCGAATCGACGTGGTCCGCTCCCGTGACTGGCTGACCTTCCCCGGTCTGCTGCGTCCCGACGAGCTCGAGGACCGCGCCGGCGTGAAGGTGCCCGAGGAGGGCCCGTACGAGACCGTCGGCGGGTTCGTCATGTCGACGCTGGGCCGACTGCCCGTCGTCGGCGACGAGGTGCCCCTGGACGGCGGGGTGTTCCGGGTCGAGCGGCTGGACGGCCGTCGGATCGACCGCATCCGCTGGACCCCGACGCGCCCGTCGACCGACACGGCGGCGACCGCGATCATCATCCCGTCCACCAAGAACACCCCGACCACCACGAAGGCCGCGGCCACCACGACGAAGGGCAGCACCCGATGAGCTCCGACTGGTGGGGGATCTTCTGGCTCGTCGTCCTGTTGCTGGGCAACGCGTACTTCGTCGCGGCGGAGTTCGCGGTCATCTCCGCACGCCGCTCGCAGATCGAGCCCCGCGCCGAAGAGGGCTCGAAGGCCGCGCAGATGACGCTGTGGGCGATGGAGCACGCCACCCGCATGCTCGCCACGACCCAGCTCGGCATCACGGTCTGCTCGCTGCTCATCCTGAACGTGTCCGAGCCGGCGATCCACCACCTGCTCGAGGTCCCGCTGCACCTGACCGGCTGGAGTGCCGAGGTGATCGGCACCGTGGCCTTCGTGTTCACGCTGCTGCTCGTGTCGTTCCTGCACGTGGTGTTCGGTGAGATGGTGCCGAAGAACATCTCGTTCTCGATGCCGGACCGCGCCGCACTGCTGCTCGTGCCGACGCTCTGGTACATCGGTCACGGCCTGCACTGGGTCATCGTCGGCCTGAACGAGGTCGCGAACGCCGTGCTGCGGCTGTTCCGCGTCGAGCCCAAGGACGAAGCGGTGAGCGCCTTCACGGTGGAAGAGGTGCAGACCATCGTGGAGCAGTCCCGCCGCGAGGGCACCCTGACCGACGACGGCAAGCTCGCCCTGGCGTTCGAGTTCACCGAGAAGAAGGTCCGTGACGTCGCCGTGCCGATGGCCGAGCTCGTCACCCTGCCCGACGACGCCACCCCGGCCGACGTCGAGCACGCCGTGGCGCAGCGTGGGTTCTCCCGCTACGTGCTCGTCGGCGAGGACGGCTCCCCCACGGGCTACGTGCACGTGAAGGACGTCATCGACCTGCGGCCGGACGAGTTCGACGACCCGGTGCCGCCGAAGCGCATCCGCCAGCTCATCTCGCTCTACACCGAGATGGACCTCGAGGACGCGCTCGCGACCATGCGGGCCGCCGGGCGCCACGTGGCCCGCGCCTTCGACGCGGACGGCCGCACGATCGGCGTGCTGTTCCTCGAGGACATCCTCGAAGAACTGGTGGGCGAGGTCGAGGACGCGACCCGACGCCGGTAGACGCACCGGCGGACGGACGGGAGGCCCGTGGCGGCCGCGCCACGGGCCTCCCGTCCGTTCGTGGTCGCGACCAGGGCGACGCGCGCCCCGTCCGCGCTACCAGCTGACGGGCAGGGGCTTGCCCTCCTCGTACCCGGCGGCGGACTGGATGCCGACCAGGGCTCGCTCGGAGAACTCGGCGAGGGACGACGCGCCCGCGTAGGTGGCGGAGCTGCGGACGCCGGTGGTGATCATGTCGAGCAGGTCCTCGACGCTCGGGCGCTCCGGGTCGAGGTAGATCGTCGACGACGAGATCCCCTCGGCGAAGAGCGCCTTGCGGGCACGCTCGTACGGGTCGAGCCGCTCGAACCGCTCACGCACGGCCTTGGCCGAGGCCATGCCCCAGCTCTCCTTGTACGCCTTGCCCGCGGCGTCACGACGCAGGACGCCGGGGGCCTCGAGCGTGCCGGCGAACCACGAGCCGATCATCACGGCGGACGCCCCGGCTGCCAGCGCGAGGGCGACGTCGCGCGGGTAGCGCACCCCGCCGTCCGCCCAGACGTGCGCGCCGAGCGATCGGGCCGCCGCCGCGGTCTCGAGCACGGCCGAGAACTGCGGACGACCGACGGCCGTCATCATGCGGGTGGTGCACATGGCACCAGGGCCGACGCCGACCTTGATGATGTCCGCTCCGGCCCCGACCAGGTGCGCGACGGCGTCGGCGGTGACGACGTTGCCGGCGACGAGCGGGATGCCGAGCTGCAGGGACGCGACCGTGCGGAGTGCGCGGAGCATGCCGTCCTGGTGTCCGTGCGCGGTGTCGAGGACCAGGACGTCCACGCCCGCGGCTGCCAGCGCCTTCGCCTTGGCGGCGACGTCGCCGTTGATGCCGAGAGCGGCGGCGACCCGGAGCCGGCCGGAACCGTCGACGGCGGGCGTGTAGATGTCGGAGCGGATCGCGCTCGTCTGGCTGGTGGTGCCGACGACCCGGCCGTGCCGCATCACCGGCGCGAAGTCGACCTCGGCGGCCGAGAGCACGTCGTACACGTGCCGGGGCGTGCCGGCGTCCTCGGCGTCGATCGCGGTCGAGGCGCCGTGCAGCAGGTCACCGAGGACGGCGTCGGGGCCGGCGGTGCCGAGGCGGGTCGCGGGCACGCAGCCCAGGTACTCCCCGTCGGCGTCGCGGACGACCACACCACGGCCGGCCACCGGCAGGAGCTGCTCGAGGGCCTCGGCGACGGTGGTCTGCGCCCCCATGTCGTAGGCGGTGTCGAAGTCGACCGGCTGGTCCTTCACCCAGCGGATCGCGGCGTCGAGGTCCTGCAGGTGCATGTCCTGCGGCAGCACGCCCAGACCACCGCGGCGGGCCAGGGTGGCGGCGAGCCGGGGGCCGGTGACGGAGTTCATGTTGGCGCTGACGATCGGGATCGTGGCACCGCTGCCGTCGTTCGCCGCGAGGTCGACGTCGAAGCGGCTCGTCACGCCGGAGCGGCTCGGGACGAGGAAGACGTCGGAGTAGGTCAGGTCGTGCGTCGGCCGCGTCTCGTAGAACCTCATGCGCTCCACTGTACGGCTCCCGTCAGGGCCCCGACCGGGTGCTCGGGGGCTGCCGACTCGCGCCGAGGCTGACACGGAACGGACATGTCGGAGCGGCTAGGCTTGGCACCTGTGCGGCGCAGGGTTGCTCCGCACGACACACACGAGCATCTATCGACGGAGAGTGGGCGATCGGCTGTGTCGAGCCATCTGACCGGAACGGACGAGACCGCGGGCGAATTCGGGGCGAACGAGTGGCTCGTCGACGAGCTCTACGAGCAGTTCGTCGCGGACAAGGAGTCGGTCGACAAGTCCTGGTGGCCGGTCCTCGAGAGCTACCACCGCACGCAGGTCGGTGACGCTCCGGCTCCGGCGGGGTCCCCCGCACAGCAGGCGCCGACCCAGCAGCAGTCCTCGACGCAGCAGCCGGCCACCGGGGACACCCCGGGCGAGGCGAAGTCGGGCCCGATCCAGGCGAAGACCACCTCGCGCCAGCCGGCACCGCAGCCGATCCCGGCCGAGGCGAACGACGCCGCCGACGACCACGAGGAGACCCACGAGGATGTGGCGACCCCGCTCCGGGGCATGGCCAAGACGCTGGCGTCGAACATGGACGCCTCGCTGACGGTCCCGACCGCCACGAGCGTCCGGACCATCCCGGCGAAGCTGATGATCGACAACCGGATCGTCATCAACAACCACCTGCGACGCGCCCGCGGCGGCAAGATCTCCTTCACGCACCTGATCGGGTGGGCGATGGTGCAGGCGATCAAGGACTTCCCGAGCCAGAACGTCTTCTACGAGGAGCGCGACGGCAAGCCGTTCGTCGTCGCCCCGGCGCACGTGAACCTCGGCATCGCGATCGACGTCCCGAAGAAGGACGGCACCCGCTCGCTCCTGGTGCCGAGCATCAAGCGTGCGGAGACCCTGACGTTCGGGCAGTTCCTCTCCGCCTACGAAGACCTCGTCAAGCGTGCCCGTGACAACAAGCTCACCCCGGCGGACTTCCAGGGCACGACGATCTCGCTCACCAACCCGGGCGGCATCGGCACCGTGCACTCGGTCCCGCGTCTGACGAAGGGGCAGGGCTCGATCATCGGCGCCGGCGCCCTGGAGTACCCGGCGCAGTTCCAGGGCTCGGCGTCGAAGACCCTGATCGAGCTCGGCATCGGCAAGACCATCACCCTGACGAGCACCTACGACCACCGCGTCATCCAGGGCGCCGGTTCGGGCGAGTACCTCAAGCACGTGCACGAGCGCCTCATCGGCGAGCACGGCTTCTACGACGGCATCTTCGCGGCGCTCCGGATCCCCTACAAGCCGATCCAGTGGGCGAACGACATCAACGTCGACCTGGCACACCGGGTGAACAAGACCGCGCGCGTGCAGGAGCTCATCAACAGCTACCGCGTCCGTGGACACCTGATGGCCGACATCGACCCGCTCGAGTACCGCCAGCGCACGCACCCCGACCTCGAGATCGAGAGCCACGGGCTGACCTTCTGGGACCTCGACCGCGAGTTCGTCACCGGTGGGCTCGCCGGCACCACCTCGGCACCACTGCGCGACGTCCTCGGGATCCTGCGCGACGCCTACTGCCGCACGGTCGGCATCGAGTACATGCACATCCAGGACCCGGAACAGCGTCGTTGGGTGCAGGAGCGCATCGAGGTGCCGTACTCGAAGCCCTCGAAGGAAGAGCAGCTCCGCGTCCTCGGCAAGCTCAACGAGGCCGAGGCGTTCGAGACCTTCCTGCAGACCAAGTACGTCGGCCAGAAGCGCTTCTCGCTCGAGGGCGGCGAGTCCACCATCGCCTTCCTCGACACCCTGATCCAGCACGCCGCCGGTGCTGGGTTGGCCGAGGTCGCGATCGGTATGGCCCACCGCGGCCGCCTGAACGTGCTGACGAACATCGCCGGCAAGACCTACGGGCAGATCTTCCGTGAGTTCGAGGGGTCCTCGCTGCCGGGCACGGTGTCCGGTCAGGGCTCCGGCGACGTGAAGTACCACGTCGGCACCGAGGGCGTGTTCCGCACGTCCGACGGCTCGAGCATCCCGGTGACGATCGCCGCGAACCCGTCCCACCTCGAAGCCGTCGACGGCGTGCTCGAGGGGATCGTCCGCGCCAAGCAGGACCGCGAGGCCCCCGGCAGCTTCGGTGTGCTCCCCGTGCTCGTGCACGGCGACGCGGCGATGGCCGGCCAGGGCGTGGTCGTCGAGACGCTGCAGATGTCGCAGCTCCGCGGCTACCGCACCGGCGGCACGGTCCACCTCGTCATCAACAACCAGGTCGGGTTCACCACCCCGCCCGAGTCGGCGCGGAGCTCGGTGTACTCCACCGACGTCGCGAAGACGATCCAGGCACCGATCTTCCACGTGAACGGTGACGACCCCGAGGCCGTCGCCCGCGTCGCCGAACTCGCCTTCGCGTACCGCGAGGAGTTCCACCGCGACGTCGTGATCGACCTGATCTGCTACCGCCGTCGTGGGCACAACGAGGGCGACGACCCCTCGATGACGCAGCCCCTGATGTACAACCTCATCGAGGCGAAGCGCTCCGTCCGCACGCTGTACACCGAGGCCCTCGTCGGCCGCGGTGACATCACGCAAGAGGAGTACGACGAGGCGCACCGCGACTTCCAGGACCGCCTGGAACGCGCCTTCGCCGAGACGCACGAGGCACAGACCGGCACCATCCCGGTCATCGAGGTCGACGACGACGGTGCGGTGCAGGGGCTCGAACGCCCGGCCGCGCAGCGCGACGACTCCGAGGTCGAGGTGCACGAGACCGCCGTGTCCGAAGAGCTCGTCCGGGCGATCGGTGACGCGCACAGCAACCCGCCCGCCGGGTTCTCCATCCACCCGAAGCTGCAGCAGCTGCTGACCAAACGCACCGAGATGACGCGCAACGGTGGCATCGACTGGGCGATGGCCGAGCTCATGGCGATCGGGTCGATCCTGGTCGAGGGCAAGCCCGTCCGCCTCGCCGGGCAGGACGCCCGACGCGGCACGTTCGTCCAGCGCCAGTCGGTGTTCCACGACCGGGTGAACGGCCAGGAATGGCTGCCGCTGTCGAACCTCACCGAGGACCAGGCCCGGTTCTACGTGTACGACTCCCTGCTGAGCGAGTACGCGGCGATGGCGTTCGAGTACGGCTACTCGGTGGAGCGCCCCGAGTCCCTCGTGCTCTGGGAGGCACAGTTCGGCGACTTCGCGAACGGCGCCCAGATCGTCATCGACGAGTTCATCTCGTCCGCCGAGCAGAAGTGGGGGCAGCGCTCCGGCCTCGTCCTGCTGCTGCCGCACGGGTACGAGGGCCAGGGGCCGGACCACTCGTCGGCACGCATCGAGCGCTACCTGCAGCTGTGCGCCGAGGACAACATGATCGTCGCGCGCCCGTCGACCCCGGCGTCGTACTTCCACCTGCTCCGCCGTCAGGCGTGGGCCCGGCCGCAGAAGCCGCTCGTCGTGTTCTCCCCGAAGGCGATGCTCCGGCTCCGTCAGGCGACGAGCGCGGTCGAGGACTTCACGACCGGAACGTTCGAGCCCGTGCTGGACGACACGCGGATCACCGACAAGGGCGCCGTGCGCCGCGTCGTGCTGCACTCCGGCAAGGTGCACCACGACCTGCGTGCCGAGGTCGACAAGCGCGGCATCACCGACGTCGCACTCGTCCGGCTCGAGCAGCTCGCCCCGCTCCCCCTCGACCGCCTCCTCGAGGTGCTGGCGGGCTACCCGGACGCCGACGTCGTGTGGGCGCAGGAGGAGCCGGAGAACCAGGGCGCCTGGCCGTTCGTCTGCATGAACCTGTCGCCGCACCTGGGCGGCCGCCCGTTGTCCGTGGCGGCCCGCTCGGCGAGTGCCGCACCGGCCACGGGTTCCTCGAAGCGCTCCGCACAAGAGGCCGCCGACGTCATCAGCACCGCGTTGAGCGCGTCAGCCTAGCCACGAGGAAGCGCCCCGTGCGGGAGTCCGAGCGACTCCGGCACGGGGCGCTTCGACGTTCGCGGGGAAGGCGGCGGCGCTACGCGATCTTCGTGTACCGCACCCCGGCGTCGTGGTACCCGCGCTTCTGGTAGAAGCGGTGCGCGCTGTCGGTGGCGGCCGCACTGACGGCGCTGAGGCGACGCGCGCCCTGCTCGACCGCCCATGCTTCGAACGTGCCGATGAGCGCCGAACCGGTGCCGAGCCTCCTGGCCGTGTCGTCGACGACCAGCAGCAGCAGCTGCGCCGTCGGCTCGTCACTGGCGTACGCCCACGTGACCTGCGCGCCGGCGACGGCGACGACCCGTCCGTCGTCCCCCCGGACCACCCAGGTGCGGTGCCCGGCTTCGGGGATGAGCCGGTCGAGGCGGGCGCGCATCGACGCGTCGTCGACGTCGTGGCCGAGCAGGCGGACGAGGGCGGCGACGTCGGCGACGTCCGTGTCGGACCAGGTGGTGGTCGACTCGACGGAGAGGGTCATGTCGGCCAACCTACCCGGGCCGTCGGTCGTGTTGCGACGGGCTTCCATAACAACTGATATTCATATACGCTGCTGTCATATCACCCGCCGGGTGAACCGACCGACAGGACAGCCATGCACATCACCTCCCGCCACGGCCGAACCGCCGCCTGGATCGCCTTCCCGCTCGCCGTCGTCGCCAGCGGCGCACTCATCGCCACGGCCTCGTACGCCGCCTTCTCGAGCAGCACCGACAACGCCGCGAACAGCTGGCGCACCGGTGCCGTCTCCCTCACCGACGACGACCAGGGCGTCGCGATGTTCGACGTCGACGACCTGGTGCCCGGGTCCGCCGGATCGAACTGCATCACCGTGACGGCGAACACCACCAACGCCTCGACCGTGAAGCTCTTCACCGCCGACGCGGCCGACGACGACGCACTCGCCGAGCACGTCGGGCTGACCGTCGAGCGCGGCAGCCTCGGCACAGCGGGCGACTGCAGCACGTTCACCGCGACGACGACCGTGCACGACGGGACGCTCGCCGGCCTCATGGCGTCCGAGTCCTTCGGCACCGGCGTCGACGCGTGGAAGCCGGCGACGGGTACGGCGAGCACGACCTACCGCATCAGCTACGACCTGAGCGCGGGCGCCCCGAACACCGTGCAGTCGTCCGAGGCCGGCACCACGTTCGTGTGGGAAGCGCAGACCGACTGATCCCCGTCCCGATCCGTCCCGCCCGACCCGTCCGTCCCGCCCGACCCGCCCGACCCGAGGAGCAGCCGATGCCGAACGTCGCCACCCGCCGTCACGTCCGCTGCGTCGGCGACCTGCCCCGGCTGCTCCTCGCGGTCTCGGCGCGGACGGTCCTCTGGTCGGTGCTGCTGCTCGCACTGTGGGCGTCGCTCCCCGCGGCGTTCGGGTGGCACGTCACGACGGTCGTCTCCGACTCGATGGCCCCCGGCATCCGGACCGGGGACGTCGTCGCCGCGATGCCCGTCGACCCGGACGACCTCGAGGCCGGACGGGTGCTGCTCGTCGAGGACCCCGACCACCGGGATCGACTCCGTCTGCACCGCCTCGAGCGCATCGAACCGGACGGGGCACTCCGCCTGCGCGGAGACGCGAATCCCACCGCGGACCGGACCGCCGTCTCGCCGGAAGCCGTCCTCGGGGTGGGTGTGCTGCGGTTCCCGGGCGTCGGGCTCCCCGGAGTCTGGGTCCGCGAGCAGTCCTGGACCACGCTCCTGCTCGCCGCCGCTGCCGCCGCGGTGCTCGTCGTCGCCGCTCGGGCGGACCGTGGGGTCATCGCCGGGCTGCCGTGCCCGCGGTGCGGTGCACCCCGATGGGACACCACAAGTCCAGCGGTCGCCCCCGGCACCCCCGGGGTCACGTCCGCGCAGAGCTCCTCGTGGGCGCTGGCGACCACGGCCGCAGTCGCAGTCACGGCGGTCGCCCTGACCGTGGTCGCCGGAGCCGGGTTCAGCGGCACGACCGCCACAACGTCGTCACTCAGGACACAGTCGTTCCCGTGCTTCGCACGACCGCTCGACGCGCCCGTCCTGGCGTGGGACTTCGACGAGAAGGGCGGGAACGCCGTCCGGGACACCAGTGGCCACGGCGCGGACGGCACCGGGCGACTCGGGCCCGTCCGGAACGATGACCCGTGCTCCGGGAACCCCTCGATGCACTTCGAGACCGACGACAGCCGGGTGGCGACGAACACCCCGACGGCAGCACCCCAGGTCTTCTCGATCGAGGTGTGGTTCCGCACCGACCGCGCCGGTGGCCGGATCCTCGGATTCAGCTCGAGCCAGGACTCGGCCTCGTCCTACAAGGACCGACACCTGTACGTCGGAGCCACCGGCCAGCTCATGTACGGGGTGCAGGGACCTGCGAACGGCTTCCGGTTCGCGACCGGATCGACAGCACGGGTGGACGACGGACGGTGGCACCACGCGGTCGGTACCCTGCGGGTCGGTCGCGCCGAGCTGTGGCTCGACGGCGCACTCGTCGGCACGCGGACCGATGTCAGGGGCGCGCACCAGTACGACGGTCACTGGCGCGTCGGGCGTGAGTCGCTCTCCCCCTGGCCCGGCCAGCCAGCCGACTACACGTTCCGCGGCGACGTCGACAGCGTGCGGGTGTACGACCGGGTTCTCGACGGGGAATCCATCGCAGCACACCACCGAGCCGGCCGCTGACCGCCGACCGGGCGAGCTCTCAGTGCGTCGCCTGCTCCACCCGGATGCGCGCGAGGATCTCGCTGCGCAGCTGGTCGGGAGCGGTCTCCTTGCAGGCACGACGGACGGTCTCCATGAGCACGACGCCGACGCGGTGCTCGGTCTGGCAGTCCTCGCATCCGTCCATGTGCTCGCGGATGTCCGCGGCGTCCTCGTGACGGAGCTCGTCGTGCAGGAACTCCTCGAGCTCGGCCTTCGCCTTCGAGCAGTCGCAGCCGCTCATCGTGCGTCCTTCCGTCCGGTGCGACCCGTGGCCGCGGTTGCCTTCGTCGTCTGTGCCGCGCCTCGTCCCCGTCCACGCATCGTCGCCGTCGACGCTGCGTCCGGGACGATGCCGGTCTCACGGGCGTGGTCCGCCAGGAGCCCACGGAGGAGCCGGCGGCCACGGTGGAGGCGGCTCATGACCGTCCCCACTGGGGTCTTCATGATGTCGGCGATCTCCTGGTACGAGAAGCCTTCGACATCGGCGAAGTACACGGCCATCCGGAAGTCCTCCGGGATGGCCTGCAGTGCGTCCTTCACGGCGGAGGACGGCAGGTGGTCGATCGCGTCGGCCTCGGCGGACCGGGCGGAGATCGACTGGGTGACGCTCTCCGCGCCGCCGAGCTGCCAGTCCTCGAGCTCGTCGATGGTGCCCTGGTACGGGTTCCGCTGGTTCTTGCGGTACGTGTTGATGAACGTGTTCGTGAGGATCCGGTACAGCCAGGCCTTCAGATTCGTGCCCTGCTTGAACTGGCGGAACGCGGCGAAGGCCTTGACGAACGTCTCCTGCACCAGGTCCGACGCGTCGGCCGGGTTGCGGGTCATCCGCATGGCCGCACCGTAGAGCTGGTCCATGAAGGGCAGCGCCTGGTCCTCGAAGAGGGACCGCAGCTCCCCTTCGGAGACGGTCTTCGCGTCCACCGGCTCGTCTGCGGCGTCGTCGAGGGCTTCGTGCTCCTCTTCGACGGCGTCGAGCTGCACCTCGGTCTCGTCGACCAGGTGGTGCGGAGCTGCCTGCGGTTCGTCGGTCGTCATCGCCGCCAAGTCTAGGCCGAGCGTGCCGAGCGTCGTCGGCACCGCGGTCAGCACGGTTGCCGTGCCGGTTCGCTCTCGTGCGAGTGTTGCTGTCGCCACTGATCCTCCCGGTGCGTTCAGTACCCTGGTGAACCGATGGCAGACACGACGCATTCCCACAGCGGGGCCCAGCCCGCCGACCCCTGGATCGCCCCGGTCGCAGGGGGTCCGCTGCGCGGCGACGTCGCGCTGCCCGGGTCGAAGTCGCTGACGAACCGGGAGCTCGTGCTCGCGGCCCTCGCGGACGGCCCCTCGACGGTCCGGCTCCCGCTGCACTCCCGTGACTCGGCGCTGATGATCGCGGGCCTCCGTGCGCTCGGCGTCGGCATCGAGGAGCTCGAGCCGGCGGCCGGCACCGCTCCGAACCCCTACGGCCCGGACCTCCGGATCATGCCCGCCCCGATGCACGGCGACGTCCGCCTGGACTGCGGGCTGGCCGGCACCGTGATGCGCTTCCTGCCGCCGCTCGCCGCCCTGGCCGTCGGGCCCGTCACGGTCGACGGCGACCCCTACGCCCGCAAGCGGCCCATGCACGCCATCGTGCAGGGACTCGTGGACCTCGGTGTGGACGTCACGGACGACGGCGGCGGTTCGATGCCGTTCTCGTTCACCGGCACCGGCTCGGTCCGCGGTGGCGCACTGACGATCGACGCCTCGGCGTCCTCGCAGTTCGTCTCCGGGCTGCTGCTGTCAGCACCCCGCTTCGACGAGGGCCTGCACCTCACCCACGTGGGCGAACGCCTGCCGAGCATGCCGCACATCGAGATGACCGTCGCGGCGCTCCGCGCCCGCGGCGTCCGCGTCGACGAGCCGTCGCTCGGCGAGTGGGTCGTGCACCCCGGCCCGATCGGCGCGCGTGACGTCACGATCGAGCCCGACCTGTCGAACGCGGCGCCGTTCGCCGTCGCCGCGCTCGTCGCCGGCGGCACGGTGCGCATCCGCACCTGGCCCACCGAGACGACGCAGGTCGGTGCCGACCTCGAGACGCTCCTGCCCCTGTGGGGGGCGAGCGTGGCCCGTGACGGTGACGACCTGGTCGTCGACGGCGGCGTCGGGATCCGGGGTGGGGCCTCCTTGCCGGGTCTCGAACTCGACCTGAGCCGCGGCGGCGAACTCGCCCCGGCGCTGGCCGCGCTGGCCGCGCTGGCGGACGGCCCGAGCGAGATCACCGGCATCGGCCACCTGCGGGGGCACGAGACGGACCGCCTGGCCGCGCTGGCGGCGGACCTCAACCGGTCTGGAGGCGCGGTGCACGAACTCGACGACGGCCTGCGGATCGAGCCGGCACCGCTCCACGGCAGCGCCTGGGGCGCGTACGACGACCACCGGATGGCGACCGCGGGGGCGATCGTGGGCCTCGTCGTCGACGGCGTCGCCGTCGACGACATCGGGTCGACCGCGAAGACGCTGCCGCAGTTCCCGGAGCTGTGGGCTGCGCTCGTGGCGTCCTCGGTGGCCGCTGCACCGGTGAGTGGGGACTGACGCATGAGCTGGTGGGACGACACCGACGGTGAGGACTCCGACGCTGACGAGCCGTACGGGCAGTACGACGAGTCGAGCGTGCGGGTGCGCCCCAACCCGAAGGGCAACCGACCGCGCACGAAGACCCGTCCGACGTACGACGACGCCCCGGTCGGCTGGGTGACCAACGTGGACCGCGGGCGGTTCGGCGTGCTGATCGACGACCACGTCATCACCGCGACGAAGGCCCGCGAGCTCGGTAAGAAGTCCGTCGTCACGGGCGACCACGTGTCGCTCGTCGGGGACGTCTCCGGCGACCCGGGCTCGCTGGCACGCATCGTGAAGGTCGCCGAGCGCACCACACTGCTGCGACGGAGTGCCGACGACTCCGACGAGGTCGAGCGCGTCATCGTGGCGAACGCCGACCAGATGCTCATCGTGGTGGCCGCCGCCGACCCCGAGCCGCGCACCCGCCTGATCGACCGGTACCTGGTGGCCGCGTTCGACGCCGGCCTCGACCCGATCCTCTGCATCACGAAGACCGACCTCGCCGACCCGGCTGCGTTCCTGGCGCACTTCGCGTGCCTCGATCTGCGGATCGTGACGAGCCGATCGGACGACGTCCCCTTCGAGGCCCTGCACGAACTGCTCGACGACAAGGTGACCGTGACCGTCGGGCACTCCGGTGTGGGCAAGTCGACCCTGGTGAACGCCCTGACCGGGTCGACGCGTGCGATCGGCGTCGTGAACTCCGTGACCGGTCGCGGGCGGCACACCTCGTCGTCGTCGATCGCACTGCGGGTCCGCGACGGCGGGTGGATCATCGACACGCCGGGTGTGCGGTCGTTCGGCCTGGGGCACGTCGACCCCGCGAACGTGTTCCGGGCGTTCGCGTCGCACGCCGTGCCGGTGCTGCCCGCGCGGGACGGCATCCCGCTGGCGCAGGCGCACGACTGGGAGATCGTCGACCGGGTGCAGGACGGGGAGCTGGGGCCGACCGGCGTCGAGCGGCTCGACTCGTTCCGGGCGCTGCTGACCGGGATGGGTGCGTCCGACCCCGGTTCCGAGTAGCGCGCGGCGGTGCCGGCTGGCGCTGGCCGGCGCTGGTCGGCGCTGGTCGGCGCTGGTCGGCGCTGGTCGGCGGCTGGTCGGCGGCTGGTCGGGGGCTGGTCGGCGGCTGGTCACGACACCCCGCCGTGTGTGCGTCGAGTGGTCACGAACTGTCGACTGGCGACGCGGCACCCGACAGTTCGTGACCACACGAGCGCCGGCGCGCGGTGAGTCGTGACCACTCCGGCGGGCGCCCCTCGCACCGCGCAGACCTCGCACCGTGCCCCCCCCCCCCCCCCTCGCACCGTGCATACCTCGCACCGCGCCCCCTCGCACCGTGCAGACCTCGCACCGTGCGAGGAGCACACGAACGGTGCGAGGTTGCGCACTCCGTGCGGGCTCGCGGGCCTCGCACGGAGTGGGCAACCTCGCACCGGACGACGCCTCGACACCGGGCCGGCGTCGACAAGCGCGCACCGGGGTTGTACAGTTGCGGTCGTGTCTGAAGTTGCAAAGTACAACTTTGCGCCGACCCCCGCTGTCGACGCCCCGTCCCCGAGCACGACGACGACGTCGCACGCGCACCACTCCCCCACCCACAAGTCCCCACGAGCCCCGAAGCCGCAGCGGTCCGACAGCGTCCTGCGCCCCGCCGGCCTCGGTCGCGTACTGCTGACGTTCGCCTCGCACATCCTCGTGCCGCTGTTCCTGGCCGCCGGCATGGGCCTGGCGTACCTCGGCGCCTTCCACGCCCCGGCCCCGCAGGAACTGCCCGTCGGCATCGTCGGCCAGGGCGCGGCCACCCAGGTGTTCGCCCAGACCGTGACCGACCAGTCCGACGGCGCCCTCGTGGCCCACGTGGTCGCCTCGACGAAGGCGGCCGAGCAGCAGGTGCGCGACCGCGACCTCGCCGCCGTGTACGCACCGACGGCGACGGGTGCCACGCTCTACGTCTCGACCGCCGCGTCGGAGACGACCGCGAGCGCCGCGCAGAAGGTGTTCCTGCCGATCGCCTACGACCAGCACGTGCCGTTCCGGGTCGTCGACGTCGTGCCCACCGGCGACCAGGACACCACAGGCCAGGGGCTGTTCTTCCTGCTCGTGGCCCTGAGCGTCGGCGGGTACGCGTCCGCGATCGCCGTGGCCTCGGTCGCGACGAAGCTCCGTGCCGTGTGGACCGCGGTCATCGGGCTCGCCACCGCGGCGGTCGTCGCCGGCATCGGCGTGATCGTCGCCGGACCGATCTACGGCGTCATCACCACCCACCACTGGCAGGTGTTCCTGTTCGCCTGGCTCTACGACGCGATCATCGTCGCGCTCGGCGTCGGGCTGCACCCCGTGCTCGGCCGGTGGACCACCCCGATCCTCACGATGCTGTTCGTGATGCTGAACTTCACGTCGTCCGGCGGGATCTTCCAGCCGGCGTTCCAGCCCGGGTTCTTCGCCGCCCTGCACACCTTCTGGAGCGGTGCCGCGTGGCTGCAGGCCGCACAGGACCTGCAGTACTTCCCGGACGCCTCGCTCGGGCGTTCGTCGCTCGTGCTCGCCCTCTGGCTGGCCGCCGCGCTCCTGCTCTGCGTCGTCGTGCACGGGCTCGTCGCCCGCCGGACCCGCATCGCCCGCGAGCGCGAGGTCACCCGGCTCGAGGAAGAAGAGGTCGTCGCCGCGTAGCGACGGTAGGTTGGGCGACGTGGACCTCAGCGCCGACCTGGACTTCGCCCGCTCCCTCGCCGACACCGCCGACGCGATCAGCCTCGAGCGCTTCCGTGCCGCCGACCTGCACGTGACGAAGAAGGCCGACAGCACGCACGTCACCGACGCCGACCAGGCCGTCGAACGGGCCCTGCGCGAGCGGCTCGCCGCCGAGCGACCGGACGACGCGTTCCTCGGCGAGGAGACGACTGCGGACACCGGGGCCGAGGCCGTCAGCGAAGGGCACCGCCAGTGGGTGGTCGACCCGATCGACGGCACGGCCAACTACCTGCGCGGCGTGCCGGTGTGGGCGACCCTCATCGCGCTCGCGGTCGACGGCCGCCCGGTGCTCGGCGTCGTCAGTGCGCCCGCCCTCGGCAAGCGCTGGTGGGCGGCCGAGGGCTCCGGCGCGTTCTCGCTGGACGGACCACTCCGGGTCTCCGGGGTGTCCGAACTCGCCGACGCGAGCCTGAGCTACAACAGCATCCAGCAGTGGGACGACGACGACCGCCTCGAGCCGCTCGTCGACCTGTCGCGCCGGGTCTGGCGCACCCGGGCCTATGGCGACATGTGGTCGTACATGATGGTGGCAGAGGGCGTCCTCGACGTCGCCGGCGAACCGGACCTGAAGCCGTGGGACATCGCGGCCCTCGTCCCCATCGTCGAAGAGGCCGGTGGCCGCTTCACCTCACTCGACGGCGACCCCGGGCCCTGGCACGGCAGCGCCCTCGCCTCGAACGGCCTGGTGCACGATGCCGTCGTCGAGGTCATCCGCCGCGACTCCTAGGACCGGTCGGCCGGCAGGTCAGCCCCGCTCGGCAGACCCCGCTACCGAGCCAGGGTGCCCGGACTCCTCATCGGACCTCCGCGCCGCCCGCCGACGCGCCACCAGGTCCCCACCGGCCAGCACGAGCGCCAGCGCCATCAGCGACACCGTGAACGTCGTGCCGCTGCGGAACGCGTCGTGGTACGCGTCGAGACGCCCGCCCGACGCGCCGGATCCCGACCCCGCCGCCTCGCTCCGCACGATCCCGTAGAAGATGCTGGTCGCGACCGCGGTGCCGATCGCCGTGCCGACGCGCTGGCCGAGCTGCTGCATCGACCCCGCCACCCCGGACTGCTCGACGGGGATCTCGGCCAGGGTCAGGGTCTGGTTCGGCGACACCACGAACCCGCCACCGAGTCCGCCCACCAGGAACGCGCCGGCCATCGCCCACGGCGTGACCTCCGGCGGGGTGGCGACGGCGGCGACCATGAGCAGCAGGAACCCGATGACGACCATCCCGAGCCCGGCGACCACCAGGGCCCGCCCGACCCGGTCCACGATCCGTCCGCCGATGTAGGAGCCCACGGCACTCGTCGCAGCGAAGGGGATGCTCACCATGCCGGCGAACAACGGCGACAGCCCGAGGCCCTCCTGCAGGTACAGCGTGACCATGAGGAACGACGCCGGCAGCGCCGCGAAGTAGACGGCCACGATCGACAACCCGTTGCGGTACGACGACAACCGGAACAGCTCGAAGTGCACCACGGGCGACTTGCCCTACCGCTTGAACCGCTGCTCCCAGAGCACGAACAGCACGAGGAACACCGCGAAGCCGACGAGCCAGAACCAGCGGGCCGCAGAACCGCCGCCGCCACTGGTCAGCACGAACGGCAGCATCAGGGTGATGATGGCGGCACCGAGCAGCAGGATGCCGACGACGTCCAGTTCGCGGTCTTGCGCCTTCCCCTGGGCACCCTTCGGCAGCAGGCGGACGGCGAAGAGCAGTGCGGCGATCCCGAGGGGCACGTTCATCCAGAACAGCAGCCGCCAGCCGGACTCCTCGCCGCCGATCGCGATGAGGCCACCGCCGATGGTCGGCCCGAGCGCGGTGGAGATGCCGATCATCGCCCCGAACAGCCCGAACGCGCGGCCCCGCTCCGGTCCGCGGAACAGCTGCTGCACCAGTCCGATGACCTGGGGCATCTGGATCCCGGCGGCGAAGCCCTGCAGGATCCGGGTGACGATGAGGACCTGGATGTTCGGGGCGACGGCGCACAGCAGGCTCGATCCGGTGAACGCGCTGAGGCCCACGATGAACATGACACGCCGGCTCTTCAGGTCGCCGAGTCGACCCGCGGGCACGAGGGCGAGGCCGAACGCCAGCGCGTACCCCGCCACGATGAGCTGGAGCGACGAGCTGGTGGCTCCGAGCGACTGCTCGATCGAGGGCAGCCCGACGTTCACCTTGGACAGGTCGAGGATCGTCAGGGCCGCGACCGCCACGCACACGGCGAAGGCCCGCCACCGGGTGCGGTCATCGAGGCGGGCGTCGGTCGGTTCGGCGTTGGACATCCCGTCCGTGCTACACCTGCGACGACGAACGGGGTCCGGACAGACCTGTACCCCGGTTCCGTCCGGCGGACCCGGATCGGGGTGCAGAGGGTGGGTGCCACACCCCCCCTCATGGCCCCCCGTACTGGGGGCACCGTTCTGGACATCTGCTCACCGGAGTCCGCTCGGCGGGCCGGTACCTGAGTTATCGTGCTCCAGACGGCAGGTCACGTGATGCTCTCGGATTCCCTAGATCCGGACAGCGGAACAGACCGGTCGTGTTCGTCCGAAGACCCTAACCCGAGGGGTGATACAGACGATGACATCATCGTTCCCGAGCGGAACCGAGTGCACCCACACTCGTCGACCGCATCCAATCCACGACAGTTCCGGCGCGCGCTCAGTCGCCGCCGCTCGTCCGCACTCCGTCACGGTCACCCGCCGTGCAGCAGTCCGGTCCGCCTCCGTGCGCCCCGTCGCAGCGACCCCCGTGTTCGCCGACGCCCTCCTCGCAGCATCCGCCTCCGGACCCGGAGGCCGGTGAGTCATGGCACTCACCGGTCGACGTCTCGAGGTCGACCGGATCGCGACCCTCGCAGTGCTCCCACGGGAGTCCGCGATGGTCGTGGTCGGCGACCCTGGTTCCGGACGCAGCAGCGTCCTCGACGCGGTCTCGAACCGCGTTTCCCTCCCCGTCGTCCGGGTCGGTGTCAACGGGAGTGAATCCCGCTGGCCGCTGGCCGGGGTGACCTCCCTGTTCACCGCGCTCGACGACCCCCGAGCGACCGCACACATCGCCCACCTGCTGCAGGCCGGCGGGACCGCGGCCGCCGTGACGGCCGGGCTGGCGGCGGCGCACGACTTCCTCGATGCCGTGCACGCCCTGACCCTCCCGCCGACGCTCGTCCTCATCGACGACCTCGACCGGATGGACACGGAGAGCCAGGAGCTCATCGCGTTCCTGGCCGGACGACTCGCGGGCACCGCCCTGCGCGTCGTGGCGACGGTCCGTTCGGTGCCGTCGGACGGTCCGCTCGCGGCCCTGCCGATCCTGCGCATCGAACCGCTGCCGTCGGATGAGGCCCTGGTCCTGGCCCGGGCCATGGCACCGGCCGAGGCGAACGACGGTGTCCTCGCCGTCCTCGCCGAGGAGACCGGTGGCAACCCCGGCGCGCTCCGCGAACAGCTCGCGGTGCTCACCCGGGAGCAGCTCACCGGCGCGGAGCCGATCGTGCTCCCGCTCCGACCAACTCCGACGACCGAGGCCATCGCGGCGCTCGCACTCGGGCCCGCCGCGGGACGCGATCTGGACGTCCTCGCGAAGCTCGCCCTGGTGCCCGTCGCGAAGACCACGGCGTGGGACCGCGACGAGCTGGACGACCTGGTCGGGGCCGGTCTCGCGACCGTCCGCGGGCAGAGCGTCACCGTCCGGCACCCGCTGGTCCGTTCCGCGCTCTACTGGCGGATGCCCGCCCGTGACCGTCGTGCGGCACACGCCGAGCTGGCCACGGCGAGCGCGGAGACCGACCCGCGGTCGGCCGCGTGGCACCGGAGCTTCGTCGACGACGTCCCCGACGTGGTCGCGCTGCTCCAGGCTGCACGGTCGTACGTCGTGGACGGCAACGTGCACGCCGCGATCGCGCTGACCGAGCGTGCCCTGCACATCGGCGGTGGGACCGAGGACGAGCACGTCGCGCTCCTCGGGGTCGCGGAGGCCATGCTCGGCAAGCGCCTGCTCGGCTTCGCTGCGCGGTACCTCGCGGCGCTCCGTCCGTTCCGGACGACGCCGAACGAGGTCCGCCGGCTCCGGCTGCAGTACTCGGCCGAGTACCTCAGCGGTGACGCCGTGCACGCGGACGAGCTGCTCGTCCCCGTCGACGCGACGGACCCGGCCGAGGTGGACGCCGTCGCCGGGCTGATGGCCATGGTGGCGTGCTTCCGTGCCGAGGCATGGGAGCTCGACCAGGCGAAGGACCTGCTGCACCGGATCGAACCGCTCGAGGGGTCGGCGTCCGCGCACACCCTCGAGATCACGACGACCGCGCGGGAGCTCATCGCCGCCGTGGACGGCGTGCTGCCGCCCGACACCGAGCTGCACGACGGGCTCGCGACGTCGGAGCTCGTGGCGATGTCCGACCCGGCCCTGCTGCTGCTCGCCCACGCGCTGAGCATCGGCGAGCGCTACCGGAGCGCGCGACGGGTGTTCGCACTCGTGCTCGCCCGGGGGCAGGAGACCGCGGCGGTGTGGACCGAGGCGGCCCGCTACCTGACGTCCGAGAACGAGGTGCGCTCCGGCAACTTCCGGCAGGCGCTCCGCGCGATCGACGTGTGGGAGTCCGGTTCGTCCGTCGCCGAGCGGTTGCGTGAGCCCTCCCGGGCGATCGCCGTCGCGTGGCGGCACTTCGCCGAGGGCCGTTCCGCCGAGGCGCTCGACGTCGTGGACCGGTGCCTCGAGCACCGATCGACGAGTCGGCTCTGGGGTGCGACGGCGAAGCTGCACGCGCTCCGCGGCAAGGTCCTGCTGCTCGACGGCCGCCTCGACGAGGCAGCCACCGCGCTCGAGGCCGCCGACGCCATCGGTCGGTCGCTCCGGAACCCCGCGGTGCTCCGGCACCTCGGCGACCTGGTCGAGGCGTACGTGCGTCTCGGACGGACCGACGACGCGCGGACGATCACGGCCCGCCTGGCGGCGGACCACCATGCCCGTCCCGGGCGCTGGGGTGCCCTCGTGCTGGCGCGGAGCCTCGCGCTCGTCGCCGACGACACCACCCGCGAGACGGCTCGTCGCCGTGCGCTGGAGCTGTTCCAGCCGCACGACTCGCAGTACGAGCGGGCTCGCACGTTCGCGGCGCTGGCCGCGGTCGGCAACCCGGCCGAGCGTCCGCGCCTCGGTGCGGCGGCCGCAGCGGCGTACGAGGCGGCCGGCCTGCGTCGACCGCTGGTGACGCCGGCGCCGGCCGCGGCGATGCCGCAGTTCGGCACGGGCTCGTCATCGATCCGGTCCGCACCGGTGCTCTCGCCGGCGTTCCCGGGGACGCCGCGCAGTGCCCCTGACGCGTCGGCGGTGCTCACGTCGCTGACCGCCGAGGAGCGTGCGGTGGTGCAGAAGGTCACCGAGGGGTACCGCAACCGCGAGATCGCCTCGTCGCTGTTCATGTCGCAGCGCACGGTGGAGCTGCGGCTCACGCAGATCTACCGCAAGGTCGGCGCGCGGTCGCGATCGCACCTGGTCGCGCTCCTCACGTAGGGGACCGCACATCCAACCGGGCTCGCAGGCTCGCCCGGCGCTGGGTCCGCGCGCCGCTGGCGCGTCGCTCAGAGCGAAGACCGCGCGGGAGGCCCGGTACCAGCTGGTACCGGGCCTCCCGTCCGTCGTCGCTCGCGTGGTGCGCCGGCGGTTGCGGGAGTCCGCACGCGACCGCAGCGCGGTGTGCCCCCGCACGCGGGGAACCGCAAGAGCGTCCGACGGGTGTTGCCGTGTGGTCGGCGGCGGGTGAGGCTTCTCCTGCACCGACCGCCGTGCCCCTCCCCCGGGGGCCAGCCCGCGGTACCTCGTCCGGTACCCGAACCCCTCGGCCCAACGACACCGACGTCCGTCCTCGCCTGATCCGAGGACGGGCGTCGGTTCCGGGCCGGGAGGCCCCGGACGCGCGGCAGACCCGACGGCGGTCGGTGCCGCACCAGTCCCACCTCCCCGTTCCACCCACCCTCGTTCCCCCGAAGGGACAGCCGATGTGCGGCATCATCGCGGCCCGCGTGTCTGACGACGCGACCCCCTACCTGCTCGACGGACTCGAACGACTCGAGTACCGCGGGTACGACTCCGCCGGCATCGCCGTCCGGACGGCCGTCGGCCGCACCGAGACGATCCGCTCGGTCTCCCGCGTCGGCGACCTGCGCACCCTCGTCGCTGCGCGCTCCGGTGACGCGCTCACCGGCGTCGGCATCGGCCACACCCGCTGGGCCACGCACGGCGCCGTGCGCGAGGCGAACGCACACCCGCACGCCGACTGCACCGGCCGGATCTCGATCGTGCACAACGGCATCGTCGAGAACGCGGACCAGCTGCGCCAGACGCTCGAGGCGCAGGGCCACCGCTTCCGGTCCGACGTCGACTCCGAGGTCATCGCGCACCTGGTCGAGCGGGCGTTGGCGGTCGACCCGGACCTGATGCTCGCGGTGCAGATCGCGACGGCGCAGCTCGAAGGCTCGTGGGCGATCGTGGTCCTGGACGCCCGGGACGGCCGCATGGTCGTGGCGGCGGACCGTTCGCCGCTCGTCGTCGCCCGCTCCGGCCGCGGCGACTTCGTGGCGAGCGACATCGGCGCGATTGCCGAGTGGTGCGAGACGTTCGTGGCGCTGCGCGACGGCGACGTCGTCGAGCTCGGTGAGGCCTGGACCTGGTCGTCCGACGGCATCACGGTTCCCGTGCCGTTCCCGACGCCGTCCCCGTTCGCCGCCGCCGCGCTCGACCTCGGCGACCACACCGACCACATGGCGAAGGAGATCGGCGAGCAGGCCGACGTCGTCGCGACGATCCTGGACCGGGTGGCCCGCCGCACCGCCGACGGCAGCATGTGGGTGGGCCTCGGCCTGGCCGGCTTCCACCGGCTGGCGATCGTCGCCTGCGGCACGTCGCTGAACGCGGGCCAGGTGATCGCGACCGCCCTGCGCGGGATCGGTGGTGTGCCGACCGACATCGTCGTCGCGAGCGAGGCCGACCAGGCCGTGCTCGGTCCGGGCACCCTGGTCGTCGCGATCAGCCAGTCCGGTGAGACGGCCGACGTGCTCCGCGCCCTGGACCGGTTCGAGGACCGCCACCCGGTGCTCGCGCTGACCAACAACATGCACTCCTCGCTCGCCCGACGGGCCGACGCCGTGCTGGACTGCCACGCCGGCCCGGAGATCGGGGTCGCGGCCACGAAGACGTTCACGGCGCAGGTCGTGGTGGGCGTCGCGGCGATGATCTCGGCGATGGTGGCGTCCGGCCGCATCGAACCGTCGCGCGCCCAGGTGCTCGTCGACGAGCTGCTCGACCTGCCGGCACGGATCGAGCACGCCGCGCGGGTGTCCGCCGAGCGGATGCCGCTGCTGGTGTCGAGCGTCAAGGAGGCCACGGGCTTCCTGTTCCTCGGCCGCGGTGCCGGGCTGCCGTACGCCGCCGAGGGGGCCCTGAAGCTCAAGGAGCTCAGCTACCGCTGGGCCGAGGCGTACCCCGCCGGCGAACTCAAGCACGGGCCGCTCGCCCTGGTGGACGACGGCACCCCGGTGGTCGTCATCGACCACGGTGAGCCGAAGATCCAGTCGGCGATCGCCGAGGTCCGGGCCCGCGGCGGCTTCGTCATCACGATCGGCGGCGAGTCCGCGGACATCCCCGCGCTCGGCCGCCGTGGCACCGGCGACCTGGCCTGGGGTGCGATGACCGCGCCGTGGGGTCCGCTCGAGGCCGTCGTGCCGCTGCAGATGCTCGCGCGGGAACTGGCCCTGCAGCTCGGGTGCGATGTCGACAAGCCCCGGAACCTGGCGAAGTCGGTGACGGTCGAATAGCCGGGCGCCGACGCGTGAACCGCCTGACGGTGTTCCTCGCCGTCCTCACCGCCCTGGCGATCGTCAGCACCGTGGTCCTGGTCACGGTGGTGCTGACGACGCCCGGGCTCCCCTGACGCCGGTCCCGCAGGGTCTTCCTGGGCGGGGCTGCGATGCTGGTCACTTGACCACCGCAGCCCCGCCCCTCGTCTTCGTCGCGCTCCTCGTCGGCGCCGTCCTGCCGTTCGTGCCGTTCGTCGGCCGCGTGGCCCGCATCGCCGCGACCATCGCGCACGAGGTCGGGCACGCGATCGTCGTCGTGCCGTTCGGCGGGCGGATCCAGCGGATCGAGCTGCACCCGGACGGGTCCGGCGAGGCCTGGGTCCAGCTCGGCCGGGTGCCCGGCGGCATCCGGTGGCTCGTCCGGATCCTGAACCTGTACGCCGGGTACAGCGCACCCCTGTGGGCGGGGGTGCTCCTGGTGACCGGGGTGCTGCACGGCTCCCGCTGGCTGCCCGTGGTGGTGCTCGCGGTCATCGGACTCGTCGCGCTGGCGTTCGTCCGGAACTGGTTCGGCCTGCTCGTCGTGCTCGGCTTCGACGCGCTCGCCCTGTGGGTGGCCGTCCGCCCGTCCGAGACGACCGTCCTGGTGGTCGCCGCCGTCGGGGCCTTCTTCGTCGTCGACGGCCTGCGCTCGGTGGTGCAGGTCGGCCGCTGGCTGGTCACCGGCGCCCGGGTACAGACCGACTTCCACATCGCCGCGGCCGAGATGCGGGTGCCGGCGTCCCTGTGGTTCGTGCTGTTCGTCGCCGTGAACGCCGTCGCCGTGTGGCTGGCGCGCGAGCCGCTGCTCCAGGTCTGGGACACCGTCGTCACCGGGGTCCGCGCGCTCGTCTGAGGCTGCGCTCGCGTAACCGGGGGCCGCAATCGCCTGTCCGCGCCGAGTGGCTGCGAGGCTACCGCCAGACGACCCCCGGAGGTGTCCCATGGCGACCGACGACCACGGCTTCGCGACCGAGCAGGTACACGGCGGCTTCGTGCCCGACGCCGGGCACGGCGCCCGGGTCCCCGCGATCCACATGTCCTCCGGGTTCCTGTTCGACGACTTCGACCAGGCCCGTGACCGCTTCGCCGACACCGACGACGGCTACACCTACACGCGTCTCGGCAACCCGACGAACGCCGACGTCGAGCGTCGCGTGGCGTTGCTCGAACGCGGTGTCCAGGCGATCCTGGTCGGCAGCGGTCAGGCTGCGGCGACCGTGGCGTTCCTCGGCCTGCTGCAGGCCGGCGACCACGTCGTCAGCGCCCGGAGCATCTACGAGGGCACGCGCGGACTGCTGCTGCAGAACCTCGGCCGGCTCGGCATCGAGGTCGACTTCGTCACCGACGCCCGCGACCTCGACGCCTGGGCCGCGGCGGTCCGACCGAACACGAAGGCGTTCTTCGCCGAGACGATCCCGAACCCGAAGAACGACGTCCTGGACATCACCGGCGTCGCCGAGACTGCGCACCGCGCCGGCGTCCCGCTGATCGTCGACAACACCCTCGCCACGCCGTACCTGGTGCGCCCGGTCGAGCACGGCGCGGACATCGTCGTGCACTCGGCGTCGAAGTTCCTGTCCGGCCACGGAGCCGGACTCGGCGGCGTGGTCGTCGACGGCGGCCGGTTCGACTGGTCCGCCGCCCCCGAGCGCTGGACCCACCTGACCAGCCCCGAACGGTCCCTCGGCGGCGAGAGCTACGTCGAGCGGTACGGCAACCGGGCCTTCGCCGTGTTCGCCCGTGACGTCGTCGCCGCACGCATCGGCCCGGCGCCGTCGCCGTTCAACGCGTTCCTGCTCCGCCAGGGCATCGAGACGCTGTCGCTGCGGGTGGAACGCCACTGCGCGAACGCGCTGGCCGTCGCGTCCTGGCTGGACCAGCAGCCGGAGGTGACGAGCGTCGACCACGCGGGCCTGGCCTCCAGTGGGTTCCACGACCTCGCCCAGCGCTACCTGCCCCGCGGGGCCGGGTCCGTCTTCGCCTTCACGCTCGCCGGTGGCGAAGCCGCCGCGCGGGCGTTCATCGATGCCGTGCAGCTGTTCAGCCGGATGACCCACCTGGGCGACGTCCGCTCGCTGATCCTGCACCCGGCCACCACCACGCACGCCGGCCGCACGCCGGAAGAGCGCGCCGAGCAGGGCATCAGCGACGGCCTGATCCGCCTGTCGGTCGGCATCGAGGACGTCGCGGACCTGCTCCGCGACCTGGAACGCGGGTTCGCCGCGGTGCGGTCCGCAGACGCCGCCGGCGGCCTGGAGGCACGTGGAGCGTCGGACGCGCGGCGCACGGCCGCCGGTGGGCCGGCACTCGACCGGCAGGAGCGCTGAATGGCCGAGCTGCAGCACTTCGGGTACTTCTTCTCCCGCGGCTTCGGCCCGCAGGCCTGGGGACGGTCCGACTGGGACTGGGGCCACGACTGGACGAAGCCGGACCTGTACCAGCAGTCCGTCCGGACGCTCGAGCAGGCCGGCATGGACCTGGTCATCGCCGAGGACGCCGTCTCGCTCGGCTCCCCCGCGACCCTCGACCTGCGCATCCGGCAGGCGTACGGCGGCCCGAAGCACGACCCGCTGCTGCTCGCCCCGTACCTGTTCGCCGCCACCTCGCACATCGGCATCGCGCCGACCGTCAACGCCGGCATCACTCCGCCGTACCTGGCGGCACGGCAGTTCGCGACCCTGGCGCACCTGTCCTCGGACCGGCTCGGCATCAACGTCGTCACCGACGTCGGCAGCGCACGCCACGCCGGCCTGCCGCCGCTGCCGCACGACCAGGCGTACGACCGCGCCGAGGAGTGGATCACCCTGCTCCGCCGGCTCTGGCACTCGTGGGGCGACGCGTACGTCGGCGCACCGGACTCGTGGCACTTCGCGGACGGCGACGCGCTCGACGCGTTCCACCACGAGGGTGCCCACTTCACCGCCGACGGTCCGCTCAACGCCCTGCCGCTGGCGTCGGACCCCGTGGTCGTGTCCCCCGGTGGCTCGGGCCGAGGGCTCGCGTTCGCCGGCACCCACTCGGACGTGCAGCTCGCGCTCGCGCCGCTGTCCGCCGCCGCGGTGACGGACTACCGCGCCCGGGTGATCGCGGCAGCCGAGGCCGCAGGGCGGTCCGCCGCGGACCTGCGGATCCTGTTCGTGCTCAAGCCCGTGATCGTGTCCTCACCGGAGGAGGCCGACCGCATCGTCGCGGCGTCCGAGCACCCCACCGACGACGCCCTGCGAGCGGCGGCGATCGCGTGGTCGAGTGACTCGGAGACCGACCTGCTCGCGCTCGACCTGGACGCCCCGGTGCCCGACGGGACCTTCGGTGAGCACGTCTCGGCCGGCACGATCCGCGGGCTGCTCGGGGACACCCCGGACGCACCGCTGCGGGAGCTGCTCGCACGCAAGGCGCGGCAGGGACGGATCGCATCACGCTCGGGGTTCGTGGGGACCGCCGACGAGTTCGCGGACTTCATCGAAGAGCTCGGCAGCGACGCCGACAACGACGGGATCATCTTCTCGGGCGACCTGCACCCGGCGCAGATCCACCGGACGTTCGGCGACCTGGTGCCCGTGCTCCGGCGCCGTGGGCTCCTGCGACGGGAGTACGGCGCCGGAGGGATCCGAGCGAACCTGTTCGACTTCTAGCGGGAGCGGCCGCGAGCTACTTCTTCTTCTTGGACTTCTTCTTCGCGTCGTCGTTCTCCTTCGACTTCTTCTTGCCGTCGTCGTCCTTCTTGGACTTCTTCTTCTTGTCGTCGTCCTTCTTGGACTTCTTCTTGCCGTCGTCGTCCTTCTTGGACTTTTTCTTGCCGTCGTCCTTCTTCGACTTCGCCTTGCTCGCGCCCGTCGGCAGTGGCAGGACGGCCGACACGGTCTCCGGCTCCGCCTGCGAGGCGTCGGCGTCGGCGTCGGCGGACGCAGCTTCGGTCTCCGGCGACTCCACCCCGTCGATCGGCTCGACGACCACGGCCGACCCGGTGTCCAGCTCGACGTCGACCGCGTGCTCCTCGAGAACCGGCGCCAGGGCGTCGGCGACCCGTTCGACCGTCAGCACCGCGTCCGCCTCGGCGAGCCGGAGCAGGGCCTGCGCGGTCCGCACCCGGGTGGTCGCCTTGCGCGCGAGGACGTCCGACCGTGCACCCTCGAGGAACGTGCGCAGGGCGCGTTCCACGGCGGAGCGTCCGCGCGGGGCGGCGCGGTCGAGTCGATCGAGTTCCCCGGCGACCCCGGAGACGTCGTCGGCGACGTGCTCGTGGCGGACCGACTCGATGAGCGCGGCGATGGCTGCGGCGGCACGTTCGACCCCGGCGGAGCGCTGGTCGAGCACGACGAGCATCTCGACCACCGAGCCGTAGGTGACGGTCTCGAGGCGGACCGGCTCCGCGCCGCGACCGCGAACGACCAGGCGGGTGTCGGGGTTCGGCAGCCATGCGGCGAGGGCGGCGACCGTGGCGACGGAGCCCACGATCCGCTCGTACTCGCTGAGCACCACTCGTTCCTGCTCCCGCAGACGGACACGGATCGCGATCTCCTGCACCACGTGCTGACCTCTCGTTCGGGTTCGACGCGAGCGTGTTCTGCGCGCCTGCTCCGGAGCGTAGTCCTCGGACGTGGCGGAACAGCGAACGCCCCGGCACTGTCCAGGGGACGGTGCCGGGGCGTTCAGGTGGCGCAGCGTGACAGCGGTTCGTCGTTCGGCGAATGGTGGAGATGGGGGGAATCGAACCCCCGTCCATCGCTGCAATTCGACGTCTTCTACGGGCGTATCCGGATAGTTCGTTCTGCTCGGCCCCGTCCTTTGCTACCGGCTTCTAGGACGACGGGCCCAGTCTCAGTGCAAGTCCCGCACGGCCCTGAGGCGCAACCGTGCAGCAAGTCCTCTGGATGACGTCGGGATCAGGTTAGAAGACGGTCACCTGGCCGACGGACTTCATGTGCTGGGCTGCTTACGCAGCGAGAGCGAAGTCAGTGCGCTTGGAATTGGCACTTGTTGTTTTCCACGGATCGTTTACGAGATAACCGTGGGTCCTCGGCCCGCTTCCCGTCGGCACACAGGCAATGTCGAAACCGATCATCCCCATGCAGGCCGGACGTGCGAACCGCTGTCACGCTGTTGAGTTGCCAATGCCCCTGTCGGAGCAGTCCCTCAGTCTAGCCGAGGAGATGCGTCGGCGCTACTCGCCGACGCGGTTCCGGGTGCGCATGGCCCGCTCGGCCTCACGCTTGTCGGTCTTCTCGCGCAGGGCCTGGCGCTTGTCGAACTCGCGCTTGCCCTTCGCGACGGCGATCTCGATCTTGGCCCGACCGTCGTGGAAGTAGATCTGCAGCGGCACGAGGGTGTAGCCGCCCTGCGCCGTCTTGTGCGAGATCTTCACGATCTGCTGCTTGTGCAGGAGCAGCTTGCGCTTCCGCCGCGGCGAGTGGTTGTTCCACGTGCCCTCGGTGTACTCCGGGATGTGCACGGCGTCGATCCACGCTTCGCCACCGTCGATGTAGGCGTACCCGTCGACCAGGGACGCCCGCCCCATCCGCAGGGACTTCACCTCGGTGCCGGACAGGACCATGCCCGCTTCGTACGTGTCCTCGATGAGGTAGTCGTGCCGGGCGCGACGGTTCGTCGCGACGATCTTCTCCCCGCGTTCCTTCGCCATGACGACTCCTCTCGATGGTGACCGGTGCAGTGCGCTGCGTGGGTGGTTCCGCGCAGCCCTACAGACTACTCAACACGAAGCGGGCGGCGCACCTTCCCGGCGCGCCGCCCGCTCGCGGATGCGGTGCTGCGTCAGACCTTCAAGTACCGGCGGATGGCGATCGACGCCGACGCCGCGGCGAGGAGCACGCCGATCACGATCACCGCGGGGACCACGATGGCCGCGTCCCCCATGCCGATGAACGCCGTGCCGGTGAAGCGCTCCGCAAGGAAGTTCCGGACGAAGAACCAGACCACGGCGGTGATCGCGCCTCCGGCCAGGACGGCTCCGATGGCGGCGGCGATCACCCCCTCGAGCACGAACGGTGTCTGGATGAACCGGTTCGACGCACCCACGAGCCGCATGATGCCGAGCTCTCGCCGTCGACTGAACGCCGACAGGCGGATCGTCGTCGCGATGAGCAGCACCGCCGCCACGAGCATGAGCGCCGCGATGCCGATCGCCGTGTAGGACGAGGCGTTGAGCAGGTTGAAGATCGGCTGCAGGTACCCGCGTTGGTCGACGACGCTCTGCACGCCGGCGACCTTCGACAGGCTCTCGACCAGGACGTCGGCCTGCGAGGGGTTCTTCAGGTTCACCCAGAAGGTCTCGTTCAGGTACTCCGGCTTGACGAACTCCGTCGCGGCCGAGTCCTTGAACTGCTCCTTGAACCGGGTGAAGGCCTGGTCCTGGTTCTCGTAGTAGGTCTTCTCGATGTACGGCTTGAGCGTCGACGAGTCGAGCTGGGCCTGGACCTGCTCGCGCTGGTCCGCGGTGGCCTTCGCGCCGGTGCAGTTGCCCGTGGTGTCGGTGTCGGTGCACAGGTAGACGGCGACCTGCGCCCGGTCGTACCAGTACCCCTTCATCTGGTTGATCTGCATCTGGAGCAGGATCGCCGTACCGACGAAGGTCAGGGAGATGAAGGTCACGAGGACGACGGAGACGACCATCGACGCATTGCGCCGCAGGCCCGAGCCGACCTCGGACATGACGAGCCCGAGCCTCATCGGATGAGCCCCGGGATCGTCTGGATGCCGGTGGTGTTGGACACGGTGCCTCGCTGGATCGGGACGGCCTGGGTCTGGTAGCCGCCGGACTGCTCGTCGCGCAGGACGGTGCCGTTCGAGAGCTCGATGACCCGCCGCTGCATCTGGTTCACGATGCTGGCGTCGTGCGTCGCCATCAGCACGGTGGTGCCTCCCTGGTTGATGCGCTCGAGGAGCGCCATGATGCCGGCGGACGTGGTGGGGTCCAGGTTTCCGGTGGGCTCGTCGGCCAGCAGGATCGCCGGCTTGTTCACGACGGCGCGGGCGATGGCCACGCGCTGCTGCTCACCACCGGAGAGTTCGTGCGGCATGCGGGTGGCCTTGCCGGCGAGTCCGACGAGCTTCAGCACGTCGGTCACGGCCTCACTGATGAAGCCCTTGCTCTTGCCGATGACCTGCAGCGAGAACGCCACGTTGTCGAACACGTTCTTGTTCGGCAGCAGACGGAAGTCTTGGAAGACCACGCCGAGGTTGCGGCGGAAGTACGGGACCTTCCGCGATGCCAGGGACCCGAGGCGCTGCCCGAGCACGTGGATCTGCCCGCTGGTGGGCTTCTCCTCCTTGAGCACGAGGCGCAGGAAGCTGGACTTGCCGGAACCGGACGCGCCCACGAGGAACACGAACTCGCCCTTGAGGATCTCGAGGGTGAGGTTGTCGAGCGCCGGACTCGGGTTGCCCGAGTAGACCTTGGTGACCTGGTCGAATTTGATCATGACCGGATCAGGGTAGGTCGCCGCGCTTGGAAAGCAAGCGAGGCGCGCGGCTCACGAACCCCTACTCGGCGGCGGATTGCTTGCGCCAGCGGATGCCCGCGTTGATGAAGCCGTCCAGATCGCCGTCGAACACAGCTGAGGGGTTGTTCACCTCGTGCTCCGTCCGGAGGTCCTTGACCATCTGGTACGGCGCCAGGACGTAGGAGCGGATCTGGTCGCCCCAGCTCGCCGTGATGTTGCCGGCGAGTTCCTTCTTCTTCGCGTTCTCCTCTTCCTTCTTCAGGAGGAGCAGGCGCGACTGCAGCACGCGCATGGCGGCAGCACGGTTCTGGATCTGCGACTTCTCGTTCTGCATCGAGACGACGGTGCCGGTCGGGATGTGCGTCAGGCGCACCGCGGAGTCGGTCGTGTTGACGGACTGCCCGCCGGGGCCCGACGAGCGGAAGACGTCGACGCGGATGTCGTTCTCGGGGATGTCGATGACGGCGGTCTCCGGCATGAGCGGGATGACCTCGACCGCGGCGAAGGACGTCTGGCGCTTGCCGGCGGCACCGAACGGCGACATCCGTACCAGGCGGTGGGTCCCGGCCTCGACCGACAGCGTGCCGAACGCGTGCGGGGCGTCGATCTCGAACGTCGCGGACTTGATGCCCGCTTCCTCGGCGTACGAGGTGTCCATCACGGTGGTCTTGAAGTTGTGCTGCTCGGCGTACCGGAGGTACATGCGGAGGAGCATCTCGGCGAAGTCCGCCGCGTCGACACCGCCCGCACCGGCGCGGATCGTGATGACCGCGGGACGGTCGTCGTACTCGCCGTCGAGGAGCGTCTGCACCTCGAAGTCGCCGATCATCTTCTGGATCGCCTTGAGCTCGGCGAGGGCTTCGTCGGCGGACTCCTGGTCGTCGCCCTCGTTCGCCATCTCGACCAGCACCTCGAGGTCGTCGATGCGCTGCTCGGTGTCGGTGATCTTCTTCAGCTCCGACTGGCGGTGCGAGAGCGCGCTCGTCACCTGCTGCGCGTGGTCGACGTCATCCCAGAGGTCCTGGGCCCCGGCCTGCTCGCTGAGGTCGGCGATCTCACGCTGCAGGCGGTCGACGTCGACCACCGAGCGGATGTTGCCGAAGGTCTCGCGAAGGGCGGAGAGCTGCTCGGTGAAGTCCAGTTCGACCATGGTCATCGATCCTACCGGCGCGGCCGACTGCTCGGCGTCGCGTCGGCGACGCGACGGGTCGACCGGGAGGCCCGGCACCGGTCCGCCCCGCCGGTCACGCTCCCTGTATCGCCACTCATCAGACGGTCGTCTGACAGACGTGTTCCTTCCGCAGCCTGGTCGTCGGCCGTTCACGACCCGGATGCCCCTACGCCGCAGGCTCGTCATTACGGAGCGGGATCGACCGCTCGCCACGACCGAGAGACGAGGTTGCACCATGAACACGCTCGACGCCCTGAAGCCCCACCACCCGCACGCGACACGCACCGCCGGGACCCACCCGCGCCTCCTGCGTACCGTCGGCGCCGTCCTCGCCGTCGCGACCGCCGTCGCGTTCGGCATCACCGCCGCAACACCCGCGTTCGCCGCGCCACACGGCACGACGATCGTGCACTCCTCGACCTCCGACATCGGCGTGACAGCTCGTCCCACCGGCGAGGAGGACCGCGCGACGTCCACGACGACGCTCGTCACCGATGCGCGAGCGCAGTGGATCGCGGCCGTCCGCGACCCCGGCACCCAGCAGGCCTTCCCCGACCTGTCGGGGAGCCTCCGGCAGGTCGGGTTCAACTCCCACGGCCCGTGGATCAACCTCTCCTACACCGCACAGAAGGTCATCCTCGCCGCCGGAGGCGCCTACGCCACCATCTCGGTCTGTCGCATCCCCGAGATCGGCTGGGCCCTCTGCGCCTTGTCGGCCGTGGTCTTCGCAGGCGTGTTCGAGCTGCTCAAGGCACACCGGATCTGCCCGTCCGACAAGCCGGTCTTCAAGCTGTACCTGAGCAACCACACGTCGTACTGCGAGTGAGGCCGGACCTGTGCCCTGCGTCGGGTGGCGACGGGGCGTCCGTCGTCGCCCGACGTACCGGACACCGGGGTTCACAATGACATCCGCGCCCACCGGAAAAGACGTGAGGACCCCGACAGGAATGCCCTGGTGAACATTCTTCCGCGATCACCGGGTGAATAGTCCGTGAGATGGCGCTCAGACGACCACCGAATGCGACCCGATGCCGTAGCGTCCTCTTCACCAGACGATCGTCTGGGTCGGATGCACGAAGAAGGGAACACTGCCATGTCGACGCTCTCTGCTCGCCGTGTCTGCATTGCGCCCGTGATCGCAGCGAGCGTGCTCGCCGGAGCCGTGGCGGGGGCCCTCCCCGCCGATGCCACCTCCCCACCGGCAGGGTGGAGGTCCGGTTCACCACGAGCGCCTCTGTGCGACCACCCAGGTCAAGTCGGTCGAAGTCGACGAGTTGAACGGCACGCGCCGCGCATGCGAGGACTTCGGGTCGTTCTCCTTCGGCTCCGGGATCCGGGGGGCCGGAATCGCCGTCGACCTCACCGTGCAGGGCCTCGACGCACGCCACCGGGGCGAGGTGTACAGCTTCGCCGACGCACGCTGCGCGCCGAACTCCTACCTCGTCGGCAGCAGCGGCGTCATCGACACCGGACGTTCCGTTGTCTGGACCGTCTACCCGGAGCGCACCCCCACCCACTGATCAAGCGGGGCGGATCACCCAGGTATTTCCTCGTCACCTTGGCACGAGCACGGCATTCGCTCATCGTGGGACCGCACTGCCGGTTCCTTTTCGGACAATCGTGTCGACGGAGCACCCCAGCGCTCCTGAAGAATGCCTCCGCGCATCGACCTCGCGACAAATCCGTCGACCGTTCACGATCTGCGAGCGGAATCAAACTCCCCATGCACAGGACAGAAGGACCACGATGCAATCAATTCCCCGACCCAGCGGCGGCCGCCGCATGAGAACGATCGTCGGGATCGCGCTCGTCGTCGCCTTCGGCACCGGCGCGGCGGTCGCCGCGACTGCACCAGCGAACGCGGCTGCCGATGTCGTCGTCCGGAACAGCTTGCCGGTCCGCGGCGGGACGGCACTCATCTTCAACGGCGCCCAGGTCGGGTCGGCGTTCTCTCCCGACCAGGAGTGCACGGCCGGGCCGGTCCTGCGGGCCTCCGGGATCCTCTCCTCGCTGACGCAGTACCAGCGGGCGGTGCGGTACGTGGCAACTGCGGGACACTGCGCGTCCGCGGTGGGGCAGGTCGTGCGGGTCAACGACGTCAACGTGGGGACGGTGCAGTGGATCTCGACGCAGTCCGACCTGGCGATCGTCCGCATCGAGCCGACGTCGACCCGGTACACGCAGTGCCACCACACGTCAGGAGGCTTCCTCCGGTGCCAGATCGTCGTGAACTGGCTGCCCCGAGCAGGTGGACAGGTGATCCTCGGGTACAACCGCGTCGGACGAGAGTCGTTCCTGCCGGTGCAGGGAACCGGTACCCCGGCTGCCCGCGAACTCTTCTGCATCACCGGAGCGCGAACGGGGAGCGACTGCAACTACCGGAGTGTTCCCACGCCGCCGGGCAGCGACCTCCGGCCGCACGAGGTGGTCGCCGAGAACCCGAACCAGCACCGTGCCCCCGGTGATTCGGGTGCCCCGGTCGTGAGTCGTTCAGGGCTGGTGTACGGCGTCTTCGTCGCCGGAGGCGATCCCGGCCCCGCCGAGAACCTCGGTGCGTACATCCCCATCTCCGAACTGTTCCGGGAACAGCCGTCGTACCGACTCGCGATCGACTGACCAACCGGCATGGACCGGAGGTCGGCCCGGTCGAGTAGGCCGGGCCGACCGGGGTCAGTAGTCGATGTGCTCCGTCCGTGCCGACGACAGGGCACGAGTGGCCGCCTCGGCGGTCGCCTGGGCCCTGAGCCCGTCCTCCAGGGAGACCGGCGGCTCGGATCCGGACTCGAGCGACGCGACGAAGGCGGCGAGCGTCGCGGCGTAGGTGGGCTGCACGCGCTCGAACCAGCCGTCGTGGAGTCCGTCCGCGACGATCTGCCCGTCGGTGTAGCGAGCCACGTTCCCGCGGTGGTTCCGCCGCGACTCCACGAGTCCGGACGACCCCATGACCTCGATGCGCTCGTCGTAGCCGTAGCCGGTGCGCCGCACGCTGTCGATCTGCACGAGCGCGCCGGAGGGCATCGTGAGGGTCGTGACCGATGTGTCCACGTCGCCGAACTCGCGGATGGCCGGATCGACGAGCGCCGAACCCGCCACCGCGACCGTCACCGGGTCCTCGCCGGTGATCCACCGCACGAGGTCGAAGAAGTGCACGGTCTGGTCGCGGAGCTGGCCGCCTGAGACCCGCAGGTAGTCGAGCGGCGGCAGGGACGGGCCACGGGAACTGAGCTGGAGGAGTTCGACAGCACCGATCTCCCCCGCGGCGACGATGCGTTGCAGCTCGGCGTGGTCACGGTCCCACCGCCGGTTGAAGTCGAGCATCGCCGGCACGCCGCTGGCACGCACGTGCTCCACCACCGCGATCGCGTCGGCGTACCCGGCAGCGATGGGTTTCTCGCAGAGCACGGCGATCCCGGCGTCGGCTGCGGCGCGCAGGTGCTGCGCGTGGGTGTCGGTGGAGGAAGCGACGAAGACCGCGTCGACCTGCGCCGCGTCGAACGCCTCGTCCTGGGTGAGCGCCCGCGTGCCGTGCCGTGCCGCCAGCGATGCAGCGCGGTCACGGTCGACGTCGTGGATCCCCACGAAGTCGACGTCGGGGTGCGCTGCGAGGGACGCGGCATGCACGGCACCGATGAACCCGGCACCGACGAGTGCGAAGCGTTGCGTCATGATCAGCCCACCAGGATCGCGGTCAGGTCGTGCATGGTGCGTGCGACGACGGCGGGATCCTGTTCGTTCGCCCGGTCGGAGAACATCTCGGTGACCCACCATCCGTCGTACCCGGTCGCCTTGATCGCGTCGACCCACTGCTGCAGCGGGATCGCACCGCCCCCGATGACGACATTCCGGTGGACGGCCTGGTCGGGAACCGTCCGCTCGCGGTCCAGGTCGAACCCGTCCGACAGGTGGACGGCCTTGATGACCGATGCGGGCAGCGCTCGGACCTCGGCCAGCGTGTCCCCGGTCGTCCAGAAGTGCCAGGTGTCGAGTGCGATCCCCACGTTGTCGCGCCCGGCCTCCTCGATGATGTCCAGCGCGTGCCGGCATCGGTTGAGGTGCGCCCAGGCGAGGGGCTCCAGGTAGACCTCGAGCCCGTGGTCCGCGGCGATGTCCGCCGCCAGACGGACGTTCGCACCGGTGATGCGGACCGCTGCGTCCTCGTCGAGTCCGAGCGTCGCCCGGTACCGGGTGTCGTCATCGGCCAGTCGGCCAGCGCGGTGGTCACGGACGACCGCGGAATCGACCGGCCCGGTGCACAGCTGCACGATGGGCGCACCGACGGCGGTGGCCACACCGCACATGCGCTCGACCTCCGCGACGAAGTCGTCGCGACCGGCACCTTGACGCTCGATGTCGAGCACGGCACCGAGCCCTGTCACTTCGAGACCCTCGAGCAGCGGCGGCAGTGTCTGGACGTCGTACCCGGCGTCGAGGTACCGGTAGAGCTTCGGGCTCTGCAGCTCGATGCCGCCGTAGCCGGCCTCCTTCGCGAGGCGGACGTCCTGGACGACGTTGCCGTGGAACGTCGTCGTGACGTTCATGGAGATCTTCGGGGGCATCTGCGCTCGCTTCGTTGGACAGCACTGGAACAGTGTGGACCGGTCCAGAATAGGACTAGCCTGCTCTCATGTCGAGACCGCACCACGCTCCGACCATCCGGGACGTCGCCGAGCGCGCCGGGGTCTCGAAGTCGCTGGTCTCGCTCGCGCTCCGCGGCGACCCAGGAGTCAGCGACGCCCGTCGGGCGGCCGTCCAACGAGCAGTCGACGAACTCGGCTACCGACCGAACCGCGCAGCCAGGAGCCTCGGCGAGCAGCGGACGGGTACGGCCGGAGTGCTCCTGAACGACCTGCGGAACCCCTGGTTCGTCGACCTGCTCGCCGGCCTCACCGCGACACTCGACACCGTCGGACTGGCACCCATCCTGGTCGACTCGGCGACCACACGGCGCGTGGGCGGTTCGCCCGTGGACATGCTCCTGCGACAACAGGTGGACGGCATCGTCGTGGTCGGCACCACAGAGGACGACGCCGCCCTCCGTCGGGCGGTCCAGGAGGTCCCAGTGGTCCTCGCCGGGACGTACGAGCCTGACGACCTGCACGCCGACGTGGTCGTGAACGACGACCATGCCGGCGCGTCGATCGCGACCGAGCACCTCCTCGCGCTCGGACACACCCGGATCGGTCACCTCGTCGGCCCCGGGCGCGTCGGGGAGCTCCGCGAGCAGGGTTTCCGCGCGACCATGACCCGCCACGGTGCCGACGCCGTCGTGGTGCCGGCCGGCATGAGCGAGGAGAGCGGGTACGCGGCGGCCCGACGAGTCCTGGGCGCGGCCGACCGTCCGACCGCGCTCGTGGCCTACAACGACCTCGTCGCCATCGGCGCGTTGTCCGCGGCCGACGACCTCGGCCTCGTCGTCCCGGACGACGTGTCACTCGTCGGGTACGACGACACCTACCTCGGCAGCATCCGGCACATCTCGCTCACCACGGTCGACAACGGGACGTTCGCGATCGGGGCCCAGGCGGCACGGTGGCTCGGTGAACGCGTGCAGGGGCGAGACCCGGAGCCGCGCGTGCACCGAGTGCCGGTGTCACTCGTGGTGCGGCGCACGACGAGCGGTCCGAGACCGACGGACGACGACCGCTGACGGCGACGTCGCCGACGGTGCGGTCTCCCAGCGCGCCCGCGTGTCCGGCGCGCATCCGGAAGGCCGACCGGGAGGCCCGGCGCAGGTCCGTCCCGCTGGTCACGGGGACGTCGACAGCGGCACCCGGACCGGATCGGCCGGGCATCCGCTGAGCGTGGGCTCGCGTGACACGGCGAAACGTGTTCCTCGGGGATCACCGTCCTCCGCTCGCTACCCGGGCCTCCGGTGCGACCTGGCGATCGCGTACCGCCGCAGCCGCACGCCCCCGCGGCGCTCGGTCGACAACAGGACGGCGTCGTAGTGCTCCAACACCCCGACGGAGCCGTCGTTGTCATCGCGGCAGACGGCGATCACCGGGTCGATGCCGACGCGCGAGGCGTGCGCGAGCACCTGGCCCAGCGCCCAGGTCGCCACGCCTCGGCCCCTCGCCGACGGACGGATCCCGTACCCGACGTGGCCGAACCGCTGCACGCCGGCGGCGTCTCCCGGCGCCCGGAGTGCGATCCCGCCCAGGACGCGTCCGTCCTCGACGATCCACCAGAGCGCCCCGGGTCTGGCGTGCAGGCGGCCGACCCAGGTGCGGAACCCGTCCTCGTCACCGACGTCGTCGTGGGCGGTGATCCCGAACCCGTCCTCGTGCGCGCCCGGCCCCCACTCGGCATGTGCTTCAGCCCACGCCTCGTACAACGCCGTCTGCGGTCTCACCAACTCGAGCATGTCCAAGTATCACAAGGCAGCGGGTCGGTGGCGATCCCCTCGTGCGGATCCGACGGCAGTCGCTTCCGGAGTCGCACGCGCGACCCGCATAGACCGCGACCCGTAGAGTCGAGAGACTCTCGACGTCAGGACCAGAACGATGACCAGCCCCGCAACCGACCCGGCCGGAGCCGAGCGGTGGGCAGCCGCCGCCGGGAGCAGCCACGCGAGTGGCGGCGATGGCGTGCAGCTGCTCGTCCAGCTCCTGCTGTTGCTGCTCGGGCTGGTCGTCGGCATCGTCGGTTTCGTGTGGGCCTTGCGCTCCGGTCACTACGTCACTCGCTGGCGATCGGTGAGCAGCCCGCTCTCCCCGGCGGAGCAGCGGTCGGTGCGGCGTCAGATCGCCGGCAAGGAGCCGATCGACGACGAACACGCGGACATCGTTGCCGCGGTGGCCGTGCAGAACCGTCGAGCCACGCTCGGGATCCTGCCGATCTTCGGCGCCGTGATGCTGTTCGCCGCCTCGACAGCGGTGAGCACCGACAGTCTGCCCATCAAGCTGGTCGAGCTCGTCGCGTCGTTCGCGGTGGTGCTCGGGCTCGTGCAACTGGCCGTGCAGTACCGACGAGCCGGGCGGTTCCTCTCGGAGCGCCCGGTCAGCTGACGTCGTCCGGCTGGCTGCCCGCACCGCTCGACCGTCGGCGGCGTCGACTCCTCAGGACCAGCACGAGAGCGGCGAACGACGCGGTGCTCCCGAGGAAGACCCCCGCTCCGACCCACGTCGTGACGGATGTGCCGTGTCCGAACAGCGCGTTGATGAGCATGCCGAGTCCGACGGCCACGCCCGTGAGCAGTACCGCGCACGTCGGCTCGAGCCACGGAGGTGACCGGAGCGACAGTCGGTCGACCGGGAGGCCGCGGTCCTGTCGAGCGCGCGCAGCTCGCTCGCGGTCCTGGATCGCGATCCCGATCGTCGGCCCCCAGAACGCCACCGTGGCCTGGCTGCCGTCGGGATCGACCAGGATCAGGATCGCCATCGTCGCCACCGCGCCGCCGAGGTACCACCAGGGGAAGACCCGACGGATCGGGACGGCCCAGCGGCTGTCCCGCCGGGTGCCGTGGATGCACGCCGTCACGGTCGTCCCTTGCGGAACGGAAACCGGAAGGGCCGTCGCCGAGCCGCCACGGGCCGGAGCCCCTGCGCCAAGCGCGTCAGCTCCGCTCGCAGGTCCGCATCAACGGTCGGCACCCCGACACCCGGGTGCCGAGGGAACGGGTTGCCCTCGATCCCGAGGACGGTCAGTGCGGCGCGGGCGTGCCCGGATGCCGACTCCGGGTCTCCGAGCCGGCTCGCGACGCGGGCCCGCGCCGTCAGGTACCGGACGACGCGGTCCCGGAAGAACGCCGTCCTCCGGATCGAGTCCTCGGCACCGGCGAGCAGTGCGTCCGCCTCGGCGAGCGACGAGGGATCGCCGAGCTGCAGGAGCACCTCGGCCAGGAGCACCTCCGACATGCCGGTGGTGAACGAGTCGGAGCCGCACTCGGCGATGCGCCGGAGGACCCTCCAGTACTCGTCGGCGGCGTCACGCAGACGTCCCGACAACGCCAGTGACATCGCGAGCACCTCCCCGCCGTCGTTCACGCGCGCCTGCGACCCGCCGACGGCCTCGATCTCCGCCATGAACCGGACGAGCAGCCCCCGACCGACCTCGCGGACGCCCTCGTCTGCGTCGCCCTGCAGGGCGAGGGTCACCCCCTGGATGCGGATGTACTCGAGCCTGGACGATCTCGCACGTGCGAGCTTCGCTTCGAACGCCGCAGCGATCTCGTCGTTCCACTCGGTCGAGCGGTACCAGTTGTCGTCCCGCGGCGGTCGGACGCGCGTTGGACGGCGGACGTCCCCTGCGTCGTGTACATCGTCCGGCCCCAGTACCACGAGCAGCAGTATGCCCTGGAAGGGGACCAGCGTCAGCGTCGCAACCGAGATCGCCGGTGTCCCACCCAGCCGCAAGCCGAATCGACTGCGCCGGAGTCACCCACTACCGCCCGAGCAGCGGCTCCCTCGACGCCATCCCCGCGGCACCGGCCCGAGCGACGGCATCGGGCAGCGCCGTCAGGAACGCGTCGACGTCGGCATCGGTCGTCGTGTGGCCGAGCGTGATCCGGAGCGCACCGCGGGCGTCCTGCTCCGACAGCCCCATCGCGAGCAGCACGTGCGACGCCTCGGGCACGCCGGCCTGGCACGCCGACCCGGTCGAGACCGCGACCCCGGCGGCGTCGAGCAGGTACAGGAGCGAGTCGCCCTCGCACCCGGGGAACGTGAAGTGCGCGTTGCCCGGCAGCCGGTCGACGGGGTCCCCCATCAGCACCGCCGACGGCACGGCCGCACGCACCCCGGCGATCAGCCGGTCCCGCAGTGCGACGAGCGACGGGTGCGGCATCGGCTCGGCGACGACCGCGCCGGCCGCCACGCCGAAGGCCGCAGCCGCCGGGGCGTCCTGCGTGCCGCTGCGCACCTGCCGCTGCTGCCCACCACCGTGGATGAGGGGCTCGACGGTTGCCTTCCGTCCGAGCACGAGCGCACCGATGCCGACGGGCCCGCCGACCTTGTGCGCGGAGACGCTGAGGGCGTCGAGGCCGGACCCGGCGAACGACACCGGCACCTGCCCGTAGGCGGCGACCGCGTCGCTGTGCACGGGCACGCCGGCGGCGTGCGCGAGCTCGACGATCCGCGACACGGGCTGGATGGTGCCCACCTCGTTGTTCGCCCACAGGAACGTGACCAGGGCGACGTCCGAGGCGTCGGCGAGCCGCGCCTCCAGTCCGGCGAGGTCGACGCGACCCTGCGCGTCCAACGGGACCACGTCGATGACGGCGCCCTCGTGGGTCTCCAGCCAGGTCAGGGTGTCGACGGTGGCGTGGTGCTCGCCACCCGGGACGACGATGCGGGGCCGCTGGCGGTCGCGCTGGCGAGCCCAGAACAGGCCCTTCACGGCGAGGTTGATGCTCTCGGTGCCGCCGGAGGTGAACACGACCTCCACCGGGTCGGCGTCGAGCGAGCGGGCGACGGCGGCGCGGCCGTCCTCGAGCAGCATCTTGGCGCGCTGACCGGCGCTGTGGATGGACGACGGGTTGCCGACGGTGCCCAGGGCATCCGTGAAGGCGGCGAGCGCCTCCGGCAGGATCGGCGTCGTCGCGGCGTGGTCAAGGTAGACCGACAAATGCACCCCCTGGATCGAGCAGTGTCCAGGATACGCGCCGGTCCTCGTACCCTTGTCGCGTGCACGAGACAGCGATCGACCTCACGCCGGGGTTCTCCCTGGGCGGGACCGTCCCCCGGTTCACCCTGCGGTCCGCGACGGCGACGGACGTCGTCCTGGTCGTGGCGAGCGCGGGAAGCGACGACGGGGCCGACGGGGAAGACCGCTCCGGCGGCCGACCGACCCGGCACCCGCTCGAGCGCGTGCCGGACACGGACGTGTGGACCGGCGAGGTCCCCGGGATCGTGCCCGGCGACCGCTACCACCTGCTCGTCGACGGGCCGGTCGGGCCGCGGCACGAGTTCGACCCGACGCGTCCGTTGCTCGACCCGTACGCGCGGGGCATCCTGCCGACCGGCGACGACGAAGCGGTCGGCCCTCGCTGGACCAGCGTGGTCGTCGATGACGCCTTCGACTGGGGCGGCGTCGTGAAGCCGCAGGTCCCGCTCGACCGCGCCGTCGTCTACGAGGCGAACGTCCGCACCCTGACGGCCGCGAACCCGCACCTGCCGGAGCACCTGCGCGGCACGTACGCCGGGGTCGCCCACGAGAGCACCATCGCGCACCTGCACCGCATCGGCGTCACCACGCTCGAGCTGCTGCCCGTGCAGGCGTTCGACACCGAGCGGTGGCTCCGCGACGCCGGCCGGCAGAACGCCTGGGGCTACAACACGCTCGGGTTCTTCGCCCCGCACGCCGCGCACGCCTCGTCGCCGGCGCAGCAGGAGGGCGCCGACGCCGTCCTGCGGGAGTTCAAGGGCATGGTCCGGCTGCTGCACGAGGCCGGCATCCAGGTCGTCCTGGACGTCGTCTACAACCACAGCGCGGAAGAGGGCTTGGGTGGTCCGACGACGAGCCTGCGTGGCATCGACGGTGCGAACCGCTACCGCTGGGCGCAGAGCGACCCGCCCCGCCGGGACACCTACTACGACACCACCGGGTGCGGGAACACGCTCGACACCTCGGTCGAGGCGACGGCGGACCTCATCGTCGACAGCCTGGTGTACTGGGCGCGCGAGGTGCAGGTCGACGGGTTCCGCTTCGACCTGATGGCCGCCCTGGCCCGCGACGGCGAGCACCGGTTCGACCCGTCGCACCCGCTGCTCGAGCGCATCCGGAACCACCCGGACCTGCAGGACACCCTGGTGATCGCCGAGCCGTGGGACGTCGGCCCGGACGGCTGGAAGACCGGGGAGTTCGGCGCGGCCGGCCAGCGCACGAGCGAGTGGAACGACGGGTTCCGCAACACCGTCCGCCAGTTCTGGCTCACCGACATCGCCGAGGAGCGCCGCACCGGCCTGCCGCAGACCGGGATCGGCCGGCTGGCTGAGGCGTTGTCGGGATCGAGGAGTGTCTTCGGCGCCGACCGCGGCCCGCTGGCGAGCGTCAACTTCGTCACCGCGCACGACGGCTTCACCCTGCTCGACCTGGTGTCGTACGACGGCAAGCACAACGAGGCCAACGGCGAGGACAACCGCGACGGCTCGAACGACAACCGCTCGTTCAACCACGGCATCGAGGGTGACACCGCCGACCGCGGGGTCCGCGCCGCGCGGGGTCGGTCGATGCGCAACCTGGTGGCGACCCTGATGCTGTCCGCCGGGGTGCCGATGCTCACCGCCGGCGACGAGCGGAGCCGCACGCAGCACGGCAACAACAACGCCTACGTGGTGTCCGACGACCTGACCCCGGTGGACTGGTCCGACGACGAGGACGCCGAGACGATGACCGAGGCCGTCGCCGCGCTGGCCCGGTTCCGGCAGGCGCACCCGTCGCTCCGCCCCACCCGCTTCGGCGTCGAGGGGCAGGAGACCCCCGGGGCCTCGCGGATGTCCTGGTACGGGCCGGACGGGCACCCGATGACGATCGAGGGCTGGGACCAGCCGGTGCACCGCGCCCTGCAGTACTTCGTCGAGTCGACGCCCGAACACGAGCCCTTCGACCGCGTCCTGGTGGTCGTGCACGGCAGCGGCCGCACCCGCGACCTGACCCTGCCGGTGCGCGAGGACGTCCTCGGGTACCGCCTGGCCTGGTCGAGCGAGAAGCACCGCGACCACGAGCGCCTCCGACCTGCCGGGCAGGTCTTCACCGCCTACGGCCCCGGCATCCACCTGTTCGAGGTGGCGTAGCGCCGAGCAGTCGGGTGCGGCCCGGCGTCACGACCGACCGACGGACGGGAGGCCCGTGGCGGCCCCGCCACGGGCCTTGCGTCCGGTCCTCAACAGGCTCCACGGCGCGCCCGGCCCTCCACAGCGGGCCGATTCCGGGGAACGCGGAGCCGCCCGCCGGGTAGCGTCGCTTCCGTGGCCACCGCAGACCGACCCCGCCGCCCGAAGATCGGGCGCATCCCGATCACCGAGCTCGCCCCGAGGACGCCGAACGGCTTCCCCGGCAAGGCATTCGACGGCGAGGTGATCACGTTCGGTGCAACCGTCTTCCGAGAAGGACACGGCATCATCGGCGCCGACCTCGTCCTCGAACGCCCAGACGGTGGAACCCGCACCGTCCCAATGACCCTCGGTGCCCCCGGCACCGACCGCTACGAAGCCACCGTGCAGGTCGACCACGTCGGCGTCTGGACCTGGCACGTCGAGTCGTACTCCGACGACTGGGCGAGCTGGCTGCACGGCGCACGCCTGAAGATCGCGGCCGGCGTCGACACCGAGGCGACCCTGCTCGACGGTGCCGTGCTGCTCGACCGGCTGGCCGAGGAGACCGACTCCCCCGCCGCCACCCGTGCCGCCGCACGCGTCCGTGACACCGACCTCGACCCGGCCGAACGCCTGGCCGCCGTCGACGACCCGCGCATCGTCGCCGAGGTCGAGGAAGCCCCGCTCACCTCGCTCCGCACGCACTCCGCCACCCAGCTGCTCGACGTCGAACGCACCCGCGCCGGCGTCGGCGCCTGGTACGAGTTCTTCCCCCGCTCGGAAGGCGCGAAGAAGAACCCCGACGGCTCCTGGAAGAGCGGCGACTTCCGCACCGCGGCCCGCCGCCTGCCCGCCGTCGCCCGGATGGGCTTCGACGTCATCTACCTGCCGCCGATCCACCCCATCGGCACCACCGCCCGCAAGGGGCCGAACAACACGCTCACCCCGGGGCCGAACGACCCCGGCAGCCCCTGGGCGATCGGCTCCCCCGAGGGCGGGCACGACGCGATCCACCCCGACCTCGGCACCGAGGACGACTTCCGCGACTTCGTCGAGACGGCGAAGAACACCGGCATGGAAGTCGCGCTCGACTTCGCGCTGCAGTGCTCCCCCGACCACCCCTGGGTCACCCAGCACCCGGAGTGGTTCACGCAGCGCGCCGACGGCTCCATCGCGACCGCCGAGAACCCGCCGAAGCGCTACCAGGACATCTACCCGATCCAGTTCGACACCGACCCCGAGGGCCTGGTCACCGAGGTCGAGCGTGTCCTGCGCCACTGGATCGCCTTCGGCATCCGCATCTTCCGCGTCGACAACCCGCACACCAAGCCGCTCTGGTTCTGGGAACGCGTCATCCGTGAGATCCGCGACGAGCACCCCGACACCGTGTTCCTCGCCGAGGCGTTCACCCGCCCGGCGATGATGCGCGCGCTCGCCGAAGCCGGGTTCCAGCAGTCGTACTCGTACTTCACCTGGCGGAACACCAAGGACGAGATCGAGGACTACTTCACGGAGCTCTCGCACGAGACGAGCGACTACCTGCGCCCGAACCTGTTCGTGAACACCCCCGACATCCTCACCGAGTACCTGCAGTTCGGCGGCCGTGCGGGCTACAAGGTGCGTGCGGCGCTCGCCGCCACCGGTGCACCGACGTGGGGCATGTACGCCGGCTACGAACTCTTCGAGGACGTCGCCCGACCGGGCTCCGAAGAGAACATCGACAACGAGAAGTACGAGTACAAGCCGCGTGACTTCGCCCTGGCCGAGGCCGAGGGGGCGTCGCTCGCGCCGTACGTCACGATGCTCAACCGCTTCCGTGCGGCGCACCCTGCCCTCCGGCAGCTGCGGAACCTGCACGTGCACGCCGCCGAGGACCCGGCGATCGTCGTCTACTCGAAGCACCTGTCGGGCGAGTACATCCGGTCAGGACGCCCCGACACCGTGATCGTGGTCGCCAACGTCGACCCGCACTCCGCCCGTGAGACCACCGTGCACCTGGACCTCGCCGCACTCGGTCTGCCGACCGAGGGCCTGTTCGACGTCCGTGACGTCGTGACCGGTCAGCGCTGGACCTGGGGCGCGTCGAACTACGTCCGCCTGGATGCGTTCCAGGAGCCCGTGCACCTGCTCGTCGTGGAAGGACCCCACCGATGACCCCCGAACCGACCGACCCCACGAAGCGCGGACCGGCCGTCCCGCCGGTGCCGCCTCCGCCGCCGGCCGTGCCGCGGTACGAACCGAAGGTCTCCGCGCCCGACGAGGACCTGCCCGGCGCCCCGCCGGTGCAGCGCGAGGCTCCCGACCGCGGGGTGGCGGAGTCCGCCACGCTCGCCGGGCACCCCGCCGACCCGACGCACCCGCGGCAGCCGTCCGTCGCAGCCGCCTCGGCGTCCGACGCCCCGACGGCCCCGACCGGAGGCGCCGCCCCCGTGGTCCGGCCGGCCTCCGTCGAGGCTCCGGCCGCCCCCACCGCCCCGCCCTCGGCGCCGGCTGCCTCGGCTCCGGCCGCCTCCGGTACGGCCACGGATCCGCGTCCGGCTCCGATCGAGGACTGGCTGCGTCTGCAGGTGGCTGAGGGCCGCTGGTCCCAGCCGCACGACGTCCTCGGCCCGCACCCGGTCGACGGCGGCACCAGCGTCCGCGTCGTCCGGCACCTGGCCCGCGCGGTTCGGATCGTCCGCCCCGACGGCGACGACATCGAACTCACGCACGAGGGCGACGGCCTCTGGGCCGGCGCCACCGCCGAAACCCTCGGTCGCTACCGCGTCGAGTCGGAGTACGACTACGACGAGTCGACGGACGAGGACGACGCCACGTGGACCACCGACGACGCGTACCGGTTCGCCCCGACGCTCGGCGAGCTCGACCTGCACCTGTTCGGCGAGGGCCGTGACGAGCAGCTCTGGCACCACCTCGGCGCACACGTCCGCACCGTCGACGGGGTCGACGGCGTTGCGTTCGCCGTCTGGGCACCCCGGGCGACCGCCGTCCGCGTGATCGGCGACTTCGAGGGCTGGGAAGGCCGCACCACCGCGATGCGCCGTCTGAGCGACCTCGGCGTCTGGGAACTGTTCTGGCCCGGCGCCGTCGTCGGCCAGCGCTACAAGTTCCAGATCCTCACCGACTCCGGCTGGGTGGAGCGAGCCGACCCGTTCGCCCGCGAGGCCGAGATCGCCCCGGCGACGGCCTCCGTCGTCACCGAGTCCACGTACACGTGGTCCGAGGGCGACGCCGCGTGGATGGAGCGCCGCGCGCAGACCACCACGCACGACGCCCCGATGAGCGTGTACGAGGTGCACCTCGGCTCGTGGCGCCCCGGCCTGTCGTACCGCGAGGTCGCCGACCAGCTCATCGGGCACATGGAGTACACCGGCTTCACCCACGTGGAGTTCCTGCCGCTCGCCGAACACCCCTTCGGCGGCTCGTGGGGCTACCAGGTCACCGGGTACTACGCGCCGACCGCGCGCTTCGGTTCGCCCGACGACCTGCGCTACCTGATCGACCGCCTGCACTCCGCGGGCATCGGCGTGATCATGGACTGGGTCCCCGGGCACTTCCCGAAGGACGAGTGGGCCCTCGGGCGCTTCGACGGCTACGCGCTGTTCGAGCACCCGGACCCCCGCCGCGGCGAGCAGCTGGACTGGGGCACCTACGTGTTCGACTTCGGACAGCCGCAGGTGCGCAACTTCCTGGTCGCGAACGCGCTGTACTGGTTCGAGGAGTTCCACATCGACGGCCTGCGGGTCGACGCGGTGGCCTCGATGCTGTACCTCGACTACTCCCGCACCGACTGGCTGCCGAACATCCACGGCGGCCGCGAGAACCTCGACGCGATCTCGTTCCTGCAGGAGACGAACGCGACGGCGTACAAGCGCTACCCCGGCATCGTGATGATCGCGGAGGAGAGCACCTCGTGGCCGGGCGTGACCCAGCCGACGAGCGCCGGCGGGCTCGGCTTCGGGCAGAAGTGGAACATGGGCTGGATGCACGACTCGCTCGAGTACGTGCAGCGCGACCCCGCGTACCGCAGCTACCACCACGACGAGATCACGTTCTCGTTCGTCTACGCGTTCAGCGAGCAGTTCACGCTGCCGATCAGCCACGACGAGGTCGTGCACGGCAAGGGCTCCCTGTACGGCAAGATGCCCGGTGACGAGTGGCAGAAGCTCGCCAACGTGCGTGCCTACCTGGCGTTCATGTGGGCGCACCCCGGCAAGCAGCTGCTCTTCATGGGCCAGGAGTTCGCGCAGCCCGCCGAGTGGTCCGAGGCGAAGGGCCTCGACTGGTGGCTCCTCGACCAGCCCGGCCACCGCGGTGTGCAGGACCTCGTCGCGGAGCTCAACCGCGTGTACAAGGACTCCCCGGCGCTCTGGACGCACGACTCCACGGCCGACGGCTTCGAGTGGCTCGAGGGCGGCGACGCACCGCACTCGACCCTCGGGTTCCTGCGGAAGGACGGCGACGACCGGGTCGCGGTGTTCGTGAACTTCTCCGGTGTGCCGGTGGAGCGCCGCTTCGGGCTGCCGACCGCGGGCGAGTGGCATGAAGTGCTCAACACCGACGCGGCCGAGTACGGCGGCTCCGGGGTCGGCAACCTCGGCGTCGTCACGGCGGAGGACACCCCGTGGGCGGGCCGCCCGGCCTCGGCGCACCTCGTGGTCCCGCCCCTCGGCGCCGTCTGGCTGAAGCTGGCCCAGTAGCCCGGCCAGCGTCCGCGACGCGACCGACCGACAGACGGGAGGCCCGGTGCCAGCTGGCACCGGGCCTCCCGTCTGTCCGTTTCCCTGTCCACCCCGATGCGCGAGGCGCCGTCGTGTCCGCGGGACGCCGTCGTCTGCTCAAGACGCCGTCGTGTCCTTGAGACACCCCGGAAACACCGAGACGCCGCCGGATCCGGCGGCGTCTCGGTGTGACGACGGCGTCTTCTTCGCCGCGCCGACCCTGCGGGCCTAGTACAGGGCGCTCGCCAGGCGGCGACGCGCCGCGACGACGCGCGGGTCCTCGCTGCCGATGAGCTCGAAGTACTCGACGAGCCGGACACGCAGGGCCTCGCGGTCATCACCGAACACCGTCGGCACGAGGTCGAGCAGACGCCCGAAGGCGTCGTCGACGTGCCCGCCGGAGATGTCGAGGTCGGCGACCGCCAGCTGCGCCTGGACGTCCTGCGGGCCGGCGGCTGCTGCCGCACGGATCTCGTCGGCCGTCCGACCGTTGAGCCGGTCGAGCAGCGACACCTGTGCGAGTCCGGCGACGGCCATCTGGTCGTGCGGGTCCTGCAGGATCGCGGTCTTGTACTCCTCGATCGCGGTGGCGTAGTCGCCACGCTCGATCGCGTCGTACGCGGCCTGGTGGTGCGGCGGGAGCGGCTCCGGCTCCGGCTCGCCCTGCTCGGCGTCGGTGGGGGCCGCTGCGCCGTCGACGGTGACGCGACCGGTCACGCCGTTCTGCTCGGCCGCCTGGAGCACCTGCTCGTAGACGTCGCGGACCTGCGCCTCGGGCAGTGCCCCGACGAAGAGCCCGAGCGGGCGCCCGCCGATCACGGCGGCCACTGTCGGGATCGACTGCGCCTGGAACGCCTGCACGAGCTGCGGGTTCGTGTCGGCGTCCACCTTGGCGAGCACCACGCGGCCGTCGTACTCCGCGGTGAGCTGCTCGAGGATCGGCGAGAGCTGCTTGCACGGCCCGCACCACTCCGCCCAGATGTCCACGATGACCGGGACGACGGTCGACAGCTGCAGGACGTCCTGGAACGTCGCGTCGGTGACGTCGATCACGAGCGACGGGACGGTCAGGTCAGCGCCGTTCACGGTGCCGGCTTCGGTGCCGGGCACGGCAACGCCAGGGGAACCCGCCGGGGCCGGAGCACCGGACGGCTGGGCCGGACGCTGTGCGCGGTCGACGAGGGACGACAGGTCCACGGCTCCGCGGAGCCCGGACGGGGTCGGGGGGATGTTGCTCATTGCACCTCACTCGCTGCGGTCAGGCCCTGTGTGAACCCGAGCAGGACCACTTTGCCATCCGAGGCGACCGGCGGCACGTAGAAGAGCAGCTGGACGCTGTAGGTCGCGCTGATGCCCTTCTTGCTCGTGTCCACGCCGGACAGTGCCTTGACGGCACCCTCGGTGTTCACCTCGGCGCCGGAGGCGGTCGGGGTGACCTTCTCGACCTCGTCCAGGTCGGCGGAGACCAGGGCACCGGCGTCGTCGGTCGCGATGGCGACGGCGGAGTCGGCCGGGACCTCGGACGAGTACTCGATCTTCGCCGTGTCCGGCAGGGCCTTGGCCTTCTTGTCCTTGTACGCCTTGCCGATGGTGGTGCGGAGCGCATCGCCATCGGTCGCGAACAGGTCGGCGTACTCGCTGGCGGTGTCCTTCGACAGGATGTCGCCGTACGCGGTCGCCACCTGGTCGGGCTGGATCGTCAGGAGCTTCGACTCCGGCGCCAGCAGTGCGGCACCGATCGTCGTCGGCGCGAGGCTCGGGATCTTCGCGTCGGCCTCGAGCGAGACGTCGTACGCCACCTTGTACGGATCACGGGCGCTGTCCTGCACCAGGGTCAGGGCCTGCGGCGCCGACTTGGCGTCGCAGTCCTCGGCGACGATCGTGAAGACCGTGCGCGGCCAGCTGTCGGTCTGCTGCGGCAGCGCGACGCACACCTGCGCGGCCGAGATCGCCGGGGGCGCCTTGACGTCCGCGTCCTTCGCGCGGATCGCGTAGTTCGCCTCGCGCAGTTCGAGCGCGGCACCCGTGAAACGGGTCCCGGCGAGCCTGCTGTCACGGGTTTCGTCGGCCTGCTTCGCCACGGCGGCGGTGCGCTGCACGACGCGGGTGATCTGCTGCTTGGTCGCAGCCGTCGGCTCGGTCGTGTCCGCCGCCCCGGTGGCGGTGGCCGTCGGCGTCGCGGTGGCGAGCGACGGGTCGCCACCCTGCGGCCAGTAGTCCGAGGAACAGCCGGCCAGGGTCAGGGCACCGACGAGCAGCACCGGGACACCGACGAAGGCGCGCGAGCCACGGCGACCAGGACGCGGCACCTGCGCGCCGGCTGCGGCAGCCCGGCGCGAGGCGCGCACCCGCGGAGGCCGGCTGCCCCCACTGCGACGACGGGGGCCGCGGCCGCGGCGCTGGTGCAGGAACGCGAGGACGAGCAGCACGAGGCCTCCGACGACGAACACGCCACCGGCCACCAGCAGCGGACCGACCGCCGGGGTCGCGGTGTCCTGCGGCCAGGTGACGGACACGTCGCTCGGGGCCGCGGCCTTGCCGTCGCTGACGACGAGCACCGAGACGTCCCGCGGCAGACGCACGGTGAACTGCCCGGCACCGTCGTACTCCTGGTACCAGAGGTCACTGCCCTTGGGCGAGGGGACGCTCGTCTCGCTGCCAGTGGTCGACCCGACCAGGGATCCCTTCTCGGCGTCGAAGCGGAGCGTGGTGTGCTCGGCCTCACCGATCCAGGCGTCGACGTCGGCGGTCTTGCCGTAGGCCGCGAAGACCTTGCCGGAGCCGGACACGTTGATGCGCTGGTAGCCGGGGTTGGCGTTGAGGGTCGTCCCCGGGATCACCGTCACCGGGGCGGAACTGGTCGTCGAGCTCTCGGCCACGAGCGAGGAGGGCGGCGCGAACACGGTCCGCTGTCCCACCGCCAGCGCCACGAGCAGCAGACCGATGACGAAACTGACGATCGCCAGGACGAATCGCACGAACTCTCTCCCTACCGCGCCGGGGTGGGGATGTCGGCGCGCGAATCAGCGACTCAGGATAGCGAGCAACGCTGGACAGTGCATCAATCCGCGCTGTCGCCGGACTCAGACGCCCCGCTCCGGCCCCCACTACAATCGACCGCGGGCCGAACCTGGCCCGCTGCCGACCCCAGGAGCGACACGTGGCGAACGACGAGGCCGAGTTCGGAACCGAGCTGCGCGGGTACCGCCGCGACGAGGTGGAGCGTTCGCTGAACGACCTGCGACGCGAGCTCATCAAGTCGAACAACGACCGCGCCGACGCCGCGAAGGAGATCCGTCTCCTGCAGGCCCGGGTCTCCGAGCTGCAGAGCGAGCTCGACGAAGCCGGCACCCCCACGTACAGCGGACTCGGCACCCGCCTCGAGTCCACCCTGCGCGTGGCCGAGGAGCAGTCGACCCGGCTCATCAGCCAGGCGGACATCGACGCCCAGCGGCTCCGTGCCTCGAGCCGCGCCGAAGCCGAGCGCACCGTCCGTGAAGCACAGGAAGAAGCGCGCGACACCCTCGAGGACGCCCGCACCCGCGCCACCAACGAGCTCACCCGAGCCCGCGCCGAGGCCGCCGACACCGTCGAGCGCGCCCGCGCCGAGGCCGGTCTGCTCACGCAGGACGCCCGCAACGAAGCTGCCGCGATCCGCGGTGCCGCCGTGACCGAGGCTGCCGAGGTCCGCTCCATCGCCATCCGCGAGACGAACGCCCTGCGCGCCCAGGTCGAGCACGAGGTCGCCGAGCTGCGCGAGATCGCCCAGCGGGAGTCCGCCGAGGCCCGCACCGCCGCCGCCGAGCTCGACCGCGAGACCGAGCACCGCCGTTCGGTCTTCGAGGCCGACCACACCCGCCGAACCGAGGACCTCGACCGCGAGGAGACGACCCGGCGCGAGGCCCTCGAGCGCGAGGTCACCGAGGGTCGTGCCGCCTGGCACCGTGAGCGTGACGAGGAGCAGCAGGCACACGCACTGGCCCTCGAGACCGGTCGCGCCGAACTCGAGTCCGAGGTCACCCGCCGCCGCGCCGAGCTCGACAGCGAGGTCGCGGACCGCCGCCGCGAGCTCGACGAGGAACTCGCCGCCGCCCGCGCCCAGTGGGACCGCGAACTCGCCGCCGCCCGCACCGCACTGGAGCAGGAGATCGAGGCGGCCCGCGCGCAGCTCCGCGTCGACGAGGAACAGACCCGCGTCGAGAACGCGCGCCTGGTGCAGGAGACCGCCGACCGGATCGCCCGTGAGCTCGAGGAGCACGACGCCCGGATCGCGCAGGAGCGCGCGGAGGCCGAAGCGGCAGCCGAACGTGCCCTGCGTGAGCACGAGAACGCCATCGCCGCCCGACGCGAGCGCGAGCACGCCGAGGTCGACACCGAGATCGCCGACCGCCGCACCGCCGAGCTCGGGGTGCTCGAGGCCGAGCGCACCGCCCTGCGGCAGGAGATCGACACCGCCCGCGCCGCCCTGGTGAAGGAGCGCGACGAGGTCCGCGCCGAGATCGCCCGGGAGCGCGACGAAGCCCGCACGACGCTCGAGTCGGAGCTCGCTTCCCGACGTGACGACGCCGAGCAGGACTACCTGCGGAAGCACCACGAGACGGTGACCGAGACGCAGAAGTACCTGGACGAGGCGAACCTGCAGCTCGCCGAGGCCACGCGTCGTGCGACCGAGGCCCGTGAACGCGCCGAGCGCCTGCAGCAGGAGGCCGACGACCTCGAGCGCACCAGCACGGCCGAAGCCCAGGAGCACGCGCGCACCATCGTCGCCGACGCGCAGGACCGGGTGCACCGCATGGTTGCCGACGCCGAGGAGCGCACCGCCGGCGTCATCGCCGAGGCCGAGGACCGCCTGGCGGCCATCCGGACCGAACGCGAAGCCGTCGCGGGGTACCTCGAGAACCTCCGCGGGGTCCTCACCAACGCCACCGGCCTGCTCGGCACGGCACCCGCCGCAGCGTCCGATGCGGACGCTGACGAGGACGTGGACGCGACCGAACGCTGACGGTCCACTGCCCGGAGGCGCGACCCGCGCCTCCAGGCGGTCCCACCTGGTGCAGGTGGCGGGCCGCAGGGCGTCTTCCGGGCGTCCGTCGTCAGACCGGCCAGTGGGTCGGCAGCGGCGCGCTGCCCGGCACGACGAGGTCGGCGATCGCGTCGAGGACGATCCGCACGTACCGCTCCCCCACCCACAGGTGCTTCGCGCCCGCGACCGGCACGACTCGGACGTTCGGGGCGAGCGCGAACCGTGCCGCCGCGGCCTCGGGCCGCAGGAAGTCGTCGTGCTCCGGGACGAGCGCCACGACCGGGATACCGACGGCAGCCCAGCGGGCGAGTTCCTCGTCCGAGGTGCGGTGCAGCGGCGGGGACAGCAGGACGACCCCGGCGACCGTGCCGGCCTCGACGTGTTCGAGCGCGTGCTTGAGGATCACCTCGGTGCCGAAGGACCACCCCACCAGCCACGGCGTCGGCAGGCCGCGTTCGACGACCTCGGCGACGGCGGCTCGCAGGTCGAAGCCCTCGGACACACCCTCGCCGAAGACGCCCTCGGAGGTCCCGCGCGGCGACGTGACGGACCGGAAGTTGAACCGCAGCACCGCGATGTCGGCGAGGGCGGGCAATCGCGCGGCAGCCTTCTTGAGCACGTGTGAGTCCATGAACCCGTGCGCGGTGGGGAGCGGGTGGAGCGTGACGATGGCTCCGCGGGCCGAGGTGTCGGCAGGCTCGGCGAGCTCACCGACGAGCGTCAGGTGGTCGTCGGTGACGAGCTCGAGCTCGGTACGACGGGCCGGCAGTTCGGTGGCGGATCGGATCTCGGTGTCGTGCGTCACGTCGTGCTCGGTCATGCGATGCTCCAGCAGTGGTTGTGCCAGTGCCGGCGTGACGCCAGGTCGGCGGCGTCACCGAGCACGCCGTCCGCGCGCCAGACGACCACGTGGGCGGTGCCGGGCAGGACGGTTCCGCCGCACCCCGGGCAGATGTACTCCTTCTGCGCCGACGCGGCCGAGATCGGCTGCACTTGGTACTCGCGACCGTGACGGACCTCGGTGCGCTTCCACGAGCTCATCAGCCGGTCGAGGGTGGTCTCCTCGTCAGGCTCGACGTCGCGACCACGGGGACGCCGCGGTCGGTTGCTGCGCGGCACCCGAGCAGCCGATCAGTACCAGTTGTTGGCCTGGCTGTGCCCCCAGGCACCACAGGGGGTGCCGTAGACGCCGGCGATGTAGTTGAGACCCCAGGTGATCTGCGTCGCCGGGTTGGTCTGCCAGTCGGCGCCCGCCGTGGCCATCTTGCTGCCGGGGAGGGCCTGCGGGATGCCGTACGCACCGCTGGGGTTGTAGGCGTTCACGCGCCAGCCGGACTCCTTGTTCCACAGCGAGACCAGGCAGTTGTACTGGTCGGTCCCCCAGCCACGAGCCGTGACCTGCTGCAGGGCGATCGCCTGCGCGCTGCCCGGGTCGGGCGTCGCGGCGGTGGCGGCCAGCGTGTTGGCGGCCGAAACCGGCTGGGTCTCGGTGGCCGCGGTGTCGTCGGTGGTCTCGGTGTCGGCCTCGTCCTCTTCGACGACGGGCTTGACGACCTTCGGGGCCGGGACGGTGACGTCGTAGCCGTCACGGTCGGCGGCGGCCACGGCGTAGGTGCCGTGGGCGGTGTACTGCTGCGGCGCCGACGGGGTCTTCACGAGCACCGGGGTGTCGACCGCGGCCTGTGCCACGTCGGCCTGCAGCGGGTTGAACAGCGAGCCGCCGACGAACAGGAACACACCGACGAAGGACATCATCGGGGCCGTCGCGCGCTTGCGGGCCACGGCGTTCACCGACGAAGCGGCGGGCTTGACGAGCTTCGGCGTCGCACGGCGCTGCACCGTCGCGGTGCGCTGCTTCGCGGGACGCTCGTCAGTGTCAACGAGGGCGTCGTGCGCGAAGGACGCCACGCGCTCGTCGGACACGCGGTTCGCCGCCACCGACTTCGGCGTGGCGACCGGACCCGTCGTCGCGGGCGCTGCCTGCGGGGTCACCCCGAACGCCGACGTCTCCGTCGTACGGGTTCGCTGCATTGCCGCGCGGCGCTCACCGGAAGCCTGGAGGCTGAGGTGCTCGCGGGTATCGCGGTCGGAGCTTGAGTCTGCCGTGTGCCTGCCCATGAGTAGGACCAGGGTAACGGAACGATCACGGAAAGCGAAGCACCTGGGGACAGCGCGTCGTCACCGGACAGCGAGCATCACTTCGACGACGGCGTCGAGCAGCGCGTCGACCTGCGCCTCGCGGTACCCGCCGTGCTTCGGGCGGAAGACGATCGAACGGACCTCGGTGAGGCTGAGCGGCTTTCCCTCGCGGAAGTACCCGGCGAGCCGGGCGGCGAACGCGTCGACGTCCTTCGGGTGGTAGCCGGTGCCGAGCACGTTGACCCGGCTGAACCGCTGGCCGTCGGGCCGCTCGAGCCGCGCCACGACGTCGGATGCCTTCGTCCGCGCTTCGGCGTACCAGGCCTTCTTGCCGACCTCGCTCATCTCCCGCTCACGCTCACGGGCCGCGAAGGCGTCCTCGAGCCGTTCGAGCGCAGCGTCGACGTGCGACGTGGAGTACCCGCCCTTGCGCATCGAGAAGGCCGTGGCGCGGATCTTCGCGGCCTCGATGCCGGGGGCGCTGTCGTCTGCGGAGTACGCGCGCCGGGCGTCCTCGAGGAAACGCTCGACTTCGTCGACGTCGTAACCGAGGGCGGAACGGGCTGCGGTCGGGAAGGTGGTGGCCACGGCGTCATTCTGCCAGTCCGGACCCGTGGCACAACCTGGACGCGCTGAGTGCGGCGTTCAGCCGACACGAGCGCGGTCAGTGGTTGACGATGAGGTACAGCACGTAGGCGACCGCGGCGGACGGCAGGATGCTGTCGATACGGTCGAGCAGGCCGCCGTGTCCGGGCAGGAACGAGGAGATGTCCTTGATGCCGAGGTCGCGCTTGATCATCGACTCGGTCAGGTCGCCGAGCGTGGCCGAACCGGAGATGAGCACACCGAGCAGGACACCCGTCCACCAGGGCAGCCCGAGCATGAACAGGGCCACCAGGACGCCGACGACGATGCTCGCCGCCACGGACCCGGCGAAGCCCTCCCACGTCTTCTTGGGACTGATCCGGGGTGCCATCGGGTGCTTGCCGAGGTTCAGCCCGGTGGCGTACGCGCCGGTGTCGACCGCGACGACGACGAGGATGAACCCGATCACCCAGAGGTTGCCGTCCGGCTGGGCGGAGAGCAGCACGACGCAGGCGCCGAGCAGGGAGATGTAGGCCTGGACGAACAACCCGTTGGTGAGGTCACGGGCGACGCTGCCGGCCGGGGGCTTCTGCCGCGCGACGGCGACCTCGACCAGGCGCCAGAGGCTGATCAAGACGATGCCGCCGAGCAGCGTGAAGAGCGCCGCCACCTGCCCGACCAGGAACGCCGCCGGCACGATAGCGATCGCGACGGCGACGCTCGGGATCCGCGGGACGTCGCGCCCGGCGAACCGCATCGCGCTCGTCAGTTCGTAGACGCCGACGCCCAGCAGGAACGCCGCGACCACCATGAACGACGGCGGCCAGAGGAGCAGCGTGCCGAGCATCACGACGGCGAACGCGAGCGCGATGCCGATCGCCGCCGGCAGGTTGCGCCCGGTCCGCGCGGTCAGCGCCTCGTTGCGCGCGCCGAAGTCGGCCTTGCGCTGACGGAGCTGCGCCTCGAAGTCGGTGCGCGCCGCTCGTGCACGCGCATCGAAGTCCTGACGGAGCCCCTTCTTCACGGGCCCGCTCGACGCGGGCCCGTGCTCTGCTGTGGGGCGGTCATCGCCCTGGTCGGAGCGACGCATCAGACCTCGAGGAGTTCGGCTTCCTTCTTCTTCAGCGACTCGTCGATCTGGTCGACGTGCTTCTTCGTCAGGGCCTCGAGGTCCTTGTCGCCGCGCGAGATCTCGTCGTCGGAGATCTCACCCTTGAGTGCGTCGAGGTCGTCCTTGGCCTTGCGGCGGATGTTCCGGACGACGACCTTGTGGTCTTCGCCCTTCGTCCGCACGAGCTTGACGAACTCCTTGCGGCGGTCCTTGGTGAGCTCCGGGATCGTCACGCGGACGATGTCGCCGTCGTTCGTCGGGCTGGCACCGAGGTTCGGGAAGGTCGCGATCGCGCGCTCGATCTCCTTGAGCGCCGTCTTGTCGTACGGCGTCACGATGAGCGTACGGGCCTCGGGCGTCTGCAGCGACGCGAGCTGCGCGAGCGGCGTCGGCGTGCCGTAGTACTCGACCGGGATCTTCTGGAAGAGCGCCGCGTTGATGCGGCCGGTGCGGACGGTCGAGAAGTCGTCCTTGGCGACCTCGACAGCCTTCGCCATCTTCTCGGTGGCTTCGGTCAGGACATCACTGATCACGGTGTTACTCCTTCGGTACTGGCGTCGAGTCTAGTCAGCGCGGGGGTCAGTTGCTGACGACGGTGCCGATGCGCTCGCCACGGATCGCGGCCTGGACGTTGCCCTCGCCCTCCATGCCGAAGACGTGCATCGGCATGCCGTTGTCCATGCAGAGCGAGAACGCGGTGGCGTCGACGACCTTGAGGCCCTTCAGCAGCGCGTCCTGGTAGGTCACGTGGTGCAGCTTCTCGGCCGAGGCGTCCTTCTTCGGGTCGGCGGTGTACACGCCGTCGACGCCGTTCTTGGCGACGAGCACCTCGTCCGCCTTGATCTCGAGCGCACGCTGCGCCGCGACCGTGTCCGTCGAGAAGTACGGCAGTCCGGCACCGGCGCCGAAGATGACGACCCGGCCCTTCTCGAGGTGCCGCTCGGCGCGCCGCGGAATGTACGGCTCGGCGACCTGGGTCATCGCGATGGCGGACTGCACGCGCGTGGCAGCTCCCGCCTGCTCGAGGAAGTCCTGTAGCGCGAGAGCGTTCATCACCGTGCCGAGCATGCCCATGTAGTCGGCGCGGCCGCGGTCCATGCCGCGCTGCGAGAGCTCGGCACCGCGGAAGAAGTTGCCCCCGCCGACGACGATCGCGATCTCGACCTCACGCGCGGCGACGGCGATCTCCTTGGCGATGGTGCCGATCACGTCGGGGTTCACTCCGAGGGAGCCGGCGCCGAACGCCTCTCCCGACAGCTTCAGCAGAACGCGGCGTCGTCCGGTCTTCTCGTCGGTCATCTGGTCCGCACCCTTCGTCGTGGTCTCGTGGAAATGTACTCGCGGATGTGTCGCGCGCGTGCCGTGCCCATGCGCGCGAAAAACGGGGCCAGGAACCTGGTTGGTTCCTGACCCCGTCACGGGTTCGTTACGCGCCGACCTTGACGCGGGCGAAGCCCTGGATCGTGATGCCGGCGTTCTCGGCGGCCTTCGCGACGGAGATCTTGTTGTCCTTCGCGTAGTCCTGGTCGAGGAGCGACACCTGCTTGATGTAGGCGTTCACCCGGCCCTCGACGATCTTCGGGAGCGCAGCCTCGGGCTTGCCCTCTTCGCGCGTGATCGCCTCGACGGTCGCACGCTCCTTCTCGATGGCCTCGGCCGGGACCTCGTCGCGAGTCAGGTACGTCGGGTTCGCGAACGCGACGTGCTGCGCGATCGAACGTGCCTCGGCGGCGTTGTCACCCTCGTACGCGATGACGACGGCGATCTGCGGCGGCAGGTCCTGGCTGGTCTTGTGCAGGTAGATCTCGAAGGCCGAGCCCTCGACACGGCGGACCGTGCGGACCTCGAGCTTCTCGCCCAGCGCGGCGGCCGACTCGTTGACGACCTCGAGGACGGTCTTGCCGTCCAGCGGTGCGGCGTTGGCGGCAGCGACGTCGGCGGCACCGGCAACGGCGACCGCGCCCAGCACCTTGTCGGCGAGGGTGGTGAACTTCTCGTTCTTCGCGACGAAGTCGGTCTCGCTCGCGAGCTCGACGACCGTGGCGGCGCCGTTCTCGGAGGTCGCGACGACGACACCCTCGGAGGTGGCACGGTCATCGCGCTTGGCGACGGCCTTGGCACCCTTGATGCGGAGCAGCTCGACGGCCTTGTCGTAGTCGCCGTCGGCCTCGACGAGCGCGTTCTTCGCGTCCATCATGCCGGCGCCGAGGTCCTCGCGGAGCTTCTTCACGTCAGCAGCGGTGAAGTTTGCCATTGACTGGAGTCCTTTCTGGACTGTACGTGTGTGGAGAGTGGAGTGCAGTCGGGGCGCCGGACCCGGTGGGGTTCGGCGCCCCGGCGACTCACTCGGCGGGGGTGGTCTCCGCGGCTGCCTCGGCCTCGGCCGTCGGCTCCGCGTTCTTCGCCTCGTCGGCGATCGGCTCGCCGATCTCCTTCGCGGCGACCTGCGCGTCAGCGTCATTCTCCTCGACGGGGGCGGCGGGCGCCTCGGTCGTGGCGGCGGTCTCGCCACCGAGGAGCTCCTGCTCCCACTCGGCGAGGGGCTCGCTGGCCTCGTCCTCGTCGCCACCGTTGTGGCGGGTCTTCAGGCCCTCGGCCGCGGCGTCGGCGACGATGCGGGTCAGGAGACCGACGGAGCGGATCGCGTCGTCGTTGCCCGGGATCGGGTACGTGATCTCGTCGGGGTCGCAGTTGGTGTCGAGGATGCCGATGATCGGGATACCGAGCTTCTGCGCCTCGTCGACGGCGAGGTGCTCCTTCTTGGTGTCGACGATCCAGAGCGCGCTCGGGGTCCGCGTGAGGTTGCGGATACCACCGAGGGTCTTGTGGAGCTTGTCCAGCTCGCGCTTCTTGATGAGGAGCTCCTTCTTGGTGAAGCCCTTCGTCGTGTCGTCGAAGTCGATCTCCTCGAGCTCCTTCATGCGCGCGAGGCGCTTGGAGACCGTCTGGAAGTTCGTGAGCAGACCGCCGAGCCAACGCTGGTTGACGTACGGCTGGCCGACGCGGGTCGCCTGCTCGGCGATGGAGCCCTGGGCCTGCTTCTTGGTGCCCACGAAGAGGATCGTGCCACCGTGCGCGACCGTCTCCTTGACGAAGTCGTACGCGCGGTCGATGAAGGCCAGCGACTGCTGCAGGTCGATGATGTGGATGCCCGAGCGCTCGGCGAGGATGAAGCGCTTCACCTTCGGGTTCCACCGACGGGTCTGGTGTCCGAAGTGGACGCCGCTGTCGAGCAGCTGGCGGATGGTGACGACGGCCATGTGCCGTCCTCCTTCTGTGTTCTCGGCGCACAGCCGTGCTCTCGCACGTCGCTGCGGACCTGTTGCGGTTGTGTCGATCACGACCGTCGGTCGTGGTCCCTGGTGTCCTGGCACGCGACCGCCCGCTCGTGAGAGCGGGACCGGTGGTCGGGTACCGAGCCCGTGAGGGCCTGGTGGACACGCGAAGTCAGCGCGCATCAGCACGCTGTTGGATAGATGCTAACAGAAGGGAGGCCCGGATCACGCGCGCCTCGCGGCTGACGTGATCCGGGCCTCCTGTCCGGCGATCCGTGCGGAACGGACGCGGTGCGCGACCGGCCGATCAGGCCTTGGCGTCCACCGTGTCGCCGTCGGCGGAGATGCCCATCTCCTCGAGCGAGCGGCCCTTGGTCTCCGGGATCTTGGCGATGACGAAGAACAGCGACAGCAACGCGAACAGCGCGTAGATGCCGTAGGTGACCGTCAGGTTGAAGCCGGACAGCACCGGGAACGAGATCGTGACGATGAAGTTCGCGATCCAGTTGGCAGCCGAGCCGATGCCCAGCGCGGTGGCGCGGATGCGGTTCGGGAACATCTCGCCGAGCAGCACCCACATGAGCGGACCCCACGTGGCACCGAAGGACACCACGAAGAGGTTCGCGAAGATCAGCGCGATGACGCCCCACGAGCCGGGGAGGCTCGGGCTGCCGTCGACGATCGTCGCCTGCGAGAACGCGATGGCGACCATGGTGAGCGAGACGAACATGCCCGCCGAACCGGCGACGAGCAGCGGCTTGCGGCCGACCTTGTCGACCAGGAAGATCGCGATGAAGGTCACGGCGACGTTGACCACCGAGGTGATCGTGGAGATGAGGAACGAGTCCTCCTCCTTGAAGCCGACGGCCTGCCAGAGCGTCGTCGAGTAGTAGAAGATCACGTTGATGCCGACGAACTGCTGCAGCACGGCCAGGATGATGCCCACCCAGACGATCGGCTGGAGCCCGAAGCGGTTGCCCCGGATGGAGCCCTTCTTCTCGTTGGCTTCCTTCTCGATGCCGTCCTGGATCTCCTCCAGGCTCGTGTTCACGGTGTCGCGCGGGACGATCTTGCCCATCACCACGCGCGCGTCGTCAGCACGACCCTTGGTGAGCAGGTAGCGCGGGGACTCCGGCAGCGTGATCGCCAGGACGCCGTAGACGACCGAGGGGATCACCCCGACCAGGAACATCCAGCGCCATGCCGCCAGGCCCCAGACCTCGGCCGAGGCGCTGCCCGCCGTGACGGCGAAGAGCTGGTCGGACAGGAGCGCGGCGAAGATACCGAGCGTGATCGCCAGCTGCTGGAACGAGGCCAGCCGCCCGCGGATCGCCTTCGGGGAGACCTCGGAGATGTACGCCGGTGCGATGACCGAGGCGGTACCGATGCCGAGACCGCCGACGAGACGCCAGATCACGAGGTCCCACGTCGCGAACGCGAACGCCGAACCGATCGACGAGACGAAGAACAGCACGGCGGCCCAGAACATGATCCGGGTGCGGCCGTAGCGGTCAGCGAGGCGGCCGGCGAAGTACGCGCCGAACGCACAGCCGATCAGGGCCGAGGCGACGGCGAAGCCGCTGGCCGCGTCGGAGAGGTTGAACTCGCCCTTGATCGCGTCGACGGCGCCGTTGATGACGGACGAGTCGAAGCCGAACAGGAAGCCACCGACCGCCGCCGCGATGGCGAACAGGGTGACCTTCCCCTTGAACGCACGGTCTTCGCCGTGCCCGGTGGTCGTGGTGGACACGATGCTCCTGGGTTCTGCCGCCGTGCCGGTGTGCAGCACGGTGCCCCGGCGGTCGGCTGGTTCGCCGTCCGAGCGGCGTTGCGTGTTCCGGAGCGGCCCCGACTGTACTCCTCGCTCGGGATCTGGTCATAACCGGGGCGTGATCGGGACGGCGCGGGGTCGGGCGGGCTCGTACGCGCCGACGCGGAACGACACTTTCGCCGTCGTACGACGTCGGTTCTGTCGCTTCCGTCGTCGGCACGTTCCTCCCCAGGCCTGGAGGCGCGACTCCCCCTCCACAGATCGCCCCCGTCCGCCCCGTGGCCGGGTTCCACTGCCCAGGCTGGGGACATGCGATCGAGCGCACGTCCCGTCCTGCTGTCCGTGGTGTGCGCGGCCGTGCTGAGCGGGACGGTGGTGTTCGGTGCCGGGGCGACGGTGGGCTCCGGGGCGTCGGTGGACACTGTGACCGAGCCGCGCCGGGTCGAGGCTCGCTGGGTCTGGCCCACCGGATCGCGGGTGGTCGAGCGCGCGTGGGAGGCACCGTCCTCGGACTACGCCGCCGGCCACCGGGGCCTCGACGTCCCGGCCGTCCTCGGCGCCACTGCCTCGGCGGTGGACGACGGCACCGTGGCCTTCGCCGGCGCGGTCGGTGGCCGCACCGTCGTGACCATCGACCACGGCGACGGGCTGGTCAGCACGCTCGACTCGGTGACACCCCTGGTCGCCGCCGGGGACGAGGTCGTGCAGGGCACGCCGGTCGGGCGCGTCTCGGTCGGGCACTGTCCGGCGTCGGCGCCGTGCCTGCACCTCGGCGCTCGTGTCGACGGTCGCTACGTCGATCCGATGGCGTACCTGCCACCGGCCGAGTGGCCGGTGCTGCTGCCTGAGTCGGCCTGGCCCGGGTGAGCGGAGCCGACCGGGACCGACCGGGAACCGACCGGGAACCGATCGGAACCGGACGGGACGCACGTCGGCGCAGGGTCAGGCGCGCGGGTGCGCTGTCCGGTAGACCTCACGCAGCCGGGCAGACGACACGTGCGTGTAGATCTGCGTCGTCCCGAGGCTGGCGTGACCGAGGAGTTCCTGCACCGCGCGCAGGTCCGCTCCGCCGTCGAGCAGGTGCGTCGCCGCGGTGTGCCGGAAGGTGTGCGGGCCGCTCGGGCCCTCGCCCGGCAGATCGCCGAGCAACCGGGCAACCACGCGGTAGGCACTGCGGACGCCGAGTCGGGCACCACGGTCGCCGAGGAACAGCGCCGCGCCTGCAGGTCCCTCCGCCCGTGCGGCGAGGGTGGGCCGTCCGCGCTCGAGCCACGCCTCGAGTGCGTCCCGCGCCGGAACCCCGAACGGCACCACGCGTTCCTTGCCGCCCTTGCCGAGTACCCGCACGGTCAAGCGTCCGCGATCGACGTCGGCCACGTCGATCCCGACGAGTTCGCTGACCCGGATCGCCGCCGCGTACAGGAGCTCGACGAGGGCCAGGTCCCGCAGCGCCGTCGGGTCGTCCGTCGCCGCCCGGGAACCGAGTCCATCGAGCAGGGCGCGCACCTGGTCGGCCGACACCACGCGCGGCAGGTGTGCCCCACCCTTCGGGGCCCGGAGCCGGGCCCCGGCGTCGGTCGTCGTCACCCCGGTCTCGCTCGCCCAACGCGTGAACGCCCGCACGGACGAAGACCGCCTGGCGATGGTCGACCGGGCGAGCCGTCGGTGGTCAGCGTCCCACAGCCAGTCGCGCAGGAGCTCGAGCTCGACGTCGGCGACGCGGTCGATGCCGCGACCGTCCGCGAACGCCACGAGCTGCTCGAGGTCGTTGGCGTACGCGCGGAGGGTCTGCTCGCTGAGGCCACGCGCGTGCCGGGCGTGCCCGAGGAAGGCATCCACCGCCACCACGAGTCGACCGTCCGTCCGCGCAACCACGACGCCAGCGTACGGCGACCGGACGTCATGCCCGACCCCACCCGCCGCCGCTGGCGACGACGAGTCCCTGCAGCTGTGCAAGCGCGAGCGCGTCGGCGACGTCGGACGTCGACATGCCGGCCCGGCGGGCGATCTCGGCCTCGGGCAGGGCGCGACGGCCGAGCGCGTCGAGCACCCGGAGCACCTCGGGGTCCTGCCTGCCGGACAGGAGCGGTTCGTCCGGCACCGCTCCCCCGCTGGTCCCGTTCGCGGGCCTCGCCGCCGCTGCCGGATCCCCGGGGTGCACGACGATCTGCGCCCGCCCCTGTGCGATGAGCCGATGGCACCCGACCGAGGCCGAGGACGCGAACGCTCCCGGCACCGCGAACACGGGCCGGCCGAGCTGTGCGGCGTGGTGGGCGGTGTTGAGCGCCCCGGACCGGGCGCCCGCTTCGACCACGACCGTGACGTCGGCCAGCGCGGCGATCAGCCGGTTGCGGGCGAGGAAGCGCCACCGCGTCGGCCGTGTCCCCGGTGCCGACTCTGCGAGCAACGCCCCCTGCCGGGCCACGTTGTGGAGCAGTTGCGCGTTCCCCACGGGGTAGAGCTGGTCGATGCCGCCGGCCAGGACCGCCACAGTGGGCGTCCCGGCGGCGACGGCGACACGGTGCGCCACCGCGTCGATGCCGTAGGCACCCCCGCTCACGATGCGGCACCCGGCGTCCGCCGCCGTCGAGGTGATCTCCGCCGCGGCCTCGGCACCGGCCACCGTGTTCGCCCGGGACCCCACGACCCCGAGCGCCGGCATCCCGTCGCCGAGGTGCGCCCCCGAGCTGCGCGTCCAGAGGACCACCGGGGCGTGCGGCCCGAGGTCGTCCATCACCGACGGCCACCCGTCGCTCCCGGGAACCAGCAGACCGGCTCCGACCGCACCGGCCGCCGCGAGCACGTCGCCCACCTCGACAGTGGCCAATCGGGGCCGCCACCGTTCCACCGCGGTCTGCAGCACACCGAGCAGCACCGCGGGGTCCTCCGCACCCGGCACCTCGGCGTCGACGCAGCATCCCAGCAGCGAATCGAAATCCTCGTCCGCGGCGAGCAGCACCGCACCGAGCGCACGCTCCGGTCCGAGGCCGGTGAGGAGCTCGCCGGCGACGGAGTCCCCCGGTTCGACGACGGCCGACCAGGCGACCCGTGCCGCGGCCTGCACCGGGTCCACCGCGGCACCGCTCGGCCCGAGCAGGCGCGCCACCGTGTCGAGGAGCTCCGTGCCCGCCGGGATCACAGCGCGCTCCGCAACGCGAGGGCACCGCGGACGTGCACACCCGTGGGCCGCTCCACCGCGTCGAGGTCGGCGAGCGTCCACGCCAGTCGCATCACGCGGTCCCAGCCGCGCATGGTCAGGGTGCCGAGGTCGAGTGCCCGGTCGAGGTCTGCCGTCGACCCGGGTTCGATGCGCCCCTCGGCCCGGAGCCACGCCCCGGTGACCTCGGCGTTGCGCGACCATCCCGTCCCGTGCAGGCGCTCCGCCATCCGGGCGCGGGCTGCCGCGACCGCCGCACGGGCGACCGCCGTCGTCGGGGTGCTGCCGTCGGCGTCCCGCATCCGACCCGTCGTCACCCGCGGCACCAGCACCCGGATGTCCATCCGGTCGAGCAGTGGCCCCGACATCCGACCGAGGTACCGGCGCACGGTGCTCGCCGAGCACTCGCACGGCTGCCCGTGCGCACCACCGGCGTTGCCGCACGGGCAGGGGTTCGCCGCCAGGACGACCTGACAGCGTGCGGGGAACTCGGCTGCACCCGCCGCACGGTGGATCGTGATCCGACCGGACTCGAGCGGCTGCCGGAGCGCGTCGAGGACGGCCCGCGGGAACTCCGGCGCCTCGTCGAGGAACAGGATGCCCCCGGTGGCGCGCGACACGGCTCCGGGGCGCAGGACCCCCGACCCGCCGCCGACGAGCGAGACCGCCGACGCGGAGTGGTGCGGGGCTTCCCACGGTGGCTTCGTGCTCCACGAGGCGGGACCCAGCCCAGCGACGGACCGGACCGCGGCGACCTCGAGCGCGGTCTCGTCGTCGAGGTCGGGCAGCAACCCGGGCAGCCGCTCGGCGAGCATGGTCTTGCCCGCGCCCGGTGGCCCGAGCAGCAGTGCGTGGTGTCCCCCGGCCGCCGCGGCGACGAGTGCTCGGACGCCGACCGGGTTCCCCACGACGTCCGACAGCTCGGCCACGGGACGCGGCACCGACGTGACCGGGACCGGCAGCACCGGATCGACCTCGACCGCCGGCAGGAGTGCCCCGGCGTCGATCGCCGCCGCCCGCAACGAGTCCACGCCGCTGATCCGCACCCCGCCGACCACGCGGGCCTCGGTCAGGTTGCCGACGGGCAGCACCACGCGGTCCGCACCGGCGTCGCGCGCGGCGACCAGCATCGGGATCACCCCGGGGACCGGACGCACCCGCCCGTCGAGGCCGAGCTCGCCGATGTAGACGATGCGCTCCGAGACGTCCGGCGCGAGACCGGCTCCGGCGAGCACGGCCATCGCGATGGCGAGGTCGAACCCCGATCCGCGCTTCGGGATCGCCGCCGGGGTCAGGTTCACGGTGATCCGACGTGCGGGCAGCGGGCACCCCGCGTTCGCCGCCGCGGATCGCACGCGTTCCCGTGCCTCTCCCAGTGAGGTGTCCGGCAGACCGATGATGCTGAACGCCGGGAGCTGACTGGTCAGGTGCGCTTCGACCTCGATGCGGCGACCGGTGACCCCGAGCAGCGCGACCGCGGCAGCGCGACCGATGCCCGTCACAGCACACCCGCCAGGTGCTCGACGACCGTGCGGGGACCGTCGACGTGGACCGCGACGACGTCCACCCGGACCGCGCGCGCCGAGACCTCGGGATGCGCGTCGAACCACTCGGGCACGAGTCGTCGCATCCGGGTGAGCTTCGCAGCGGTGATCGCCTCGAACGGGTGGCCGGTCGCGCCCCCGGAACGGGTCTTCACCTCGATGAACGCGAGTGTGCAGGAATCCCACGCGACGATGTCGATCTCGCCGCGGGCACACCGCCAGTTCCGCTCGAGCACGCGGAATCCCCGCGCCTCGAGCCAGACCACCGCTCGTTCTTCACCGAATCGTCCGAGTCGACCGTTCCGGAGCGACCGCCCCGGTGGACGTTGCACGTCTTGTTCCATGTCGTTGCCTCCACGACAACGATCTCCAGAACGAACGCCACGATCGGCGGAGTCAGAGAGTCTGTGGAATCAGCACGGGCGAATTGCCCTCTGTGGAGGAAAGAAGAAGGACCCGGGCGATCGAGATCACCCGGGTCCTGCTGCGACGAGCGTCAGTGCGCTGCTGCGTAGGCTTCCTGCACCTGCGTCGAGATGCGGCCGCGGGACGAGACCTCGTACCCGTTCTCCTTGGCCCACTCGCGGATCTTGCCGAGCTCTTCCGAGTTGCCACGCTTCGGGGCGGACTTCGGGGCGGAACCGCCGCCGGTGCGACGACCGGAGACCTTGCGCGCTGCGGCGATGTAGTCAGAGATCGCCTCGCGGAACTTGTCGACGTTGTCGTTCGACAGGTCGATCTCGTACGACGAGCCGTCGAACGCGAATTCGACCGTCCGACCTTCACCGGTGGTGATGGGGGAATCGTCGAGGTCGTCGACGAGCTGGACGGTGACCTTCTGTGCCATGGGGTGCTCCTGTTCGTGGGGCGGTTAAATCCCCATCAGAATAGCGCGAACAATTCACCGCCGGTCCGGATCAGCGGCGATTCACCCAGAAAGAAGCAGAAGAAAGGAAATTGACGATCACTCGTCGAGTGCGAGTTCCTTCGGCAGTTCGAGTTCCCGCGTCGTGAGTTCCTCGACATTCACGTCCTTGAACGTGAGTACCCGGACACCCTTGACGAACCGGTCGGAACGGTAGACGTCCCAGACCCAGACGTCGTTCATCGTCAGTTCGAAGTAGAAGTCGTGCTCCGTGTCACGGCGCACGAGTTCGACCTCGTTCGCCAGGTAGAAACGGCGCTCCGTCTCGACCACGTAACGGAACTGCGACACCACGTCTCGGTACTCGCGGTACAGGGCCAGCTCGACCTCGCGGTCGTAGTCGTCGAATTCGTCCTCATCCATTGCGCCCACAGTCTACGGCGACCCAGGGCCGAGCGGGCGACGGGCTCAACCCGCGACGGCGTCGAGTTGGTCGAAGCCGTCCAGCGCGACGCTCGAGGCCTGGTGCAACCAGGACTTCCGGTGCAGCGCGTGCGCCCCGATCGTCCGGATCGCGTCGTAGTGCGCCGTCGACCCGTAACCCTTGTTCGACACCCACCCGTAGTGCGGAGCCTCGTCGTGCGCCGAGATCATGAGCGCGTCTCGGGCGACCTTCGCCACCACCGACGCCGCGGCCACCGAGGCACAGTCGCGGTCGGCCTTGACCCGGACGACGACCTCGAGCGGATCGGCTGCCGGACGGAGCGACGCGGGCAGGGCGCGGCTCAACCAGTCGAACGAACCGTCGAGCACCACCACCGCGCCGTCGAGCGACACCCCGTCGGCGACCAGGGAGCCGAGCGCCTGCGCACCCGCTGCGCCGAGGGCCGGGACGATGCCCTGCTGGTCGACGAAGTCCGCCGATGCCATGCCGACCGCCGTGCGTGCCCAACGCTGCACGACGGGCACCAGGTCGGTGCGGCGCGCTTCGGAGAGCAGTTTGGAATCAGCGAGCCCCTGGGGCACACGACCGATGTCGAGCGTCACCGCGGCCACACCGACGCCGACCGGACCGGCGATGGCGCCACGGCCGACCTCGTCCATGCCGATGACCGTCACGCGGCCCTCGGCGAGCAGACGTTTCTCGAGCCGGAGCGACGGACGGACGGCGGTCACTCGTCGCGCTCCTCCACGCCGGCGAACACCTCGGGATGGTCGTCGAGCCACGTCCAGCGGCTCGCCGGCCACGAGATGACGAACGCGCGGCCCGTGACGTCGGACATCGGGACGAAGCCCTTCGACGGGGTGTCGCCGTTGTACCGGGAGTCCTTCGAGTCGTTCCGGTTGTCGCCCATCACCCAGATGGTGCCCTTCGGCACGGTGACCGAGAAGTCGGTCGCCGAGGCCGGGGCGCCAGCAGGGAGCTTCAGGTACGGCTCCTTGATCGGAACACCGTTCACCGACATCTGCCCGAGGTCGTTGCAGCAGGACACCTTGTCACCGGGTAGACCGATGACGCGCTTGATCAGGTGGTCGTCGCTGTCACCGGTGCCGAGACCGACCTGGGTCAGGGCCCAGTCGATCGCCTTGGCGGGCTGGGTGTCCGGCGTGACGCTCGGCACCTCGGATCCGGTGAGCCAGCCGCCCGGGTCCTTGAACACGACGACGTCTCCCCGCTTCAGCGCCACGGCGCCGGGGACGAGCTCGTTGACGATCACCCGGTCGTTGATCTGCAGCGTGTTCTCCATCGACGCCGACGGGATGTAGAACGACCGGATCAGGAACGTCTTGACCAGGAACGACACGAGCAGTGCCGCGATGAAGATGATGACGAGGTCGCGGAGGAATGTGAGGACACCGTTCCGTTGCTTCTCGGCACGTGGCCTGCGCCCGGAATCCTCTGTCGTGTCCGTCATTTCCGCTCTCGTTCGAACCACTGACTCCCCGCAATGGGAAGAGCCCCCCGTCGATGCACAACCGTACATGGACGAGGGGCTCGCAGCGTCGTCCGGCTCGCGGACGTTCACTGTGAAGGCGATCAGGCGTCGCGCTTCTCCTTGATCTTGCGGCGGGCCGCCTTGCCGCGGAGCTCGCGCAGGTAGTAGAGCTTCGCACGACGGACGTCACCCTTGGTGACGATCTCGATGTGGTCGATGATCGGCGAGTGCACGGGGAACCAGCGCTCGACGCCGACCTGGAAGCTCACCTTGCGGACCTTGAAGGTCTCGCCGATGCCGTGGCCCTGACGGCCGATGACGACGCCCTGGAAGACCTGGATACGCGAGCGCGTGCCTTCGATGATGTTGACGTGCACCTTGATGGTGTCGCCGGGACGGAAGTCCGGGACGTCGGTACGCAGCGATGCTGCGTCGACGTTGTCGAGGAGCTGGCTCATGGTGGGTTTCACTCTCTGCGGACGCGCACGGGTCGCCGCGGATCGAAGGTTCGGAAAGTGGTGGTTCGTGCCCGGTGTCGGCGACTCCCCCGTGGCAGAGTCCAGCCAGGGCACAGCGTTCAATACTGCCACAGAGAGCGCGGGAGACAAAACGACGAGGATGGACCCATGATCGAACTCCGCACCCCCGCCGAGCTGGACGGACTGCGCGTCGCCGGCCGGTTCGTGGCCGACGTCCTCGACGAGCTGCTCGAGACCGTCGACGTCGGCGTCAACCTGCTCGACCTCGACCGCGTCGCGGCCAGGATGATCGCCGAACGCGGCGCGGAGAGCTGCTACGTCGACTACCACCCGTCGTTCGGCATGTCGCCGTTCGGCAAGAACCTCTGCACTTCGGTGAACGACGCCGCCCTGCACGGCCTGCCGCACGACCGCACCCTGCAGGACGGCGACCTGGTGAGCCTGGACTTCGCCGCGAGCGTGGACGGCTGGGTCGCGGACTCCGCCGTCAGCGTCCAGGTCGGCACGCCGCGCGACGAGGACCAGGCCCTGATCGCCACGGTCGAGCGAGCACTCGCCGCCGGCATCGTCCAGGCGGCTCCCGGCAACAAGCTCGGCGACGTCTCGCACGCCATCGGTCACGTCGCACACGAGGCCGGTCACGACGTGAACCTGCAGTTCGGCGGGCACGGCGTCGGTCGCACCATGCACGGGGACCCGCACGTGCCGAACGACGGCCGTCCGGGTCGCGGCCTGAAGCTCCGGCCGGGGCTGGTCGTCGCGATCGAGCCGTGGCTCATGCAGACGACCGACGAGCTCTACCAGGACGACGACGGCTGGACCCTGCGCAGCGTCGACGGCTCACGTGCCGCGCACGTCGAACACACGGTCGCGGTCACCGAGGCCGGCCCCGAGGTCCTGACCCTGCGTCGCGCCCAGCGCGCCGACCCGACCGCCTGACGGACTGGAGGCACGGTGCGGGCCCGCCCCGTGCCTCCAGGCAGACCCGGCGGGGCCCGGTTTCGTGCTCAGCGACAGTGCACGCGGAACGAACCGCGAGGAGTATCGTTCAGCCCGAAAATCGTCCAGCAGGCAGGCGCGCCAGCCGATCAGGCAGGCGGCAGCAGGTCCGGACGGACGCGCCGCGTCCGCTCCAGCTGCTGCTCGTGCCGCCAGGCACCGACGCGGGCGTGGTGCCCGCTGAGCAGGACGTCGGGGACGTCGAGGCCGCGCCACGACGCGGGCTTGGTGTACGAGGGGTACTCGAGCAGGCCGTCCTCGTGGGACTCCTCGACCAGCGACTCGGGGTTGCCGACGACGCCGGGGACGAGTCGACCGACGGCCTCGATCATCGCCATCGCAGCGACCTCGCCGCCGTTCAGCACGTAGTCGCCGAGCGAGAGCTCGACGACGGTGGCGCGCGACGACGCCCACTCGAAGACGCGGGCGTCGATGCCCTCGTAGCGCCCGCAGGCGAACACGAGGTGCTCCGACGTCGACGCGAGCGACCGCGCGATCGACTGGGTGAAGGGCGTGCCGGCCGGCGTCGGGACCACCAGGGTCGACGAGCCGTCGGGCCGGAAGAGCGCCTCGAGTGCCTGCGCCCACGGCTCCGGCTTCATCACCATGCCGGCGCCACCGCCGTACGGCGTGTCGTCGACGGTGCGGTGCCGGTCGGTGGTCCAGGACCGCAGGTCGTGCACGTGCAGGTCGAGCAGTCCGCCGGAGCGGGCCTTGCCGAGCAGGGACACGTCGAGCACGGAGAAGAACTCCGGGAAGATCGTGACGATGTCGATCCGCACGGGGACTAGTCCGTGACCGTCTCGGGGCGCGAGGTGTCCTCGGGGTCCTCGAACAGCCCCTGCGGCGGCGTGACCGTGACGGTGCCGGCGGCGATGTCGACCGCCGGCACGATGGCCGAGACGAACGGCACGAGGACTTCGCCGCGGGACGGCGTGTCGATCGCGAGCAGGTCCTGGGCGGGCATGTGGTCCACACGGGCGACCGTGCCGACCTCGACGCCGTCACGCAGGACCTTGAGCCCGACGAGCTGGTGGTCGTACCAGGCGTCGTCCTCGCCGGTCTCGGCGTCGGCGTCCTGCTCGACCCAGAGGATGATGCGCGCCAGGGACTCGGCCGCAGTGCGGTCGTCGATCCCGGCGAAGAACGCGACGGGGTGACCGTTGTACCAGCGGAGTTCGTCCAGCTCGAGGGTCTTGCCCGACCACGGTGAGTCGTCGGGGACCTGGAGCGTGAAGGTGGCGCCCGGGGTGAACCGACGATCCGGGTCGTCGGTGTAGAGCTCGAGCTTGATGCCGCCCTTGAGCCCGTGCGCCTTCGTGATTCGACCCACCCGGAGCTGGGTCGTCTCCCTAGGAATCGGTGTCCACCACGTCGACCCGCACGCGCTTGCCGTCGGCCAGGGCCGTGACGAGGGTGCGGAGCGCCTTGGCGGTGCGCCCGGCGCGACCGATCACGCGGCCGAGGTCCTCGGGGTGCACGCGCACCTCGAGGACCTCGCCGCGTGGGGAGGTGGAGCTGGCGACGCGCACGTCGTCAGGGTGATCGACGATCCCCTTGACGAGGTGCGTCAGCGCGGATTCGAGCAAGGACTACGCCTCGGTCGTCTCGTCGGCGGTCTCGGCGTCGTCGGCCTTGGCGGCGGGAGCCGTCTTCTCCGACTTCGGCTTGAGCACGGCCTTCTTCGAGGAGTCGACCTGGAAGGCCGGCTTCGGCTCGGCGACCTTGACCTTGGACTCGGTGTCCTTCTCGCCCTTGAACTTGGCCCAGTCGCCGGTCAGCTTGAGGAGGGCCGCGACCTGCTCGGTCGGCTGCGCGCCGACGCCGAGCCAGTAGAGCGCACGCTCGGACTCGATCTTGATGACCGAGGGCTCCTCGGTCGGGTGGTACTGACCGATCTCCTCGAGGACACGACCATCGCGCTTGGTGCGCGAGTCGGCGACGACGATGCGGTAGTAGGGCGCACGGATCTTACCGAGACGCTTCAGACGGATCTTGACAGCCACAATTGCTCCTGTTTGCTTTCGTTGTGGTTGAACTGGAACCGCGGGCGTGGGGGCACACACGGCGAAAGCTCGAGAGAGATCGCTCACAGCTGGATAGAGGGTCGAGCTGCGGCGATTCGACCGTTCATTCTTGCAGATTCCCGGCCGTGATGCGAGCCGACTCGCTACGGCGCGAGGCGTCGCACCGCTTCGAGGGCCTCGGACGTCGCCCGGACCGCGTCCACGCTCCGTGCGTCGCGCGCGCCGCCGACGACGGCGTACGGCACGCCGGCGGCCTGGAGGCCCGTGGCGAGTCCGTCCGGCGCGTCGCCCTCGGCGTCGGTCGCGCGCTCCTGCCCGGCGCAGACCACGACGGAGTCCGCCGGCACGCCGACCTCGTCCCCGTGCTCGTCGCGGATCCAGAGCACCCCGGGTTCGATGCGCAGGTACTCCTGCACGCCGCCGACCATCCGCACCCCGGCGTCCCGCAGCCGGCCGAGCGCGACCCAGCGTGAGGTGATGCCGATCCCCTGGCCGAACTTGCCCGAACGCCGGAGCACCGTCACCTGCGACCCCGGTCGGGTGGTGCGCCGTGCCGCGGGGAGCCGCTGCGGCACGTCGCCGACGAGTTCCTCGGACACGTCGAGGTCCCAGCGGGCCGCGAACTCGGCGGCCCGGACGACCTCGTCGGGCGACTCGGTCAGGAACGCCGCGGTGTCCACGCCGATGCCACCGCCGCCGATGATCGCGACGGTGCCCTCGGGTACGCCGTTCCGCAGGGCCTGCTCGTACGACAGCACGTGCGGCAGGTCGCTGCCGGGGACGTCGATGCTCCGCGGGACCACCCCGGCCGCGAGCACGACGGCGTCGCTGTCGACGAGGTCCCGAGCCGTGGCCGGGCGTCCGAGGTGGATCGTGGCGCCCCGCTCCGCGAGCTCGGCGCGGGCGGACCGCACCGTGGCGGCGTAGTCCTCCTTGCCCGGGACGAGTGCGGCGAGGCCGAACTGGCCGCCGAGGCGGTCGGAGGCCTCCCAGACGGTGACGTCGTGGCCCCGTCGGGCGGCGTCCACCGCGGCGGCGAGCCCGGCCGGTCCGCCACCGACGACGTCGACGCGCTTCGGGTCCGCGGTCGGCCGGGCGGGGAAGGCCACCTCGCGGGCGGCACGGGGGTTCACGAGGCAGGACACCGGTGCGCCGATGATCGAGCGGTCGAGGCACGCCTGGTTGCAGCCGATGCAGGTGTTCACCAGGGCGAACCCGCCCGCGAGCGAGCGCGACACGATGGCGGGGTCGGCGAGGAACGGCCGGGCGAGCGCGACGGCGTCGATCAGGCCGTCGCTGAGCACGGCTTCACCGTCGCGCAGGTCCGTCATCCGGTTCGACGCGATCACGCGGACGTCCAGGTACGCGGACGAGCGCACCACCGCGGCGATCCGTGCCGCGTACGCCAGCCAGGCCCCGTGCGGCACCGAGGCCTGCACGGTCGGGGTGCGGGACTCGTGCCAGCCGATGCCGACCGAGATGCCGTCGAGCCCGAGCGGCAGCAGGTCGTGCACGAGCGCGTCGACCTCGTCGTCGGTCGACGAGCCGGGCATCAGATCCGCGCCGGACAGCCGGATCGTCACGGCGAGCTCGGGCACCGCGGCGCGCACGGCCCGGACGACCTCGATCGCGAAGCGCCGACGCCGTTCCGCATCCCCGCCCCACTCGTCGTCGCGCAGGTTGGTCAGCGGCGACTGGAACTGGTTGATCAGGTACCCCTCGGACGCCATGATCTCGACGCCGTCGAACCCGATCGCACGGGCGGTGCGGGCCGCGGCGGCGAAGTCCTCGATGGTCCGCTCGACCTCGGCCGACGTCAGCTCGGTCGGCACCACACCGCGGGCGGCCGCCCACGGCAGGGCCGAGGGTGCCACGACGCGCTGCGGGTCGCCGTGCCGGTCGACCATGCCCGACGCCAGCGCGTACCGCCCGGCGTGGAACAGCTGCGCGAGGATCGTCCCGCCCTCGTCGTGCACGGCGTCGACCGCCACCCGGAACCGCTCGTCGGCTCCCCCGACGCCGAACACCGCGAAGTCCGGACCCCCGCGGGCCTCGTCGTTCACCGCGATGCCGCCGGTGATGATGCACGCCACCCCGCCGGCCGCCCGTTCGCGGTAGAAGGCGGCCATGCCGGCTCCGCCGTCGTCGTGCACCTCGAGCCCGGTGTGCATCGACCCCATCACCACCCGGTTCGCCAGGTGCAGGGGGCCGAGGGTCCAGGGTGACGCGACGGTCCGGAGGGACTCCGGCACGACGGGGGCGGAAGCGACGCTGCTCATGCGCCTATTCTGCGGTGTCCGCGCCCGGAGCGTCGGCCGGCAGCACCGCGTCGCGGAGGGGCGACGTCGTGTCCGACCAGTACGGCGGGGCGATGACCGTCAGACCGCCGTCCACCGAGAGCACCTGCCCGGTGATGTACCCGGCCTTGTCCGACAGCAGGAAGTCGACGGCGTCGGCCATGTCGTCGGCCGTCCCGGGGCGCTGCAGCGGGAGCTTCTCGAGCACGGTGTCCATCGGCGCCTGGCCGGGGACCTTCGTGTAGAAGTACTCGAGCGAGTCGGTGTCGATGAGGCCGCCGTTCACCGCGTTGACGGTGATCTGGCGCGGACCGAACTCCACCGCCATGTACTTCATGTACGCCTCGCTCATGGCCTTGGCGGCACCGAGTGCGGCGTAGGTCGGGAACGCCCGGAGCGATCCGTACGACGTCACGACGACGATGCGGCCACCCCGGTCCATCAGTTCCGCGGCGCGCTGGGCGCCGAGCACGAACGAGCGGGCGTTCGTGGCGTAGCTGCGGTCGAGGTGGTGCAGCTTGAGGTCGGCGACGGGCTTGAACGCGCTGGCCGCGGCGTTCGCGACGAACATGTCGAGACGTCCGTAGGTGTCGCGCACCAGGTCGAACAGGGCGTCGATCGACTCCGGCTGCTCGATGTCGACCTGCGCCGTGATGCCGTCGCCACCGGCCGCCCTGACGTCGGCCAGGGACTCCTCGGCCAGGTCGGCGTTGCCCTTGTACGTCACCACGACGGTGACGCCGCGCTGGCCGAGCTTCTGCGCGAGCAGGCGGCCGATGCCGCGCGAAGCGCCGGTGATCAGTGCGATGGGTGCGTTGGTGCTGTGGGTCACTTCGGTCCTTCAGGTGGGTGGGAGACGGACGGGAGGCGCGGGGCGGGCCCGCCACGGGCCTCCAGTCCGGTCGTTGGTCGGTTTCAGAACCCGGCTGCGCCGGTGACGACGGCGCGGCCGACGATCAGCTTCTGGATCTCGTTGGTGCCCTCTTCGAAGCGCTGCGCGCGTGCGTCGCGGTAGACGCGCTCGATGGCGTTGCGCTTCCAGTAGCCCTGCCCGCCGTGCACCTGCAGGGCCTTGTCGGTGACCCGGGCGAGCATGTCGACGGCGACCATCTTCGAGGCGCTGGAGAGTGTGCCGGCGTCGGGGCGGTCGTCCTCGTAGGCGCGGGCGGCCTCGAGCACCAGGGCGCGGGCGGCGGCGATGTCGGCGTAGTTCTCGGCCAGGTAGAACTGGATCGCCTGCCGGCTGGAGAGGCGCTTGCCGAAGGTCTCGCGCTTGTTCGCGTACTCGACGGCGAGCTCGTTCGCCCGCTCGGCGAGGCCGACGGCGCTCATCGCGACGGACACCCGGCTCGGCAGCAGGAAGCCGCCGAGCGCGACCTCGAGGCCCTGGCCTTCGGTGCCCAGACGTGCGCTGGCCGGGATCGGGGTCTCGGTGAACCGCAGGATCGCGTGGTCGGTGCCGCGTATGCCCATGGTGTCGGAGTCGTCGATCACCTCGGCACCCGGCAGCCCGCTGTTCGGCATCAGGAACGCGACCGTGCCGTCCTGGCCGCTGGTGCCCTCCAGCCGAGCGGCGATGAGCCAGTGGTCGGCCTTGACCCCGAACGTGATGAGGTGCTTCTCGCCGTTCATCACGTACGTGTCGCCCTCGCGTCGGACCGTCGTGCGGATGTCCGCTCCCGTGCCCGCGGTGGCCTCGGTCAGGGTGAACGCGACGAGCGTGTCACCGGCGACGGACGGCTTGACCACCTGCTCGATCTGCTCCGGCGTCGCGTAGGGGGCCATCGCGCGCCAGGTGCCGTTGATGACGTGCACGAGCATGCGGATGGAGGCGTGCGAGCGGGAGACGACCTCCATGATCTCGAGGTAGCGCGAGAACGGGATCGCCCGTCCGCCGAGCTCCGTCGGGGCGGCGAGGCTGAGCCACCCGTTCTCCTTGAGCTCCTGGAACAGCTCGGGGGCGACCCGGCCGGTGCGCTCGATCTCGTCCGCCCACGCCTCGCCGGGGCCGCGGACCCACTCGGTGACCTCGGCCTTGAGCTGCTGGAAGGCGGCTTCGTCGAAGCCCGTGCTCGTCTGCTCGACGATCGTCATCGTGTCTCGTTCTCCTTCGTCGCGACGAGCGCGGCCGCCTGCTCGCGCAGGATGTTCTTCTGGACCTTGCCGACCGCGTTGCGCGGCAGCTCGGTGGTGTACTCGAGTCGTTCAGGCCAGTAGTACTTGCTCACGCCGGCCGCGTCGAGGTACTGCTGCATCCCGGCGAAGTCGAGCGGCTCGTCCGCGCGGGCGTTCACGACCCAGGCGCAGGCACGCTCACCGAGCCGCTCGTCCGGCATCGCCACGATCGCGACATCCGTGACCAGCGGGTTCTGGTACAGCAGGTTCTCGATCTCGACGACGGGGATCTTCTCGCCGCCGCGGTTGATGACGTCCTTCACGCGCCCGGTGATCGACAGGAAGCCCTTCTCGTCGACCTTCGCCAGGTCGCCCGTGCGGTACCAGCCGTCCGCGGTGAACACGTCGTCGGTCAGGTCCGGGCGGTCGAGGTAGCCCGCGAACATCGTCGGCGAGTGCAGCTCGAAGTTGCCCTCGGTCCCGGCAGGCAGCTCGATCCCCGCGTCGTCGACGATGCGGATCGCGATGCCCGGCAACGCCCGGCCGTCGTGGCCGTACGCGTCGGCGGGGTCGTCGCTCGGGCTGGACAGGGCCCCGAGACACGTCTCGCTCGTCCCGAAGGCGCCGAGGATGGCGCTGCCGAGCACCGTGCTCGCTCGCTGGGCCAGTGCCCGGGGCACCGCGGCGCCCGTCGGCACGAAGATCCGGAGCGACTCGGGCTGCCCGGCACCGGCCTCGACCAGGTCGACGAGGTCGGTCAGGAACGGCGTCGCGCACTGCACGAAGGACGCCCGGGCGACGCCGAACGCCTGCTCGAGTGCGACCCGGCCGTCCCACACCGGCTGGAGGACCTGCGGGGCACCGAGCCGGAACGCCAGCAGCATGCCGTACAGGAACCCGGTCTGGTGAGCGAGCGGCGACGGGATGTAGATGCGGTCGGCGCTGGTCAGACCGGACTGCGCCACGTGCATGGCGGTCGCGAGTCCGAGCGTGCGGTGCGGGTGCTGCACGCCCTTCGGCTCCCCCGTGGTGCCGGAGGTGAAGAGCAGCTGGCAGACGTCGTCCGGCCCGGGAGCGTGCGACGCGATCTCGTCGACATCGACGTGCACGGCTGCCAGGGCGTTCTCGAAGTAGCGCCAGTGCCAGTCGCTCGCCACGACGCGCTCCAGGGCGTCGGCGGGCAGCGGCGGCTGGTTCGTCGGGGTGTCCCCCTGCCCGCGGGCCTCGGCGCGGAGCACGATGACGTGCTCGAGCGACAGGCGACGGTCCTGCGCGGCGGCCTCGTCGATGACGTCGAGGAGTTCGAGGGCGGGACGGCGCTTCCGGAACACGTTCGGCAGGAAGACCACGCGGGCCTTCGAACGAGCCAGCGTCATCGTGGTCTCGCGGGGACCGAACACCGGCATGATCGGGGTCGCGACGGCACCGATCTGGATCGCACCGAGGGTGATCGACACGAACTCGCGCCAGTTCGGCAGCTGCATCGCGACGGATTCGCCGGTGCGCACGCCGAGTTCGAGCAGCAGGGCGGAGACCCGGTCGGCCTCGTCCTGCAGCTCCTTCCACGTGGTGTTCGCGGGGGTCGCGCCGCCGACCTCGATCACGGCGAGGCCGTCGGGGTCGGTCTGCGACAGGGCGCGGACCCGCTCGGTCAGGACGAGCGGGTCGGCGTCGACGCCGGCGAGCTCGGGCACGGCGACGGCGGGCTGCGGGGCGGTGGGCTGTGCGGTGGCGGGCTGCGGGGCGGCGGGCTGCGCGACCGGCTGGTCGGTCGGCTCGGGCGCCGCAGACGTCTCGAGGGGCGTGCCCAGGTGCGTGCGGACCCCGTCGGCCTCGGCGGCGTCGATCCGGCCGTCCCGCGCCACCTGGGCTGCGAGCCGGTCACCGACGGACATGTCGAGCCCGACGGAGTTCATCGCCTCGAGGAACGTCGGGTAGGAGATCCGGTAGGCACGCGGGTAGGTCAGGCCCGACACCCCGTCGGCACTCGACGCCGCGACCGCGAGGGACATCAGCACACGGTGGTCGTTGAACGAGGACATCGGCGCACCGTGCAACCCGGCCGCGCCGACGCCGGTGACCCCGAGCTCGTCCGCGCCCTGCTCGGCACGGCCGCCCATCCGGTTCAGCTGGAGCATCGCCGCCACGCGGTCGGACTCCTTCAGCCGGATGTGCGCCACGTTCCACAGTCGACTCGTGCCCTCGGCGAAGGTGGCCATCGTCGACAGCACGGGCAGCAGGTCCGGGATCGGACGGCAGTCGACGTCGAGCGGCCGGAGCGGGGACCCGTCGTGCTCGATCCGGACGAAGCCGGTCTCCTCGTCGATCCGCATCGGCACGCCCATCGCGGTCGCGAGGTCCAGGAACTCGCTCTCCGGGTGGTCGGTCTCGGCGGTGGTGAACGCCGTCATGCCGCGCAGCAGCACGTTCGACTCGCGGGTGCCGGCCGCCGCGATGCCGAACGCTGCGGAGCCGATGTCGGGCGGGATGACGTAGTCGTGCGGGGTGGCCTGCTGGCCCGCCGGGATCCGGTACTCGAGCCAGTCGTCGGAGACCTCGACCGTCAGGCCGAACTGCCGCATCATCCGCACGGTGAGCTCGACGTAGGGCTGCTCGTTGAGCCGCCCGCCGGTGATGTGGATCCGGGTCTCGTGCTCGGCGAACGGGGCAACCAGCAGCAGCCCGGACACCCACTGCGACAGGGTGCCGGCGATCGTCACGTCGCCGCCGCGCGGACGCCGCGGCTGCACGGTGACGGGCGGGCAGTCGTTCGTCGCCTCGAGCTCCACCCCCATCTGCGTCAGCGAGGTGAGCAGCACCTTGATCGGGCGGCGCTGGAAGTACTTCATGCCCGACAGGGTCATCGGGCGGTCGGCCAGCGAGGCGAGCCCGGTCATGAAGTAGAGCGTGGTGCCCGAGGACCCCATGTTGAGCAGTCCGTCGGCACCCCGCGAGCCGTGGTCCACGACGTCGGTCGCCTGGTACCGGCCGCCCAGCCCGGTCACGTGGTACGCGTTCCCGCGACGCTTGACGTCGACGCCGAGCGCGCGGAGCGTGCCCACGGTCCACTCCACCTGTCGCGTCGCGCTGACCCCGGAGACGACACTCGTCCCCTTCGCCAGCGACGCGAGCACCAGCGCGCGGTGCGCGTGGTACTTCGAGACCGGGATGTCGAGTTCTCCGACGAGCGGGGCGTTCGTCCCGCGCACCACCAACTGCATGCGTACCTCTTCCCTGTAGGAACATTTCAACGGTACGCCCGGAGTGGAACTAGTTGCAGGACGATCCGCACGATCGGGACAACGCTTCGTTGTGCGTGTCCGACAAGGACCCGGGCAGGATGGACGGCATGGACATCCGCTTCACCGAGTCCCGCCCGTCGACCATCGGCGTCGAGTGGGAACTCCCCCTGGTCGACCGGGCGACCGGCGACCTCGCTCCCCGCGCCCCCGCCGTCATCGCCGCCGTGCACGAGCGGCTCGGCGACCACGACCGCGTCACCGAGGAGCTGCTGACCAACACGGTCGAGGTCGTCTCGAGCGTCCACGACCGCGTGGGGGCTGCGACGAGCGAGCTGTCCGGCATCATCGGCGAGGTCATCGACGCCGCCGAACCGCTCGACGCCCAGGTGATGTGCTCGGGCACGCACCCGTTCGCGGTGTGGGACCAGCAGGAGATCACCCCGGACAGCGAGCACTACACGACGCTGATCGACCGCACCCGCTGGTGGGGACGCCAGATGCTCATCTGGGGCGTGCACGTGCACGTCGGCATCGACGACCGCGACAAGGCGGTCCCGATCATGAACGCGATGCTCGCCTACGTCCCGCACCTGCAGGCGTTCACCGCGTCGAGCCCGTTCTGGGGCGGCACCGACACCGGGTACGCCTCGAACCGTGCCCTGATGTTCCAGCAGCTCCCGACCGGCGGGCTCCCGCCGCAGCTCGGCGCCTGGGCGAACTTCGAAGAGGTCGTCGGCGACCTCACGCACACCGGTGTCATCGACGGCGTGAAGGACCTGCGCTGGGACATCCGACCGTCGCCGGGCTGGGGCACCCTCGAGAACCGGGTCTCCGACGGCATCTCGACCCTGCACGAGGTCGGCGCCGTCACCGCGCTCGTGCAGTGCCTGGTCACCGCCTGCTCGGACCGGATCGACGCCGGTGAGACCCTGCCCACCATGCAGCCGTGGTTCATCCGCGAGAACAAGTGGCGCGCGGCCCGCTACGGCATGGAGGCCGAGATCATCACGAACGTCGCCGGCGACGAGCGGCTCGTGACCGACGAGGTGCACGACCTGGTGCAGCGGCTCGACCCGATCGCCGAACGGCTCGGCTGCCTCGACGAGCTGCACCACCTCGACACGATGATCGAGCGCGGCGCCTCGTACCAGCGGCAGCTGCAGGTCGCGCAGGAGAACGGCGGCGACCTGCGCGCCGTGGTCCGCCACCTGGTCACCGAGTTCCGCGACGCGCTCTAGCCGCCACCGGACCGCCCCGGGCGTACCTGGCCGAATCGGGCGTACCTGGCCGAATCGGGCGTACCTGGTCGTTCCTTTCGACCAGGTACGCCCGATTCCACTTTCCATCGCGCGTGCGATGGGAAGGAACGTCCCGACGCGACCGGACGACGGACGGGAGGCCCGGTGCCAGCTGGCACCGGGCCTCCCGTCCGTCAGGTGGTCGCGACTAGCGACCCAGGAACTTCTGCAGCGACGCGAGCTCTTCCTCGGTCGGTGCCTTGCCGCCCTTGGCACCCCCGAGGCCGAGGCCGGACCCCTGCGGGGCCTGCTGCGGCGCAGCCGCCGCGCCGGCCGCGAGGGCTGCGCGCTTGGCGGGGTTGCCCACCTTCGACTTCTTCTTACCGCCCTGCTGCTGCTTCTTGCCGCCGTGCATGCCCGGGATCGGACCCATGCCCGGCATCTGCGGCACGCCACCGCGGGCGACGGTCTTCATCATCTTGGCGGCCTGCTCGAAGCGGTTCACCAGCGCGTTGACCTCGGTGACGGTCGATCCGGCACCGCGCGCGATGCGCAGACGGCGCGAACCGTTGAGGAGCTTCGGGAGCTCGCGCTCCTGGGGCGTCATCGACTGGATGATCGCCTCGGTGCGGACGATCTCGCGCTCGTCGAAGTTGTCGAGCGCCTCGCGCATGCCCTTGGCTCCCGGGAGCATGCCGAGCATGCCCTTGATGGAGCCGGCCTTGCGGAGCTGCTGCATCTGCTGCAGGAAGTCGTTCAGCGTGAAGTTGTCGGTCGCGATCTTGTCCGCGACCTTGCGCGCCTCTTCCTCGTCGAAGGCGCCCTGCGCCTGCTCGATGAGGGACAGGATGTCGCCGAGGTCGAGGATGCGGCTCGCCATGCGGTCCGGGTGGAACGGCTCGAAGTCGTCGAGCGACTCACCCGTGGACGCGAACATGATCGGGCGGCCGGTCACACTGGCCACCGACAGGGCGGCACCACCGCGGGCGTCACCGTCGAGCTTCGAGAGCACGACACCGGTGAAGTCGACGCCTTCCTGGAACGCACGGGCCGTGTTGACGGCGTCCTGACCGATCATCGCGTCGATGACGAACAGGACCTCGTCCGGGTCGACGGCCTTGCGGATGTTCGCGGCCTGCTTCATCAGCTCGGCATCGACACCGAGTCGACCTGCGGTGTCGACGATGACGGTGTCGTACTGCTGGTCGATGGCGGCCTTGATGGCGTTCTTGGCGACCTTGACCGGGTCGCCGACACCGTTGCCGGGCTCGGGAGCGAACACGTGCACGCCGGCCTGCTCGCCGACGACCTGCAGCTGCTGCACGGCGTTCGGACGCTGGAGGTCCGCCGCGACGAGCATCGGGGTGTGGCCGTCCTTCTTGAGCCACTTGCCGAGCTTGCCCGCGAGGGTGGTCTTACCGGCACCCTGCAGACCCGCGAGCATGATGACCGTCGGCGGCTTCTTCGCGAACTCGAGCCGTCGCTGCTGCCCGCCCAGGATGCCGACGAGTTCCTCGTTGACGATCTGGACGACCTGCTGCGCCGGGTTGAGCGCGCGGTTGACCTCGTCGGAGAGGGCACGCTCGCGCACCGATGCGGTGAACGCCTTGACGACCTCGAGCGCGACGTCGGCGTCGAGGAGCGCCCGCCGGATCTCGCGGACGGTGCCGTCGACGTCGGACGGAGTCAGCCGACCCTTGCTCCGCAGATTGCGGAAGGTCTCGGTCAGCCGATCGGAGAGTGAACCGAATTGCGCCATGATCCGTCGATTCTACAAGGCTCCCGCCGACGGCACCGGCCCGTTCACCGCAGGAGGACACCCTCGGTCAGTCCGACCGGTGCGTCGAGCCCCACGTCGATGACCACCGGCGCGCTCGACGGACTCCGGTCACCGGTCGGGAACCAGCGCCGGTCGGGCGACACCAGGATCACGAGACCGTCCACGTCACCGACCGCCGCGAAGGACTCCCCCGGCGGGTTGGCGTACGGCTCGAGACCGGCGCGTCGCAGGGATTCGACGGCGCCGAGGACGTCGGGGACGGGGACGCCGACCTCGCTGACGGAGACGAGCGGGACGCCGGCGTCGGAGTCGGTGCCGGTACCGTCGCCGACGCCGATACCCCGGGCGCCCGACTCCAGGTCCCGCCGCTCGATGAACTCGAGGAGCTGCTGGTCGGGCCCCTCGAAGTAGACCGACCGCGAGTTCCAGTTCGGCGGCCCCTCGAACTCGTCCTGGTCGTCGGTACCGAGCACCGTCGTCAGACCGGCGATCCAGGCCTTGGCCGCGTCGAAGGTCCCCGTGGGGATCGTGATCGCCAGGTGCAGGGCTCCGGTCATCTCCGGCAGTTCACGGAACACGAGGAGCGTCGACCCCACCACGATGCGCACCGTGGTGTCGACGATCTCGACCGAGCACCCCAGCCGTTCGTAGAACCGGGCGGTGTCGGCGAGCGAGCGGGTGGCGAGCTGTACCTGTCGGATGTCCATGCCCTCATCGGACCATCTCAACCATTGTTGAGGTCAAGCACCAGGTTGTTGGACGCCGTCCAGAAACTGTCGTACGCTCGCCGCATGCCGGAACTCGAGATCGTCCGCCACCACGGCCTGCTCGACTACTCGGACGGCCTCGCCCTGCAGCGGAACCTGCACGCCGACGTCGTCGCCGGCCGTTCCCCCGGGGCCCTCGTACTGTGCGAGCACCCGTCCGTCTACACCGCCGGACGCCGCACCGAACCGTCCGACCTGCCGACGAACGGCACCCCGGTCGTCGACACCGACCGCGGCGGACGCATCACCTGGCACGGCCCGGGGCAGCTGGTCGCCTACCCGATCGTCCGGCTCGCCGAACCCCTCGACGTCGTCGCCTGGGTGCGCGACCTGGAGCAGGTCGTCATCGACGCCGCGGCTGCCGTCGGCGTGCACGCCGAACGGGTCGCGGGTCGCAGCGGCGCCTGGGTGCCGGGCACGGACGGCTCCCCCGCCGCCAAGGTCGGCGCGATCGGCCTGCACGTCGCCGAGGGCGTGACGAGTCACGGCATCGCGATCAACTGCGACAACGCCCTCGACGCCTACGACGCGATCGTCCCGTGCGGCATCGCGGACGCCGGGGTCACGACGCTGAGCGCCGCGGCGGCGCTCGCGGGGCGTGCCCACGTGACCGTCGACGACCTCGCACCCCTGGTCGCAGACCGCGTCCGACAGGCCGTCGACGGCATGCACAGCGGCCGCCGGATCAGCACGACGGCCCCCAGCACCAGCACCAGCACGAGCACCAGCACCGCGCCCGCCCGACAGGAGACCCTCGTATGACCCTCGCCCCCGAAGGCCGCCGCATGCTCCGGGTCGAGGCCCGGAACGCCGAGACCCCGATCGAGACGAAGCCCGCGTGGATCAAGACCCGTGCCACGCAGGGCCCCGAGTTCCGCGAGCTGTCGAGCCTGGTGCGTGAGAAGCAGCTGCACACCGTCTGCCAGGAGGCCGGCTGCCCGAACATCTTCGAGTGCTGGGAGGACCGCGAGGCCACCTTCCTGATCGGCGGCTCGCAGTGCACCCGTCGCTGCGACTTCTGCCAGATCGACACCGGCAAGCCGGAACCGCTCGACCGCGACGAGCCCCGCCGGGTCGCGGACTCCGTGGCGGAGATGGGCCTGCGGTACGCGACCGTGACCGGCGTCGCACGCGACGACCTGCCCGACGGCGGTTCCTGGCTCTACGCCGAGACCATCCGCGCGATCCACGAGCACTCCCCCGGCACCGGCGTCGAGATCCTGGTGCCGGACTTCAACGGGCGACCCGACCAGCTCGGCCCGGTGTTCGACGCCCGCCCCGAAGTCTTCGCCCACAACGTCGAGACCGTCCCGCGGATCTTCAAGCGGATCCGGCCGGCGTTCACGTTCGAACGGTCCCTCGACGTCATCACCCAGGGCCGCGACGCCGGACTGGTCACGAAGTCGAACCTGATCCTCGGCATGGGCGAGGAGCGCGTCGAGATCGAGGACGCCCTGCAGCGCCTGTACGACGCGGGCACGGACATCATCACGCTGACGCAGTACCTCCGCCCGTCGCCCCGGCACCTGCCGGTCGCGCGCTGGGTCAGCCCTGCGGAGTTCGTCGAGCTCCGGCAGGTCGCCGAGCAGATGGGCTTCGCCGGGGTGCTCGCCGGACCGCTGGTCCGGTCGTCGTACCGGGCGGGCCGGCTGTGGGCGCGGGCGACGGTGGCCCGCGGCGGCTCGGTTCCCGAGCACCTGGCCCACCTGCTCGACGCGACCCCTGGTCGCCAGGCCGTCTGAAGCTCCGGACGACGCCCGGACAGACGGGAGGCGCGGTGCCAGCTGGCACCGCGCCTCCTGTCCGTCAGGTGGTGACGGCTACTTCGCGTCGGCCTCGACCGACTCCTTCGGCTGGCCGGTCGGGGTGAGCCCGCGCTCCTGGCGGCGCTTCGAGACCACCAGCGACGCGGTCGTGGCGACCGCGATCGTCAGCGCGATGAAGCCCAGCGAGAACCAGATCGGGATCTCCGGCGCCCACTCGATGTGCTCGCCACCGTTGATGAAGGGCAGCTCGTTGACGTGCATGGCGTGGAAGACGAGCTTCACACCGATGAAGGCCAGGATGACGGCCAGGCCCTGGCCCAGGTAGATGAGGCGCTCGAGCAGGCCGGCGATCAGGAAGTACAGCTGCCGGAGGCCGAGCAGCGAGAACGCGTTCGCCGTGAACACGATGAAGGCGTCCTGCGTCAGCCCGAAGATCGCGGGGATCGAGTCGAGCGCGAAGAGCACGTCGGTCAGGCCGATGGCGACCATGACGAGCAGCATCGGGGTGAACAGCCGCTTGCCGTCGACACGGGTGGTCAGGCGGTCGCCGTCGTAGTGGTCCGAGGTCGGGATGATGCGCTTGAGGATCCGGATGAGCCGGGATTCGCCCTCGCTGCCGTGGTCGTTGCCGCTGCGGGCCTGCGACCAGGCGAGCCAGAACAGCAGCGCACCGAACAGGTAGAAGACCCACGAGAAGTTCTCGATGATCGTGACGCCGAGGGCGATGAAGACGCCACGGGCGACGAGCGCGATCGCGACGCCGACCAGCAGGACCTTCTGCTGGAACTCCTTCGGCACGGCGAAGCTCGACATGATGATGAGGAAGACGAAGAGGTTGTCGACCGACAACGCCTTCTCGGTCAGCCAGCCGGCGAAGTACTCACCACCGGCCTGCCCACCGCCGAACACCAGGATCCCGATGCCGAACAGGATCGCCAGCCCGATGTAGAAGGCGGACCAGAACGCGGATTCGCGGATGTGGGGCACGTGCGGCGTGCGGACGTGCGAGTAGAAGTCGAACACCAGCAGCGCGAGGATGCCGGCGATCGTGATGAGCCAGACGAAGAGTGGGACGTCCACGGTTTCCTTCAGGTAGGGCGCGCCGCTGATGTGCGGGTACGCCGAGGCCTGAAGGTCTCTTCCGTCGCACGGCACCGGAACCGGTTTCGCACGACCGGCGCCCCGGGGCCGGATCGTTCCGGACCGTACTGACGGGGTCACCGAGAGGGAATACTCCCCTTCGTGTTCCCGAGCATACCGGGCACAGCGGACATGTGCCGCGCTCTAAGCTGGGAGCATGGCGAGTTCCTGGTCACTGTCCTCACGGCTGCGCGGCCTCTTCCAGCGCAAGACGATCGACGAGACCACGTGGGAGGACCTGGAGACCGCCCTCATCGGCGCCGACTTCGGGCCCGACATCTCCGAGGAGATCATCGAGGACCTGCACGCCCGCGTCGACCGGTACGGCACGACCGACCCCGCCGACCTGCAGCGCATGCTCCGCGAGGTCCTCGAGGAACGGCTCTCCAAGCTCGACACCACCCTGAAGCTCAGCGCGCGGCCCGCCGTGGTGCTCGTCGTCGGGGTGAACGGCGTCGGCAAGACCACGACGATCGGCAAGTTCGCCAAGTTCCTGAAGACCTACGACCGCACGGTGCTCGTCGGGGCGGCGGACACGTTCCGCGCCGCGGCGGTCGAGCAGGTCGCCACCTGGGCCCAGCGCGCCGGGGTCGACGTCGTCCGTCCTTCGCAGCCCGGGCAGGACCCGGCGTCGGTGGCGTACCAGACCGTCGAGAAGGCGATCCGCGACCAGACCGAGATCGTCGTCATCGACACCGCCGGGCGTCTGCACACCAAGGCCGGCCTGATGGACGAGCTCACCAAGATCAAGCGCGTGGTCGAGAAGCAGACCGAGATCAGCGAGGTCCTGCTCGTCCTCGACGCGACGACGGGCCAGAACGGCCTCGCACAGGCCCAGGCCTTCATCGAGGGTGCCGGCGTGACCGGCCTCGTCATCACCAAGCTCGACGGCTCGGCCAAGGCCGGCTTCGTGCTGAGCGTGCAGGAGAAGACCGGCATCCCGATCAAGCTCATCGGGCAGGGCGAGGGCATCAACGACCTGACGGGCTTCACGCCGCACGTCTTCGTGCAGAACCTCGTCGGCTGAGCGAACGCGTCGGCACGCCGAGGAGTAGCGTCCCTGACGGTCCGGGCATCTGCTCGGTCTCGTTCCAGGGATAGGAGACCCTCATGCCCGCACTGCTGATCATCGCGATCATCGTCGGCCTCGTCCTGCTCTTCAGCGGCATCTTCGTCGGTGCGCTGAAGTTCCTGCTCTGGGTGGGCATCGTGCTCATCCTGCTGGCGGTCATCGGCTGGCTGCTCCGGACGATCCGCGGTCGCGCGTAGCGACCCGGCGTCCTGTCCGGACGCACCTGACAGAACAGGAGGCACGGTGGCAGCTGGCACCGCGCCTCCTGTCTGCCGTCCGGTCGCGACCAGGACGCCTAGGCGACCGCGTCCGCCGGCTCGCGCTTCTGCACCCGCTGCCCGACGACCGCCGAGACGCCGTCCTGCCGCATCGACACCCCGTACAGGGCGTCGGCGATCTCCATCGTCCGCTTCTGGTGCGTGATGACGATGAGCTGGGACGACTCGCGCAGACGCTCGAACACGGTGAGCAGGCGGCCCAGGTTGGCGTCGTCGAGTGCCGCCTCGACCTCGTCCATGATGTAGAACGGCGACGGCCGCGCGGTGAAGATCGCGACGAGGAGCGCCACCGCCGCCAGGGACCGCTCGCCGCCGGACAGCAGGGTCAGGCGGTCGATCTTCTTGCCGGCGGGCTTCACCTGCACGTCGATCCCGGTGCCGAGCAGGTCGGTCGGGTCGGTCAGGTTGATGGACCCCGAGCCGCCCGGGAACAGGATCGGGAAGATGACGTCGAACGCTTCCTTCGTGTCGTTGAACGCGGACTCGAAGATCGTCTGCATCTTCGTGTCGAGCTCGTCGATGATCGTCAGCAGGTCCGTCCGGGTCTTCTGCAGGTCCTCGAGCTGCTCGGCGAGGAACGCGTGCCGCTGCTCGAGCGCCTGGAACTCCTCGAGCGCGAGCGGGTTCACCTTGCCGAGCTGTCCGAGGTCACGCTCCGCGGCCTTGAGCCGGCGCTCCTGCTCGGCACGGACGTAGGGCACGGTCTCGACGTCGGCGGGGTCGATCTCGTCGGTCGTGTCGAACTCGGGCAGGGCCGGGCCGCCGGGCAGGGTGGACTCCGCGTCGACGAGGGCCACGTCGTCGGTGTCGGGACCCGCTTCTGCCGCAGCTTCCTCTGGCTCGGTCACGCCCGCGGCCTCGGCGGCGGCCGCAGCAGCAGCGCGCTCCGCCTCTCGGTGCTTCCGCGCGCGCACCCGCGGGTCCACGAGCACGTCGACGGGCACCGGCACGTGCGGCCCGTACTCGGCCACCAGCACGGCCTCGGACAGCCCGAGCTCGCTCTGCGCCCGGTCGAGGACGCCGGACACGTGCAGCTTCTTCTCGTAGATCTCCATCTCGAGCGAGTGCACGCCGTCGGTGATGGTCTGCAGGCGGTCCCGGAGCTCGCGCTCCTCGTTGCGGATCGTCTGCAGCTCGGAGTTGCGCTTCGACCGCTCGGCTTCCTCCGTCGCCAGCTGCACCCGCGCTTCGGCCAGCGAGCGGTCGACCGCTCCGAGCACCCCGGGCAGGTCGGCGAGGACGGCTTCGGCGGTCCGGATCTGATGACGGCGGATGACGGCGAGCCGCGCGGCCTCCTCGGCGGCGGCGCGCTCGGCCTCGAGCTGGCGGTCGAGCTGGTCGGCGCGGTTCCGTTCCGCTCGCACCCGCTCGCGCACGGTCTCCACCTGGATCCGCTGCTCGACCTCGGCGGCACGTGCGGCCTCGAGCGCGTCCTGCAGGGCGGGACGCTCGGACGCGTCGACCACGGGACGCTCCTGCTCGGTGAAGGCGCGGTGCGCCGACTCGGCCTCGGCCAGCACCGCCTCGGCGGTCTCGACGGCACCGTCGGTCTCGGCCAGCGCGGCACGCAGCCGCTCGACCTCGGCCGCGGCGTTCTCCGCCTTGGCCCGCGTCGACGCACTCGTGCGGTCGTACTCGGCCTTCGCCCGCGTGTAGGCGCGGGAGGCTGCGTCGGCCTCGTCCGCACGGCGGCGTGCGTCCTCGACGGCGCTGCGCGCGGCCTGGAGGCCCGTGGCCGCGTCCTCGGCGTCGGTCGCGATCGCGTCGCGTCGCGTCACGGCGTCGTCGCGCTCCGCGACGAGCTCGATGCGCGAGGTCACGCGCTCCCCGCCGCCGGTCACGCGGACCGCACGGACGAGGTCGCCGGACCGCGTGACCACCGTGGCGTGCGGGGCGGCCGTGAGCACGGCCTCCAGGTCGAGGTCGTCGGTCTCCGCGACCAGCGTGTCCCGCAGGATCGACGCGAGCGCCGGCGGTCCCTGCACCAGGTCCGTGGCACGGCGGACGCCGGTCGGCAGGGTCTCGGGCAGGGCCGCGGGGACGGACGCGGCGTCCGCGACGACGACGTCGATCCGGCCGAGGTCGGCAGCGCGGGCGTGGTCGACGGCATCGAGCGCCGCACCGCGGTCGTCGGCGAGGACGGCGTCGGCGAGTCCCTCGAGCGCGGTGGCGATCGCGGCCTCGAACCCGGGCGACACCGTCAGGCTGTCGGCCAGGCGACCGACGATGCCCGCGCGCCCGGCGTCGATCAGTGCCTGTGAACCGTCGCGGACCTCGATCGACATCCCGAGCGCGGTGACCCGGGCGTCGAGGGCGTCCCGCTCGCGTTCGAGGGCGTGGAGCCGGTCGCGCTGCTCGTCCCGCGTGGTCTGGGCCCGTTCGAGCTCGGCGCGCGCCTGCTCGAGGGTCTGCGCGAGCGCGGTCTCGTCGACCCCCTCGGACGGGTCGACACCGAGTTCGGCGAGGGCCGCCGCAGCGCGCTCGGCACGCTCCCCCGCCTCGGCCAGAGCCCGCTCCCGCCGCTCGCGGTCGGCGACGGCGGAACCGCGCTTCGACCGGGCGACGTCGACGGCGCTGGCGAGCCGCTGCGCCTCGAGGTCGTGCTGCGAGACGCGGGCAGCCTGGGCGGCGATGCGTTCGTCCAGGGCGTCCAGCGAGGCGCGGGCGTCCTGCACCGCGCGGGCGGTCGTCGCCGAGCCGCCCTGCATCTCGTCGGCGCGGGCGGCGAGGCGGTCGGCCTCGGCACGGACCCCGGCGACCTGCTCCTGGGTGACGGTCGGGCCCTGCTGCGGTGCGTCGGCCTGCTGCGCGAGGAACATCAGGCGCTGGTTCGCCAGGCTCGACAGGCCGCGGAGGCGCTCCTGCACGCTCTCGAGCCGGTGCACGACGGTGCGGGCGCGGTCGACGTCGTCCCCGACCATGCTCTGCTCGACGTGCTGCTGGCGCACCCGGGTCTGGTCGAGCCGCTCGGTCAGGACGATGCGCTCGGACTTGCGGCCCGCCTCGACCTCCTGGTGGTCGTGCAGCTCGCGGCGCAGGCGCACCACGTCGTCGGCGAGGATGCGGGCCTTGGCGTCGCGGAAGACCGCGGCCACCGACTGGGCCTTGCGTGCGACCTCGGCCTGCCGCCCGAGGGGCTTCAGCTGCCGCCGGATCTCCCCGGCCAGGTCGGACAGGCGGGTCAGGTTCGTCTGCATCGCGTCGAGCTTGCGGAGGGTCTTCTCCTTGCGACGGCGGTGCTTCAGGATCCCCGCGGCCTCCTCGATGAAGCCGCGGCGGTCCTCGGGGGTGGCGTGCAGCACCTTGTCGAGCTGCCCCTGCCCGACGATCACGTGCATCTCACGGCCGAGGCCGGTGTCGCTCAGCAGCTCCTGCACGTCGAGCAGCCGGCAGTTCTCGCCGTTGATGGCGTACTCGCTGCCGCCGTTGCGGAACAGCGTGCGCGCGATCGTCACCTCGGAGTAGTCGATCGGCAGCAGGCCGTCGCTGTTGTCGATGGTCAGCAGCACCTGGGCGCGACCGAGCGGACCGCGGGTCGAGGTGCCGGCGAAGATGACGTCCTCCATCTTGCCGCCGCGCAGGGTCTTCGCCCCCTGCTCCCCCATCACCCAGGCCAGGGCGTCCACCACGTTCGACTTGCCGGAGCCGTTCGGGCCGACGATGCACGTCACGCCCGGCTCGAACGCGAACGTCGTCGGCTGCGCGAAGGACTTGAACCCCTTGATGGTCAGGCTCTTCAAGTACATGCGGTCTCCGGATGCTCTGGTTGGCGTCAGGCTAACGCGTGCGGGCGCGGGGACGGGGTTGGCACACGGGGCAGATGTGGCTCGACCGGTTCATGAAGGCCTCGCGCACGATCGTCGTGCCGCAGCGTGGACACGGCTTCCCCTGCTGCCCGTAGACGTTCAGGCGCTGCGAGAAGTACCCGGACTGCCCGTTGACGTTGACGTACTGGGCGTCGAAGCTCGTGCCGCCGTCCTCGAGCGCCCGGCGCAGGATGGCGCGGACCTCGTCGAGCAGCCGACGCAGGTCGGCACGGGTGAGGCGGTCAGCGGCGCGGTCGTAGTGCAGCTTCGCGGCCCAGAGCGACTCGTCGGCGTAGATGTTGCCGATGCCGCTCACGACGCCCTGGTCGAGCAGCACCCGCTTGATGCCGCTCGAACGCTTCCGCGCCATCGCGGTGAACCGGTCGTCGTCGAAGGCGGGGTCGAGCGGGTCACGGGCGATGTGCGACACCTGCCCGGGCACCCACCGGCGCCACACGGCATCGGGGTCGATCGCGTCGACCTGCCCGCCGAACCCGGCGGGAGCACCGTCGATCGTCGGCACCATCGCGTCGATCGCCATCGAGCCGAACGTGCGCTGGTCGACGAACTCGAGTTCCACCGGGGGCTCCGCCGCACCTGCGCGGTCGGTGCCCGAGGGCTGCACGTCGATGAGGATCCGACGGTGCTTGGCCGCCGGTCGACCACGGCCGAGCAGGATCTGCCCGCTCATGCCGAGGTGGGCGACGAGTGCCTCGGGGCGGTCCCCGTCGTGCTCGGGCTGCAGCGGCATCCAGAGGAACTTGCCCCGGCGCACCGCAGCGGCGATCGTGCGACCGGTCAGTCGGTCGGCGAAGTCTTCCGAGGGGCCGTCGTGCCGGGTGAGGGCACGGTCGTCGACCACGTCGACGTGCAGGACCCGCGCGCCGCTGACGGCGGGTTCGAGGCCGGCGCGGACGACCTCGACCTCGGGGAGTTCGGGCACGCGGTCAGGCCGCTCGACCGGACAGCCGGGTCCAGGCGTCGAGCGCTGCGGCCATCTCGGCGGCCTTCTTGCTCGACCCGGTGCCGGTGGCGATGTCCTCGCCCTGCAGGACGACCGTCGCCATGAAGGTCTTGTCGTGGTCCGGGCCGGTCTCGGTGACGCGGTACGCCGGGTTGCCGAGGGAACGACTCGAGGCGAGCTCCTGCAGGCTCGTCTTCGGGTCCATCGCGGCGCCGAAGCGGTCCGGGTCGATCATGAGCGGTTCGACCAGGCGGAGCACGAGCTCGGTGGCCGGGTCGGGGCCGGCCGACAGGTACGTCGCGCCGATGACGGCTTCGACGGTGTCGGCCAGGATCGACGACTTGTCGCGCCCGCCGGTCTGTTCCTCGCCCTTGCCGAGGCGCAGGTAGCGGCCGAGCCCGATCATCCGGGCGATCTCGGCCAGCGCCACGGTCGACACCAGGCTCGCCCGTCGCTTGGCGAGGTCACCCTCGTCGAGGTCGGGGAACGACCGGTAGAGCTTCACGGTCACGGCCTGGCCGAGGATAGAGTCCCCGAGGAACTCGAGGCGCTCGTTGTGCTTGATGCCCCCGTGCTCGTAGGCGTAGGAGCGGTGCGTCAGGGCGAGCTGGAGCAGCTCGAGGTCGATGTCCGCCCCGAGGATGCCCTGTAGACGAACGACGTCCGGCCCCGCGGGGCGAGACCCCGCAGCGCCGGACGTTGTCGTCATGCGTTCGGTCCGATCAGACGTCGGCGACCTTGCGGCCCTTGTACTCCATGTACAGGGGCGTGCCGGCCGAGTCCTCGACGACCTTCGCGCGGTGCGGGAGGCTGTAGGTGACCTGACCGTTCTCGATCGTCTTCACGAGCTGGATCGGCGTGGCCTTCCACTGCGAACGACGGGCGTGCGTGTTCGCACGGGACTGCTTGCGCTTGGGAACGGCCATGGTGAATCTCTTTCGGTTGGTCGGTGGTCGGTACGGGGGCTGGCGGTGTCGGGACCTACTCGGTCTCGGCCCGCTCCTCGCCCTCGGTGGTCTTCGGTGCGGTGGTGTCACCGTCGGTGCTGTCGTCGAGCTCGATCGCGCTGAGCGCTGCCCAACGAGGATCCAGCACCTGACGAGCGGGCTGCTCGCCGAGGTCGGCCAGACGCTCGCCCGTCACCGGGTCGAGTCCTGGGCAGTCCGGTCGGCAGACCGGCTGGAACGGCAGCGACAGCACCACCGCATCTCGAACGACCTGTTCGGTGTCCACGTGGTCATCGCGAACGAAGAAGTCGAAATCCTCCGAGGCATCATACGCGAACAGCTCGGCGAAATCGACCTCGATCGGTTCGCTGATGTCGATGAGGCAGCGCGAGCACTCCCCCGTGGCGTCGGCCGAAGCGTGTCCGGACACGAGGACGCCCTCGTGCAGGCCTTCGAGCTTGACGTCGATGTGCAGTTCGGCACCCTGTCGGACGCCGATCAGACCGGCCCCCATCGCGTCGGGCACCTCGATGTCGAGCGAGTGCTCGCGCATCTCACCCGGCCGGTGCGCGAGGTCGCGCACGCGCAGGGCGTAGGGGCTGTTCACGGGGGAAGACACGATCGACAAGCCTAGCGCGATCGGGGCCGAGAGTCGAGGTGGCGACAGGCGTGTCCGGACGCGGTGGGCGCCGTGCGCGTGCCGGCCGGGCTGTGCAGGCGCGCTCAGCGGGCCGCGAGCGCGTCGGCGACCGTCTTCGGCACGTAGGGCGTGACGTCACCGCCGAGCGACGACACCTGCCGGATCAGCGAGCTCGACACGTGCGCCCGCGACGCCTCGGGCAGCAGGAACACCGTCTCGACGTCGGCCAGGTGGCGGTTCATGATGGCCATCGGGGTCTCGTACGCGACGTCCTCGCCGGACCGCACGCCCTTCACCAGGACCTTGGCCCCGACCTGGCGGCAGTAGTCCACCAGCAGGCCGGACGTCCACTCGCCCACCGTGACCGTGTCCGGCGCGCCGACCTCGACCAGCGAGTCGCGGATGAGCCGCACCCGGTCGACCGCCTCGAACATCGCCGGCTTCTTGTCGGGGTTGTGCACCACGAGGACGTGCACCTCGTCGAAGAGCCCGGCCGCACGGCCGATGACGTCGAGGTGCCCGAGGGTGACGGGGTCGAAGGAACCGGGGACCACCGCGATCTGCGCCATGGCAGCGACGATACCGCGCGGGCCGTCGTGCTCCGGGGTCAGTTCTTGCCGAGGAACGCCGCGTCGGACTCGTCGAGGCGCCGGGCGAGGGCGTCACGGAGGGCCGGGGACCCCTCGAGCTCGGGATCGGGTTCGAGCACGCGCTCGGCCTCTTCGCGCGCGTCGACGATGAGGTCGGCGTGCTCGACCACCCGGAGCAGGTTGAGCGAGGACCGCCCACCGGACTGCCGTTCGCCCAGGACGTCGCCCTCGCGTCGGAGCTCGAGGTCGACCCGGGCGAGCTCGAACCCGTCGTCCGAGGCGGCCACCGCGTCGACGCGCTCGCGCGAGGTGGTCTCGAGCTCGGCCGAGGTGACCAGCAGGCAGACCCCGGCCCACTGCCCACGACCGATGCGGCCGCGGAGCTGGTGGAGCTGCGAGACCCCGAACCGGTCGGCGTCGAGGACGGCCATCATCGCCGCGTTCGGGACGTCGACGCCGACCTCGATCACGGTCGTCGCCACGACCACGTCGAGGTCGCCGGCGACGAAGGACGTCATCACGCGGTCCTTCTCGTCGGCGGTCATCCGGCCGTGCAGGACCGCGATCGAGCGCCCGTCGAGCACCGGCATGGTGCGCATCCGCTCGGCAGTGGCGAGCACGGTCGCCGGGGCACGCTTCGGGGCGTCGTCCTCGCCCTCGGCCGGCTCCGGCTCCGGCTCGCCGTCGTCCTCGGTGTGGACGTCGTCGATCGCCGGGCAGACGACGAACGCCTGGCGACCCTTGGCCAGTTCTTCGGCCATGCGGGACCAGATCCGGGGTTCCCACCCGGGGTGCTCCGCCAGCGGGACCGTGAAGGTCTCGACACCGGCGCGCCCCGACGGCATGCCCGTGATGGTCGAGACGTCGAGGTCGCCGAACACCGTCATCGCGACGGTGCGCGGGATCGGCGTCGCGGTGAGCACGAGCACGTGCGGAGGGGTCGTGCCCTTGGTGCGGAGGGCCTCGCGCTGCTCGACACCGAAGCGGTGCTGCTCGTCGACCACCACGAGCCCCAGCTCGGCGAAGTCCACCCGGTCCCCCAGGAGCGCATGGGTGCCGACGACCAGCCGTGAGCTGCCCGACGCCGCGGCGAGCAGGGCCCGGCGACGTTCGTCGGTGGACTGCGAGCCGGTCAGGATCACCGGTCGGAGCTCGGCGGCCAGGTCCGGCCCGAGGAACTTCACGATGGAGCGCAGGTGCTGGGCCGCCAGCACCTCGGTCGGGGCGATGAGCGCGGACTGGCCGCCGGACTCGGCCACCGTGAGCATCGCCCGGATCGCCACGAGGGTCTTGCCGGACCCGACCTCGCCCTGGATCAGCCGGTGCATGGGCCAGGTGCGGGCGAGGTCCTGGTCGATGTCGGCACCGACGGCCCGCTGGTCGTCCGTCAACGTGAACGGCAGGGTGGCGTCGAAGCGCTCGAGGATGCCACCCGGGGCGGCCGCGCGCGGGGTGGCCGCGGTGCGACGGGCCGCGATCCGGCGCTGCACAAGGGCGGTCTGCAGCACGAACGCCTCGCGGTAGCGCAGGGCGTCCTGCGCGCGTTTGAAGTCCGCGACCTTCTCGGGGCGGTGCAGCAGCTCGAGGGCACGGCGGAACGGCACGAGGTCGAGCCGGGACCGCGCGGACGCCGGCACCGGGTCGGGCAGGTCCGGCAGGGTGTCGAGGACGATCCCGATGGACTTCGCGATCTGCCACGACGTGAGCGAGGCCGTCGCCGGGTAGATCGGGATCGGCTGACGCGACCACCGGATCGCTTCGTCGGAACCGGGCTCGGCCGTGGCGCGGGGGTCGTCCGGGTCGAACAGCTCGTAGTCGGGGTGGGCGAGCTGCCGGGCACCCCGGTAGTCGCTGACCTTGCCGGAGAAGATACCCCGGGCGCCGGGGACGAGGTCCTTCGTGCGCCAGCCCTGGTTGAAGAACGTGAGGGTGAGCAGGCCCTTGCCGTCGCCGATCTTCGCTTCGAGGATCGAGCCGCGGCGCGCGCGCATGGTGCGTGCACGGACGTCGACGACCTCGGCCACGATGGTGACGGCTTCGCCGATCGCGAGCGAGTCGAGGGCCGTCAGTGCACCACGCTCGGCGTAGCGGCGGGGCGCGTGCTCGAGGAACTCCCCCACCGTGCGGTAGCCGAAGGCCTTCTCGATCGCGGTCGCCGTCCGACCGCCGAGCACGTTCGCGAGCCGCGCGTCGAGCGGCGCCGGACCGAGGTCGGGCGCGGCCGGCGCAGCGGGGGTTCCGGAGGTGACCACGCTCCAACGGTACCGGGCACGACCGACCCCACCCGTGCCTCCCGAGCGGCCTGTGGAGAACACCGGACCGGACCCGCCGGGCCGATACGGTGGCTGCATGACCCGCATCATCGCCGGTGCCGCCGGCTCCCTGACGCTCCGGGTGCCGAAGTCCGGCACCCGCCCGACGAGCGACCGCGTGCGCGAGGCGCTGTTCTCATCGCTCGAGGCACGGGGGCTCGTCGAGGCCACGTCGGTGGCCGACCTGTACGCGGGGACGGGCGCGCTCGGGCTCGAGGCAGCGTCCCGTGGTGCGGCCGAGGTGGTCCTGGTCGACCGGGCATCCGCCGCCGCGCAGGCCTGCCGGGCGAACGCGAAGGCCGTGCAGCAGCGGGTGCCGGGCGTCCGGATCGACGTGCAGCCGCAGCCGGTGCTCGGGTACCTGCGCGGGACCGTCCGCACCTTCGACCTGGTGTTCATCGACCCGCCCTACGACGTCACCGAGCACGAGCTCGCCGAGGTGCTCGAGGCCCTGGCGCCGAAGCTGACGCCGGATGCCGTGGTCGTGGTGGAGCGGAGCAAGCGCTCCTCCGAGCCCACCTGGCCGGCGGGGCTCGCGCCGTTCAGCAAGCGCAGCTACGGCGAGACCGTCGCGTGGGAGGCCGTCGCCGCCGGCTGAGGCAGCGGGGGTAACCGAGTCAGCCGGATCAGCCGGATCAGCCGGCGGCACCGTCCCAGTCGGCGTAGGGGTCCCAGCCGGTCGTCGGCACCGCGGCACCGGCGCGCAGCAGGTCCGCGTCACCGCGCTCCCGCACGACACCGATGCGCCGGAAGCCCCCGGGAAGGGCCGCGCCGGCCGGGAACGTGGCGAGCAGTCCGTGGTCCTCGCCACCGTGCAGCGCGACCTCGTCGAGGTCGGTGGCGGCATCGAGTTCGAGCGTCACCCGGCTGGCACGGGCGAGCCGACCGGCGTCGATCGCCAGGCCGTCGGACAGGTCCAGCATCGCGGTGGCCCCGGCCCCGGCCGCGAGCGGCCCGTCGGCGATCGGGGGCACCGGGCGGCGCTGGCGTCCGACGTCGGGGTCGACGTCCGCGCCGCTCGCGACCGTCGCTGCCCGGTCCGGCTCGCCCCGGCCGTCGACGCCCTCGCGGAACAGCCGGGACAGCCCACGGGCGGCACGTCCGAGCTCGCCGGACACCGCGAGCACGTCGCCGACGGTCGCACCCGACCGGAGCACGGGCGCGCGGCCCAGCAGGTCGCCGAAGGCGGTGACGGCCACCGTGAACGTCGCCGAGGTGGAGAGGTCTCCCCCGACGACCCCGCACCCCGGCGCGAGTGCGTCGACGGCGAGCCGGAAGCCGTCGGCGATGCCCTCGAGGACGGCCACGGGGGTGTCCTGCGGTGCGGCGAGCGCGATCACGAGGCCGCTCGGCACGGCACCCATCGCGGCGACGTCGGAGAGGTTCGTGGCGGCCGCCTTCCAGCCGATGTCCGTCGGCGACGACCACGCCCACCGGAAGTCCGGACCGTGCACCATCATGTCCGTCGTCACGACGAAGCGGCCGTCGGGGGCGGCCACGACCGCGCAGTCGTCTCCGGGGCCGACGATCGGCGTTCCCGCGGGCAGGCGACTCGTGATCCGGTCGAGGACGACGAGTTCGCCGAGCTCCCCCACCGTCGGTCCGGCCCAGGCGTCGTCCGTCGCATCCACACGAGAACGGTAGCCTGGACGACGATGGACACCGCGCGCCGCACCCCTCGCACCCTCGCGATCGTGGGGGCCGTGATCACCCTCGCCGCAGGGCTGACCGGGTGCACGAACGCCGTGTCGATGTCCGCAGCCCCGTCGGCCAACGCAGCGGCGTGCGCCGCCGTGCAGGTCCGGTTGCCCGCGACCGTGGACTCGAAGTTCGACCTGCGGAACACGAACGCGCAGGCCACCGCTGCCTGGGGCGACCCCGAGGTGGCGATCTACCACTGCGGTGTCGCCGTCCCCACCGTGTCCGACCTGCCGTGCTTCTCACAGGGCGGCGTCGACTGGATCCGTGACGACCGGGGCGACCAGGTCGTCTTCACGACGTTCGGTCGGTCACCGGCGGTGCAGGTCGTGGTCGACTCGACGAAGACCACGTCGACGGTCGTGCAGGAGCTGTCCGACGCCGTGTCGTCGCTGCCGAAGGACGGCCACGAGTGCCTCGACCCCGACGACGTGCAGGGCTGACGCCCGCCTGACGCTCGCGCGCCGACGGGACCAGCCCGGCCTGGTCAGCGGACGGCCGCGCGACCCAGCTCGATGAGCTCGGTGATGAGCTCGCCGTAGGACACCCCCGACGCCGCCCAGCAGCGCGGGTACATCGACAGCGGCGTGAAGCCCGGCATGGTGTTGACCTCGTTCACGACGAAGCCGTCGTCGGTCAGGAAGCAGTCGACACGGGCGAGCCCCGAACCACCGATGGCCTCGAACGCGCGGGCACCGATGGAGCGGATCTCGTCGGTCTGGTCGTCGGTCAGCGGGGCCGGGCAGAGCAGCGACTCGTCGCCGCCCAGGTACTTCGAGGCGAAGTCGTAGAAGCCGTCCTCGGCCACGACGATCTCGCCCGGCAGGCTCGTGCGCGGCACACCGTCACGGCCCTCGAGCACGGCGACCTCGACCTCGCGGCCGACCACACGGGGCTCGACGATCACCTTGGAGTCGTGCTCGAACGCCAGGTCCATCGCGGCGCCCAGCTGCGAGGGCTCGTCGACGCGCGAGACACCCATGCTCGACCCGGCGCGGGCCGGCTTGACGAACAGCGGCCAGCCGTGCGCGGCGATCGTCTCGGCGACGTCCACCGGGTCGGCCGCCCACTGCCGGCGGAGCACGGTGGTCCACGGTGCGACCCGCAGCCCGGCGTGCTCGAGCACGGCCTTCGCGACGTGCTTGTCCATCGCCAGTGCGCTCGCGAGCACGCCGTCGCCGACGTACGGCAGCCCGGCGATCTCGAGCAGGCCCTGGATCGTGCCGTCCTCGCCGAAGGGGCCGTGCAGGATCGGGAACACCACGTCGACCGGGATCGCGGTGACCGTGCCGTCGGGGTGGGACACGACGAGTTCGTTGGTGGCCGGCGAGGTCGGGAAGGCGATCCGCGTGCCGTTGTCGGGCACCGTCGGCAGCGCGCCGTCGCGGATGGTCCACTGTGCCGGGTCGTCCGACTGCAGCGTGAAGGCACCGTCCTGGGTGATCCCGATCGGCACGAGGTCGTACTCGGCCCGGTCGACGACGTCCATGATGCCGCCGGCGGTCACGCAGCTGATCTCGTGCTCGCTCGAGCGACCGCCGAAGAGCACGGCGACGGTGGTCCTGGGCATGGGGGGTCCCTCGGGGATCGTGGGCACGGGAGTCCCTTCGTGACTCGGTGCGGGACCGGTCACTCGCCCTGCGGCTCGTCGGTCTCGGTGAGGTGCGGCGCGATGTTGCGCGGATCGAGCCTACCGGCGAGGACCTCGCCGACCTGGCTGACGATGGGCATGTCGACGCCGTTCGCCGCGGCCAGCTCGAGGATCGGGGCGACCGAGGCAAGCCCCTCAGCCGTCTGGTTCATCTGGCGGACGACCTCGTCGAACCGGTAGCCCTGGCCGAGCAACCGCCCGGCGGTGTTGTTCCGCGACAGCGGTGACTGGCACGTGGCGATGAGGTCGCCGAGGCCCGCGAGCCCGGACAGCGTGGACGACTGCGCGCCGAGCGACACCGCGAAGTCGGTCATCTCGGCGAGGCCGCGCGTGATGATCGAGGCCTTGGTGTTCTCGCCGTAGCCGACCCCGTCGACGATGCCGATCGCGACGGCGATGAGGTTCTTCAGCACGCCGCCGAACTCGGTGCCGATGACGTCGGTGTTGATGAACGACCGGAAGTACGGGTTCGTCGCGACGGCGGCGACGTCGGTGGCGGTCTCCAGCGACGACGACGACACCACGGCGGCGGTCGGCTGCCGACGGGCGATCTCGAGCGCCAGGTTCGGGCCGCTGGCCACCGCGATGCGGTCCTTGTCGATGCCGAGGCCCTGCAGCAGGACCTCGCTCATCCGCAGTCCCGTGCTCTTCTCGACGCCCTTCATCAGGCTGACGACCGGCACGTCCGCGGGCAGCAGCTCGCGGATCGCGGCGAGGTTCGAGCGCAGGGTCTGCGAGGGCACCGAGACGTACACCTGCGAGGCGCCGTCGAGCACGCGCTCGAGGGACGTCGACGCGGTCAGGGTGCGGGGCAGGTTGATGCCGGGCAGGTAGTCCGAGTTGCGCTTGGTCTCAGTGATCTCCCGAGCGACCTCGGGGCGTCGGGCCCACACCACGGTGGACGCACCACCCTCGGCCAGCACCTTCGCGAACGTGGTGCCCCAGCTGCCGGCACCGATCACGGCCACCCGGGGCTTGTCGGTCGACTGCATGACCACCCGGATCGCGGCGGTGTCGAAGGCACCCGGAGCCGCGGCGGCGGGGTCGGGTCGGTCGTCGTGGGGTCGGAGGTCACTCAAACCGGCCGGTCTCCTTCTGGTTGTTCGCCGCCGGGTCCCAGCGGGTCGCGGGTGCCCGTTCGCCACGGAGCACCTCGAGCAGCGCGGTGATCTCGCGCATGACGAGTTCGGTGGCCTCGCCGAGCATCTGCTGGTCGATCTGCCGACCGCGGTACGCCGACAGGTCGACCGGGTCACCGATGATCACGTCGACGCGGGACGGCGGGAACAGCCGGAGCTTCTTGCCGTACCTGGCCATGATGTTCTGCGTGCCCCAGTGGGCCATCGGGATGAGCGGCACGTCGTTCTCGAGCGCGATCCGCACCGCGCCCGTCTTGCCGCGCATCGGCCACAGGTCGGGGTCGCGGGTGAGCGTGCCCTCGGGGTAGACGATGATCGCCCCGCCCTGCTCGACCAGGGACCGGCCACCACCGAGCGGGTCGCTCAGGCGCGTCCGACCGGAGCGCTCGACCGGGATCTGTCCCATGCCGGACATGAGCTTGCCGACCACGGGGACCTTGAACAGCGACGCCTTCGCCAGGAACCGCGGCGCCCGCTTCGAGATGTACACGGCGGTGCCCACGACCAGGGGGTCGATGTTCGTGAAGTGGTTCGGTGCGAGCACGAACGCGCCCTCCGCCGGCAGGCGGTTCGGGCCGTGCCAGTGGTAGCGCGCCGAGAACCGGAACGTCGGGATGACGATCGAGGCGACGATCCGGAACGCGGTGTTCAGCTCACCGCGGCGCCACCGGCGCCCACGCACGGGGAGGCCGGTCGTGACCTGCGCGTCGGAGCCGCCACGGGCCTCCAGACCGTCGCCCATTGCTTCTGCCGGCACTGTGCCTACCCAGCGAAGTCGAAGTCGGCGCCGAGCTTGCGCAGCTTCGGGATGAAGTGCTCGTAGCCGCGGCTGATGATGCCGACGTTGGTGATGTGCGACTCGCCGTCGGCGGTCAGCGCCGCGATGAGGTGACTGAACCCGCCGCGCAGGTCGGGGACGCGGACGTTGGCGGCGTGCAGCTTCGTCGGACCGGTGATGACGGCGGCCTGCTCGAACGGGCGGCGGGCGACGCGGCGGTCGTGACCGGGCAGCCCCTCCTTGTGCACGACGATGTCGGCACCCATCTCGTTCAGCGCGTCGGTGAAGCCGAAGCGGTTCTCGTAGACGGTCTCGTGCACGATGCTCTGGCCCTCGGCCTGGGTCAGCGCGACGACGAGCGGCTGCTGCCAGTCCGTCATGAAGCCGGGGTGCACGTCGGTCTCGATGACGACGGGCTTCAGGGTGTCCAGCTCGCGGTAGAACCGGATGCCGTCCTCCTGGATGTCGAACCCGCCGCCGACCTTGCGGAAGACGTTGAGGAACGTCATGAGCTCCTGCTGGTTCGCGCCCTCGACGAAGATGTCGCCGTTGGTGGCGAGCGCGGCGGAGGCCCAGCTCGCGGCCTCGTTGCGGTCGTTGATCGCGCGGTGGGTGTAGCCGCGGAGCGACTCCACCCCTTCGATGAAGATGACGCGGTTCGGCTCGACCGAGACGATGGCGCCCATCTTCTGCAGGATCGCGATGAGGTCCATGATCTCGGGCTCGATCGCGGCGTTCCGCAGCTCCGTGACGCCCTTGGCGAGGGTCGCGGAGAGCAGGACCTGCTCGGTGGCGCCGACGCTCGGGTACGGCAGCTCGATCGAGGCGCCCTTCAGGCCGTCCGGAGCCGTCAGGTGGATGCCGTTGACCTGCTTGTCGACGACCGCGCCCATGGCGCGGAGCGCGTCGAGGTGGAAGTCGATCGGGCGGTCGCCGATGCGGCAGCCGCCGAGGTCGGGGATGAACGCCTCGCCGAGCTTGTGCAGCAGCGGACCGCAGAACAGGATCGGGATGCGGCTCGAGCCCGCGTGCGCGTCGATCTCGGCGAAGTGCGCCGACTCGACCCGCGACGGGTCGAGGATGAGTTCGCCTCGTGCAGGATCGGTGATGCGCACGCCGTGCACCTCGAGCAGCCCGCGGACCACCTTGACGTCGGAGATGTCCGGCACGTCACGGAGGATCGACGGGGTGTCACCGAGCAGCGACGCCACCATGGCCTTGGTCGCGAGGTTCTTCGCCCCACGGACCTCGATGCGTCCCACGAGCGGCTTGCCCCCGCGGATGACGATCTCGTCCGACTTGAGGCCCACGCGCGCCCCTGCGGCCGCTGCGTCCTGTACGAGAGAGTTCACTACTTCACCGGCAATGTCTTCGGCCGCCAACTGGAGCGGCGGGATTCGAACTCCGTGATCGAGGTCTCGTCACGGAGGGTGAGCCCGATGTCGTCGAGCCCTTCCATCAACCGCCAACGAGTGTAAGCGTCGATCTCGAAGGGGACGTCCACATCCCCCAGCGACACGCGCTGGGTCTCGAGGTCGACCGTCGCCTCGATGCCCGGGTTCGCCTCGATGGCGGCCCACAGGCGCTCGACCTCCGGTTCGGTCACGATCGCCGTGACCAGGCCCTGCTTGCCGGCGTTGCCCTTGAAGATGTCCGCGAAACGGGGCGAGACGACCACCGTGAAGCCGAAGTCGCGGAGCGCCCAGACGGCGTGCTCGCGGGACGAACCGGTGCCGAAGTCCGGCCCGGCGACGAGCACACGGGCGCCCTGGTAGCGCTCCTGGTTCAGCACGAAGTCGGGGTCCTGCCGCCACCCGGCGAACAGGGCGTCCTCGAAGCCGGTCTTGGTGACGCGCTTCAGGTAGACCGCGGGGATGATCTGGTCGGTGTCGACGTTCGACCGCTTGAGCGGCGCGGCGATGCCGGAGACGGTGGTGATCTTGTCCATCAGAAGGTCCCCTCGGTGGCGGTGGCGGACGTCGCCGCCGCGATCTCGTCGTCGGTCTCCAGGTCCCACGGGCTGGACAGCGTGCCGCGCACCGCGGTGGCCGCGGCGACGAGCGGCGACACCAGGTGCGTGCGGCCGCCCTTGCCCTGGCGACCCTCGAAGTTGCGGTTCGAGGTGCTCGCGCAGCGTTCCCCCGGTGCCAGCTGGTCCGGGTTCATCCCGAGGCACATCGAGCAGCCGGCGAACCGCCACTCGGCACCGAACTCGGTGAACACCTTGTCGAGCCCCTCGGCTTCGGCTTCGAGCCGGACCCGCGCGGAGCCGGGCACGACCATGACCCGGACGCCGTCGGCCTTGGTGCGGCCCTTGATGATCGACGCGAAGGCCCGCAGGTCCTCGATGCGCGAGTTCGTGCAGGAGCCCATGAACACCGCGTCGACGGCGATGTCCTTCATCGGGGTGCCGGCGGTGATGTCCATGTACTCCAGGGCGCGGCGTGCGGCGGCCTGGTCGTTGGGGTCGCTGTAGGCGGCCGGGTCCGGCACGCTCTCGGACAGCGAGACGCCCTGGCCGGGGTTCGTGCCCCAGGTGACGAAGGGCTCGAGATCGTCCGCGTCGATGAACACCTCGGCGTCGAACACGGCGTCCTCGTCGGTGGCGAGGGTCTCCCAGTACGCGACGGCGTCGTCCCAGTCCTGACCGGTGGGCGCGTGGTCGCGGCCCTGCACGTAGTCGTAGGTGGTCTGGTCGGGGGCGACCATGCCGGCGCGGGCACCGGCCTCGATCGACATGTTGCAGATCGTCATGCGGCCCTCCATCGAGAGGGCGCGGATCGCGGAGCCGCGGTACTCGAGCACGTAGCCCTGCCCGCCGCCGGTGCCGATCTTCGCGATCACGGCGAGGATGATGTCCTTCGCCGTCACCCCCGGGCGCAGCGTGCCCTCGACCGTGATCGCCATCGTCTTGAAGGGCTTGAGCGGCAGGGTCTGCGTGGCGAGGACGTGCTCGACCTCGGACGTGCCGATGCCGAACGCCATCGCACCGAAGGCCCCGTGGGTGCTGGTGTGCGAGTCACCGCAGACCACGGTGATGCCGGGCATGGTCAGGCCGAGCTGCGGGCCGACCACGTGGACGATGCCCTGCTCCTTGTCGCCCAGGGAGTGCAGCCGGACGCCGAACTCCTCGCAGTTGCGACGGAGGGTCTCGATCTGGATCCGGCTCGTCGGGTCCGCGATGGGGCGGTCGATGGCGAGCGTCGGGGTGTTGTGGTCCTCGGTCGCGATCGTCAGGTCGAGGCGACGCACCGGTCGCCCGGCCTGCCGCAGGCCGTCGAACGCCTGCGGACTCGTCACCTCGTGCACGAGGTGGAGGTCGATGTAGAGGAGGTCGGGGTTGCCGTCCTCGCCCTTGACCACGACGTGGTCGTCCCACACCTTCTCGGCGAGCGTCTTTCCCATCAGCTCAGCCCTCCTCGTCCTCGTCGTTGCGCCGCGACCGCGGCCCGATCAGGCGACTCTACCATTGGTATACCAACGCGCGGCACCCCGTGCGTCGCGGGTCCGTCACCCCGTGGCGGCACAGCCTGGAGGCCCGTGGCGACTCCCCGACACCCGTCGCGGTGGGAAGATGGTGACGACATGACGACACCTGCGCACTCGACCCGGACCATCAACCTCGAGGGCGCGGCACGCGCCGCGATCGCCGGTGGCGCACCGCTCGCGCTGCTCATCGCCCTCGGCATGCCCGGGTACGCCGCCTTCGCCATGTTCGCCGGGTTCACGGCCATCTTCGGCGCGACCGAGCCCTACCGGCAGCGTGCCGTCACCACCGGTGTCGCGGGTGCACTGCAGGCGCTCTGCATGTTCGCCGGCATCGGGGTCGGGCTCGTCGGGTCGCCGCTCTGGCTGCAGGCCGTGGGTCTCGTCGTCGTCCTGGTGGTCGCGGTCTGCACCCTCTCCACGCTCCGGGCGATCCCCGCGCAGCCGATCTTCCCGGTGTTCGCGTTCGTCGTGTCCGCACTCGTGCCGATGCGCCCGGCGGACGTCCCGCTCGTCACGACGATCATCGTCTGCTCGGTGGTCTGGGCCTGGCTCGTCGCGATGTCCGGTGCGGTCCTCCGCCGGGTGTTCCACCCGCACGCCCCGCACCGGTTCCGCCCGCTGGCCGACCGCAAGCACCGCTCGCTCGCGGTCCTCGGGACCCCGGCGCTGTGGGAGACCGTCGCGCTCAACGTCGTCGGGTCACTCGTCGCCGGTGCCGTCGCGGAGTCGATCCCCGGGCTCGGACACCCCTACTGGGCGGTCATCGCGGTGGTCTCGACCCTGCCGGCGATCCGCCAGCGGCACACCGTGGTCCGCGCCGGGCAGCGTGTGGTCGGCACGATCGGCGGCACGGTCATCGCGGTCGGCGTCCTGCTGCTCGAGCCGTCGGCGTGGTGGATCGTCGTGCTGGCCGTCGTCGGACAGTTCTTCGCCGAGATCTTCGTCGCCCGGAACTACGCCGTGTGCCTGCTGTTCCTCACCCCGCTCGCCCTGGCGGTGACGTGGTTGAGCCTGCCCGAGGCACCCCAGCTGCTGGCGCTCGACCGCATCGCGCATACCGTGCTCGGTGCCGTGGTCAGCGTGGGGCTGCTGCTCGTCGGGCGTGCGATCGAGCGCCGGCGTGGCCGTGCCCTGGGTGCGACGAGCGCGATCCGGACCGTCTGACGCGCCCGGTCGAACCGGGCGTACCGGGTCGAACCGGGCGTACCGGGTCGAATCGGGCGTACCGGGTCGTTCCTTTCGACCAGGAACGCCCGATTCCGCCTGCCATCGCGCGTGACAGGGGAAGGAACGGGCGCGGACGGCGGACGGGAGGCCCGTGGCGGCGCCGCCACGGGCCTCCCGTCCGTCCGTCGTTGCGACCACCGCGTCCGTCGCTGACGCGAGCCCGCAGGCCCCACCCCCGCGTCAGTCGCGCGGCTGGATGTTCCAGGCGTCGATGACGGGGCGACCGTGCTCGTAGCCGAGGATGCTGACCGAGGCGGTGCCGAGCTTCAGCACGGCACCGTCCTGCGGCGCGAGCCGGATCCACGCGGCACCGAGTGCCCGCAGCACGTGGCCGTGGGCGATGAACACCGCGTCGTGGCCCTCGGCGAGCACCGGGCGGGCGCGGTTCAGGATGCGCTCGACGCGGACGCGGACCTCGGCGGCGTTCTCACCGGGGGTGTCGCCGGCGGGGACCCCGTCGGTCCAGAGGTCCCACGGCCCGTGGCGCAGCACCTTGATCTGCGGGGTGGTGAGACCCTCGTACGCGCCGTAGTCCCACTCGTACAGGTCCTCGTCGAGCTCCGGCTCGACGCCGATCAGGTGCGCGGTGTCGCGGGCGCGCTGCAGCGGGCTCGACAGCGCCAGCGCGAACGACCGGTCCCCGAGGTACCGGCCCGCGCGCTTCGCCTGCTCGACACCGTTGTCGGTGAGCGGGATGTCGGTGCGGCCGGTGTGCTGCCCGCTCTTCGACCACTCCGTCTCTCCGTGACGGACGAGGACGAGTTCGCCGGGGCGTTCCGAGGTCATGAGTTCCTTCCGATCCAGAGGCCGAGCGCAGCTGCGCCGACCGAGACGACGAGCATCCCGAGGCCGTTCAGGACGGCGAGCCGGGTCTTGCCGGATCGGAGGAGCTGTACGGTCTCGACGCTCGCCGTCGAGAACGTCGTGTACCCACCCATCATGCCCGTCCCGAGCACAGCGACCGTCGAGGCGGGAATGGTGCCGGCCTGCCCGAGGCCCGTCAGGACCCCGAGCACGAGCGACCCGGACACGTTGATGAGCAGGGTCCCGACCGGGAACCCGGCGAACCGCGACCCGGCGACGCGGCCCTTGACGACCCCGTCGAGCACGAAGCGCAGGGCGGCACCGGCTCCCCCGCCGATGGCGACCAGGACCAGTTCGACCGGGCTCATCGGGCGTCCTGCAGCGGCTCGGGGCGGGTGCGGGGCCGGGTGACCGCGGCGACCCACAGACCGACGACGACCGCGACGAGTCCGAGCACGACCGACAGCAGGGCGTACCCGCCGCCCGCCGTCCAGCGGCCGAGGTCGAGCAACTGCGCGGTGTCGTCCGCGAGCGTGCTGTAGGTCGTGAAACCGCCGAGGACGCCCGTGCCGACGAACAGCCGGACCGCGCGACGACGACCGACGTCCGGGCCGCGGCGTGCGAGCGCGTCGAGCAGGAAGCCGAGGCAGAACGCCCCGACGACGTTGATCGCGAGGATGGTCCAGCTGATCCCGTCGTGCGCGGGGAACGCCGCGGCGAGAAGTGCGCGGACGGCCGTCCCGATCGCGCCGCCGAGGGCGACGAGGGCGACGAGCCTCCAGCGCAGGTGCGGTGGGCGTTCGGCGTGCATCGTGCTCCCGTCGCGAGGCGATCGTTCCCCGGGTGACGGGGACGATCCAGGCTAGCCGAGACGACGAAACCCCCGCCGAGCCGGAGCTGGACGGGGGTTTGCGTGCTGGTGACCCCAGCGGGATTCGAACCCGCGTTACCGCCGTGAGAGGGCAGCGTACTAGGCCGCTATACGATGGGGCCGCGGCTGTTGTCGGACTCGGATCATGTCACCTGTGGTGACCCCAGCGGGATTCGAACCCGCGTTACCGCCGTGAGAGGGCAGCGTACTAGGCCGCTATACGATGGGGCCGTTCCGACAACTCGACAAGTATTGCACAAGGCTCGCATCCGCACCAAAACGGGGCGTGTCGCCCGGGTGTGCCGCCATGTCGGAGCAGGCATACGGTGGATCGATGACGGCGGACCACGACGCGATCGCAGCGCCTCGACACGTCGGCGGCAGCCCCTCGGCCACGGTCCGGATCGGCCTGTCCGGGTGGCAGTACGACGGTTGGCGTGGGGACTTCTACCCCGAGGGCCTCGCGAAGCGGCGGTGGCTCGAGCACGTGGCGTCGCGGTTCCCGACGGTGGAGCTGAACGGATCCTTCTACTCGCTGCAGCGTCCGGCTCGGTACCGGGCGTGGCGTGCGGCCTCGGGCGGGCAGCCGTTCCGGTTCGCGGTCAAGGGCGGCCGGTACGTCACGCACATGCTGCGGCTGCGGAACGTCGAGACCGCGCTGGCGAACTTCTTCGCCTCGGGTCCTCTCGAGCTCGGGAACACCCTCGGGCCGGTGCTCTGGCAGCTGCCCGAGCGCCTGCTGCCGACGCCGGAGGTGCTCGACGCGTTCCTCGGGGTGCTCCCCCGGACGCACGGTGCGGCCGCTGAACTCGCACGCCACCACGACGACAAGGTCCCCGCCGAACCGGACGGTCTCGTGGAGCCGGAGGAACCGGCGACGTCGATCCACCACGCGCTCGAGGTCCGGGCGGCCGGCTTCGGCGACGAGCACCTCGACGTGCTCCGCCGGCACCGCGTCGCCCTCGTCGACTCGCACGCCGGCGACTTCCCCCGCTTCCGGGCGGACACCGGGGCACCGCTCGCGTACCTCCGGCTGCACGGTGCACCCCGGACCTACCACGACGGGTACTCACCCCGGGCGCTCGGCGGGTGGGCGACGACGGTCCTCGAGCACGCCGAGGCCGGCCGGGACGTCTACGTGTACTTCGACAACGACGCCGAGCGGCACGCTCCGTGGGACGCCCTGACGCTCGACCGCCTGGTCGCGGCGCGACTGCGCCGCGCTTCGTGAGCAGAAACGGTCGCCTCGGGCGCACGGACCCGACCGTTCCTGCACACGATGCGGACAGGAGGCCCGTGGCGGCGCCGCCACGGGCCTCCAGGCCGCGCAGCGCAGCCCTAGAGCGTGAGCGACTCCCCCGGACGCAGCACGACGAGCGACCCCGCGGGCTCGACGGCCTCGCGGAGCCGCGCCGTGTGCATGCCGAGCCCGACCTCGGACAGGGTGGCCTCGTGGATCGGGTACGCGCGGGACGGCGCGATCGCGGCGACGTAGTCCATCATCTCGGCGACCTTGAGCCACGGCGCCCCCACGGGTGCCGCGAGGACCTCGACCGGGACGCCCGGGTCAGTGTAGGAGTCGCCCGGGTGGAACAGCCGGCCGTTCACGAGCACGCCGGTGTTGTCGACGATCGGGACGGACGAGTGGATGAGCTGGTGCCGCGTGCCGTGGAAGGTGAGCGTGAAGGGCCCGATCGTCCGGTGGTCACCGTCCGTGACGACGTCCACCGTGACACCCGCCTCGGCGAGCGCCGCGCGGACCCCTTCCGGTCCGATGACGACGGCACGGGGGTTGGCGTCGAGGATGCGCCGGACCTGCCCGGGGGTGACGTGGTCCGGGTGCTCGTGCGTGACGACGACGGCGACGACCCCGGTCACGTCGACCGGTCGGGTGAAGTTCCCCGGGTCGAGGACCAGGCGGGCGTCCCCCTCGGCGATGACCTGGCAGGCGTGTTCGAGTTTGGTGACCTCCATGCGGGCGACCCTACGCGGCACCGTGCGGGCGGGGTCCCGTGGTCGCGCGGACGACCAGGTGCGCGGGTGCCGCCGCGATCGGGCCGGCGACACCGCCGTCGACCTCGGCGAGCACCGCACGGGCAGCGGTCCGTCCCTGCGCCACCGGGTCCTGCGCGACGGTGGTGAGTCCGACGGTGGCGCCGTACTCGTGGCCGTCGACCCCCATCACGGACACGTCCTCCGGGACCGCGAGTCCGGCTCGGCGTGCGGCGAGCAGGACGCCGAGGGCCATCTCGTCCGAGGCACAGAGCACCGCCGTCGGTCGCTCCGACACCGGCTCGGCGAACAGCACGGCCCCGGCGGCGGTCCCGCCGGCGAACGAGAACCGGCCGTCGAGCGACCACCGTTCCGGTACGGCCTGTCCCGACGACCGCACGGCGTCGAGGAACCCGTCCCGCCGCAGGTGCGGCACGGCGACGTTCATGCCGGCCTCGTCCTGCCCGCCGACGTAGGCGATGCGCCGGTGGCCGAGGCCGTGCAGGTGCTCGACCGCGATCCGGGTGACCTCGCGGTCGTCGACGCCCACGTTCCGCAGGCCCGGTGCCGGGCCGCCGATGACGACGATGGGGTGCCGGCTGAGTTCGAGTTCGGCCCGTTCGGTGGCGTCGAGCACCAGGGAGAGCAGGACGAGGCCGTCAACGCGGTGCCGCAGCATCGAGCGTCGGAACGCCCGGTCGCGGTCGCCGCCCGGGCCGCCGAGGTTGTAGAGGACCAGGTCGTACCCGGCCTGGCGGAGCTCCGCGTCGACACCGCCGAGCGCCTTGACGTAGAACCAGCGGTCGATGACGGGCACGACCACCCCGACGGCGCGCTGACGACCGGTGGCGAGGCCGGCCGCCGCCGAGCTCGGGACGTACCCGAGTTCGTCAGCGACCCGCTGCACCTGCTCGATCGTGGTGCCGGCCACGTTCGACATGCCGCGGAGCGCCCGCGACACGGTGGACTTCGACAGCCCCGTGACGGTCGCGATCTCCTGGATCCCCATCGGTGCGACCCGGGAGGCCCGTCAGCCGTCCGTGCCGTGCGTCATGTCCGCCGGTGCGTCGGGTCCACGGCGTCGGGCCGCCACCGCGGGCACGCCGCGGTCCGCCCGGCGTTCCGGTACCCGTGCGGTGCGCGCCGGCCGTCGTGCAGCCGGAGCGACCTCGTCCCAGCCGGCGTGCTGGTGCACCCGTCCGTCCGCGCCGGGTCGAGGCCTGCGACCGGTGGGGTCGGTGACCGACGTGTGCACCGGGGCCACCGCGGGCGCAGCACCGACGCCCCGGGGTACGGACGCACCCGTGCCGTCCTGCGGTGCGCTCCGGCGGAGGACGGCGACCCGCCACCGGTCCAGGGCGACGACGCCGAGCACGCACACGAGCAGGGTGAGCGCCCAGCCGAGCGCCGGTCGCCCGGTGAGCTCGCAGAACACCGTCACGCCGAGGAACAGGACGCCGAACATCCCGACGAAGCCGATCGACTCCTCGATGCGGGCGGTGGGACGGGTGGGTCCGCGCTGCGCCATGGTCGTCAGCCCTTCACGCCGCCGGCGGTGAGCCCCGCCACGATGCGCCGCTGGAAGATCAGGACGAGGACCACGAGCGGGATCGTGACGATCGTGCCGGCGGCCATCACCGCCGTGTAGGGCTCCTGGTGCGGCTGCGACCCGGCGAACGAGGCGATCGCCACGGTCACCGGCTGGGTAGCGTCGCTCGACAGCTGCGACGAGATGAGGTACTCGTTCCAGCTCGAGATGAACGCCAGGATCGCCGTGGTGAACACCGCGGGCGCCGCGAGCGGCAGGATGATCCGCCGGAACGCCTGCACCCGGGTGCACCCGTCGATGCGGGCTGCTTCTTCCAGGTCCCACGGCATCTCGCGGAAGAACGACGCGAGCGTGTACACGGTCAGCGGCAGCACGAACGAGATGCTCGGCAGGATGAGGGCCTGGTACGACCCCATCCACCCGATGTCGGTGAACAGCTGGAACAGCGGCGAGATGAGGGCGACGCCGGGGAACATCGACGCGGCCAGGATCGCGCCGGCGATGAGCGACTTGCCGCGGAACTCGAGCCGGGCGAGGGCGTACGCCGCCGTGGTGCCGACGAGCAGGGCGATGATCGTCACGACGCCGCCGATGAGCAGGCTGTTGGCGAGCGCCCGACCGAGGTGGTTGCCGAGCGACGTGGAGAACGCCGTCGCGTAGTTGTCGAGCGTGACGTGCGTCGGCCACGGGGTGGCGTCGAACGTGAACCCGACGTCGCGGAAGCTCGTCACCACCATCCAGTAGAACGGCAGGAGGCACCACACGGCGATGACGATCGCCTGCACGGCCGTGCGGATACGCGGCCCGGTGTCGCGGCGCACGCGCACCTCGGTGCGGTCGACGGCGCGGTCGCGTGCTGCTGCGGAGGACCGGGGACGGTCTGCTGCGAGGGTCACTTGAGTTCACCCTTCTGCTGGGCGGCCTGCGTCTGGACGACGTTGGCGCCGAGGAACCGGACGAAGACGAACGCCACGATGAAGATCACCAGGAAGGTGATGGTCGACAGCGCCGACGCGGAGTTGAAGCCCTGCCGGATCTGTTCGACGACCAGGATCGACAGGGTCGTGGTGGCGTTGCCGGAACCACCGCCACCGCCGGTGAGGATCGCGGGCAGGTCGTACATGCGCAGCGCGTCGAGCACGCGGAACAGGATCGCGACCATCAGCGCGGGCTTGATGAGCGGCAGGGTGATGAGCACGAAGCGCTGGAACGTCGACGCGCCGTCCATCTTGCCGGCCTCGTAGACCTCCTCCGGGATCAGCTGCAGCCCCGCCAGGATGAGCAGCGCCATGAACGGCGTGGTCTTCCAGGTGTCGGCGATGATGACCGCCCACCGGGACGCCCACTCGCCGCTCGTCCACAGGATCTGCTGCCCGAGGACGTGGTTCAGCACGCCGTTCGCGTCGAAGATGAAGTACCAGAGCTTCGCGGTGACGGCCGTCGGGATCGCCCACGGCACCAGGATCGCGGCACGGACGAGGGCGCGGCCCTTGAAGTTGCGGTTCATGATGATGGCCATCCACACGCCGATGACCGTCTCGGCGAGCACGGTGACGACGGTGAAGAAGAACGTGTTGCCCATCGACACCCAGAACTGGGAACCGAGGCTGCCGGGCGGGCACGTGACGTTGCCGCACTGCTGACCGAGCCAGTGCGCGTAGTTCGTGATGCCGGCGAACCCGCCCTGCACGAACAGGCCGGTGGCCTTGTCGAGGCCCTGGTCGAGCTGGAACGACTGGATGATCGCACTGACGACCGGGTAGCCGATGACGATCGCGAGGAGCAGGATCGTCGGGCCGATGAGGTACACGGCCCAGCGGCCGTGCTCGGCGTTGAGTCCGCCCTTGCGCCGTCGGCGCTTCGGTTCCATGCCCGTCGGGTTGGGGATGGCTGCGGGGATCTCGGTTGCTGCTGACACGTGTCGGCCTCCTTGCCGGGGGTGTCGGAACGCAAGTACGGGGCGGACGGGAGGCCCGTGGCGGACCCGCCACGGGCCTCCCGTCCGACGCGGCGTGAGCCGCTGTGTGTCAGCTGCTGGTCGCCGACTTCAGGGCGTCCTGCATGTCCTTCATGGCTTCGTCGACCGACTTCGATCCCTTGAGCGCCGCGTAGGTGTTGTCCTGGATCGCCTTCGTCACCGCCGGGTAGAACGGCGTGACCGGGCGCGGCTCCGCCGACTCGATCGACTTGAGCAGCGTCGGCAGGTAGGGCAGCTTCGCCGTCAGCTCGGAGTCGGTGTAGAGGTCACCGACGACCGGGGCGAGCGACCCCTGCGTCGCGAAGAACTTCTGCGTGTCGTTCGAGATGAGGAACTCGAGGAAGTCGTGCGCCGTCGCCTTGTGCTTCGAGTACACGCTGATCGCGGCGTTGTGCCCACCGAGCGTGGAGGCACCGACGCCGTCGGCACCGGGGATCGGCGCGATGCCGAACGTGTCCTTGACCTTGCTCGAACCGTCGGTCTTCGCCAGGTTGTAGACGTACGGCCAGTTGCGCAGGAACAGCAGCTTGCCGGCTTCGAACGCGGTGCGGCCCTGCTCCTCCTGGTAGGTGATGGCCTCGGCCGGGATGTTCCCGTCCTCGAACGCGTCGACCAGGTTCTGCAGGCCGGCCTTGGCGTCCGAGGTGTCGACGTCCGGGTCGCCGCTCTTGCTGAGCACCGAACCACCGGAGCCGTTGATCGCCTCGGAGGCGTTCACCGTCAGACCCTCGTACTTCGCGAACTGCCCCGCGTAGCAACCGATGCCGGCGTCCTTCGCGATCTTGCAGTCGGCCATCATCTCCTTCCACGTGGTGGGAGGCGTCTTGACGAGGTCCTTGCGGTAGTAGAGCAGTGCGCCGTCCGAGGTCTGCGGTGCGGCGTAGAGGGTGTCGTTGTAGGTCGCGGTCTTCACCGTCGACGGCAGGAGCTTCGAGGTGTCGATCTTCATGTCGCCGGTCAGCGGCGTCAGCCAGCTCTTCGCGGCGAACTCGGCGGTCCAGACGACATCAACGTCGACGACGTCGTAGTTCTCGTCCTTCGCCTGGAAGTGCTGCACGAGGTCGTCGTGCTGCTGGTCGGCCTGGTCGGACTGTTCCTTGAAGGTGACCTTCTCGTCCGGGTGGGCCTTGTTCCACTTCGCGATGAGCGGGCGGACGACGTTCGAGTTGTCCTTGCCCTGCACGTAGGTGATGGGGCCGCGGCTGTCCTGGCCGCTCTTGGCGTCGTCCGAGCCGGCGCCGGAGCTCCCGCTCGAGCAGCCGGTGAGCACGAGGCCGATGACGGCGACCCCGGCAACGGATGCGAACCGCACCCTTGAGCGTGTTGTCTTCACAGCGTTGTCTCCTCGTTGAGATCACCAGGGGGCATCGATCGGGTTCGACGACACTGCCCTGGAGCAAGCGCCGCTGCCTGCTGGTGGAGGAAGCTACGCCCGGTCCAGCGGGAGCGCAACCGGTTGCATCGGTTCCGTGACCTGAGCGTGACCCATGAGGTTCCCGTGGCTTCCTGGGTGAGCGCTCACCCCTGTCGGGGGCACACGCACCGCGCTGCGGAACCCCGCACGAACCCCGCCACTGCTGGTCCGCTCCGTTGTCCGGACACCGCGGGCGGTCGTAGCGTCCCGACCATGACCCTGCACTCCTCCGTCACCGTGCCCGGCCCCCGTCGGGTCGTCAGCGTCGACCTCGACGCTCCGCTGCCGCGCCTGGTCGCCGACGAGTCGGGTTCCTCCGCGCTCGTCGTCGGTTACCGCGACGGCTTCCCCGTCACCACCCTCGACGTGCTGCTCACCGCGGACCCGGCCGACGCCGCCCGCGCGATGGCGCCCCTGGTGGACGGCCTCGCACGGACCTCCGGTGCGACCCAGACCCCGATCCCCGACCTCGACCTCCCGCTCATCTCGATCGTCGTGTCGACCATCGTCACCCGGGTCGAGGACATCCGGAAGCTGCTCGACTTCCTCGAGCACCTCGACTACCCGCGGTACGAGGTCATCCTGGTCGACAACCGCGTGAAGCTGCCCGAGGTCGACGCCCTGCCCGGGCTGCTCGAGGGCCGCGACGTCCGGCTGGTCACCGAACGCCGTCCGGGCTGCTCCGCCGGTCGCAACGCCGGGGTCGCCGCGGCGCACGGCGAGATCATCGCGTTCACGGACGACGACGTCCGGGTGGACGCACAGTGGCTCCGGTCCATCGGCACGCGCTTCGTCCGCGAGCCCGAGGTCGCCGCGGTCACCGGGATGATCCTGCCCGTCGAGCTCGAGACCCCCGCGCAGATCTGGTATGAGGCGTACTACGGCGGCTTCAGCGGCGAGCGCACCTTCCAGCCGGTGACCATCGTGCCGGACGACGTCCCCGGGGTCATGCGTCACGCGCAGGCCCGGGCCGTCCGCCCCGACGGCTCGGTGCAGAAGCACTTCGCCGTGTACGGCATCGGCGGCTACGGTGCCGGTGCGAACTGGGCGGTCCGACGGTCGGCGTTCGACGCCGTCGGCGGGTTCGACCCCGTGCTCGGTGCCGGTGTGCCCGCCCGCGGTGGCGAGGACCTGGCGATCTTCATCGACATCCTGTGGAGCGGTGGCCGGATCGGCTTCGAACCCCGCGCGGTCGTGCACCACCGGCACCGGCAGGACCTCGCCGGGCTGCACGGGCAGCTCCACTCGAACGGCGTCGGGTTCACGGCGCTGATGTGCGAGCTCATCGCGAAGGACCGCCGGCACGCGATCGTGCTCGCGCGGCTGATGCCCCGCGCCGGCAAGATCAAGCTGAAGCAGCTCGTGTCACGACTGGCCGGCCGGCGTGACGCCGCGGCCGAGAGCATCACCGAGGCCTCCACGACCCGGATCCCGCGCTCGCTGGCCTACCACGAGTTCCGCGGCTTCCCGGCGGGCCCGGCGGCGTACTTCCGCAGCCGTCGGTTCTGGCGCGAGGTCGAGGAGGGCCGCTTCCGTCCGTAGGCGGCGTGCAGGAGACGTCCGCACCGGAACGGACGGGAGGCCCGTGGCAGCGTCGCCACGGGCCTCCCGTCCGTTCCGGTGCGTGCGGTGGAGCAGTGCACGCGGTGCGTGCCGTGCACGCGGAGCGCGGCCACCCGCGCCGCGGTCGCCCGCGCCGCGGTCACCCGCGCCGCGACCGCCCGACGACGTACCGCCACGGTCCGCCCAGCGCCGCCACGAGCTCGACGCGCTTGAGGCCGGCCGTCGCCTCGCGGAACGCGTCGTCGACGGGCCACCCGCCGACGGCATCCACCGCGGCGGACACCTGGTCCGCACCGGAGCCGACGCCCTGTCCGAGCGCCCCGAGCTGCCGCAGCGCCCCGACCGCCCGACGGAGCACGGCCAGTGCGGTGCGCGGTCGCAGCATGAGCTTCGCGACCCACGCACCGAGGCCGGTGCCGTAGCCGAGCGCCTGCGAGCGCAGCGCCGCACGGTCCGGCCGGTGCTTGTGCCAGACGACGGCCGAGGGCTCGACCGCGAGCGCACCGCCGGAGAACAGCACCCGGGTGAACAGGTCGGGGTCCTCGCCGGCGCGGGCCAGGGTGCCCGGGCCGAGTGCGACGTCGAACCCGCCCAGGGCGAGCGCGGCCGAACGGCGGAGCGACATGTTGGCACCGGTGCCGAACGCGCCGACGGAGAACGGGAACAACGGCAGGTCCGCCGGCGGCGCCGACGTGCGGAACACCCGGCGGTCGGTGTTACGCGCCCAGGTCACGCGCTCGTCGAAGTACCGCTGCGTGGGGGTCCGGAGTTCGCCGCTGGGCACGAGGCCGGTCACGCAGACGACGTCCGCGTCGCGGGCGTACGCGTCGGCGAGCGCTGCGAGCCAGTGCCGGTCGACGACCACGTCGTCGTCGACGAAGGCGACCACGGCCCCGGACGCGAGGGCGAGTCCGGCGTTCCGTGCGCGCGAGACGCCGGGTCGGGCCTCCAGGACGTACCGCAGGCGCGGATCCGCGAGCGACGTGACCACGTCGCGGGTCGCGGTGGTGGTGGGCGCGTTGTCGACGACCAGCACCTCGAAGTCGTCGTGCTCGGACGCGAGCACCGAGCGCACGCAGCGGCGCAGGTCCTCGGGCCGGTCGCGGGTGCCGATGACGACGGAGACGCGTCCGACCGGCGTCCCCGCGGGGGCGGCCGGGAGGCCCGTGGTGCGCAGGGCGCGCAGGGCCGGTCCCAGCTCGGCCGGGTCCACGCCGCCGTCCGCGTCGACGCTGACGTCGACGAACCCGGCGATCTCGCGTCCGTCACGGACGAGCAGGCGGGCGCGGCGGAAGCCGGTGGCGCCGGCGAGTCCGACGGCGGACGCGGCGAGCGCCTCCTGTCGGTCGACGGCGCCGACCCAGGCCGCGCCGGCCCAGGCGGGCACGTCCGGGGACGGCATCGCGGGCGTGAGCGTGAGCACGCGGGTGGTGGTGGCCTGCTGGTCGGTCATGGTTCGATGCTCCGGTGGGGCTGCTGCAGGGTCAACGGCGGCCGCCCGCGGTTGCGGCGACGGTCGTCCGACTTGCGGTTTGCCGCCAGCACACGCCCCCGGACGGTAGGATCGTGAGGACGACTCGGCGGCAGCACGCCGGGCACGAGGAGGACGCATGTCGATGGGCCCCACCGACGAGCTCGGCGCCGTGCTCCCCTCGGAACAGAGCGTCTTCGTGGTCGACTCCGTGACCTGCGTCTGCGGCCACGTGCAGGACGCCCACGAGCACTACCGTCCGGGCACGGACTGCGCCCTCTGCGACTGCCAGAAGTTCCGCAAGAAGCGCTGATCAGGCCTTCCGGGCACTGATCGATCGGGGGCGGTGCGGGAAACCGCCGCTTCCCCGCAGACGGGCACGGGTCGCCTTGTCGGCCCCGGAACGGCGCGGTTAGCGTCGCGTCCATGGCCATCTCCCCCGCGGTCCCCGCGTGCATCGTCCTCGCCCACGAGGACCCGGCACACGTGCGCCGACTCGTCGAGGCGCTCGACCCGTTCCCGGTGTTCCTGCACTGCGACGCGCGCACCCCCGAGACGGTGTTCCGCGCCATGACCGACGGGCTGCCGGATCGTGTCCGGCTGCTCCCCCGGATCCGGACCGGCTGGGCGCGCTGGGAGAACGTCGCCGCCGAGGTGTCCGGCTACCGGGCCGCCCTGGCCGAGACCGACGCCTCGCACGTGGCCGTGCTGACCGGCAGCGACTACCCGCTCGCGAACCCCGCCGAGATCACGGCCCTGCTCGAGGCGCACCGCGAGGAGTCGTTCATCTCGGTCAACCCGCTGCCGTTCGCACCGTGGGGCCGTGACGGCGGCATCTCCCGCATCCGGTTCCGGCACTGGGCGTGGCGGAAGCACATGCTCCGGCTGCCGGTCCCCCGCCGCGTGCCGGCGAACGTCTCCTTCGCCGGGGGCTCACAGCTCAAGGTCCTCGCCCGCCGGCACGCCGCCGCCGTCGTGGACACCGTCGACCAGCGCCCCGACCTGGTCCGGTTCTGGCAGCGCACCTGGGTCGCCGACGAGACCTTCGTGCCGTCGGTGCTCAACTCGCCGTCGCTGACGCCGGGGTTCGCCGACGAGCACGTCTCCCAGCCGCTCTGGTGGATCGGTTGGGACGGCACCGCGCGGAAGAGCCCGCCGTGGTTGACCGTCGCCGACGCGGGGCAGCTGCTCGAGCGTCGGACGGACGCGGACGTCGAGGTGCAGCACCTGTTCGCACGGAAGTTCTCGACCGACCGGAGCGGTGACCTGCTCGACGTCGTGGATGCAGCCTTCGGGCTGCGCCAGGGCGCGGGCGCGGCGACGGCGTCGGCACGGCAGGATGCGACAGCGGTGGTCGCGCCGTGAGCTTCCCCCCGCAGACCCGCCGCGAGGCCCGCGCAGCGCGCGAGGCCGAGGTGGCCGCGCCCGTGCCCGAGTCGCTCGACACCGGATCGGTGGCGGTGCGGAAGGGCGCCTCCGTCCTGTTCGGCCGCGGCCTGCTGTACGTCGTCGTCTGGTCGATGCAGCTCGTCGTCTCGTCGCTCATCTCCCCGGTGCTCGCTCACCTCATGCCGCCGGCCGAGTTCGGCGTCCTCGCCTCGGCCATCGCCCTGTACCAGGCGCTCGTCGTGCTGGCCGTGCTCGGCATCGACCAGGCGTCGGTGCTGCAGCGGGCCGAGGACGGCGACGACCGCCGGGCGCGCGGCCTGCTCGCCGTCGGCATGGTCACCGCGATCGTCGTCACCGTCGCGGCGCTCACCACGATCCCGGTCTGGGCGGACGCCGCCGGCTTCGTCGGCAACCACCCGCTGCTCCTCGTCGCGGTGCTCTGGACCGGCCCCGCCGCCATCGTGCAGATCTCCCTCGCGCTGCTCGTCGCCCAGGACCGCATCCGGGTCTTCGCGGTCACGAGTCTGCTGTCCTCGATCGGCGGGTCGGTCATCGGCCTCGGGCTCCTCACCTGGGTGCAGGCCGACGCGACCACCTACGCGTGGGGCGGCGTCGTCGCCCAGGGCGTGGCGATGGTCATCGGCATCGCGGCGACCCGTCCGCGTCTCGCCGGCCTGTTCGACCGCAAGACCACCGCCCGGGCGTTCCGCCTGGGCGTGCCGATCGCCCTCGGCAACCTGTCGTACTTCGTGCTGAACGCCGGCGACCGGATCGTCGTCCAGCGGCTGCTCGGCCCGGACGAGGTGGCCCGCTACCAGATCGCCTACGTCGTCGGCTCGGCCGTCATCCTGCTCCTGACCTTCACCAACCAGGCGTGGGCGCCGCACTTCGCCGCCCTCCGCGACCCGGTCGCCCGCCGGCAGCTCGCCATGCACTCCCGCGACGAGCTGTACCGGATGCTCGGGCCGGTCCTGCTCGCCGTGACCCTGGTGTCACCGGTCGCGCTGCCGATCCTCGCCCCGGCGTCGTACCGCGTGCAGGAGCTCTCGGTCGTCGTCTTCGTCGTCGCGATCACCGCGTTCCCCGTCGTCGCCAGCGGTGCGACCGGACGCCTGCTCCTGGTCGAACGCCGCGGTGTCGCCGTCGGGGTGATCGCCGCGATCGCCGGCGCCGTGAACATCGGCGCGAACCTCGTGCTCGTGCCCGTGCTCGGCATCGCCGGCGCGGGCCTGGCCACCGTCGTCGCCTACGCGATCCTGGCCGCCATGCAGCTGCTGGCCCTGCCCGACCGCCGTGAGTGGCGCGGACCGGGTGCCCGGATCGTCCTGACGACCCTCGCCGCGCTCGTCGTGGCCGCCGCGTCCCTGCTCCTGCCGCAGGACGTCCTCTGGAACTGGGTCCGCATCGCCGGGGTGGTCGCCTGCCTCCCCTGGTTCCTCCGCCGACTGAAGACCGCAAGGGGTGGTGTCTCGTGAGACCGCGACAGACTGCACACGACGGCACCCGCCGACTCCGCGTCGGCGTCCTGGTGACCGGACTCGCCATCACCGGCGGACTCGAACGCTGTGTGCTCGAGGACACCCGCGAGCTCGTCGCCGCCGGCCACGAGGTCGAGGTCTGGCACCGGAACGCCCAGTCCCCGCGCGCCGCCGAGGGCCCACCGCCCTACGAGGCGATGGGCGTGGAGCTGGTGGAGGCCACCGACTACCGGTTCGGGATCACGACCGCGCTCCGCGACGCCTGGCGGTTCGCCCGCGAGGGGCTGCGGATCCGACGATCACACCTCGACGTCCTCTGGTTGAACCGGCCCGAGTACCTGCCGTTCGGCCGGGTCGCGTCGCTCGTCTCCGGAGTCCCGCTCGCGGTGCACCTGCACCACGCGCCGAACTACCGGCGGCTCGGCCCGATCGCCGGCGGCCGCACCCGCTACTTCGCCGTCTCGCACGCGATGGCGCGCGCCTGGGCGGAGTCCGGCGTGCCGACGGACCGCATCACGATCGTGCCGAACGGTGTCGACACCGACGCGTTCCCGGCCGCCACCCCGGCATCGGTGCACGACGCCCGCGCGGCACTCGGCATCCCCGAGGACACCCCGACGGTGCTGTACTACGGTCGGCTCACCCGGTCGAAGGGCGTGCTCGCCCTCCTGGAGGCATGGGGTCGCGTCCGCACGGCCGCTGCGGCACGCGTGCCGGTCACCACTCCCCCCGTGGCCGGTCACGCGGCCCCGGCGCCGCTCCTCGTACTGGCCGGTGCGCTCTACCCGGAAGAGGCCGACGCCGTGCACGCCGCGATCGACGCGCTCCCCGCCGGTTCCGTGCTCGTGCTCCCCGAGCGGGACGACGTCGTCCCGCTCCTGCACGCTGCCGACGTCGTGGTGGCGCCGTCCCTCGAGCCCGAGGGCTTCGGGCGGGTCGTGGTCGAGGCGATGTCCGCCGGCCGTCCCGTCGTCGCCGCCGCATCGGGCGGCACCGGGGAGATCCTGTCGGGCGACTGGGCGCGGTATACCGTCGACCCGGCCGACCCCGACGCACTGGCGGAGAAGCTGCTCGACACCCTCGACGAAGCCGAGCTCGACCCGTCCCTCGCCGCACGGTGCCGCGCGTGGGTCCGTGACCGCTACGGGCGCGAGCCGCACGTGCGAGCGCTGCTGCTGGCGCTGCTGGCACACGCCCGACGCTGACCGGGCCGGGCCCGCCGCCGTCAGCCGGCGGCGGGCGCCGTGGACGGCAGCGTGGCCCGGGGGCTCTCGCCGTCGGCAGGCACGTCGATCGTCATCCAGTCGACCAGCAACGACCCGGCGGCGTCCCGGGGCGGCAGGCCCTCGAGGGATCCCGTCTGCACGACCAGGTGCATGCGTTCCACGGGGATGTCCTGCGTGGTGCTCCCGACGACCTCGTCGTCGACCAGGAACGACATCCGCGAGGGCGTCCACTCGATCGTGTACGTGTGCCAGTCGGCCAGCGACGCGTCGGTCTCGTGGTGGACGCACTTCTCGGCCGGGTCGACCAGGCAGTGCACGTTCAGCCAGGCGGGCGCACCGAGCGCGCCCTCGGGGAAGTCGATCTCACCGTGCGCCCAGACGTTCTCGTCGCTCCAGAGCAGCACCGCCACCCCGTACCCGTCGACCTCGTCGCTCTTCATCCGGATGCTGTAGCGCCCGGAGGTCTGACCACCCCATCGTCCGTCGACGAGCGGGACGACCCCGCCGGCGAGCGGGGTGCCCGCCTTCGTCGTGCGCAGGTGCATGTCGAGCATCCCGTCGTGGGCGCTCAGCGTGGACGACTGGTACCGGCCGGTCCCCGCGGTGTCCGCGAAGCCGTGGTAGACGGTGAACCGGTCGTCGTAGGCCGCCTCGAACCCGCCCGACGGGGTGGTGTCGTCGAAGTCCTCCGAGAACACCCGCTTCCAGCCGTCCCCGTCGCCGGTCGGCATCGCGACCCCGCTGGGGCCGGGGCCGACGGACGTCGTGCCGGTGGTCGCCGCGGCGACGGCACCGACCGCGACCACCAGGGCCGCGGCCACGATCGCGACCCGTCGTCCTCGTGTCCGGAGCGGGGTGCGGTGGCGGGAGGCGCCGAGGCCGTGCGCCGGTGCGGCACCGTGCGCGGCGGCCGACTGCTCGGCGACGGGGCGGGGGCCGTCCTCGTCCGGGGTCATCCAGCTGCCCATGCGCGGACCTCCGAGAGACCGACGTTGATCGTGCTGTTCGACACCCCGGTGGTGGTGAACCGCACCCAGGTGACGTTCCGGGCGGTGAAGTCGACCGTCCGGGCACTGCCGTCGTTCGGGAGCTCGCCCACGGCGACCTGGCTGCCGTCCGAGAACGTCAGCGTGCCGCTCGTGATCTGGTCATCGCTGTTTGGACGGTCGTGCAGGACGATGCGCTGGAGCGCGACCGGGGCAGCCCAGTCGAGCTGGATCCAGATGCCGGTCCGTCCCCAGGGCACGGCCCACTCGGCGGTGTGGTCGACCGGGTGGCCGGACACCACGCCGTCGACGGCCTTCGCGACGGTCTGGCCGTCGGCCGGGTTGTCGGCGATCGCCGTCGGGGTGGCCGAGCCGGTGACGTCCCGCAGGCCCGGAGCGGGCGTGGGCGTCGGGGTCGGCGTCGGGGTCGGGGTCGGGGTCGGGGTCGGCGTCGGCGTCGGCGTCGGCGTCGGCGTCGGCGTCGGCGTCGTGCCGCCGCTGCTGCTCGCCGGCGACAGCGCGCGGATCTCGGCAAGACCCACGTTCTGCGTCCCGCCACTGACCGAGGTCACCGTGAACCGCACCCACGTGACACTGCGCGCCGCGAACGTGATCCGCTGCACCGCACCACCGTTGCTCAACGCCGGCACCTGCACACTCGAGCCGTCCGAGAACGTCAACGTCCCGCCCAGCACCTGGTCCACCGAGTTCGGCCGATCAGCGAGGTCGACCGCGTCCAACGCCGTCGCCTTCGCCCACCCGAGCTGGATCCACGTCCCCGCACGACCAGACGGTGCGACCCACTCCGCCGTCGGCGCATCCGGGTACCCGCTCACCACACCGTCGACCGCCTTCACAGCCGTCTGACCGTCAGCCGGGTTCTCCGCACTCGCCGTCACCGACGCCGAACCCGTCACGTCCGTCCGCGTCGGGGTCGGCGGCGGGGTCGTGTCGGCCGGGGCCAGCGCGCGGATCTCGGCAAGGCCCACGTTCTGCGTCCCGCCACTGACCGAGGTCACCGTGAATCGCACCCATGTGACACTGCGCGCCGCGAACGTGATCCGCTGCACCGCACCACCGTTGCTCAACGCCGGCACCTGCACACTCGAGCCGTCCGAGAACGTCAACGTCCCGCCCAGCACCTGGTCCACCGAGTTCGGCCGATCAGCGAGGTCGACCGCGTCCAACGCCGTCGCCTTCGCCCACCCGAGCTGGATCCACGTCCCCGCACGACCAGACGGCGCGACCCACTCCGCCGTCGGCGCATCCGGGTACCCGCTCACCACACCGTCGACCGCCTTCACAGCCGTCTGACCGTCAGCCGGGTTCTCCGCACTCGCCGTCACCGACGCCGAACCCGTCACGTCCGTGTGGGTGGGGGTCGGGTCCGTGGGGTCGGTGGGGTTCGTCGGCACCGGCGAGCCGGCGGTGTACTGCCGGCTGAGCCACGAGGTCTCCGGTCGCGCCGAGCAGGCCTGGTACGACGCGCAGGTCTCACTGTCGTGGGCGGCGTAGGTGAAGAACGCGTCGGCCTTCGCCTGGGTCTGGGCCGTCGTCAGGTTCGCCGGACGGTCGGCGATCGGGTACCCCATGTACCCGGTGAAGCCGTGCGCGCCGGTGTACTGCCGCTGCACCTGGTCGGTCAGGTACGCGACCGTGTGGTGGTCGCTGTGGTCCCCGTCGCCGTACTCGCCCTCGTGGTCGAGGGTGTGAATGTCCGTCGGTGCGAAGTCCTGCACGATCCCCTGCAGCGTCGCCCGGAGCTGCGCGAGCGTGTACGTGGCGCTGTGCGGGGCGTCGGCGACGGTGTGCAGCGTGTCCATGTCGCCCGTGTAGAGGCGCTGGAGGCTCTCGTACCCGTTCGCCCAGAAGCCGTTGCCCTCGACGTTGCCGTCCGGGAGGTCCATGAAGACCAGGCTGATCCGCGGGTCGGCAGTGAGGGTCTCGGTGAGCAGGGTCCGTCCGGCGACCGTCGTGGAGCCGGTCGTCGACGCCGGGTCGACGCCGGCCATGCTCGCGTAGGCGGCCATCAGCCCGACCTGGCGTTCCTGCCAGTACCAGTCGGGCTTGCCGGCGTCACCGGCGGTGACGATCACGGAGCGCACGCAGCGTCCCGCGTCGATGTCCTTCCGCAGGTCCGTGCCCTGGAAGAGCAGGTCGTCGTCGGGGTGGGCGACGACGTTGAGCACCCGCCCGGCGCTGCAGTCCGCGGCCGCGGCCACGGCGGGCTGGACCGCGAGGTTCGGGGCGACCAGCACGGTGAGCACCGTGGCGACCACGCCCGCGACGGACGCGACGGTGGCCCGTCGCGTCCGTCGCGGTCTGTCGGAGGTCGGTTCAGTCGGTTGCATGGCGCAGGCCCTCCGTCGTCAGTTCGTACATCGCGGTCGTCCCCGACGACCAGACCCGCTTCCAGTAGGGCGAGGACGCCATGGCGGCGGCGAGCTCCTGGTAGTCGGCGTCGCTCTGGTAGCCGTACCGCTCGTCGTAGGCGCCGAAGGGCTCCGCGACCAGGGCGTAGTAGCCGGTGGCCGACCAGTTCACGACCAGCTCCCGCGTCACGTTCGACAGGTCGGCTTCGGCGTCGTAACCACCGGTCGGGTCCGGGTACGGGCCGAGTGCTTCGCGGGACAGGTAGCCCACGTCGAAGTACCGTGCGCCGGTGTTGCTCGGGACGGCGTTGGCCGAACCGGTGAGCAGCATCACGGAGCCCGCGGGTGCCGTGCGGTCGTAGTACTGCGTCGCCGCGGACTGGCTCCGGGTCATGACGCGGTTCCAGTCGAGCGAGGTCTGCCCGAACGCACCGATCGCGACGAGCGCCGCCACCGCTGCTCCGGCGACCGCGAACCGCACGGCGGACGGGCGCATCCCCCGCTGCAGGACCGCCCCGACCGGGGCGAACCGACCCGCGGGCATCGGGAGTGCCGCCGCCAGGATCGCGATCCACGGCGTCGCGAAGAGCACGACGCGGAAGACGCCCTCCTGGCCGTAGTTCGTGGCGACGAGGAGCGAGATCGGGCTCGCGGCGGTGGCGAGGAGCGCCCAGTGCGTCCGATCGCGCCGCATCAGCACGGTCACCAGGGCGATGAGCCCGAGCACCACGAGCGCGGCTGCCGGGATGTCGAACGCCAGGCGCGTGACGAGCGGCTTCGGCAGGACGGTCATGTCGTGCGCGGGCGGCTGCACGTTGTCGAGCACGCGTCCGACCGCCGCGAGCGACAGGAACCGTCCGAGGATGTCACCGTTCAGCGCGGCGAAGACCACCGCCGGCACGAGCACGACGACGGGCAGCCACCAGGGGCGGAGCATCCGGAAGACGATGAGCGTGACGAGTGCGGCGACCGTCAGGTACGGCGAGATCTGGTGCGTCACGGCGAGCACGATGCCGATGAGGGTGATCGCGATGATCCGCGAGAGCCCCACCCGCCGTGCCCGCGGCTTGGCGGCGACCGAGCCGTCGGCGGTGGTGACGGCGGCGTCGCGCAGCGGTCCGGTGGCGAGCACGAGGATCACGATCGACATCAGGATGCCGGTCGACTGCGGCGAGAAGTACGTGGTGTTGAGCGAACCGGTCATCGCGGTCAGCAGCGCTGCGATCCACGGCCGACGGGCGCCGGGCAGCCAGTGCGCCGTCAGGACCCCGACCGCGATGGTCGTGCTGAACGCGAGCAGGACCGGCACCCAGGCGGCGATGAGGATCGTGTTGACGATGCCCCCGACGTCGGCGACCCAGGCAGCGCCCGCGAACAGGCCGGACCACGTCTGGAAGATGTCGGCCGACGGGTTGGTCCCACCGAACTGGCGGATGTACTCGACGACACCGATGTGCCGGGCGGCGGCGGTCACGGTCGGCACGCCGTACGTGATCGCCTGGGCGAGCTGCACGACCCCGCCGAGCACGACGACGGGCACGGCGAGTGCGCGGCCGCGCACCAGGGCGATGACCGCGGCGGCGACGACGAGCACGAGGCCGACGACCAGGCCCGGGCCGAGCGAGCCGAACAGGCCGGCGGGCACCGGGTCGCCCATGTGGGTGAGCGCGGCGACGACCACGACGACGAGCCCGCCGAGCGAGAGCGCCGTCACGGTGGCGGTCGTGCTCCACCGGGGCCGAGCGGTCGCACGGTGCACGAGTCCGGCGCGACGGAGCTCCGCCACGTCACGGGGTACCGAGACGGCGAGCGCCGCCGCGGTGAGCACGACGACACCGACGAAGGGGACCGCCGGCGCCCAGATGTGGAAGGTCGCCATGGTGTACCCGATGGCGATCGTGCCGACGAGCGACCCGGTGACGGCGAGGACGGCGAACCGTGCGAGGGACATCGGACGGACGAGCAGCATCGGGGCGACCCCGAGCAGGGCGAACAGGAAGACCGCGACGGCGCTCGCCCGCAGCGTGGGCAGCTCGACGACGCTGCCGACGGCGGCCAGGACGAGCGTCAGCAGGACGATCGCGGCGGCACCGAGTCGCGCCGCCGGCCCCATCGCGCCACCGGGGGTCGGTCGCGCCGGCCCCGCGGTGTCGAGGCCGCGCTGCAGCTCGTGGCGGCCGTGCGCCGTGCGGTCGATCGTTCCCGCGCCGCCCATGCGTTCCCGGAGCGCCAGGACCGGAGCGGTGAGCACGGAGCGCCGCTCGACGCGACGCAACCGACGCTTCGTGGCCGCGAACTCCGCGTCGACGGCGTCGACGGCGTCGACGGTGTCCGCGTCGCGCGCGGTGCCCGTCCCGTGGCCGTTCGCCGGAGCAGCGTCGGCAGCGTCGTCGCCCTGCTCGAGGCCGAGGCGCGCGAAGGCGCTGATGGCCTCCGGTGCCGCGTCCACCGAGGCGGTCAGCGTGTCGCGGTCGAGTGCGTTCTTGGTCATCCAGGCTCCGAGTCCGTGGCCGTGCGCGGCAGCGGCGGCGCGGAGCGACGCGACGTCGTCCGCCGATCGCTGCCACGCGATCGCGGCCGGTTCGACGGCGATCGCGGATCCGGCGAACAGCAGTCGTGTGAAGAGGTCGAGGTCGTCGCCGCCGCCGACGCGGGTGCCGGGGCCGAAGGCGGTGTCGAACCCACCGATCCGGAGCGCGGTCGCGCGGTGCACGGCGAGGTTCGCGCCGGTGCCGTAGGCCGAGGCGGCGAAGGGGTGCAGCGGGAGGTCGTCGACCGGGTCGTCGAGCCGGAACACCCGGCGGCGGACGGTCCGCCCGCCGGGGGTGCGGTCGTCGTGCCAGCGCTGCGCCGGCGTCCGGAGCTCGGCACTCGGCACGAGCCCGGTGACGCAGGCCACGTCCGGGTCGGCCGCGAAGGCACGAGCGATCGCGGCGATCCAGCCGCCGTCCACGACGGCGCCCTCGTCCACGAACGCGACGACGTCGCCGGTCGCGACGAGCAGGCCGGCGTTCCGCGCGGCGGCGAGGCCGCCGTCGGGCGCGGGAATGGTGGTGACGCGGTGTCCGCTGATGTCGACGGTCGCCACACCGTCGTCGTCGGCGCCGTGCGAGACGACCACGACGTCGAAGTCGGGGTGCCCGTTCGCGAGCACCGACCGCATGGTCGTGCCGGCGGCACCGTCCGTGCAGAGCACCACGGTGACGGACGGCAGCACCAGACCTGCTGCCGGCCGACGCTCGGGTGCCGGCATGGGCCGGATCGCGCGCTGCAGCGCACGGACGTCGATGGTGCCGCCGATGCGGCGGCGTTCGGTGATCTCGGCCTCGACGAAACCGAGCGGCTCGCCGTGGTCGCGGACGAGCAGTCGTGCACGCCCGTACCCGGTCGATCCCTGCAGGGCGATGACGTCCCGGTGGCTCGACGCGTGCACGTCGGCACGGTCGAGCTCGCCGACCCAGAGCGCGCCGTCCCAGGTGGGGACGAGCGGCCCGGTCACGACCGGCGAGAGGACCATCGCCAGGGTCGCGCGGGTCACGGTGTGCCCACCGGCTGCGGGAGCGGGGCGGGTGCGGGCGGGGTCCGCACGACGACGGTGCCGAGGACCCGGCCGACGGCGTAGCCCGCGACCGTCGAGAAGACGGAGAGCGCGATGGCGTACGCCCGCAGGCCTCCGCCACGACCGACGTGACGCAGTTCGCGCAGCACGGCGCCCGGGATCACGCGGGTCAGGTAGGTCGACTCGCTGGCGAGCGAGTCACCGGTGCCGACCCGACGGCTCAGCACGGCCTTCGAGATCCCCTCGTAGTAGCTGCGGCGGCGCAGGTAGCGCATCGTCACACGGTCCGGGGAGACCCGGTGCGAGACGTTCGAGCGCGGTTCGTGCCGGATCCGCGCGCCGGGACGGGCCTGGGCGATGCGGATGCAGAGTTCGGTCTCCTCGCAGCCGAGCGGCTGGTTGCCGACGCGGCCGATGCCGGAGCGGAAACCGCCGGCGAGCAGGATCGCGTCGCGGCGGAACGCCATGCTCGACCCGATGACGTTGCGGACGTCGCCCGGGGTCTCGGGCAGCCCGCGGTACGAGCACCCGACGATCCAGAGCAGTTCGTCGGCGTACGGGCCGGGGCCGGTCGCGGCCGGCCAGGACGGCGTGGCACGACCGCCGACACCGACGACGTCGGGGTCCTCGAGCGCGGTGAGCATGTGCCCGAGCCAGTCGGGGTCCGCGGTGGCGTCGTCGTCCAGGAACGCGACGACGTCGGCGTCGGTCAGAGCGACACCGGTGTTGCGGGCCCCGGACAGTCCGCGGTCCTCGGTGTTCGGGACGACCCGCAGTTCCGGCCAGCGCGCGGCGGCGCGGGCCAGGAGCTCGGGCTCGTGGTCGATGACGACGACGACCTCGGGGCCCTCGGGCTGGCGCTTGGCCGACTCGACGCTGTCCTGCAGGTCACCCCAGCGCTGCTGGGTGTAGGCGCAGATGACGACCGCAACGGTCGTCACGCGACGTCCTCCTCGAGGGCGACGACGGACGCGACGACGGACGCCCCGGCGACGACGGATGCCCCGGCGACGGCGGACGCGGCGACCGGGGTCGCGACGGACGCAGCGACCGGCGACGCAGCGGCGGGCGCGGCAGCGACAGGAGCAGCAGCCGGCGCGGCCAGCTGCTCGGCCGGCGGGACGACGCTCATCGCGGCGCGACGGACCTCGGCACGGCCGATGGCGGCACGACGACGCTCGTGCATGATCGACTTCAGCACGCGGATGCCGTCGGTCACGGCGTTGAGGTTGCTGGAACCGTGCACCCGGAGCTTCTCGTGGCTCGGCACCTCGGTGATCGCGAGCTCGGCGGCCGACCAGCGGCAGGTCAGGACGGTCTCGATCTCGAACCCGTCGCCCCACAGCATCGAACCGTCGGCCGGCTTCGGCAGCTCGGACGACAGCAGACCGATCTCCGGCAGGACGTCCGCCCAGAAGGCGTTGTAGCCGTAGCAGAGGTCGCTGTAGCGGGTGCCGAGGATGATGTTGCAGAGCATGTTCAGGCCGCGGTTGCCCATGTTCCGGACGATCGTGATGTCATCGCTGCCACCGCCGAGCGAGTACCGGGTGCCCTTCGCGACGTCGGCGCCGTCGATGAGCGCCTGGACGAACCGCGGGATCTCGTCGGGGTCCGCGGAGCAGTCGGCGTCGAACATGACGACGATGTCACCGGTGACGGCCTCGAAGCCGCAGGCCAGGGCGTTGCCCTTGCCCTTGCGGGTCTGGTGCACGACGCGGATGTCGGGCATCACGCGCTGGGCGGCGGCGATGGTGTCGTCGACGGAGTTGCCGTCGACCAGGATCACCTCGTACACGGGCGGGAGCTTCGGGAGGATGATCTCGAGGTTGCGGGCCTCGTTCCGTGCCGGGATGACGACGGAGACCCTCGGGTCTGCAGGGCGAACGGTACGTGCGGGCATGGCGCGGTCCTGTCGGGTCAGGGTTGCTGTCGGGTGGTGGCTCGTCGAGACGAGCGGCGCGTCCTCGGATGACGCATCGACGACGGTGACCGTCGTCGGTCGAGCAGCGGGACGCGGGTACGACGCCGCCTGCTTGCCGCGGGTGAGTGGGTACTCTCCCCCGCGGTTCCAACCATCGCCGTGGCCAGCGGGAGGGTCAATGCGCGGTGCGGTCCCTTGCGGACACCCGGGTGCGGATACGGAAACCCGCAACCCTCGTGCAGGTCGGCCCTCCGGCGCGGCGGCCGGCGGGTGGTGGACGCGGGACGAGCGGACGGGCGCGCCCCGCAGAGCGGCAACGCGAAGCGTTGCGCGGGGCGCGCTGACCGAGCCTGCGAGGGAGGTGTGCCAGATGGCACCGCGCCTCCCGTCCGGTCGTGGGCCGGTCTCAGACCTGCGGTACGTCCGCCGTCTCGAAGGCGGCCCGCAGCGCGACCGCCAGCTCGGCGACGTGCGGTTCCCGCAGCAGCGACGTGTGCTCGCTCGCGATCCGCACCATCTCGGTGGGCCCGCGCAGCAGGGCGGACCACCCGGCGGCGTCGGGGTTGGCGTCGGCGAGGACGTAGGTGGCCCTTCCGTGGAACGGCGTCGGGTGGTGGCGTCTGGTGACGATCTCGGCCTGGTCGAAGAACGCGTCGAAGTCCTTCTGCCCACCGTGCCGCAGCACGCCGGCCGTGTACGCACGGAGCCGCTTGGCGAACAGCGCTCCGTACGGCACACCCGCGGGCAGCACCCGCCTGACGGCGCGGTCGAGCCCCCGCTGCACGGCCCGGACGGCGGTGTTCGGCTGGTCGCGCGGCTCCATCCGGCCGAAGTGCAGGCGTGCCTGTTCGGACTTCGTGCGGGGCAGGTAGGTGTCGAGCAGGACGACGTGCTCCACCTGTTCACCGCTCTCGGTCAGGAGCCGGGCGATCTCGAGTGCGACGAGTCCGCCGAGCGAGTGCCCGACGAGCAGGTACGGGCCGCGGGGCTGCACGATGCGCATCAGGGCGAGGTAGCGGCGGGCGCTCCGCTCGATGTTCCAGTCCGGCATCCCGCGGCGCTCGAGGGCGTGCTGCTGGAACGCGTACAGGTCGTGTGCGGGCAGGTGCCGCGAGAGCGGCAGGAACGTCAGCGCCAGGGCACCGCCACCGGCGAAGCAGAACACCGGCGGACGGCCGCCCTCGCGCGCCTCGGACACCTTCACGACGTCGGGGTGGCTCGGCAGCGCGCTCGTCCCGCTCCGCACCCGTCGGGCGAAGGCGCGGAGCGTCGGGTGCTCGAGCACGTCCGAGGAGCGCAGGTCGACCCCGAGCCGGTCCTGCACGACGGCGAGCATCTCCTCGGCAGACAGCGAGTCGCCGCCGAGCGCGGAGAAGTCCTCGTCGAGGTGCACGCCCCGGAGGCCGAGCACCTCGGCCCAGATCTGCCCGACGACGAGCTCCCACTGGTCGTACTCGCCCTCGACCATCTCGGTCTCGACGCTCGGCGCCCCGGGGAGTTCGGCCCGGTCGACCTTGCCGCGCTCGTTCCGCGGCAGTTCGGTCATCGGCACGATCGAAGCCGGCACCATGTACTCGGGGAGCCGCTCACGGAGCGCCCGGCGGAGCGCGCCCGGTGCCGGGGTGCGGTGCCCCGGGCGACCGACCACGTAGGCGACGAGCCGGGTGACGGAACCGGGGTCGACCTGTGCCGTCACGACCGCGTCGTGCACCTCGGGGACCGCGCGGAGGGCCGCCTCGACCTCACTCGGCTCGACCAGGTAGCCGCGGACCTTCACGGCGTCGTCGGATCGGCCGAGCAGCACGAGCCGCCCGTCGGGGTCGACGCGTGCCAGGTCGCCCTGCCGCCAGCTCGGGGTCCCGACGGGGATGCCGGCGACGGCCTCGGCTTCGCCGGTGTGTCCGGCCCGTTCGGCGGTCTTCTCCGGCGCGCCCCAGTAGCCCGCGGTCAGGGCGTCGGAGACCACGACGAGCTCGCCGGTCTCCCCCGGGGCGGCAGGGCTGCCGTCCTCACGGAGCACGAGGACCGTCTTGCCGGGCAACGGCCACCCGGCGGGCACGACGCCCTCGGGCACCGGCTCCCCCGGGGCCACCGGGCAGTACGCGACGCACGCGGTCTCGCTCGAGCCGAAGGCGTTCAGGAGCAGCGTGTCCGGGTCCAGGTGGGGTCGAGCCGCGGCGAGGTCGGCGCCGGTGACGGACTCGCCCGTGGTCATCAGGAAGCGCAGCCCGCCGAGCACCGGTGCGGTCCCGGCTGCGGTCCCGTGCGACCCGGGGGCGCTCTGCGACCCGATGATCGAGCGCAGCAGGTGCGGGGTGCAGACGAGCACGTTCACGTCGTCGTCCCGGAACCGCCCGAGCAGCCGCTCGACACCGAGTTCACGCGGCTCGAGCAGCACGATGGTGCCGCCGCAGAGCAACGTGTCGAACGAGAACAGGAGCCCGGCGGCGAAGGACAGCGGCAGGACGACACCGAGCCGGTCGCCGGGGCCGAGGCCGAGCGCGACCGCGTCCTGTTCGGCATCGGCGATCTGCTGCCGGTGCGTCAGGACGACGCCCTTCGGCATGCCGGTCGAGCCGGAGGTGAAGACGATGGCGAAGGGATCCCGCCCGCCGGGACGCGCGCCGGCGGTGTCCGTCGACGGGGCCGCGCCGGGACCGCCCGCGTCCAGCGGTTCGCCCGCGTCCAGCAGTTCGCCCGCGTCCAGCAGTTCGCCGAGTGCGTGCACCCGGCCGTCCCGCTCCGCGACGACGGCAGCGGCCAGCACCGCACGTTCGGTGTCGGCCACGATCTCGTCGACGCCGGCGAGCCTGGCCACGTGCGCCAGACGTGCTGCGGGCAGGTGGTCGTCGAGCACCACCACGGTCCGTCCGGCACGCACCAGCGCGAGGATGCCGATCACGGCCTCGGTCGACTGCCCCGCCATCAGCCCGACCGGCTTCGACGCCCCGCCCGGGGTGTCGCCGACGCCGACGCCGCTGTGGTCGTCGGGTCGGAGCGTCACGGCCAGTGCTGCGGCCAGCGCGCGGGAGGCCCGGTCCGCTTCGGTGTACGTGTAGTGGCGGCCGTCGCCCGCGAGCGCGGCGGCGTCGCCCCGGAGTGCCACCACGCGGTCCCAGCGGTCCAGCACGGAGTGGTCGGCCGCCGCGGGCACGGCTGCGGGGTGGTTCCAGGGATCGACGGTCGTCAGCGGGTCGACGGAGGTCACGATGACACCTCGGGTGCTCAGCAGCGGACCGTCACGACTCCCGCGACGGTCTTCCGACCGTAGGTCCGCGCTCCCCCTGCCCGCGAGCAGTCGAGAGCCCGGTGCGGGGAACCGCAACCGGCCTGGAGGCGCGACGGCGCCCGCCACGGACGGTACGACTCCGGAACGACCGGACCACCGCCGTGGGCGCCTTCCGCACGGCGGCTCGCGCCGGCTCGGGGATCGTGCGGTTCCGCGCAACCTCCGGATCAGCCGTGGCGTGACCGTGGATGAGCCGTGCATCCCCGATGAGGACGCTCGGAACCAGCACGGCCGCGAACGAGATCAGCCCGGTACGAGAACAGCCCGGAACGAGAACAGCCCCCGGGAAATCCCGGGGGCTGTTCATCGAGTGCTGGGGTACCTGGACTCGAACCAAGAACGACGGTACCAGAAACCGCTGTGTTGCCAATTACACCATACCCCAAAAGGCCTGTCGGCCTTCTGGCCCGGTCACCCGGGGCACGATCAACTACTGTACAGCATCCCGGAGGTCCGCAAGACCACCCACCAGGTCTCGGTGCACGGCGGCGGCGGTCGCGGCTCCGTGTCCGGCGGCGACGATGAGCTGCTCGGGCCCGGGAGGCGTGACGTCTCCCACGGCGTAGAGCCCCGGGACGGACGTCCGGCCCACCCGGTCGACCACGAGGAGTCCATGCGTGTCGCGCTGGAGCCCCTCGAGCGCTGCGGGCGTGTCGCCGTTCGCGGCCGTGTTCCCGCTCGTGACGCTCGTACTCGTGGTGGCGCTGGTGCGCAGCCAGTCGAGGTCGGCGTGCCACACCGGTCGGACGAACCCACCGGTCCGCGGCTCGACGTGGCCGTCGGCGAGCCGGACGCCGGTCATCCCGGAGCGATCGCCCTCGAGGTCCTCGACGACCCGCTCGTCCACGACGACCCCCGCCGACGCCAGCCGAGCGCGGCCGGCGTCGTCGAGCGGCGCCACCCCGTTCGTGTAGACGATCAGGTCGTCGGTCCAGGAGGCGATGAGCAGCGCCCGGTCGACCACGTCGTCGGTCTCGCAGATGAACGCGAGCGGCTGCCCGGCCTTGTCGTACGCATCACACTCGACGCAGCTGTGCACCGCGGTGCCGTAGAACGCGCGGAGCATCGGCAGCGCCGGGAACTCCTCACGCAACCCCGTCGCCACGACGACCGTCCGGGCGCGAGCCTCGAGCTCGGTGCCGCGCCACGAGCCGTGCACCCGCCAGGTGTCCGTGTCGGCGTCCGGGGCCACCAGGTCGACGACGGACTGCACGACCGTCGCCTCCGGGTACCCCTCGACCTCGGTCCGCCCGAGCTTCCGGAGCTCGAGCGGCGAGATGCCATCGCGCGTCAGGAACCCGTGCGACCGGAGCGTCGCGGCGTTCCGGGGGCGGTTCGCGTCGACGAGCAGTACGGTGCGCTTCGCCCGGACCAGGTTGAGCGAAGCGCTCAGCCCGGCCGGACCGGCGCCGATGACCGCCACGTCGTGCACGACCGGGACGGTGTGCGCCGTGCTGCTCACGGTCGGTCAGCGCGCCGCGAGGGCGCGGAGCCTGGTCAGGGTGGACTCCTTGCCCAGGATCTCCATCGACTCGAAGAGCGGCGGACTGATCCGACGTCCGGACACCGCCACGCGCAGCGGGCCGAAGGCGACGCGGGGCTTCAGGCCGAGCTCGTCGATGAGGGCCGCACGGAGCGCACCCTCGACGGCCTCGGTGGTCCAGTCCTGGACGCCCTCGAGTGCTGCGGTGCTCGCCGTCAGGACCGTCGCCGTGTCGCCCTTGAGCGAGGCCAGGGCGTCGTCCTCGACCACCAGGTCGGCGTCGGAGGTGAACAGGAACCCGAGCATCGCCGGTGCCTCGCCGAGCAGCTGCATGCGCTCCTGCACGAGCGGAGCCGCCTTGGTCAGGACCTCGAGCTGCTCCGGGGTCGCCGCGTCACTGATGAACTCCGACAGGTACGGCAGCAGGCGCAACCGGAAGTCCTCCGGCGCCAGCAGACGGATGTGGTCCCCGTTGATCGCCTCGGCCTTCTTGTGGTCGAAGCGGGCCGGGTTCGGGTTCACGTCGGTGACGTCGAACGCCGCGACCATCTCGTCGATCGAGAACACGTCGCGGTCGGGGCCGATCGACCAGCCGAGCAGCGCCAGGTAGTTGACGAGCCCCTCCGGGATCATGCCGGCGGCACGGTGGTGGAACAGGTTCGACTCGGGGTCACGCTTCGAGAGCTTCTTGTTGCCCTCCCCCATCACGTACGGCAGGTGCCCGAACACGGGGATGGAGGGCGCGAGGCCGATCTCGTACAGCGCCTCGTACAGGGCGATCTGCCGCGGCGTCGACGACAGCAGGTCCTCACCCCGGAGCACGTGGGTGATGCCCATCAGGGCGTCGTCCACCGGGTTCGTGAACGTGTACAGCGGCTTGCCGTTCGGGCGGACCACCACGAAGTCGGGGAACGTGCCCTGCTTGAAGGTGATCTCACCGCGCACCAGGTCGTCGAAGCTCAGGTCACGGTCGGGGACCCGCAGCCGGAGTGCCGGCTCGCGGCCCTCGTCGCGGAAGGCCTGGCGCTCGGCATCGGTCAGGTCACGCTCGTGGTTGTCGTACCCCTGCTTGGGGTCACGACCGGCGGCCTTGTTGCGGGCTTCCATCTCGTCCGGCGTGACGAAGGACTCGTAGATGTGGCCGGATTCCTTGAGCTTCGCGATCACGTCGTCGTAGATCGCGGTTCGCTCGGACTGCCGGTACGGTCCGTGCTCGCCGCCGGCGTCCACCCCTTCGTCCCAGTCGAGCCGGAGCCAGCGGAGCGCGTCGAGGATCTGCGCGTACGACTCCTCGCTGTCGCGGGCGGCGTCGGTGTCCTCGATGCGGAACACGAGCTTGCCGCCGGTGTGGCGGGCGTACGCCCAGTTGAAGAGCGCCGTACGGATGAGCCCCACGTGCGGGGTCCCCGTCGGGCTCGGGCAGAAGCGGACGCGGATGTCGGAGCCGGAGGCGGTGGTGAATGGCGCAGTCATGACCCGTCAACCCTACCGCGGCGCCTGTCCCTCCCACCTGCCCTGTGGATGGGTCGCAGAACGCAGAAAACCCCTGACCACGAATGGTCAGGGGTTCCCTGGTTCTTCTACGTTAAGTCCGGCGGCGTCCTACTCT